>JAGASL010000063.1 GCA_017621755.1 Clostridia bacterium
ACCCGAACGTGGGCATCGTGCCGGTGCCGGACAAGCGTCTGGACGTGCTGGCAGAGATGTACAACCCCGAAAAATATACCCCCGCGGTGATGGAATTTGTGGATATTGCCGGTCTGGTAAAGGGCGCCTCAAAGGGTGAGGGCCTTGGCAACAAGTTCCTTGGCAACATTCGCGAGGTGGATGCCATCGTGCACGTTGTTCGCTGCTTTGAGAATGACGATATCATTCACGTAGACGGCAAGGTAGACCCGCTGCGTGACGTAGAGACCATCAACCTGGAGCTGATCTTTGCCGATATGGAGGTGGTTGAGCGCCGCCTTGACCGTATCCGCAAGCTGGCGCGTAACGATAAGTCGCTGGTGGCCGAGGTAGAGGTTTTTGAAAAGATCTACAAGACGCTGGAGGAGGGCCTTTGTGCCAGAACGCTGGAGCTGGATGCCGACGAGATGGCGCTGGTAGCCGAGGCGCGTCTGCTCACGCTTAAGCCCGTGATCTACGTTGGTAACGTAGACGAGAACGATATCGCCGGCGATCTTTCGGGCAATGCCGGCTTTGCCGCCCTGAAGGCACACGCCGAAAGCGAGCGATCCGGTATTATTGCCGTTTGCGCGCAGGTAGAGGCCGAGCTTTCGGATATGGAGGGTGAGGAAAAGAAGGAATTTTTGGCTGATCTCGGCATCGAGGAAAGCGGTCTTGACAAGCTGATCCGCGCGGGCTACGCGCTGCTGGGCTTGATCAGCTATCTCACCGCCGGCCCGCAGGAGGTACGCGCCTGGACGATCACCAAGGGCACCCGCGCACCGCAGGCTGCCGGCAAGATCCACTCGGATTTCGAGCGCGGCTTTATCCGCGCAGAGGTGGTCTCGTTTGAGGATCTGGCGCGCGAGGGCAGCATGGTCGCCGTCAAGGAGAAGGGCCTGCTCCGTTCGGAGGGCAAGGAATACGTCATGCAGGATGGTGACGTGGTGCTCTTCCGCTTTAACGTATAAAACAGCAACAAGAAAGCACAGGATCAAGGGGCAAGCCCCCTTGATCCTGTGCTTTTTTATGATACTTGAACGGGCAGCACCGACATAGCCGGCACGGTCACGTTATGGTAGGTATAGCGCTTGCCGTTTGCGGTAACGGTCAGGTCGGTGGTGATGGCGCCGGGAAGCGAATTGAGCAGGAAGCAGACGGCCTTTTCCCCATTTTCAAACAGCGTGGCCATCAGATGGCGGCTGGTGGTCTCTACACGCCGCCGGCAGCCGAGGGCATCCAGGCACAGGTCAAGCATATCCATCTGGCAGAACTGGCTGTAGGAATAGGTGGCGCCCATCAGCACAACGCCGCCACGGCCGACTGGCTTATATTCGATCAGCACCTCGCCGCCTGCCATATCGGTGGCAAGTGCTTCACCACAGAAGCCGGGGAAGGTGTATTTTCCCCGAATGTCAAAGACCTTTTCGCCACTCTTCAGCAGGATGGGGGTGTGCGTGTAGAGCGGTGTGCACGCGCTGACGCCAAGATAATCACGCAGCAGGGTGCAGGGCAAAAAGTCCTCATCGTATTCCGGCAGGAAGGGCGTGAGCAGCAGCCGGCCGCCGCGCTCAACAAAGCGGATCAGGCTCTCCTGCTTCTCTCGCGGCATGCGCCCGTCACATACCACGATCATGGGAACGCTTACGTCCGGCTGGCCGCCGATCTCGCAATAGCGCCACAGGCGCCCGCCGAGGCCCACGGTCAGCTGGAGCGAGTCGGACAGGGCGCGTAGATCAAGCCCATCTTTTGTGTAGCGGCTCCACGGGCCGTGGGCCAGCTCGTCTGCCAGCTCCCAGTAAAAGCCGAGCTGAAGGTCACAGCACCGCTCCTCGGTCAGTAGCCAGCTGTGCTCGTGAGAGAACTCGTTCCGCTCCTTCTGCGCGTGATAGATCGGCCGTATTTCGCCGGTGGCGGAAACCGGGGCCTGATAATCGTAGATCTCGGTGTTTGTGCCGGTATCGGCATAGTTCGGGCCGCCGGTAAAGACGTAGTAGTTCGAACCCTTCATGCCTAGGGCCACGTGCGCCATGTAAAAGCCGAGCAGGCTTTCGGGCAGGATGGGCGGGTAGCAGGAGGCGCTTCCGCTCTGCATCTCCAGTACCGAGGGCGGCATGCCCAGCTCACGAAGCATATCCAGCGAGCATTGGTACTGGCATAGCTTTTCGGGGGTCATGGAGATCCCCATGACCGGAGAGAGGGAATAGTAGTGGTCAACGCCGAGCAGAAAATGGTTTTGCGCATTCTGCGCCGGCAGGCTGCGCAGCATGGGGATAAAGGAGGAATTGCCGGCGTTGGCGCAGTAGTCTACGTCAATGCCGTCCTCGCGGAACCATGAGCAGAGTATTTGAATATAGATCTCCAGCGTCCATTTGTAGAAGGCGCGGTAGTCGCAGGCAAAGCGCTTGCCGCCCGTGGTACTGTCGGAGGGGGTATTTTGAAAGGGAAGGATATCGGTAAAGAATGCGTAGCTTGTGCCGTACCGCTCGTTAAGCAGCGCGACGGAGCCGTATTTTTCACGCAGGAAGCGAACGTAATACCCATCCTCCTGCCCAAAGCCCATGGCCTCGCGGTTGCAATCCAAAAAGCCGCGCCAAACGTGAATGCCACCGATTTCGTTATCGGCCTGCACCGAAACGATGCAGCCGCCGTTGGTGAATAAAAAGGGGCGGATCTTTTCATCCACCGCGCGGATGTAGCGGCGCGCCTTTTCCAAAAAGAGCGGGTGCAGATAGGCGGCATTGCGGATCCTTGCGTAATACTCGCCATGCGGTCCGTGTGAGCACAGGGCAGGATACTTTTCCGTGATCCAAAGGGGCAGGCCGTCACCGCAAAGCTCAGAATAGGCGTAGGGGCCGGGGCGGATGATGACCATGATCCCAAGCTCGGTGCACAGGGTGAGAAATTCGGTAAGCGAGCGCTCGGGGATGTCGTCAAACAGGATGCACCCCTCCTCCGGCTCGTGAATGATCCACGGAACGTAGGTGGCAACGGCGTTGGCACCGGACTCCTTCAGCAGAAGGAGACGGGCTCTCCAATCCTTACGCGGCACGCGGAAATAGTGAAACTCGCCGGAAATAAGTGGTGCCGGCTTTCCGTCGATAGAAAAGCACGATGGGCTCCAGGTCAAGGTTGGCATAAGTAAACTCCTTTTTACTTCCAGAATTCATTGACTGTTTTGCGCTCAAACAGGCCGGATAATTCGCGGAATGGATCCTGCCCCTCGTAAAGCACGCGGTAGGCAGCGTTTGTGATGGGCAGGTCTACACCGTATTGCTCGCCCAGCAGCTTCATGGCGCGGGCGGTGTACACGCCCTCGGCCAGCTTGTCAAAGCGCTCTCCCTTGGCAAGCGCCTCGCCATAGCGGCGGTTGTTGGAATAGGGGGAGAACAGCGTGGTCTCGTAGTCGCCAAGATGGCAGAGACCGTAGGCAGAAAGCTCGTTGCCACCCATGGCGGCGATCAGGCGAGAGACCTCGCGCGCACCGCGTGCCATCAGCGGCCCCTTGAGCGAGGACATATCGCCACCGTCTAATACGCCGGCCACGATGCCCATCACGTTTTTGGCGGCCGCGCCGATCTCGCTGCCGATGATGTCATCGCCGTAATAAAAGCGGATCAGATCGCTTTTCAACCGATCGACCAGCTCGTGCACCAGCGTGGGATTGTAGCCGTCGATGACCATACAGTTGGGGTGCCCGGCGGTAAATTCCTGAATGTGGCCGGGGCCTACCCACACGGCCAGTCTGTTACGGTCATAGCCGCAGGCCTGCATGACCTCGCTTAGGCGTAGCCCGGTATCCTCCTCCAGCCCCTTCATGCAGAGCACGATCGGCTTTTTCTGCGCGCCGAGCAACGTCATCTGCCCGGCCAGCTGGCGCAGCCCCTGCGATTTGATCGATATCATGATCACATCGGCGGTATCGATGGCCTCTCCAAGGTCATCTGTCAGGTGCACCTCGTTTGGCAGGCAGACGTATTCGTTTTCATGCGTTTTGATCAGCGTGGAAAGAGCGCGACTGCCGGGGCGCCCCCATTCGGTGACTGCAAATTGCTGCGTGGCGAGGTACCAGCTAATAAACGAGCCCCATCTGCCACAGCCAAGCACGGATATATTCATGGCTGTTCTCCTTTTTTAGATGCGAAATCACGTGGTGATACGCCGTAGCGGCGGTGAAACATTTTTGAAAAATTAAACTGGTCGCGGTAGCCGCACAGCTGTGCGCTCTCCGCTACCGAATACCCGTCGGAAAGTAGCTTTGCCGCTGCTTCTAGCCGTACCGTTACCAGGTATTCCTGCATGGTAACGCCGTAGCGCGCCTTGAACAAGCGGGAAAGATAGCGCCGGTTGAGGGATAGGCTCTGCGCAATGCTCTCTACCGAGATGTCTTGCATATACATGGTGCGGATGTAGGTCTGCGCTCGTCTGGCGTAGTGTGCGTGGCTGGGGCGATTGACCAGCATCTCAGCCACGATGCGGTGTAAGACCGAGGTCACGTATTCCTCCCGTGCCCCCTCCCAGCCGGGAAAATCGGTACGCGCCGCTTGATACAGCTCCTGCATCGTGGCACGGGAAAGTGTGCCGACGGGAGAGGGCAGGGCTTCTAATCGCGCGGCTAAATTGCCGGTGAAATGGATCCAAAAATAATGCCACGGGTCCTCGTGGTCCGCTTCGTAGGTGGCAGCCTCGCCGGGGCAGATGAGAAAATAGCCGCCCGCTTCAATGGTGTATACCTTGCCCTTGATGAAAAGGCGCCCCTTGCCTGATAGCACGTAGTGTAATAGGTAATAGGGGCGTACTGTGGGGCCAAAGCGATAGCCCGGCTTGCATACCTCGGTTCCCATTGTCAGCGGGTTCAGATCGTGAAGCCCACGGTCGACTAAAATAAAATCCTGCTTTTGCTCCATTTGCTCGCCTCCTATATAGTTACATTATAACATGTATCGGGTACTTTTTGCAATAGAAATTCTGAAAAGAATCTGTTATAATAGCAAAAAAGGAGCGAAGCGGAATTCGCTCCGAAAAAGAAGGAGAAAGCTATGAAAGTAACGTTTATGGGTGCGGGTAGCACCGTGTTCGCGAAGAACGTGCTGGGTGACACCATGCTTTGCGAATGCTTCCACGATGTGGAGATTGCACTTTATGACATTGACGGCGATCGTCTGGAGGAGTCTTATATCCTCATCGAGGCGATGAACAAAAACGTAAACGAGGGCCGTGCTACGGTAAAGAAGTACCTGGGCGTAGAGAACCGCAAGGATGCGCTGCGCGGTGCCGATTTCGTGGTAGATGCCATTCAGGTCGGTCTTTATGACCCCTGCACCATTATCGACTTTGAAATTCCGAAGAAGTACGGTCTGCGCCAGACCATCGGCGATACGCTGGGTATCGGCGGCATTATGCGCGCGCTGCGCACCATTCAGGTGCTGAAGGGCTTTGCCGCCGATATGGAGGAGGTCTGCCCAGATGCCTGGTTCCTCAACTACACCAACCCCATGGCCATGATCAGCGGCTTTATGCAGAGATACACCAAGGTCAAGACCATTGGTCTTTGCCACAGCGTGCAGGTCTGCTCTGAGGGCATTATGAAGGCACTGGGTATGGAGGATAAGCTGGAGGGCCGTTACGAGACCATCGCCGGTATCAACCATATGGCATGGCTGCTGGACATCCGCGATAAGGATGGCAATGATCTGTATCCTGAGATCCGCCGCCGCGCTAAGGAAAAGAACGCAAGCGAAAAGCATGGCGATATGGTACGCTATGACTATATTGACAAGCTGGGCTATTACTGCACCGAGTCGAGCGAGCACAACTCGGAATACAATGCCTTCTACATCAAGCCCAACCGTGATGACCTGATCGAGAAGTTCAACATCCCGCTGGATGAGTATCCGCGTCGCTGCGTGAACCAAATCGCCGCTTGGGAGAAGCAGAAGGAAGAGATCCTTGCCGGCGGCAAGGTAGAGCACACGCGCTCCAGAGAGTACGCTTCTCACATCATGGAGGCGATCATGACCAACACGCCCTACCGCATCGGCGGTAACGTGATCAACCACGGTCTGATCTCTAACCTGCCGGATGAGGCATGCGTAGAGGTGCCTTGCCTTGTTGACCGTGCCGGTATCCATCCGACCTACATCGGTGATCTGCCGCTGCAGCTGGCTGCTATGAACGCCAGCAACATCTATCCGCAGATGCTGGCGATCGAGGCTGCCGTGACCGGCGACCGTCAGAAGGTCTACCAGGCCGCCATGATGGATCCGCACACCGGCGCTACGCTCTCGACTGACGAGATCGTTGCTATGTGTGACGAGCTGCTCGATGCACATGAAAAGGCCGGTTATCCCTGCCTGTAAAATAGAAATGAAAAAACGACCCATCCGGGTCGTTTTTTTATTTCTTCTTCTTTTTCCCGCTTGGTAGGCAGTCGCAGCCGTCAAGGCAGTCACAACCGTCACAGTCACAGTCGCAGCCGTCTCCGCCGCCGGCAATTAGTAGGGCAATGCCGGCGATCGCCGCCACCGAAAGCGCAAGCGAAAAGCTCCAGAAGGAGATCAAACGGCGGAAATCATTCTCCTCGTCTGTGGCAACGATAAAAAAGGCAAGGTAGTAGAAGCCGAAAAAGATCAGGTCAAAGGTCAGCAGGGCATAAAGGATATCCTCACGCGGGTGCGTGCACCAGAGAACGATCAGCGTTATAAGCGCACCAAGAAATAGGATGAGCGATATGGTGGAAATGATCCCTTGCTGCTTTGGCGTGTCAAACCGCCCGGCAAGCAGGTAGGCAACGATCAGCAAAAGAAGCATCATACCTACGCCGTATGCAAGCGGCTCTAACAAAAGCGGTAGCGCGAGCGCACGGAAATAGGCGCTGGCTGCCAGGCCGGTCGCGGCGGCGTTCATCAACACGGAAAGGGTATAGCGCCAGGTGCCAAGGCTTGTTACGTTATGAAGGATCAGCGCTATACAGAGCGGGAACGCCGCCGCCGGAAGCGCGTACCAAGCCGGGATATAGGTGTAGCCAAGCCATAGCGCAGCGGTATACATAAGAATGGCGGCCGCGGCGTAGGGGAGAAGCGCGGCCGGTTGCGGCTGCGCATCGTTTGGTGGTGGTGTGCGGTGCATCTCTTCCTGCTTGCGCCGGTTGGAAAACAAAATGGACATTCCTTTATGCTCCTTTCTATATTCAGTATAGCACTGTTCTTGCCGAAAGTCAAGCAGCGCCGCCGTTGCCACCGCGCGAAGAAAGGCAGAAATTCATAAATTCTTTTTTCGGAAAAGACTTGACAAACCGCTTTTTTTCGGCTATAATGATATAGTAAGCGCGGAAACGGGCGTTTACCAGTACGCAGAAGTACTCAAGTGGCCGAAGAGGCGCCCCTGCTAAGGGTGTAGGTCGGGAATTACCGGCGCGAGAGTTCAAATCTCTCCTTCTGCGCCAACAAAAACAGAACATTTGTCGGTAGACAAATGTTCTGTTTTTGTTTATCCAAGCCGCAGGCTTGGTATATCATCACCGCACAACGTGCGGTGCATATCATCAGCCCTTCGGGCTGTATCTCATCACGCGCCAGCGTGCATCTTTCTGCGGCTTGATGATATACAATACTTCGCATTGATGATATACCGCAACAAGTTGCGGATGATATACAAGGCTGCGCCTTGATTTATTTGCGAAAATATGGTATAATATGTGTGAAGGTGAGGTGCTTTTTTGTTGGCATCGAAGGATTTGAACGCGAGCGCCGGGGACCGGCGGGGGTCGCAAGGCAAAAACGCATAGCATTTATGCCGCCGCGAAGGCGCAAAGCAAGGAGCCCAAGGAGCGAGCCAGCGAGCGACGCAGGGCGACTATGCGACGGCCGTGGGATTTCAAATCTATATTCTTTTTTTCAAAAATTATTGACATAATCAAAAAAACAGATTATAATATAGTTACCATGGCTTTTAGCCACTCATCGACGTTTGCACATATTGATGCTGCAAACTACACCCCCACTTCATGTGGGGGTGATTTTTATGGCTTGACATTTGCGAGGATGTGGGTATAATAAATATAGCAAAAAGAAATGATCATACGTTTCTTTAGATCCGTCTGGAATCAACGGCGGGTCTTTTTCTTTTTTCGTTTTTCTGTTTCATAGGCATCTGTATTTCTTGGGTTCAGAACGCAATGCGGTCAGCATTGTTAAAGTAGGGGAAAATAAGCCGGCGCGAGGCTGCAGCTTCGGCCTTTTCAATGCGTTTTTTATAAAAATGGGACAAGAATTGTTGAAATCGGCGGTAGACTGCGGTATAATGAAATTGCTTGAGGGAGGGACGTTTTGTGGAAACTATAAACATAGATATGATTAACAAGATAAAGCTTCTTTCGGATGGGGTGGGGAATGGATCGTTTTCGCTTCTCTGGCTTATGGCATCATCATCGCAAAACGCGGATACCTTGAATTGTAGATTTCACCACCATGCCTTTTTTGAGATACATTATATCACACAAGGAACTATCCATTATGACTTTAAGGGATATGCTGTGCCTGTTCGCGCGGGGCAATATATTGTGATTCCCTCCGGCTTAGTTCACAAGGTTGGCGAGCATAGTGCTGATTTTTGCAAATTAACAGTGGCGTTTGAGGTTGGTGATCGGGAATCTGCGTTTTGTTCAATCGCGAGTGGTCGCGCGAGGGCTTTTGTCATTGATGAGGATGCCGCCTGCGCAATCTCGATGATATCGAAATATTCCCATGGCAGGCAGAGATATGCAGGCGAGCTGATCAGCCTTTGGTTACAAGCCTTGGTCTACAAGGTTATGAGCAGCGTGCCCTCTGATTCTCGCTTACCACGCTATTCGGAATCAAAGGATCCGCGATTTTTGAAGGCTAAAAAGTATATAGAGGATAATTACGACGTGTTTTTTACGTGCGGTGAGGTGGCGGCGTATTGTCGATTAAGCACCAAGCAGCTTGGTCGCCTGTTTTTGAAGCATGAAGGGGTGGGGCTTTTGGAATTTATCAGGCAGGCAAAGCTGGCTGCCGCCAAGCGGATGCTGCTTTCTACAGATAAAACGCAGGAGGAAATCGGTAAAGCGCTTGGGTTTTCAAGTGTAAATTATTTTAATAAATACTTTTCAAAGTACGAGGGCATATCCCCCGGCGATTTCAAAAAACAAAAGAACAAGGAAAAAGGGGCAAGGTAGAGGGCTATGCAAGCCCTGCCTTTTACGGACAATTGATTGGTAAAAAACGGACATCTTGTTGACAATTATTTTGACGCGCTATATAATAAATCTATCTAATGTATGCACGTGGGGGAGACGACTTTGAAATTCTTGGTCATGACGGATATAGAGGGTGCAAGTGGTGTTACCACCTTTGCGCAGGCGAAAAGCGATTTTGGGAAAAAGATGCTGATGCATGATCTGAAGGCGGTTTTGGCCGGCATTCACGAGGCGGGCGCAGAGGCCATCGTGTATGACATGCATACCGACGGCCGGAACGTGAATATGGAGGAAATAGATGTTCCTGTCGTGATGGGTAAGCCGATCCTGCCGCAGCTTTGGTGCGGGGTGGGCGGTAAGGAGATAGATGGCCTGTTTATGATAGGTCTGCACACCATGCAAAACGTAAACGGTGCCCTTCTTGCGCACAGCTATCGCCACGAATATGAGGCTATATACATAAACGGCCTGCTGGTAGGCGAGATCGGGGTAGAGGCTGCGCTTGCTGGCGAGCAGGGCGTGCCCTTAAAGCTGGTGAGCGGGGATGATCTTGGCTGCACGGAGGGGCAACAGCTGATCCCGGAGCTTGTGACCTGCGTGGTCAAGACCTCGCTGACGGCGGAAACGGGTATTTGCTTGCCACCCGCGCAAACGGCCGGCATGCTGAAAGCCGCGGCACGTGAGGCGGTCGGCAAAAAGATCGACCCCTTTGTGATCAAGCCGCCCTATGAAATCAAAATTGTTTTTTCAGAGAGTGTACGCCTTGCAGCCATGAAGAGCCTGCACCCCGAAATTTTTGTAGATGAACGCACGGTACGGCTTAAGGGTGACAAGCTTTTAGAGATTTGGTCACGCTATTTGATCTATGAAAGGGAAATGGTGCAGGCATGCCGGTGATCTTAGGCGTCAATCACCAGTTTTTATATCCCGAATCGATCGTAAACGAGGAAGAACACACCGCCACCCTGCGCGCACTTTCTCAAAGCGCGCATATTCAGGCGCTTGATTGTTGGGTGTGGCGTGGGCAGCAACGCGCAGCAGAGGAAGCAAGTATTCTGCGATCGTGCGGCAAGGTGATCAACTATAACGCAGGCAATCGCTTTGGTGAAGAAAGGGTCTTTCCAACCGCGGCAGACAAAAAACAGAGAACACGCGCATACGATCACTACATGCGGGAGATCTCGCTTGCGCTGAACGTAGGGGCCAAGAAGATCGTCATGGCAAGCGGGCCGGATACCCCCCACGGACGCGAGGCGGCCAAGGAGCGGCTTTATGAATTTCTTCTCAAGCTTATGAGTCAGCTGCCGGCAGGCATTTCCCTGTCTCTTGAGGCAACGGATCGGGATGTGGATAAGCGATATCTTTTTGGCCCTCTTGCCGAAACGGTGGCGTTTATAAAAAAACTGCATGCCGATGGGCTTTATCAAATCGGGCTGCTGCTGGATATGGGCCATATTCCCCTCCTGCACGAAACGCTTGCATCTGCGATAAACACCTCGCGAGGCGTTTTTGAACCATATTCATTTGGGCAATGCGGTTGTCAAGAACAAAAGCGATCCCCTTTATGGGGATAAGCACGTTCCGTGGGGCTACCCAGGATCAGAGTATACCGAGCAAGACGGGGCAAGCTTTGTTCGCATGCTGCGAGAGAACGGGTACACGGATGGAGAAAATGCCACGGTCTCCTTTGAAATGCGCCCGTATGCAGGGCTTTCGGCAGATGAGAGCCTGCGGCGATTCGTTGCCGTGTTTGAGCGTGGGATGACAGTGGAGCGATAAAAGAAAAGAGGAGAGGGCTATGAAAACGTATAAAGATCTTCCGGTCTATCGGCCGGAAAAGGAATGGAATTTTGTGTACAGTGTGCATCCCGGCGCGGCAGAGGCGCTGAAATATAATCACGACGTGGACGTGATTCGCTTTCAGGGTAGGTTTTATGCCGCCTGGAATGCCAATATGACACCGGCAGAGGGCGTGCCGGGGCAGTACAATTTTATCGCGTGTAGTGATGATTACCGCACCTGGAGCGAGCCGATCAAGCTATTTTCAAACGAAAGCAGCATCAACCCCATTTCCGAGGATGGGCAATGGCAGCCTGCCTTTATCAACTACCGCGACGAGGTGCTGTACTGTGCCTGGTGTACCCACGTGGGGCATCGGTTGTTCATTTCCAGCAGTAGGGACGGAAAGCGGTGGTATAACGTAGAGGTGCAAAACGCGCCCGACATGTTGCTCGGCAAGGCGTTTGGCTTTCCCACCAACCACGGCTTGATCACCAAGGGGGGAACCATGATATTCCCTTGTAGCGTTCCCTATATGGAAGAGGACTGCCCCTTCGTGGTGGGGGATACGCAATATTCCGCGCTGCTCATCAGCCGGGACCATGGTGCCAGCTGGCATTGGAGCCAGCCGGTGCGGGCGGCCGATTGGGCTGCCTTTGGTGAGGATCCTGCGGTGCGTGGAACCGAATTCCCTACGACCTGGGAGCCGATGGTGTTCCAGGTCTCAGACGAGCGGCTTGGCCTTTTGGTGCGCAATTCCACCGCCCAGCAGGAACAGGAGCGGCCGGAGGTCTCTCATCAGATGCTGCTGTGTGCCTATAGCGATGACGAGGGCGAGACCTGGACGGATGCCATGCCCGTAGAGCTGGATACCATTTGCTCGCGCTGCTTTGCCTGCGAAAGCCACGGCGGTATGCTGATGATCCATAATGATAATTTTGTGCGGGTACCGGCCCCTATCGACAAGGATCGCTATCACCTTTCCCTGTATTTCGCACCGGTAGCTGACCCTGATCTGATGCTGCCGGGACCGCTGGTGCAGCCGGATACGGGCCGTGCCTTCTACCCCAACGCCTTTGTGTATGAAAACGATCTCTACTGGGCATCTACCTACGGTGGCGGTGGCATTTTGTCCGGCATTGTAAGGGGCATGCCGGATTATTCCCATCCATTCCTGCTGCCGAGAGGGGGTAACGTCTCGCTTGAGGAGGATGCTGAGAATTTTTATTTGAATACGCCAAATACCTCCCTGGGGCTGGTTCTGACACAAGAGCTGACAGCGGCAGAAGCGCTGACTCTGCGCTTCCGTTCCAGAATAGATGCCTACCGGGGCAAGCCCTACGATATTTTGACCATCGGCGGAAAGACGCGAAACGGCGCTGTCATATTTGCCCAATATGACGAGGAAAGCAAGCAGGATCATATGTGGGTGCAGGTGGCAGGGGAAAAGCCGGTAAAACTTTGCGCCTTCCGCCTGCGGGAATGGAATGCGTTTGAGGTGGTGATCGGCAAAAAGGAGATCGCCGTGAATTGTAATGGCCATCGGGCAATCTATGCGGTAGAGGCCCTGCGAAAGCTCTCCTTTGGTGGGTTGTATCGCAAGCCTGCCTGGCCCTACTATGAGGTGGCTGCCTCGCGGGTGCTTTTAGAAAAGGCTTCCTTGGAGTTGTGTCAGCCATGATCGCTTTTAGCGTAAAAAGAAATAAGAGCAGAAGAGGAGCGAAAAGCTTTCGTTCCTCTTTTGTTTTTTTGTGTGAATTTTCTGAAAAGCATGAAATTTTCAAAAACTTCTTGACAAATTATGCACGATTTGCTATAATACTTGCATATTTATAAGCGTTTGAGCAGAAACCAGTATCCGTTTTCCTGGCGGGCAGAGAGTTGCCGGGTGGTGCGAGGCAATCGTGCAGGGGCGGGGAATTCCTTCTGCGAGCTGTGGGCTGAAGACGGCGTTGCGTAGGCCTTACCGGGTGCGACCGTTATATCGCGCGGGTGTATTGGCACCTAACGAGGCTCTTTTTGCGAGAAAAGAGCGAAGCAGAGTGGTAACACGGCATGGCTGTCCCTGTTTCTTTCCGGTTGACGGAAGGAGCGGGGCTTTTTCTTTTGTAATTTTGCGGCAGAGCCGCGGAATGATATATTTTTTTAAGGAGCTTACGAACATGAAAAAGGCATTATCTCTTATCCTGGCGCTGGTGCTTTGCGCCCTTTCCTGCGTTTCGCTTGTCGCCTGCGGCAACGGGACCGATTACACCGTTGGCGTTTGCCAGCTGGCAGTACACCCCTCGCTGGATGCGGCGACCAAGGGCTTTCAGGATGCCCTGACGGCCGAAATGGAAAAGGCCGGCAAGACCATTACGATCGACGTGCAGGTGGCTGGTGAGCCCAACCTGTGCAACGCGGTAATCAACACCTTTACCGCTAAGAACGTGAATCTGATCATGGGCAACGCAACCCCCGCGCTACTGGCTGCCGCCAATGCCACCTGGGATATCCCTGTGCTGGGCACCTCGGTAACCGACTATGCCGATACCTTTGCCGGCAATATTCCCAGCAACGTTTCCGGCACCTCGGATGCCGTTCCCTTTGACGAGCAGGCACAGATGATGATCGACACCCTTGACCTGGTGGCAGGTGACGTGGTTGGCGTGCTTTACTGCGCAAACGAATCCAACTCCCTTCTGCAGTACGAGGCTGTAAAGGCACTCTTTGAGGCAGAGGGCATCGTGGTAAAGGCATACACCTTCTCTGAAACGACCGAGCTGCAGGCGCTGGTAAACGGCCTGGTGACTGAGTGTAAGGCGCTCTACATCCCCTCGGATAACACCGTAGCACAGAACGATACCATCGTGGGTACCATTTGCAGCGAGAACAACATTCCGGTTTACACCAGCTATGCCAGCACGGTCTGCTACGCCAGCCTGGCTATCGACTACTACCAGCTCGGCTGGGAGACTGGCTTGATGGCAGCACAGATCCTGACCGGCGAGAAGCAGGTCTACGATTTTGCGATCAAGACGCTGGAGCCCTCTGTCGTATTCAACGAGGAACTTTGCGCACAGCTGGGTATTGAAGTACCTGAGAACTAATTTCCTTTTGAGGTAAACGATCTATTATGGCTTTTTTGAACGCATTGCCCGGCGCGGTAGCGGAAGGGCTGATCTGGGGATTGATGGCCATTGGCGTCTATATCTCCTATAAGATCTTAGATATTGCCGACCTGACCGTTGACGGCTCGATCTGCACGGGCGGCTGTGTTTTCGCGGTGCTGCTGGCCGCCGGCATGCCGGTCTGGCTGAGCGTGCTGATCGCCTTTTTGGCTGGGGCTCTTGCCGGTGTGATCACCGGTCTGCTGCACACGGCCTTAGGCATTCCCTCGATCTTGGCCGGTATTCTGACGCAGCTGCTTCTCTATTCGGTCAATCTGGCTATTCTTGGCGGTCGCTCACTGGTAGCGATCGACCCGCGCGCCAACCGGCTGCTGCTACACATGAGCAACAACCCCATGGCCGTGGTAACGGCCGGCTTGATCATTGTGGCCACGATCGTGGTTTTGTGGCTCTTCTTCTACACCGAGGTAGGGCTTACGCTGAAGTCCACCGGTGACAACCCGGATATGAGCCGTGCACAGGGTGTCAACGTTAAGTTTAACAAGGTGCTTGGCCTGGCCATTTCAAACGGTATTGTGGCGCTGGCCGGCTCGCTGCTGGCGCAGTACAAGGGCTCTGCCAATATCAACGATGGCCGTGGCGCCATCGTCATCGGTTTGGCCGCCATCTTTATCGGTCTTTCTGTTTCTATGAAGATCAAGCCGAATTTCGTTGTCAGCCTGACGGGCGTTATCGGCGGTGGCGTGGTCTATTACATCATTTACAACTTCGTCATTCTGCTGGGGCTGAAGACCGACTATCTGAAGATGCTTTCGGCCATTATCGTAACGCTGTTCTTGGCGGTCCCTTACCTCAAGGGCGAGTATTTTACCAAGCAGAAATCCATTCTGCCGGCACCGACAGGCGAGGAAGAGGCAGGGGGTGAAGAGCATGCTTAAGATCACCAATCTGCAAAAGACCTTTAACCCCGGCACGGTCAACGCCAAGGTGGCGCTCAGCGGCTTTGACCTGACGATTGAGGATGGGGATTTCGTTACCGTGATCGGTGGTAACGGCGCCGGTAAGAGCACCATGCTGAACGCGATCTGCGGCGTGTGGCGCCCGGATTATGGCAGCATCGAGATCGACGGCGTAGACGTTACGAATATGCCTGAGCATAAGCGGGCTAAGTTCCTTGGTCGCGTGTTCCAGGACCCGATGAAGGGCACCTCGCCGGATATGGAGATCGCTGAAAATCTTTCCATTGCGGCGCGCCGCGGCACCAAGCGCAAGCTGATCTGGGGCTGCCCGCGCAAGGAGCGCGAGAGCTATAAGGCACTCCTTGCTCAGCTGGAGCTGGGGCTTGAAAACCGTCTCTCCACCAAGGTTGGTCTGCTTTCCGGCGGCCAGCGCCAGGCAGTGACCCTGCTGATGGCCACCCTGCGCAAGCCCAAGCTGCTGCTGCTTGACGAGCATACCGCCGCCCTTGACCCGAAAACGGCGGCCAAGGTGCTGTCTATTACCGACAAGCTGGTAACCGAAAATAAGCTGACCACTCTGATGGTAACGCATAACATGTATGATGCCATCAAGTACGGCAACCGCCTGATCATGCTGCACGAGGGGCGTGTGGTGGTGGATATTAAGGGCGAGCAAAAGAAGAGCCTCACGGTTGAGGATCTCCTTGCCCTCTTTGAGGCCGGCAGCGGCAGCAAGTTTGCAAGTGATAAGGAATTGCTTTCTAAATAAGAAAAAATCGAGCTGCTTGCAGCTCGATTTTTTCTCTTTCTATATTGACTTTTTTGGCATGCCGTTGTAAAATGAAGAAAAACAAAAAGGGGGGAACGATGATGATACCTTGTTTAGAGCCGGATCATATTTTAGAGCTGAACCGCGATTTAGAGCCCTTTATTATTCAGGGTAGTGTGGGCAGATCACGCTTTTGGGGGGATGCCTACAAGCCGCTGCAGTTTGTTCATCTTTCGGATATCCACACCCGCTCAGATCTTTGGAACCGCATGGTGGATTTCGTTAACCACTATCAAAATTTTATTTCCTTTGCCCTGCACACGGGCGACTATTGCGGCGCCAGTCAGCTGAGCTATAACGATCTGTACGCCATGCAGGAGGTGCCCTGTGCCAGACCGATCCTCAACTGTGTGGGCAACCATGATTGTGAGGCCAATTCGGATTGGGCAAAGGGCACGCCCTGCTTTGCCACGCAGGAATCGGTGCATCGCCTGCTTTTTAACCATACCGAGGATTGGGGCGTTACCTTTATGCCGGGAGAAACGCCTACCTCGTATTATCAGGATTTTCCCGAGGCGAATATCCGCCTGATCGTGCTTGATCTGTATAATGAGAAGGAAGCACACACGGCTTGGCTGAAGGGTCTTTTGGATGAGGCGAAGGAAAAGGGCTTGCACGTGGTCACCGCCATGCATCAGATGTCGGCCGGCTTGTCGACCGTGCCGGAGAGCACCTTTACCACCTACCACGATTACGAGGCGCGCTTTGGCAAAAAGGGGAAAACGGTATACGAGGATACGATTGCGGAATTTATCGCTGGCGGCGGTATTCACGTCTGCAACCTGGCAGGGCACGAGCACCGCGACTATTTCGGCATCACGGCCGGCGGGGTACTGAACGTAACGGTGGAATGCGCTACCGCCTGGCATGACTGGAGCGATGGTGTTCGTATTCCCGGTTCCCGCACCTTTGATTGCTTTAACGTGGTATCCGTAGACGTGAACGTTGGTATGCTGAAGCTGCTGCGTGTGGGGAACAATTGCGACCACCTGCTGAGAGCTAAGCGTGCGCTTTGCTACGATTACGTGAATAAAAAAGTTGTTTTTAACGGTTAAAAAGAACCGGCAGCATGTGGTGCTGCCGGTTCTTTTTTATGCGTCCTTTTGCTCTTTTTTTGCCTTGCGCTCTGCCTTACTTTGGGCCATATATTCGTTCAGCGCACGCACAGCCTTGCCGGAAAGGGGAATGATGGCGATCGCGTTGATCACGGTGCAAAGGGCAATGCCGATATCACCCAGGTCCCAAACAAAGGTATAGGCAGCGAGGCCGCCGATGAAAAGCATGACAAGGTACAGGATCTTACAGCATAGCTGGGCTATGGTGCGGTTGCCAAACAGATAGGCAACGTTGGGGCGGGCATAATACAGCACCCCAAGGAAGGTAGAGAAGCTGAACAGCCAAAGAATGATGGCTATAAAGATGACCCCGGCTTGGCCAAAATGGTACTGCATGGCCGTTTGCAAAAGAGGCATGCCCTCCAGCCCGGCTAACAGATCCTCCGGAACCAGCAGCATGATCATGGCGGTGCAGGTGCAGATGATGATGGTATCGATAAATACGCCCAGCGCCTGATACAGGCCGGCCTTGGCCGGGTGGCTGACATCAGCCGAGGCAGCGGCGCAGGGGGCAGAGCCAGAGCCGGCCTCGTTTGAAAACAGACCGCGCTTGACCCCGTTCATCAATGCGGCGCCAAAGCCGCCGGCCACGACCTGCCGCAGGCCAAACGCCTCTTCAAAAATGCGAGAGAAAACAACGGGCAGCTGGCCAACATTTTTCACAATGATAAAGATGGCAGCCACAAAATAGATGCCGGCCATGATCGGCACCAAAATATCCAGCACCTTCACGGTGGCGTTTTTGCGCAGCACGATCACGGCTGAAAGCGCTACTAAGATCACGGTAGAAACGATAGGCGGGATGTGAAAGGCGTATTCAAAGGCCGAGGAGACAGAGTTGCCGATCACCTGGCTGATGCCGCCCCAGCAAAGCAGGCCGGAAAGGGCAAACAGAATAGCCAGTATGCTGAATCTTCGCTTGCCGCCAAACAGGTGGTGGATGTAGTGTGCCGGGCCACCGCGATAGCCGCCGTACATCGGGTCAGGCTCCTTGTGCATTTGTGCCAGGGTTGCCTCAATATACGCGGTAGAGGAGCCGATCAGCGCGGTGACCCACATCCAGAACACGGCACCGGCACCGCCAGCAGAGAGGGCGGCTACTACGCCTACCAGGTTGCCCATGCCTACGCGGGTAGCGGTAGAGACCATCAATGCCTGTACACCGGAAATAGCACCGGCCTTTGTGGTCTTTTTTTCTGCGGTGATGCGCAGCATTTCGGGGAAGCAGCGAACCGGCAAGCATTTGGTGCGCACGGTAAAATACAGCCCCATGGGGATCAGTATCAAAACCAGCAGAGAAATGCCGACAGAGGAGCCGCCCGGCAGCGGAATGGTGAATAGATCCCCCCACAAAAGATTGTAGATAAAATGAAATACCTGCATAAGCACCTCGCATTGTTAACTTTGAATAGTATACTATATTTTTTCTTGCCTGTCAATAGCAAAAGCCAACGGTGAATTTCCATCATCGTTGGCTTTTATCATTAGTCGATCGTGCGATCCAGCTTAAAGCGGGTGATCTTGCGCAGGGTGTTCTTGGGGAATTCCTCGGTGCGTACGCGGATCAGGCCGATCTTTTTGTAGGGAACGGCGGTGCGGTTGTACCTATCAACGTAGGGACGCAGGTAGGCCTCGAAATCCTCGATGCCCTCACGCTTCACGTACTCCTCGTCCGGGAACACCTCCAGCACGATGGCATTGTTCTCAACGCCACGGCGGCTAATTCCCTCGTAAACAACAAGATCCTTGATGCCTTCTACCATGTCCGAGATCTGGCTTTCGATCTCCTCGGGATATACGTTTTTACCGTTAGAGAGGATGATCAGGTTCTTCAGGCGGCCGGTAATATACAGGCGCCCCTCCTTATCCAGGCGGCCGATGTCACCGGTGTGAAAGTAGCCGTCCGGATCGATGGCGGCCACGGTGGCTTGTGCGTTTTTGTAGTAGCCCATCATTACGTTCGGGCCCTTTACGCAGATCTCACCCTCGCCGGTCTCGGTGGGGTTCATGATCTTTACATCTACGTCCGGAATGGCAACGCCTACCGAGCCGGGCGTGCGGAAGCGCAGACGGTTAGCTGCGATCAGCGGTGCGCATTCGGTAATGCCGTAGCCGTTGACCACGGTCACGCCAAGCGCGTCAAACCCGTCTACGATCTCCTGGCTGATCGGTGCGCCGCCGCTAACGGCCATGCACAGCTCGCCACCAAAGGCGGAAAGCACGCTTTTTTTGAAGAAGGTGGCGCGCATATCAATGCCCACCCTGCGCAGCGCCTCGCTGGTCTTGATCATCTTGCGCAGCAATTCGTCCTTGCCGCCCTCCTTGGCGCTGGCCCAAATGCGGCGCCAGAAGGTCTCCAGGTACAGCGGCACCAAGATCAGGTATTGTGGCTTGTGCTCGCGCAGCTCCTGCAGGATATAGCGCAGGCCGGAGGAGATATACATGTTCGAGCCACCGCATACGGTGGCTAAAATGCTGATGGTAGAGCCAAAGGTGTGGTGCGGCGGCAACAGGCCGATGGTGCGCGGGAAAACGCGAAGCACCTTGTAGGCACCGTAGATGTTGTGCAAAAGGGCCTGCTGGTTGTGCATCACGCCCTTGCCCTGGCCGGTAGTGCCGGAGGTGAATACCAGCAGCGCCAGGGCGCGGGGGTCGATGGGGGCGGTATCAAAGCCGGTATCACCGTCAGCGATGAGCGTCTCACCCTCCTCGCGGTAGGTGGCAAGCGGCTTTGTCCACTCTGCGCCGAAGCACACGGGCGCCTCAATGCCGTTTTCACGGCAGATGGCCTCGGCCTTCCTTTGCAGGTCGCCATCGCAGAAAAGGTGGGTGCATTCCGCACGCTTCACAGTATCAACCAGATCGGCCTCCGTCCACTCTCGGTCTAAGGGCACCAGCACGGCGCCGATCGAAAGCAGGGCAAAGTAGCAGCAGATCCAATCGTAAGACAGGCGGCCGATCAGGGCGCAATGCCGGCCGGTCAAGCCATCGGCCAGCGCGTGGGTGCCAATGGCACGCACGTCTTGATAAAACTGGCGAAAGGTGATGCGCTGCGGCTCCTTATCGCTACCGCTTATGCGGTAGGTAAAGGCGATCCGGTCGGCAAATTTCTCGGTGCTGACCGTTAAAAGCTCCCGTATATCACGAAAGAGCGGAATACCCTTTTCCAGGGGGTAATTATGATTCAAATTACTGTTCATACGCGGTATCCTCTTTGTCCATATTTGTGGCAATGGCAATGAGCTTGTCGCGAAGCTTTTCAAACGTGGTGTAAAACTGTAGCAGCTCCTCTTTTGTTATATCGTCGCTTGCCATGTGCTGCACGGAAAGCGCGGCATCTGCGATCTGATCGGCGATCGCGTTGCCCTTGGCGGTCAGGCGCAGCCGCGCGTTGTAATTCTTGCCACCGCACAGCTTGGCCTCCACCAGCCCCTCGCGCTTCAGATCATCCATCTCGCGTGAGATCAGCGAGCGGTCTACCATGCGGCGATTCGCCAGCTCGGTGGCGGTAAGCCCCTCGGGGTGCATTCTTAGCTCGTGTAGCCAAAAAATATGCACGCTTTTTACGCCAAAGAGCGGGGCAAAATGCTGCTCGATCTTCTTAATGCATTTTTGTGTCGTATCAACCACCTGTGTGAAGTGAATAAATCGTTTTGAATCCATGCTTTGCTCCTTTTTGATGTTGACCTGTCAACAACTGCTGATTATTATACAACATATTTGTTGACCTGTCAACATCTTTTTGAAAAAATTTGAAAAAAAGAGCAGAAACAGCAAGAGGGAAGGGATAAATCAAGAAAAACCATTGCTTTTTCACGTTTTTCTATGGTATAATATCAGTATATTATCCTATATCGTTTCGAGGTGCTTTATGCGTATTGATGAAATTGATCGTAATTTACATGTAGAGAGTAATATTACCGAGCCGGATATCATCTGGCTGGATGCCAGGCAGGCTCCCATCGCCATTTTTGGCCTGCAGTATGATGAGGGGCAGGGCTGCTTTGTTCGTATGCCACAGGCCGTGGCCGACACGGTGAACGACGGCGTTGCCTACCTGAATCGCAATACCGCCGGCGGGCGTGTGCGCTTTCGCACCAATTCTACGTTTATCGGCATTCGCGCCGTCATGAAAAACGAGAATATGATGTCACACTTTACGCTGGCCGGTCAATCCGGCTTTGACCTGTACCGCAGTGTAGCAGGCGAGCAATCGAAGTACGTTGGCACCTATATTCCACCGATTGGGATCAAGGAGGGATATTCCTCTTCCCGCTGGGTAGATGGGCAGATGGCCGATTATACCATCAACTTCCCGCTCTATGATCGCGTAGAAGCGCTTTACATCGCCCTGAAGAAGGATGCCCTGATCGAGGCGCCCACCGCCTACCGTAACGAGCTGCCCGTGGTCTACTACGGCTCCTCCATCACCCAGGGCGGCTGCGCCTCTCGCCCCGGCAACTGCTACCAGGCCATTCTGTCACGCCGCCTGGATATTGACTATACCAATCTCGGCTTCTCCGGCAGCGCCCGCGCAGAGGAGAGCATGGTGAAGTACCTTGCCTCGCTGCCTATGTCGGTATTCGTTTCTGATTATGACCACAACGCCCCAACGCTTGAGCACCTGCAGGCAACGCACGAGCCGCTGTACCGCGCTGTGCGCGCCGCACAGCCCGATCTGCCGATCATTCTTATTTCCGCGCCGGACGTGCTATATAACCCTGCCTTCTACGCGCCGCGCCGTGAGGTGGTTTTAGAAACCTACCGCCGCGCAAGGGAGGCGGGGGATGAAAACGTCTACCTGGTAGACGGCGCAGACCTCTTTGCCGGCGAGGATGCAGATAGCTGCACCGTAGACGGCGCTCACCCGAACGATCTTGGCTTTTACCGCATGGCGCTTGCCATCGAAGCGGTGCTGGCCAAGCTGATTAAATAAAAAAGGAATTGCTTATGCGAATTGTTATTAAGATCGGTACTTCCACCCTGGCTTATCCGACCGGCCACCTGCATATTCGCCGCACCGAGGAGCTTTGCCGCACGGTAAGCGATATGAAGAACGCCGGGCACGAGATTGTTCTCGTCTCCTCCGGCGCTATCGGCATGGGCGTTGGTAAGCTGGGGCTGAAGAACCGCCCCACCGATATCCCTACCAAGCAGGCCGCAGCCGCCGTTGGCCAATGCGAGCTGATGTATACCTATGACAAGCTGTTTGGGGAATACAACCATACCGTAGCGCAGATCCTGCTCACGGGGGATGATTTTCACCATGCCGACCGGCTTGAAAACTTTACCAACACCATCGGCCGCTTGCTGGAGCTGGGGGCATTGCCAATCATTAATGAAAACGATAGTATCGCTACCGAGGAGATCAAGGTGGGGGATAACGATACCCTGTCTGCCTACGTTGCCGTTAATACCGGGGCAGATCTGCTGATCTTGCTTTCGGATATCGATGGGCTGTATACGGCAGACCCGCACACCGATCAAAGCGCCCGCCTGATCGAGCGAGTGGATGGGATCACCGACGAGATCCGCGCGCTGGCAGGGGGCGAGGGCTCCTCTCTTGGCACGGGCGGCATGCGCACCAAGCTGCGCGCGGCCGAAATCTGTAACGAAAAGGGCTGCGATATGGTGATCGCCAACGGGGCAGACCCTGCCGTTTTGTATGCCATCATCAATGGCGAGGGGGCTGTTTGCACCCGCTTTTACGCAAAGGGGGCGCAGTAAATTGGACGCAATGCTGGATATGCTTACCCGCGCCAAGGCGGCTGCGCTGCGCTTAGCCCTACTTGGCACAGAGGAAAAAAACAAGGCGCTGCTGCATATGGCCGCCTGTCTGCGCGCCGGCACCAAGGAGATCCTTGCTGCCAACGCAGAGGACGTGGCCGCCGCACGCGCCCACCTGGGCGACGTGATGGTAGACCGCCTGCTGCTAAGCGAGGCGCGCATTGCCGCCATGGCCAAGGGGATCGAGGAGGTCGTGGCCCTACCTGACCCCGTGGGTATTACGGGCGAGACGGTCGAGCGGCCAAACGGCCTTTCGATTACGCGTGTTTCGGTGCCGCTGGGCGTGATCGCCATTATTTATGAAAGCCGGCCAAACGTGACCTCAGATGCGGCCGCCCTCTGCTTAAAGAGCGGCAACGTATGCATTCTGCGCGGTGGCAAGGAGGCGTTTCGCACCTCCTCGGCCATTATCACCATCCTGCGCCGTGCGTTAGAGGAATGTGGCCTGCCGGCCGATTTTATCAATATGCCGCAGGATACCTCGCGCGAGAGCGCTGCCCGCTTGATGGGGGCGGTTGGCTACGTGGATGCGCTGATCCCGCGCGGTGGCGCCGGCCTCATTCGTGCCTGCGTAGAGCAGGCGCGTGTTCCCTGTATTCAAACCGGCACTGGCATTTGCCATATCTACGTGGATGCCGAGGCGGATCCCGACATGGCGCTTTCCATTGTAGAAAACGCTAAAACGAGCCGCCCCTCGGTCTGCAACGCGGCCGAGGTGTGCCTGGTGCACGAGGCGGTGGCGGCTGCCTTTTTGCCCCGCCTGCAAAAAAAACTGGTGGATGACCGCCGTGCGGCCGGCCTTGTGCCGGTAGAGCTACGGCTTTGCGCCCGCGCCGCCGCCCTGATCAACGGCACGCCGGCAGGCGAGAGCGATTTTGATACCGAATTTCTTGATTATATTCTGGCAGTTCGCGTGGTGGGTAGCCTTGACGAGGCTGTGGCGCATATTGCCGCCCACAGCACGCACCACAGCGAGGCGATCGTGACCGCCAATAGCGAAACGGCGGCGCGCTTTACACGCGCGGTCGATAGCGCCGCCGTGTATCACAACGCCTCTACCCGGTTTACCGATGGCGGCGAGTTCGGCCTGGGCTGCGAGATCGGTATCTCCACGCAAAAGCTACACGCCCGTGGGCCGATGGGGCTTGCGGAGCTGACATCCTATAAATACGTGATCCGCGGTAGCGGACAGATACGGTGAGGTAAACGCTATGAAATATGAGATCGGATTTATTGGCTGCGGTAACATGGGTGGCGCGCTTGCCCGCGCGGTAGCCAAGGTGCTGCCGGGCGAAAAGATCGCCCTGTGCGACCTGGATGAAGCAAAGGTCATCACCCTTGCCGCTACGCTTGGTGCCTGCGCGGTGGATCTTTCTACCCTCGTGCGGGAAAGCCGCTTTGTGGTGCTGGGCGTTAAGCCGCAGATGCTTTCTGGCACGGTCAAGGCATTTCGCAGCCTGCTGCAGCCTGACCAGGTGATTATTTCTATGGCGGCTGGTGTCTCTATTGCCACGCTGCGTGATGATTGCGGGGCAGATGCCCGCATTATTCGCATCATGCCCAATACGCCCGCCTCGCTTGGCGAGGGGGTGATCCTGTACGTGGCAGACGGTACCACCGCCGCCGAGGAGCAGGATTTTCTTACCTACTTTGCCGGTGCCGGCATGATCGACCCGATCGAGGAGAGCCGCATTGATGCGGCCAGCGCACTTTCCGGCTGCGGCCCGGCCTTTGCCTATATCTTTGCCGAGGCGATGGCAGATGCCGCGGTGGAATGCGGCATCCCGCGTGATAAGGCCATTGCCTACGCAGCGCGCACGCTGTGCGGCGCCGCCCGCATGGTAGAGGAATACGGCAACCCCGCTACGCTAAAGGATGCGGTCTGTAGCGCCGGCGGCAGCACCATTGCCGGTGTGCACGCGTTAGAAAAGGGCGGCCTTCGCGCCGCCGTCATGGATGCCGTGACCGCCGCCTACCACCGCACGGTAGAGCTTGGTAAAAAATAAAAGGGGAAAGAAGTAAGTGGATATTCATGCATTATTAAAACGGATGACGCTAGAGCAGAAGCTTGCGCAAATGTCACAATATGGCACCAGCTATCTGATGGCCACCGCCAAGGATGACGTAACAGGCCCGGCGCGAGCTCTGGGGCTGAATGGTGAGCAGGTCGCCGCCGTTGGCTCTACGCTTGGTAGTGCTCAAGCAGCAGACGTGATCGCCATGCAGCAAAACCATCTGGCAAACGATCCTAACAAGATTCCTCTGTTGTTCATGCGAGACGTGATTCACGGTTACCGCACCATATATCCTATTCCGCTGGGTATGGGTGCTACCTGGGATGAGGGGCTGGTTTATGATTGCTGTCGCATGGCGGCGAAGGAGGCTGCCGTTTCCGGTATTCAGGTCAATTTCTCGCCCATGGTAGACTTGGTGCGTGATTGCCGCTGGGGCCGGAATATGGAGTCCACAGGCGAAGATCCTTGGTATAATAGCCGCATGGCTGCCGCTATGGTAAAGGGGTACCAAGGGGATGATGATCTGCAGGGAAAATATGATATTGCCGCTTGCGTGAAGCATTTTGCGGCCTACGGCGCAGCCGAGAGCGGGCGTGATTACAACACCACCGATATGAGTGAGCATACCCTGCGTGAATACTATTTGCCTGCCTACCGTGCGGCGGTGGATGCTGGGGTAGAGATGGTGATGACCTCCTTTAATGCGCTGAACGGCATTCCCTGTGCCGGGAACAGCCGTCTTGCTGCCGACATCTTGCGCAACGAGTGGGGCTTTGACGGCGTGGTGATCTCTGATTGGAACTCCTTCCATGAAATGGTGAACCACGGCTACGCGGCAAACGATCGCGATGCTGCCGAAAAGGCGATCCAAGCCGTAACGGATATTGAAATGATGTCTACCTGCTATCTGCGTTATATGCGTGCCCTCATCGAGGAAGGGAAGGTTAGTGAGGAGCAGATCGACCAGGCGGTTTTGCGCATTCTTCGCCTAAAGGAAAAGCTGGGTATGTTTGAAAACCCGCTGCGCGCTACCTCGGTAGAGGAAGAGGCAAAATATTGTCTGTGCGAGGAGCACCGTGCGCTTGCCCGTCGCGCAGCAGAGCAGGCTGCCGTGCTGCTTAAAAACGATGGGGTGCTGCCCCTTTCCGAGAATATTGGCAGCATTGCCGTGATCGGCCCGTTTGCCGCGTGCGGCATGAACGGCTGGTGGAGCTGCCAGGGTAAAACGGATGAATCGGTTTCCGTTGCTGCCGGATTGCGTGCGGCTTTGCCGCAGGCAACGATCACGGTGGCTGCCGGCTGTACGGACGGATTGCATGATCCGCTTGACCCTGCTATGCTGGAGGCAGCGCTGGATATGGCCCGGGCGTCTGAGTCGGTCGTGCTCTGCCTTGGCGAGCAGGAGGGCTGGAGCGGCGAGGGCAACTCGCGCGCAGACGTAGGTCTGCCGGCGGCACAGAAGGAGCTTTTGCGCCGTGTTGCCGCGGTTAATCCGCGCACGGTCGTTCTGCTGTTTAACGGCCGCCCGTTGGCACTTGGCGACGTGATCGATGCCGCGCCTGCCTTCTTTACGATGTGGCAGCCTGGCACCGAGGGTGGCTCTGCCGCGGCTAATCTGTTGCTGGGGCGTGTGAACTTCAGCGGCCACCTGACCATGAGCTTCCCGTACCACGTTGGCCAGGCACCCATTTACTATAACAGCATGCGCACCGGCCGCCCGAAGCCGGGGGATGATTCTACAATGGGCTATGTGAGCCGGTACGTGGATTGCCCCAATGCACCGCTGTTCCCGTTTGGCTACGGCCTTTCCTATACCGACTTTACCTACGGCAGGCCTACCCTGAGCGCCACGCAGATAAAGCGGGGCGAAAGCTTGACCCTATCCCTAACGGTGAAAAACACCGGCAAGATGGCCGGCAGCACCGTGGTACAGCTGTATATTCACGATCCGGTTGCCTCGCTGGTTCGCCCGGTGCGTGAGATGCGCGATTACGCGCGCGTTACGCTTGGCGCCGGGGAAGAGAAAGAGGTACAATTCAAGATCGATGAGGCGATGCTGGCCTTCTATACGGCTGAGGGGCGCTACGAGGCCGAGCCCGGCTGCTTCCGTGTCTGGGCCGCGCCCGATGCCGCCTCCGGCGAGGCGCTTAGCTTCACGCTTCTGTAAACACGCCATAGAAAAAAGGCCGAGAATTTTTCAAAAATTCTCGGCCTTTTTTTGCTGCTAGATATTGCTTTCTTGTTAATTATTTTCGATATAAAAAGCGATACGGTCGCTGCTTGAATAGGATGACATTGTTATTGGCATTGGTAACGTCAAGGGCAACACCGCCGGTCGTAACTCTTTCGGTCACCTTGTACCACCCCTCTGTATTTTCAAACGTTACCGTCTGTAAATAACCGTTGCCTGAAAAGGCTGTAAGCTCGAGCCACTTCACGCTGGCCGGGATCGTGATATGGCGCAGCGGTGTTGCCATAAAGGCAGCAGCCTCGATTCGGACAAGTGTATCCGGCAGATCGATCTCGGTTAGTGCATCGCATCTTATAAACGCGTTTCTACCAATCGTTACGGCACCGCCTAAGGATAGCCGCGCAAGGCTATAACAAGAATGAAAGGACGCGCCGCCGATCGTTTGACAGCTTTGCGGAAGAGAAACCCTTACCAAGCTGGTGCATTTGAAAAACGCCATTTCTTCAATGGTAACAACCCCCTCCAGCACGGTCAGCCCGGTGATCCCCGTTTCGGCAAAAGCCTTTTCACCGATGGCAGTTACCGTATATTTCCCGATCTCACCGGGGATGCAGATATCTAAATCGGTGCAGGTGCCCAGGCCGGTGATCGTGCAGGTCTTTTTATCGGGATTGACCACGTAGGCAAGCCCGGCAGAGGCGCTGGTGGCCTGCATGTAGCGATCACGGTAGTAGTCGCCGCACACGCCGCAGGTAAATTCCGTATACCCCTGCTTGACCGATGTGGCCGGTATGACGTGCTCGGTATATTGGTGGCCGGGCGCCGGAATGGGCTGCGTGCGCAGATATGCGCCGCACACGGCGCAGCTTAGATTGCGCTTGCCCTCATACGCGCAATGCGGCTCGGTCTCTGTTGTCCATTCCCCCTCGGTATGTGCCACGGTGGGAATGCTCAGCTCCTCGACCAGCTGGCCGCAATCATCACAGCGCATGCCGCCCTTGCCCTCTTTTTCGCAGGTGGCCGCTTCAAAGACCTCCATCGTTACGCGCGTGTGGGCGCGCATCGGGATGGCGCGGGTGTCCGTATATCCGCAGGCTTGGCAGCTTCGTGCCTCCTTTCCCTCTGCCGCACAGGTGGCGGCTACGGTCTCTGCCCACTCGCCGTAGGTATGTGGGAGTGCCGGAATCTCCTCCTCGGCCAGGCTGGTGCCGCATACCGTGCAAAGCTGCACCCTCACGCCCGCCTGTGAGCAGCTGGCTGCCACGGCAGGGGCAAAGACACCCGGTGTGTGGGCAAGCTGGTCGATCGTTTTCGTTTCTACAAAGCCGCATACGGTGCAGGTGCGCGTCTCCTTGCCGGGGGCGGCACAGGTGGTGGCCTTTGCTTGTACCCATTCGCCGTAGGTATGCACCTCGCAGGGCGCTTTCTCACAGGCGGCAAGGGTGGTGAGCAGCAAAAGACCAAGCAGTAGGGTCAATACCGCTTTCATTCCATAGCGCATATTGTCATTCTCCTTTTATGATATAAAATTATTGGAAATATTATAGCATATACGTCCACAAAATGCAATAATTCTCAAAAATTTTATGTTTGTTTGATTAAAATATTAAAATAAAAACGGTTTGCCGCACAAGAAAAAGAAAAATCTGCCAGAGAGTAGACAAAACCGAAAAAAAGTGGTATAATAACAAAATAGTATAAAAGAGAAAGGGAGAGCGGGTATGAAGATAGAGCGTTATGGCGGCCGTGGCTATGAATCTAACTGCTACCTGATCGTGGATGATGAAGAAACGCAGGCCCTGGTGCTTGACCCGGCTATCGATTTTCACACGGTGTTTCGACAGCGGGGAAAAAGTGTACCGCCGGTAGCGGCCATTCTGCTTTCCCACGCGCATTTTGACCACATGCTGGAGGTAGACGATTGGCGCGAGAAAACAGGCGCGCCGCTTGCCGTACATGCGGCAGATGCCCCTGCGCTGGGGGATGGCGAAAAAAACGTCTACCGTCTCTTTACCGGGCATGACGGGGGCACCGCCCCGGCCGAGCGGCTGCTGGCAGAGGGCGACGTTGTGCGGGTAGGCAGCGAGGCGCTTACCGTGCTGCACACACCGGGGCACACGCCCGGCTGCATCTGCCTGTACACCCCCGGCATCCTGCTTTCGGGCGATACGCTTTTTGCCGGCGACATTGGCCGTGCCGACCTGCCCGGCGGGCGGGCAAGCGTGCTGATGGATTCGCTGCACAGGCTGGGCAAGCTGCCGCCCGAAACCAAGGTCTACCCCGGCCACGGGCCGATGACCACCATAGAACGAGAGAAAAAATACAACCTGTATATAGGAGATTGAGGATACATGGAAGAGACGAGATCCAATTTTATTCACGACATCATAGACGAGGATCTGGCAAAGAACCCCTCGCTGAAGATCCATACCCGCTTCCCGCCGGAGCCGAACGGCTATCTGCACATTGGCCATTGCAAGGCGCTGGTTATCGATTTTGGTACGGCACGCAAGTATCAGGGCCTGTGCAACCTGCGCATGGATGATACCAACCCCGCGAAGGAGGATACCGAGTTTGTTGACGCCATCCAGGAGGATATTCATTGGCTGGGCTTTGACTGGGATGATCGCTTCTTCTACGGCTCAGACTATTTTGAAAAGGACTACGAGCTGGCCGTTGGCCTGATCAAGAAGGGCCTGGCCTACGTGTGCGAGCTGAATGCCGAGCAGATGCGCGACCCACAGTACTGCGGCGACCTGACGCACCCGGCCGTTTCCCCCTACCGTGACCGCCCGATCGAGGAGAGCCTTGACCTGTTTGAAAGAATGAAGAACGGCGAATTCCCGGAAGGGCGTTACACCCTGCGTGCTAAGATCGACCTTGCCTCCGGCAATTTCTGCATGCGCGACCCCGTGCTTTACCGCATTCGCTATATCGAGCACCATCGCCAGGGGAACAAATGGTGCATCTACCCGATGTACGATTTTGCACACCCGATCCAGGATGCCTTAGAGGGGGTTACCCACTCGCTCTGCTCGCTGGAATATGAGATCCACCGCCCGCTGTACAACTGGGTGATCGACAACGTAGATCTCGAATACCCGGTCGTCAAGCCGCGGCAGATCGAATTTGCCCGCCTGAACATGACCTACACCATGATGAGCAAGCGCTTTCTCCGTCACCTGGTGGAAAGTGGCCTGGTTGACGGCTGGGATGACCCGCGTATGCCCACCCTGTGCGGCCTGCGCCGCCGTGGCTATACTGCCGCCTCGATCCTCGATTTCTGTGACCGTATCGGCGTTGCCAAATCGAATAGCATGGTCGAGCTGGGGCTGCTGGAGGCCTGCATCCGTGACGAGCTGAACCGCACCGCCCCCCGCCGTGTGGCCGTCCTGAACCCGATCAAGGTGGTAGTAGACAACTACCCGGCCGACAAGGTAGAATATTTCAATCTGCCCAACAACCCGCAGGATCCCGAGGCGGGCACCCGTGCCGTGCCCTTCTCGCGTGAGCTGTATATCGATCAGGATGATTTTGCGCTGGTACCGCCGCCGAAGTTCTTCCGCCTCAAGCCCGAGGGTGAGGTTCGTCTGATGGGTGCTTATATCGTCCGCTGCGGAGAGATCCTGCAGAACGAGGATGGCAGCATTCGCGAAATCCACGTCACGGCTGATCTTGAGACCGGCTGCGGCAACCCGGCCGACGGGCATAAGGTCAAGGGCACCATTCATTGGCTTTCTGCCCCGCACGCCATCGATGCTACCGCCGTGCTCTACGATCGTCTCTTTACCGTGCCCGACCCCGGCAACCTGCCCGAGGGCCAGACCTATGATGACGTTATGAACCCCGATTCCCGCATCACGCTCAGCGGCGCGAAGTTTGAGCCGGCGCTGGCCGATGCCAAGCCGGGCGACCACTTCCAGTTCGTGCGCACGGGCTATTTTACGGTAGACACCAAGAATGAAAACACCTTCAACCGCACCGTTGGCTTGAAGGACAGCTTTCCGAAGCAGTAATTCTGAAGGAGAAGGATTATGAAGATCTTATTTCAGGGTGATAGCATTACCGATGCCGGCAGAAACAGAGAGGATCCTCACCATTTAGGTGCCGGCTACCCCAAGTATGCCGCCGCGCTTATCGCGGCCAACCATCCCGAGATCGAGTTTGAGTTTGTAAACCTTGGCATCTCCGGCAATCAGACCAAGGATCTGGTCGCCCGCCTGGAGACGGATTTTGTAGACGTGCAGCCGGATATCGTATCGATTTTGATCGGTATCAATGACGTGTGGCACCACGCCGGCGACAAAAGCTGGATCCCGAACGAGGTGTTTGAGGAGCGGTATCGCACCGTTTTGACCGCCATTAAGGAAAAGACGAACGCCAAGATCATGATGATGGAGCCCTTCCTTATCCCGATCGAGGATAAGCTCTTCTTCCGTGAGGATCTGGCACCGAAGATCGAGATCGTGCGCAAGCTGGCACGCGAATTTGCCGACGTGTATCTGCCTACCGACGGCCTGCTTGCCTCGGCCTTTATTGGTGACGATCCGCTTTCCTACGCAGGGGACGGTGTTCACCCCAGCGAAAAGGGCCGCATCTTCATCGGCAAGCTGTATGCACAGTATATTGAGAAACTGATCTAATAACAAGAGGCCCTGGCTGTCCATGAGCAGCCAGGGCCTTTTTTTATTTTTCCATCTCGCGGCGCACGCGGTTAAAGGTGCGTACCGATTGAAAGCCGCTGTCAAGCGCCGCCTGCGTGACGGTCACGCCGCCGCGCGAGAGCCGCGAAAGGGCATCCTCTAAGCGATACTGGTTGACCAGATCGCGAAAGTTCATTTGAAGTGACGTGCGAAATACGCGAGAGATATATTGCTTGTGGTAGCCAAGCGCCGTGGCCAGCGTGCTCTCGGTGATCGGCTCGGTATAATGCTCCTCTACGTAACGGATGATCGAAAGCACCAGATCGTCCGTTTTCTTTTTCGGCGCAAAGGTGGCCACGGTGAGAAAGGCACCCGCCAGAAGATAGAGAGAGGCGCGCAGGGTATAGGCCTCCGGTGTGCCGGTATAAAAAAACCGATCAGAAAGAAAGGCGCGCAGCTCGTCATCCGGCCTGAAGATTGGGCTTACAGGGCTTTCCTTTTGGGCCCGGCTCCACAGCTCCGGCACGTATTCGCCGGAAAAGACAGCCACAAACAGCGCCGTGCCACTCTCCACACGAAAGGCGTGCGATTCATAGGGAAAGACCAGGCAGCACTCGCCCTCGCGCAGGCGATACGGCTTTTCCTTTACGAATATGGTATTCGCCCCTTTCTTGGCGTACAGCAGCTCAAAGCTCTTATGAAAGTGGGCAGGGTAGCAGGCATCGGTATACAGGGCGGCATTGTAAATGTGCGAGCCAAAGGTGTTGTGTGGCTGGTGAAACATAACATCTCCCTAAAAGGTTTATTTTTGTCTTATATTATACAAGAAAAGTCTATATTTTGCAATCCCTTTTTTCTATAATGAAAGTGAAAAGGGGTGATTTTTTGAAAGGCAGAATATTTTCCATTGAGGAATTCAGTATTTTTGATGGGGATGGAATCCGCACCACCGTTTTTCTAAAGGGCTGCCCCTTGCGCTGCGCCTGGTGCCACAGCCCAGAGGGGCAGAAATTTGAGATGGAATACCTGCGCTCGCCAAACGGCTGCCTTTCTTGCGGCGCTTGCCTTGCCGCCGGCGGCGGCCGTCTGACAGCGGCATCTGTTGATGCCTGCCCGCGCAATCTCGTTCGTGCGGCGGGTGAGGACGTAGAGCCAGAGCAACTCTATCGGCGCCTTTCTCGCCATTTTGATATGCTGAATCACGCCGGCGGAGGGGTTACCTTTTCAGGTGGTGAGCCGCTTGCGCAGCCGGAATTTCTGTATGAATGCCTGTGCCTCTTGCGTGGCAGGACTAACCGAGGCCTGCAGACCTCAGGCTACGCCACCAACGCCATTTTTTCTCGAATATTGGGCGAATGCGATCTGCTGCTCTTTGACCTGAAGCTGATTGACGAAGCCACGCATAAGCGCTATACCGGCGTCTCAAGCGAGCCAATTCTCGACAATTATCACACGGCAGCAGCCAGCGGCAAGCGCCTTTTAACCCGTATACCTCTAATTCCCGGCGTGACGGATACGGAAGAAAATGTAACCGCCATCTGCCGTGTCATGCAGGAAAGCAACGTTGCCTATGCCGAGCTGTTGCCCTATAACCGTCTGGCGGGCAGTAAATATCCGCTGGCTGGGCGGGTATACGATCCCCCATTCAACACAGAGCAGGTGCCTGCCGTGCGGCAAGAGATCTTTGCCGCCCACGGTATTCAGACTAAAATTTTGTAAAAGGAGAAAAAACGATGACAGAGCTGGTTCAATCCTTTCTCGACTATTTTCGCACAAGAGCCTACCGCAAGGAGCGGCGCACGTTGCCGCCGATCACCTTTGATGCAGTAAAGGACCGCTATCAGTACTTTCCCTACGTCTTTTCCCGCATCTGTGAGGAGGAGGTGCCCGTTTTACGTCATCCGGGCGACGAGTTCGGCTTCAACCGCACCGTGCACGTGCAATTCGCCGGAAATGGATGCATGAACAATCACACCCCCGACTATGCCTGGGCGCTAAGCAACGGCTTTGAGGAGATCCTTGCCGATCTTGCCCGACGCGCGGACGGCGCCGATGAAGAGGGCAAGGCTTTTTACCGGGCAGCTACCGACAGCATCCATACCCTGCTTACCTTTTGCGAGTGCTACCGCGCCGAAGCAGAGCGTGCCGGCTGTGACAAGCTGGCGCGGGCGCTGGCGACCGTGCCGCGCAAGCCTGCCACCACCTATTATGAGGCGCTGCTCTTCATGAAGCTTTTGATCTTTGCGCACCGTGCCTCGGGTGTCAGCCATCTGACGCTCGGCCGCTTTGACCAGTATATGTACCCCTATTATCTCGCTTCGCAAAAAGCCGGCATCACCGAGGATGCGCTGCTGGAGGAGACGGAGCTGTTCTTCATTTCGATCAATATGGATACCGATATCTACACCGGTGTCCAGCAGGGCGACAATGGGCAAAGCCTGGTGCTTGGCGGATGCACGCCCGAATGCGAGGACGTATTCAACGAGCTGAGCGAAATGATCCTGACAGCCTCGGAGGAGCTATGCCTGATCGATCCGAAGATCAATCTTCGTGTCTCTGCCAAAACACCACTTGAGCGCTACGTGCGCGCCACGCGCCTGACAGCTAAGGGACTCGGCTTTCCGCAATACTGCAACGATGATATTGTAATTCCCGGCCTTGTGAGCCTTGGCTACGCTTATGAAGATGCCTGCAACTACGCCGTGGCGGCCTGCTGGGAGTTTATCGTACCGGCGGTGGCATATGACATTCCCAACATCCGCACGATGAATTTCCCCTTGGTGGTTCGCAAGGCGACCATGGAATGCTTAGAGGGCTGTGACACCTTTGAAGACTTCTTTTCCGCTGTAAAGCACCATATCCTTGCCTATTTTGATGAACGCAGGGTGGCCACCTCACAGTACGAATGGTCGAAACGGTTCCACCCCAACCCGTTTGGCTCGCTTTTTCTTACCGATTGCCGCGAGAAGGGGCGCGATGCCTTTGCCTTCGTTACAAAATATAAGAACTTTGGCATACACGGCCTTGGTGTAGGGCCGGCGGTAGACGCGCTGATGGCGATCTGCCGCACGGTCTATGAGGAAAAGAGCATCAGCAAGGCAGAGCTGCTTGCGGCGCTGGAAAACGACTTCCGCGATGCTGAGCCCTTGCGCCGCCGTCTGCTTGCCTGCCCGAAGCTGGGCAGCGGCGACGAGGAATGCGAAAAGCTGATGGTGCGCATGCTGCACTTTTATGCCGGTGCGGTCAACCATACGCCGAATGGGGTTGGCGGCATCTGGCGTGCCGGTACGGGCGGCTCTCAGGATTACGTAACCATGTCACGCGACGTAGGCGCCACGGCCGACGGCCGGCACGCGGGCGAGCCCTACCCCTCCAGCTTCTCCCCCTCGATCGGTGTGCGCGCTGCCGGCCTGCTTTCGGTCATCGAGGCGTTTACCAGACCGGATATGAAAACGCTGATCAACGGCGGCCCGCTGACGATCGAGCTGCACACCAACGTATTCCGAAACGAGGAGGGAATTCGTAAGGTAGCGCTGCTGGTGGCTGAATTTATTCGCCGCGGCGGGCACGAGCTGCAGCTTAACGCCCTGCATCGCGATACGCTGATAGAGGCACAAAAGCACCCCGAGCAATATCCCGACCTGATCGTGCGCGTCTGGGGCTGGAGCGGCTATTTCTGCGAGCTGGATCTCCCATTCCAAAATCAGATCATCTCCCGCACGGATTATCAGCTGTAACGCATAACAAAAAAGCCGATATGGAAAACCCATATCGGCTTTTTTTGCAGCAGAGTTGCTGCCCCTTGTACGTATCGGTTAGCAGATGCCCTGCCACTTCATGGCCTCGGCCACCTTCAAGAAGCCCGCGATATTAGCGCCGGCTACCAGGTCACCCTCCATGCCGTATTCCTTGGCGGCCTTAACAGAGCTGCTGTAGATGTTCTTCATGATCATCTTCAGCTTCTCGTCAACCTCCTCGGCCGTCCAGCTGTAGCGCATCGAGTTCTGAGACATTTCCAGGCCGGAAACGGCAACGCCGCCGGCGTTTACAGCCTTCGAGGGGGCAACGACAAGCCCCTCTGCCTTCAGGTATGCCATGGCCTCGTTGGTGGTAGGCATGTTCGAAACCTCAATGTAGTACTTCACACCGTTGGCAACGATCATCTTGGCATCCTCTACGTCTACCTCGTTCTGGGTAGCGCAGGGCATGATCACGTCAACCTTTTCGCACCACGGCTTCTTGCCAGCGAAGAAGGGAACGCCAAACTTATCGGCATAATCCTCTACGCGGTTGCGGCAGGAGTTACGCATCTCCAGCATAAAGTTGATCTTTTCCTCAGTGGCAATGCCATCCTTATCATAAATATAGCCGTCCGGGCCGGAGAGGGTAACGACCTTGCCGCCCAGCTCGGTGATCTTCATAACCGTGCCCCATGCCACGTTGCCGAAGCCGGAAACGGCAAAGGTCTTGCCCTTTACCTCTTCACCAAAGGACTTCAGCACCTCTTGCGTATAGTAAACGGCACCAAAGCCGGTTGCCTCAGGGCGGATCAGCGAGCCGCCGGAGGAAATGTGCTTGCCGGTCAGCACGCCGGTAAACTCGTTCCGCAGTCTCTTATACTGGCCAAAGAGATAGCCAACCTCGCGTGCGCCAACACCGATATCACCGGCCGGCACGTCGGTATCCGGGCCGATGTGCTTAGAAAGCTCAGTCATAAAGCTCTGGCAGAAGCGCATAACCTCCCCATCAGACTTGCCCTTCGGGTCAAAGTCAGAGCCGCCCTTACCGCCGCCCATGGGCAGAGAGGTAAGAGAGTTCTTGAAGGTCTGCTCAAAGCCGAGGAACTTAATAATGGATGCGTTTACCGAGGGGTGGAAGCGAAGGCCGCCCTTGTACGGGCCGATGGCAGAGTTAAACTGTACGCGGAAGCCGCGGTTTACCTGTACCTTGCCTGCATCGTCAACCCACGGAACGCGGAAGGTAACCATGCGCTCCGGCTCTACGATTCTTTCAAAAATGCCAGCCTCTACCAGATCGGGGCGGCGCTCTGCAACCGGCTCAAGAGATTCAAAGACCTCGTATACCGTTTGCAAAAATTCCTTTTCGCCGGGGTTTCTTTTCTCGGTCTTTTCATAGACGCTAAGAAGGTATTCGTTTGTTAATGCCATAGCTCATTCTCCTCAAAGTTGAATATGCTATTATTATATACGGAGAAATGCCGTTTGTCAATAGGAAAGATGCATAAAAAGATAGGAAAATCAAAAAAAATGAGCGAAAATGAAGCGAAATGAATTTAGTCCTGCAAAGCAGGGGCCTCTTTTGCCGCTTGGCATGCATCAAAGCAAAGCCCCCCATCCTTGACACGCAAATGCACGCTATCGCCGCGCTGCAGGGCGCCTGTCAGCAGTCGGTCGGAAAGGGCATCCTCTACCTCTGTCATCACCGTTCGGCGTAGTGGGCGCGCGCCGTAGGCGCGGTCATAGCCGCGCTCTGCCAACAGGGCAAGCACCCCTTCCTCATAGGTCAGAGAAATGCCGGCCTCAGCCGCGCGGGCGCGGCTTTCCTCCAAAAGCCGGCGAACGATGGCCATGCAGGCCTCTTTGTCCAGCGGGTGAAAGGGAAGAATATCGTCAATGCGGTTGAGAAATTCCGGGCGAAAGTAGGCACGCAGGCTTTCGTGCAGGCGCGCGCGGGCATCCTCAGCCTCCTGCCCGCCAAAGCCCAGATGATGGGTATCCTTGCCGCCCACGTTGGTGGTCATAATGATCACGGCGTTTGAAAAATCAGCCCGCTTACCGTGCGAATCGGTTAGACTGCCGTCCTCTAAGATCTGCAGCAGCAGGTTCAAAACGTCGGGGTGGGCCTTTTCTAATTCATCAAACAGCAGCACCGAATAGGGGCGGCGGCGAATGGCCTCGGTCAAAATGCCCCCCTCCTCATAGCCCACGTAGCCGGGCGGGGCGCCGATCAGGCGTGAGACACTATGCTTTTCCATATATTCAGACATATCCAGACGAAACATCGCCTGCCGTTCGCCGAACAACAGCTCGGAAAGGGCGAGTGAGAGCGCCGTTTTTCCCACCCCGGTGGGGCCAAGAAAGAGAAAGGAGCCAACCGGCCTGTGCGGGTCACGTAGGCCAAGGCGGCTGCGCCGTATGGCGGCCGCCAGTCGGTGAACCGCCTCCCTTTGGCCGATCACACGCTGGTTCAGCTCCTCCTCCAGCCTGGCCAGCCTACTGCTTTCTTCCTCGCAGATCGCTTGGGTGGGGATCCCCGTCCAGGCGGTCAGTGTTTCGGCAATATCCTCGGGTGTGACGCTGGGCGTGCGCGTGCGCTCGCGCCAGGCGGCGGCCTGCGCCTCGCGCTCGGCATGCAGGGCGCGTATGCGGTCGCGTGCTGCGGCTGCCCCTTCAAAGTCCTGCTGCCGGATGCACGCCTCCTTTTCTTCCTCCACTTGCTGCATCTGGTGGCGTAGCTCGCCAAGCACGGCTGGCTGTGTTTCTGCCTGCATATGCAGGCGCGCCGCCGTTTCATCCAACAGATCTAAGGCCTTATCCGGCAGGTAGCGATCCGGCAGGTAACGGCGGGAAAGGGATACCGCTGCGCGCAAGGCCTCCTCCGAAAGCTGTAGCCCGTGGTGAAGCTCATACCGTGGGCAAAGCCCGCGCAGGATCTCTAGGGCCTCCTCCTCGGTCGGCTCCTCAATCATAAGGGGTTGAAAGCGGCGTGCCAGCGCCGCGTCCTTTTCAATATGCTGGCGGTATTCCGTCATGGTGGTGGCGCCAATGACCTGAATCTGCCCACGCGAGAGCGCCGGCTTCATAATATTGGCGGCGTCAACGGCCCCCTCGGCAGCACCGGCACCAACGATGGTGTGCAGCTCGTCGATAAACAGAATAATTTCCGGGTGCGCCACCGCCTCGGCCATGGCGTTTTTTAGCCGCTCTTCAAATTCGCCGCGGTATTTTGCCCCGGCGATCATCGAGCCAAGATCCAGCGAAACAATCACCTTGCTTTGCAAGGAAGCAGGCACGTTTCCCTCGGCCAGCAGCAGGGCAAGCCCCTCTACCACGGCGGTCTTGCCAACGCCCGGTTCTCCTACTAAGCAAGGGTTGTTCTTTTGCCGGCGGGAAAGAATGCCGATCAGCCGCTCGCTCTCCCGCTCGCGGCCGATCACAGGGTCCAGCCTTCCGCATCTGGCGGCAGCTGTCAGATCATGGCCGTAGCTTGCCAGCGTAGGGGTGGCGGATAGGGTGCTTTTTTCCCCCTCACCCGGCTTGCTCTTCTTCGCGGGCAGGATCAGGGCGCTCAGCTCGTTTTTCAACTCGCCCGGTGGGAGGCCCTGTGAGGCAAGCAGCTTGTAGGCAGCAGAACCGCTTTCCTCGGTGATGCCGTATAGGAGATGCTCACTGCCGATATAGACCGCCCCAGCCTGTATGGCCGCTGCCGCCGCGTGCTCAATCAGCGCGCGCAGGCGCGGTGTCATATCCTCGGCCGAAACGGGGTAGGGGCTGCCGCTGCCGGCTGCATCTAAAATAGCCACGCGCAGCCGCTCGGCGCTGATGCCGTGCCCGGCAAGCAGACTACCTGCTGCGCATCCCTCCTCCTCTACCATAGCCAGCAAAAGATGCTCGCTGCCTACGTAGGTATGGCCAAATTCCCGTGCCGCTGCCAGGGCGCCGTTCAAGATGTTTTCCGCTTTTTTGGTAAATCTATCCATGCTTTTTCTCCTACTTGCCGCCCAGGGCGGTATGCTGTTTTTATTTCGCATGCACGCGGCTGCATTTCCTGCTTTGGTAATCTCTTGTCAGCCGTGCCCAGCTTTCTTCATCTAAAATGCCAGAGGTGGGAAGGTGACACTGTCCCTGATAGGCGCGTAGCGCGCGGCCGGTCTCGATATCAAAGTGCCCGCTTTGGTGCAGGGGTGGTATTCCCGGCATGGTCTCGCGCATGCCGTTTAACAGCACCTGCAGAAGCAGCACCTCGTTGCCGCTGGCGTGCAGGGCAAGCGGTAGGCTACCGGGCGGCAGCAACAGAGGAGCTCCCACACGCGCCTCACGCGCGGCGGCAAATTGCCGGTAGATCTCCTGCCAGGTGGCAAGATCCACCTCGCCGCTTTGCGTAAGGCCGTTGCGTGCCTGAAACTGTGTCACTACCGCGCGTGTCTCGTCGCCGTAGATGCCGTCAATAGAAAGATGGGGAAGTCCCTCGGTCGCATACGAGATCTCCAGCAGGTAGCGCTGCAGCTCGGCGATGGCGTTTCTTTGGTCGGTCAGATTGTACATACGCTTCCTCGCTTTCTAATTCAAGGTGTAGCCTGGGCTTTGCCCCTCACTTGTCTGGTGGGAAAGGTAAAGATCATCGTATACCCGCGCAATGGCGTTCCATACCGCGGCGTTGACCACGTCGCGCGCATCAGGCAGGCCGAATTGCTCTTCAAAGGCATCGATCGCCCTGGCCGTGGCCGGGCCGAACACACCGTCTGCCTCCACGGTGGGAATGGTTTGGTAATCGCGTGCGATATAATTCAGGTATTGCTGCAAGGCGCGCACCTCGTCGCCTGTGTCGCCCTGCTGCAGGATGCGACCGGGAAAGGGAAGCGCCAGACCGTCCAGCTCGGCATACGAGGTGGCATCGTTAAAGCCAAGATACACGTTATATAGTCTGTTCCATGTCAGCTCGCCAACTACGCCGTCCGGCGTGAGCCCATAGGCTGATTGAAAGGCGCGAACGGCCTCCTCGGTTGAGGGACCAAAGCTGCCGTCTACTGTGACGGTGGGTACGGTAGGCAGAAATTGCGCCACGTAGCGCAGATAATATTGCAGCACCTCTACCCCCTGTCCGGTAGAGCCAAGAGAAAGCGATTCCGGGTATTGGGTAGAAACGTCTTGCAGCGTAAGCCCCTCGGAATACAGCTCGCTTAGCCGCTTGACGGCATTGTAGATGTATTGTATGCGGTACCAGGTCGCTTGCCCAACGATGCCGTCCACCCCCAGCCCAAACACGCGCTGAAAGGCGCGAACGGCTTCCTCGGTCGTTTCACCAAAGACCCCATTGGTGGGGTATATTTTCGGTATGGCGGGGTAATTGGTCGCAATGCGGTTCAGGCGGGTCTGGATCAGCTGCACGTCCGGCCCCGAGCTGCCGCGCTGCAGGGGCACGGGCGGCACGCTGGCGGTGATGCCGCGCACGTCATCGGTGCTGACGATATCGATATCGTCGCCATAATAGTAGGTAAGGATCTCGTAGGGGGTGTAGCCCTGCTGGGCAAGAGAAAGCGAGCCCCATTGCGAAAGCCCCGCGCAGGTAACGCGGTCCCCATCACAGTATTGTGCAAAAAGCGGCTCAATAAACCCCTGCCGTACAAGATAGCGGTTAAAAATTTCATCTACGATGTCGGAAATGTTTTCGAAGATGTCGCGCCCATAGACAAAGGATTGGTCAAAGGCGGTGGAGCTGGTAATATCAAAGGGGTAGCCGCGAGAGCGGTAGTATTCGGTATAGACCCGGTTCAGGGCAAAGGAGATCTGCGCGTAGATATTGGCGCGCAGGGCACTTTCCGGCCAGGTGGGGTAGATCTCGCTGGAGGCTACGTTTTTGATATAGTCGGGAAAGCTGAGCGTGACGTTCTGCGCCGGCTCGCTTGGTGCGCCTAAATGCACGGTGATCGTTTCGGGTATGTAGGGTGTGTTTGGCATAGTATCTCCTAACTGTTGAGCTGCTGCTCAGAGGTAAAATCGGTGTTCTGCGTAGGCTGAATATCCTCGCTTTCGTAGGGCGGGCGGGGAAGCAGCTCTACCGGCTGCACCGAATTAACGCCGGCAAACAGCGGCACCATGCTGTTTTCGTTGGTGTAAAAGCCCTCCTTCTCAGTACGAATGCTGTAAACGGCGTAGGGGCGTGCGCCTCCTGGGGTCAGAGAGGCAGAGGCGGGGGGCGTCTCCAGGATCAGGGTGGGGGCGCGCCCGCTTTCATCGGTGATTACCGTGCGGCTAAAATTGCCCTCCTCTTCGGCTGCGCTGACGGTTACGTAGGCACCTGGCACAGGCAGGGCGTTGCCGGCGGTGTGCACTACCACAGTCAGGGTGCCGGTGGCGTGGGGGCCTTTGGTAGGGGTTGGCATGCTTCTCTCCTTTCGTGAAAAACGTTCAATATAGCATATGCGGGGCGTGCGGATTGGTTATTATCGACAAAAATTGCACCTCCTGTGCGAAAAACCGCGTACGGTGCTTGACTTGCGAGAAGAAAACTGCTATAATATACATGGTTTAGCCCCCAAAGGGCAGGAAAGACAAAAGAATATAGTGTAGCGGAGGAAAAAACATGAAGGAATCCCAGTTCGGAGAATTGAGTATTATCGGTATGAAGGGCTGCGAGGGGTTTGTCGATCAGGTCAACGCTTATCTGACCGAATGGCGCCGCCACGACGGTGATGCCTCTTATGTCATCAATGCAGATTGCCCGCGCTTTGGCAGTGGTGAGGCAAAGGGCCTGATCCACCAGTCTGTGCGTGGCAACGATCTCTACATCATTTCCGATGTGTTCAATCACGGCGTTACCTACACCATGTACGGCAAAGAGGTGCCGATGAGCCCGGATGACCATTATCAGGATCTAAAGCGTATTATTCAGGCTGCCGAGGGTAAGGCACGGCGTATCTCCGTGGTGATGCCCATGCTGTATGAGGGCCGTCAGCACAAGCGCTCCAGCCGTGAGTCGCTTGACTGTGCCGTAGCGCTGCAGGAGCTGGTGAACATGGGCGTGAGCAACATCATCACCTTCGATGCGCATGACCCGCGTGTGCAAAACGCCATTCCGCTTTCCGGCTTTGATAACGTGCGCTCCAGCTATCAGATGATCAAGGCACTGCTGCGTGAGTATCCGGATGTGGATTTCGACCCCGAAAAGATCATGATCGTGTCTCCCGATGAGGGCGGCATGGCAAAATGCATGTACTATTCCTCCATGCTTGGCATTCAGCTTGGCATGTTTTACAAGCGCCGTAACTATTCCATCATTGTAAACGGTAAGAACCCCATTGAGGCGCACGAATACCTTGGTCGCGACCTGAAGGGGAAGGACGTTATTATCGTAGACGATATGATCTCCTCTGGTGATTCGATCATTGACGTAGCGCTGCAGCTGAAGGAAAAGGGCGCTAACCGTATCTTTGTGTTCGCTACCTTCGGCTTGTTCTGCAATGGTCTTGAGAGAATGGATGAGGCTTACGAGAAGGGGCTCTTTACCCGTATCTTCACCACCAACCTGGTGTACCAGACCCCCGAGCTGCTGGCACGCGAATGGTATGGTGACGTAAATATGTGCAAATACGTGGCTTACATTATCGATACCCTGAACCACGATCAGACCATCAGCGGCCTATTGGATCAGTCTAAGCGTATCCACACCCTGGTGAACAAGCACAAGGAAAAGTTGGGAGAGAAATAATGCGCCGCGGTGCGGCGGCCACCCGGCCGCCGCACCGTTTTATCTTCTTTTCAAAAAGAGTTTACAATTTTTCTTGGAAATGGAGAGCAAAGTGCCCAAATTTCTCTTGACAAAATCCGTCTATTGTTGTAAAATGTTATATGTATATTTTTGTACCTCACGCGCGCGTGGGGTATGGTGCGCGTGACCCCCACGCAACTCTTACACCAAGGAGGAAATTATGAAATTCAGCAAGATCGTGCTCGCCCTTCTTCTGATCCTGGCGATTACGGCCGCTTGCTTTGCCTGTGCACCCGCAGGCGAAGACAATCCGCCGGATGAAACGCCCGGTGGCGAAACACCCGGTGGTGAGACCCCTGGTGGCGAAACGCCCGGCGGTGAGACCCCCGGCGGTGAAACGCCCGGTGGTGAAACGCCCGGCGATGAGGAGCCGGATCCTACCGGTGAGTTCAGCATCGTTTTTCAGCGCGGTAGAACCGGTGAGTGCGTTGTAGCCGGCTTTGTCGGCAGAGGTGAGGGCGAGATCGTCATTCCCTCTACTTACCTGCTCGAGGGAGATGAGGAAGAGAGCATCGTTGTCGGTATTGCGGCCGGTGCCTTCCGCAATTGCAAGTACATCACCTCGATCGTCGTGCCGGATTCGGTAAAGACCATCGGTCTTGGCGCCTTTGAGGGCTGTGCAGCGTTGGAATCGATCACCCTTCCCTTTGTGGGCGGTGCTCCTACGGCGAATACCTATATCGGCCACATCTTTGGTGCACAGACCTTTACCGAGAATGCAGCCTTTGTGCCTGCCTCGCTTGCAACCGTAAACCTTAGTGAAGCCTGCACTGCAATCGCCCCCTTCGCCTTTGATGCCTGCACGGGTGTTAAGGCTGTTCATATGGGGAACGCGATGGCAACCATTGGCGCGTACGCCTTTGCCCGCTGCGGCATTACCGAGGTGAACCTGCCTGATTCGGTTACAACGCTTGGCGTTGGTGCGTACCTGGAATGCCCGGTTGAGAAGGTGGTACTGCCCTTTGTAGGTGCAGATAACACCGGTGCTATCGGTTACTTAGGTCATATGTTCGGTGCTGCGAATTATGCGCAGAACAAGGATTTCGTTCCCGCCACGCTGAAGCAGCTTTCGCTTAGCACGGTCTGCACCACCATCGGTGCCGGTGCCTTTAACGATTGCGTAGCGTTGGAGGAAATCGACCTACCGAACACCATTACGAATATTGGCGAGAACGCTTTTACGAACACCCCGTATTTCGATGCTAAGCCGGATGGCCTTGTATACGTAGACACCGTTCTGTATACGTATAAGGGTGAGATGGGTGAGGCTACCGATATCGTGGTAGAGCCCGGCACGATCGCGATTGCCGCCGGCGCCTTTGACGGGCTGCCGATCACCTCGATCAGCATTCCGGATTCGGTTGTTAACATCGGTGCTGCCGCCTTCCGTGGCAGCAAGCTGGTAGACATCACGCTGCCCTTCATTGGCGAAAACGTGGCTGCTCCTGCCAACAATTATCTTGGCTATATCTTCGGTGCCGCTTCGGCTGAGGAGAACGCTTCCTGCGTGCCCGAAACGCTGAGAACTGTAACGCTGTATGACGGCTGTACCACCATTGCCGCCCGCGCCTTCTACGGCTGTGCGAATCTGACGGCTGTTAACATTGGCAGCGGTGTTACCTCGATCGCCAAGGATGCCTTCTTTGATTGCAGAGCCCTGGCTGATATCACCATTGATACAGAAAACGCAAGCTATAAGAATGATAGCAAGCTGGTTTATAACGTAGCAGGTGACGATCTGATCGCCGTTCCTATGGCGGTGAAGGGCGATATCACCCTGCTGAACATTACCGAGATCGCTGAGGGGCAGTTCCGCAACTGCACCGGCATTACCTCGGTCGTCCTGCCCGAAACGCTGATCAAGATCGGCGACCAGGCCTTCTACGGGCTGGAGGGGCTGGCAAACGTCAACTTCCCAGAGTCTCTCGTTGGCGTTGGCGCTGGCGCATTTGAGGGTACCGGCTGGTACAACAGCCAGCCTGACGGTGTTGTTTATACCGGTAACGTGCTTTATAAGTTTAAGGGTGAGTCCGGCTCTGAGATTAAGGTGCTGGATACCGTAACCGGTATTGCTGCGGGCGCATTTGCCAACTGCAACATCGTATCGATTGATATTCCCGCCTCGGTTACCAACATTGGTGAGGGTGCCTTCCAGAACTGCCAGCTGCAGTCGATCACCGTTCCCTTTATCGGTGCCGATGCAACGGATGAGACCAAGTCTTACCTGGGTTACCTCTTTGGCGCTCCCTCTTCCGCTGTGGCTGGCAACTTCGTTCCCGCTACGCTGAAGTCGGTTACGCTGCTGGATGGTTGTGCTTCTATCGGCCCCGGTGCCTTTAACGGTTGCGCTAACGTAGAAGAGCTGAATATTCCTCAGTCTGTTACCTACGTAGCTGGCGAGGCGCTGAATCAGACCGCCTGGTTCAAGAGCCGTGAGGCTGGTGTGGTTTACGTTGGCCGTGTTGCTTATGCCTTTGTGGCTCCCGAAAAGACTCACCAGGAATACCTGGATGAGATTGCAGCCCTGCCTGAGGATGCAGAGCCGATCGTAAGCCCCTATGAGGTCGTTCTGCGCGCTGATACCACCGCCATCGCTGATAAGGCCTTCTACCGTGCCGAGATCGTTTCTATCCGTATTCCGGATACCACGATCTACATCGGTGACAGCGCCTTCTACAACTGCCTGGCGCTGGCTAAGCTGCGTATGCCCTCGTTCCTTGAGACGCTTGGCGAATACGCCTTCTATAGCTGTAAGGCCCTGACTGAGGTTTACATCCCCGGTACGGTTGTTGATATTCCGCAGTTTGCCTTCTACAACTGTGATGCACTTCGTTCCGCTACCTTCGGTGAGGGTATCAAAACGATCGGTGCCTCCGCCTTCTCCAGCTGCGATGCCTTCTACACCTACTCCTACACCGGCAACAAGCCCGATTGGGACGAGGTTGTAAAGGATGACTCGAATAAGGACCTCTTCAACGTAAGAACGCCTAAGTACGGTGTTCTCTACACGCCGGAGCCCTTTGAGATCGTAGAGGAAGAAGCGTAACGCTTATACAATAAAAAACGGAAAGAAATAGAGCGGTACTCTTAAGGACAGTTTTTCAAAAAACGGCATATCTCGAAAGAGGTATGCCGTTTTTGCTTTTGTGTCTACAAAAGCAGTGCTTGTCAGGAAAATTGACAGAAGCGTAAACGAACAAAGAGACTATCACATTAAGAAAGTCTTTTTGTTCCTTCTTTGCCCTATTATTTTGCAAACACCCCGTAAATCAACGTCGAATATTTGTCGTTATCGGCGGAAAAGCTTACGCTTTCGACCGTGTCCGAGGAATCAACGGTAATATCGAGGCGGTTGGAAACATATATCTCAAAGTTTTTGTCATATCCAAACGTCGCAAATCTTCCCGATTTTGTGGCGATCGGATCGATCTTCGACGAGCCTTTGAGTGCAAATGCCGTAGTTATATGAACACCGTTTTTCAGGGATATTGTTTCCGTTTTGCCGCTCTTATAGTTTATACTTACACAGCAAGCATCCTCACCGTATGTCCCGCCGAGAGGATAGCCCGACGTTATCGACGTGAGCCCTATGATCGAAATGATATCGGCGCGACGTCCAAGCTTAAATGAAAAATTCCTTTCCGAAGATACAACCACGGGGATCTTATCTATCGACCCGCCCGATTCAAATATCGGTCCCGTCTTTATCTGCCTCGCTCTGATTCTATGCTTCTCGTTAACGTCGATCTTCGTAACAAGCTCAAAGAATCTGTCATCTTTCGGAGATTCAAGTTTTATATAATCCGACATGTCGGAAAATGTTTCAGATTCGTTTATCCAAAAAGCGACATCATTTTGATCGGCATTTTCGTCAAAAAGCCTGAGTCCCTCGCAAAAAGCGTTGAAAATAAGATTCGGATGTCTGTATTTATCGACGAGAGCCTCCATAAGTACGCCGTCAACGCACGCTGGTCTGCCACGGTTATAGTCGTTGACCTCGGCAAAATACCAGAAAAACGCGCCGGCAAGTGCGCCGTCATCGGAGTTCGCATCGTAAAGCATTTTCATTTCACTCATAAAATCAAGAAGCAGATGAGGATTGTCGTAAACGTGATAACCGCCCCACTCACTGAACAAAAGAGGCTTATCGTGAAGGATCTCCGCGCTTGTTTTTGATCTCTTAAACGTATCGGAATACGGGTGCATCGTATAAAAATCAAATTCACATTTATTATAATGATAAAGCGTTTCCTCGTTCGTCATACAGTTCGCGCCCGAAACGAGCCTTGTTGGATCGTATTTACGGCATACGGCAGCACTGTCAGCCAAAAACTTCTCCGTAAATTCGCATTCGTTGAAGCAAAGCCAAAACACAATGCTGGGGTGATTGCGGTCACGAAGTATCGTTCGCCGAAGAACCTCCAGACTGCCGTTCGCGACCTCAGGGAGAGAAGTATCCGACCACCAGAGTCCCGGCTCCTCCGAAACCATAAGACCGAGCCTGTCCGCGATCTCCAAGATCTTTTTATTATGCGGATAATGAACGAGCCTTACGAAATTACAACCCATTTCCTTTATCATACGCATATCGTTTTCCATCTCGGCAACGGATGGAGAATGTCCGCTATCGCCAACCATTTCGTGTTTGCAAACGCCCTTCAAAAACAAATGTTTACCGTTTAAAACAAATCTGTGGCGGTCGCACAAAAATTCTCTGAAGCCGACGTCAGCGGTGTAAACGTCACGGACCTCGCCATCGCAAATAAGGCTTACCGCAAGCGAATAAAGCCTCGGTGTGTCGGGCGACCAAAGCTCCACTCCGTTCACATGAGCGGTAACGGTTTCTCCTGCTTTTTGCGTGTATGACGAAACAAGCTCGCCGCCCGAGAAAAGCTCTATCTTAAAACGCGCATCCGACGGACATTTTGCGCTTATATCTATTGACATATCCGCATTTGCGTAATTATCGCAAAGACTCGACTTGAAAAATACGTTTTCTATATAATATTTGCCCCGAAGCTCAAGATAAACGTCGCGTATGATCCCACCGAAATTCTCCCATCCGTTACTCGGTCCGAACGCTCTGTTAATATCCTCAAGCACGACGGTGAGCGTGTTTTCCTTTTGCTTCACTATCTCCGTCACGTCAAACTCGTATTCGCTGTACGGAAGCATTTCCCCCAAAACCACGCCGTTGAGCATAACCTCTGCATAATAGGTTATTCCGTCAAATTTCAAAAATATGTTATCGGAAAGCTCAAGCATATCAAATTTCTTAACACACTCCGAGCGACCGACAGGCAAACGGGAGAAAGGAACGCTTATGTCCGAAAAATCCCCGAATCCCACTCTGTATTTCCAATTCCCGTTAAGAGATACCGTTTTCATCTTCATTATTTTCCTTTCCATTTTTCATATCAAGTCTTATGTAAGCCGAAATAACAGAAATAATTCCGAACGTCTCGCAAAATATTCCGCCGAGCGAAAATACAAAGCAGTTATATATAAGCCAGCAGGGAGAATTGATAAATCCGCAAATACGTATCGCCCTTGAATCTTTCATTGAAAGCCCGACGGTCATAGCCCCCATTCCTATAAGCGGAAGAATTTCGATCAGAAGATTAAACGCAGTCGGTTCTTTTTTAAATACGGCGAAAATGAGGGCGTATGACGCCAGATACAGCGCCATAAATATGCCGTTCACGAGCTTTACGGGTATTTTTAGGCGATCCTTATTGATATACACAATGGCGCGCACGATCCCGACAACATTCAGCAGTCCGCCCATAAGTGCGTCGAGCATAAACATATTCACGGCAAAAAGCACCGAACCCACAAGCTGGCAAAGTATCACGATGCGCCTATTTTTAAACTGATACGCAGCAACGTTTGCCACCATCGCGAATATTCCTATTATCTGTGCTGTCAGTGTCATGCGTTTTTCCTCTTTAAAACATAAGGGTACGCCTCGATAGCAAGCCTTGCAGCGCCAAACGCCGCGTTTCCTATGTTTTTTGCGCTTATTTTAGCGGTAGCTTGCTTTATGACTGTATCATTGTAGCTTTTTTCGATCGACGGAATGATAACATCCTCATATTTCGTGATCTCTCCGCAAATAATGATCTCGTCAAGCGAGATCATATTGCAAAAGTTCCCGAGCGCGATGCCAAGCTGTTCTCCTGCAAGTGTAAGAGCTTTTTGCCTATCGTCAGCCGACAAGCCGTCGATATAACTTACGTCTGAAAGTTCAAAAAGTCGTTTTCCGCTACCTATCGCCGTGTATCCAAGCTCAAGAAGCCCACCGTTAAAAAATCCGTTGAATCTATATATAGCTGCACCAATAGCCTTGTCAATTCTCAGAAGCATCTTGCTTTCCTTGCTTTCATCATCCATACAGCCGAGAAGCATACAGTTAGGGTCGTGCTCAACGACCGCAGAAATATTCAGATGTGACGCAATGTCGTTTTCAAAATTAATTTTTATATTATTTGAAAAGCTCCAACACCCCGAACCCGCGTCCTTGATTCCTTGCATAGCAAAACCGGAAATACATATATCGGGAAATTTATTTTGCATTTTTGTCACCGCAGAAAATACATCACGAAGCAATTCACCTTTGCCGTCTGTGCTCAAAGAAGAATTACACTCGTAAAGCTTTTCGCCTGCAAGAGAGCAAACGCAGCAAGAAAGTCCGTTTTTGTTTATGTCAACACCAAGAATTTTTTTGCAGTCAGAAAGAGTTAGAATCGATGGAATTCTTCCCTTAGCATCAGAGGGCGGTAGCTTCTCCTCTATAACCGTACCATCGGCGACAAGCATTCCTATAAGCTCCGAAATGCATCCCCAACTGAGCGAAAGTCTTGATGCAAGCTCACGTCGTGTTATATGCCCCTTCGAGCGTATAATCTTAAGAATTGCAGAAAGATTGTCGAATCGCTCCGCAGCTTGTTTTTCACTTGGCATATACTTCCTCCTGATATTTTTCAACCGTTGATATAATTGATTATATCACAGATATTTGTCCTTGTCAATATATAAATATAAAACATAAAAAACCGCAGATTTTTCTGCGGTTTTTGCTTTTTTCACCCGGTAGGTAATATACTGCCAAACTGTCCTTTAGAGCACAACCCTATTTCTTTCCGTTTTTTATTCAGACGTATTAAAAAATGAAAGAAAAGAGAAGTGCTCGCCCGGCGCGCGCATGGCGGCAAGCAGCCGGCGGCCCTGTTCCTTGCTTTGCGGTGCAGAAAGCATGCGGCGGATAGCGGGCAGGGGCGCGTTGCATGGCTCGCCCGGCAGGCAGAGAATCGGCGTTTCCTGTGTAGCGCAAGAGGCCGCGTAGGCGGCAAAGGCGCTGATCTTGCCGCCATCCTCTACCGTAATGGCGGGTGTGCCGGCTGCCACTGCAAAGATCAGCATATGCAGGCGCGTGGTGATCACCAAGCGGCAGCGGTTGGCAAGAAAGGCAACCGTCTCTTCGGCAGATAGGTGTGGTAGGATCTGTGCTGCGGGCACGCGCAGGCAACCTGCATGCGCCAGGGCTTGGTCCTGCCCCTCGTGCATGCAGGCAAAGGCCAGGCGAAGCCCTTCGTGCCGCGCAATGGCGGCGCAGGCATCGATCAGGGGCTTTGCTATGCACGCTGGGGTTTGACCATGCAGCGCTATAAGGAGCACGTCTCCTTTGGGTAGATTGCTTGGCAGAGCGGTGGCTGGGCGTATCCATAGCGCGCCATCCGGCAATAGGCGTGTGCGCAGGGCGGGGGAGAGCTGCTGCGCATAAGCTATGTCCTGTGGGGTCCTACCAAGAAAGCCGTCTGCCAGCGGCAGTATACGGCAAACGAGGCGTTCGCCCGCCGTGTCTAAGCACCCTATTCCACCTACCAAAAAAATGCGGCATCCACACCGTTTCGCAAAACGAATGACCTGCGTATAATATAGCAGGGAGCGGCGGCTGGTCTCGTTCTGTAAAAGATTGCCACCGCCCAGCAAAAAAATGCCGCGCTCGGCACCCACCCGGCGTATGGCAGAAAGAGAAAAGCGAGGCTCGGCTGCTACGTGGTGGCGCTCACTCGTTTCGCCCGGCCGCGCAGAAAGAACGGTTATGCGGCTAAAGCCCTCGCGCCGCAGGCGTAAAAGCAGATCGCCAAGCACCGCCTCGTCCCCCATGTTATGAAAGCCGTAGTAGCCGCATATGATCATGGGTGGGCGCGGCCCTTTTTCTGCCAAGGCTCGATATACGCGAAAGGCATCCTCTACCATATCTTCGATGCTGTAATGGCGGCACACGTAGTCCCGGCCGTAGGCACCCAGCCGGCGGCGTAGCGGCTCGTCGCGCAGTAGCGCTGTCAGGTCGTCAAGCAGCCGCTCTTCCTTTAGCGCCTCTTCCCCCCGGCAGCAAAAATTGCTGCGCTCTGCCGCTTCAGCCACTGCTGACGAAAAGATAGAAAGGTACCCCTCGTCCCCGGCAAGCACCACCGCCAGGCCGCAGGCCATGGCCTCTAAGGCCGCTCGCGAAACACCGATAAACACATCCCCCTCCCGTAAAAGCGGCGCAATATCCGTTTGCGCGCCCGGCATGCGGATAAAGGGCTTGCCCAGCGCCTGGTTGATCCTTTCTGCCTCACGGTATAGCGGCGCAAAGCACTTGCCGTCACCTACGATCGTTAGCGAGGTGGCTCCCGCCGCCATCAGCGCCGGTGCCAAGGAGATCAGCGCTGTGGCGGCCGCCGCACGCCCCTCGTCCAGTCGGCTAACGTGTATCAGGCGGCGGCCATGGCCGCTGCCTGCGGCTGGGGCAAATCGGGTGGTGTTGATGCCGTTTTTCGTCACGGTAATGTCCCGCGGTGAGAGACGGTATTCCTTGATCAGATAGCGGCGAATATCCTCGCTCACGGCAAGCGTGTGGTCGCCCCAGCGGCTCATGCGCCCACGCCAGCCATCGGCGCGAAAGACCCAATGCGCGGTGGTTACAAGAGGTATGTGCAGCTGCCGGCATAGCTTAGCAGCCAGGCAGGCTGGTATTCGTGCGTGGGCATGCACCAGCGTGTAACCGCCCTGTGATAGTAGCGTCTCTAACTGCCGCTTGGCGCGCACCAAGGCCAAGGGGCTGTGTGTTGCCCAGTTGATCTGAACGTGCTTCACCCCCTCACGTATCAGCCTTTGCGCGTAGGCACCGCCTGCGCTGGCGATCTCTACCGCCACACCGCGTGCAAGCAACCCGTGTATCAGCTCATAGATGTGTGTTTCAGCCCCGCCAAGGGCAAGGCGGTCTGTCAGCATCAGTATTTTCATAGGCCTTCCTTGTTTGAAAGAAAAAACCGCCGCGGCAGAGCAGGCTGCCGGGCGGTGGCGTTTTATTTGTTAAAGGAGTGCGCCTTCCTCCTGCATGGCGGCCTCCTGGCTCGCCTCTACCTCGGCGGCGGCAAGCTGCACGTGATAGGCGTCTATCACGGCGTTTTCCAGCTCTGCCCGGAAACCGGCGTTGATGGGGTGAACGATATCGCGGTAGGTTCCATCCGGGTTCTTACGGCTGGGCATCACGATAAAAAAGCGTTCGCGTGCGTGAATGACCTTGATGTCATGTACGGCAAGTGCATCGTCAAAGGTGACAGAAACAACGGCCTTCATCGGGCCTTCGTCAAAGAATTTTCTGATCTTGATATCGGTGATCTGCATAGGCTTGTCCTTCCTCGTCGTTTGTATTTTTTGGATTTGTGACAAATACAGTATAAAAGAAAAATGTGAATACAGTTGTAATAGAAAATGTGAGTTTTGTTAAACATATTTGATCGATATATTACCAATTGAGGAAGAAGGTTGTTTGAATTTGTCGCTATCGAATACTTTTTCGCACCCCGCCTCGATGCGGGCGGTTTTTTGCCGTCACCCACGGTTGTTCTTTGTCGGAATTGGCGGTATCGGCATGCAGGGGCTTGCTATGCTGCTCTTTCGCCGCGGCTTTGCCGTTGGTGGCTCTGACCGTGCCGCCAGCCCGGCAATAGACCGTCTGCGTGCCATGGGCATACCCGTTACGATCGGCCACCGGGCAGAAAGCATCCGCGGCTACGACGTGCTGATCTACACCCTGGCAGCTGACCGCGAAACGCCCGAGCTGGCCGCCGCCAGGCGTGCCGCACTACCATGCTTTTCACGCGCCGATCTGCTTGGTTATCTGATGGCCGAATACCCCATCCGTATCGGTGTGGCCGGCATGCACGGCAAAAGCTCTACCACCGCTATGTTAGCCGCCGTGCTGCGGGAGGGCGGCTTAGCGCCAACCGTTGCCTCGGGTGCTGCCATTGACCCCAGTGGTGCCGTGGTGCAGGAGGGGGGTAGGCAGGTCCTTTTGTGTGAGGCCTGCGAATACCGCGATTCCTTTCTCTGCCTGCACCCCAGCATTGCCGTGGTGCTGAATTGCGAATGGGAGCATACCGATTATTTTAAGAGCCTGGCGCAGGTCAAGGCCTCCTTTCATACCTACATAAAGCGAGCCAGGACAGTAGTCCTGCCGGCTGATTGCTGCCAAAGCAGCCTGCCCCCCACCGCAGGCATGCGCGTGCTGCGCTTTGGCCTTTCACCGGTGGCGGATGCTCGTGCGGTGAATATCACCTATCGGGCAGGCTGTGCCTCGTTTGATTACCTGTTTTGTGGCATACATTGCGGTCGCGTTACGCTGGCGGTGCCGGGCGAGCACAACGTGCAAAACGCGCTGGCTGCCTTGGCGGTGGCCGAGGCCTGCCGCGTGCCGTTTGCTGCCTCGGCACGGGCGCTTGCCGCATGCCAAGGGGCAGACCGCCGTCTATCGCTGCGCGGTGGCTGGCGCGGTATGGCAGTTTATGAGGATTATGCCCATCACCCCACCGAGATCCGTGCCTCGCTTGCCGCCTTGCGCCGCATCTTAGCCGGGCAGGCAAGGGAAGAGGGGAAGGAAAGGCCACGCCTGCTGTGCGCCTTTCAGCCGCATACCTATTCCCGCACCGCCGCTTTTTTTGATGCCTTTTGCGAAAGCCTCAGCATGGCTGACCGGGTCTGCCTGCTTGATATTTACGCCGCGCGAGAGCAGAATGAAAGCGGCGTTAGCGCGGCCGCGCTGGCCGCGGCGATACCCGGCGCCCACTATGCGGCCAATATGGATGAGGCGCGCGCCTACCTGGCAAAGATCGGGCACCCGGGGGATCTGTTGGTGGTGATGGGCGCCGGGGATATTTCTCGCCTTTTGGAGGGAATGCCCCTGGCCACCTCTTGCAAAACCGAAGGGGATGTGGTACAATAAAAGAAAAAAGGAGGGGAAAAGCATGACGGATGTTTCTATAATGGGCAAAAACCTGTGTTTTTCTCTTCCCACACAGGTGCATATGGTGCTTGATCGCCTTGCCAACGCCGGGCACGAGGCCTTTTTGGTAGGCGGCTGCGTGCGTGATTTCTTGCGTGGCGTGGTGCCGCATGATTATGACCTGACCACCAGCGCGCAGCCCGAGGAGATGCACGCCGCCTTTGCCGGCTTACGCACGATCGATACCGGCATTCAGCACGGTACGATCACGGTGCTGATCGACGGTATGCCCATTGAGGTTACTACCTATCGGGTAGATGGGGATTACCACGATAACCGACACCCGGATGCGGTGACCTTTACCACCAGCCTGCGCGAGGACGTGGCGCGGCGCGATTTCACCATGAATGCGCTGGCCTATCACCCCGCCATAGGCATTTGCGATTATTTTGGGGGCTGTGCCGATATCGCCGATCGCCGTATTCGCGCGGTGGGCGAGCCGCATCGCCGCTTTGAAGAGGATGCGCTGCGCATCCTGCGCGCATTGCGCTTTTCGGCCGTGCTTGGCTTTTCTATCGAAGAAAAGACCGCCGCCGCCGCGCGGGATCGCGCGCATCTGCTTGCCAACGTATCGGCCGAGCGTATCCATGAGGAGCTGACAAAGCTGCTCTGCGGCCAAAACGTGCAGGCCGTGCTGCATGAATATGCCGGTGTGTTAGCCGCCGCGCTGCCGGCCTGGTACCGGGCGGCACGCGATGATATCGCACCGCTTGCCAAGCGAGTCGGCGCTATGCCAAGTGACCCGGTTGCTCGCTTCACAGCCTTTCTTTCGCCGCTGGCAGAGATGCCGGGTGAGGCCGACCGGGTGATGGCTGACCTGCGCTTTGACCGCCGCACGCGCGAGCGGGTGGGCAAGCTGCTTGCCCATCAAACCGACCCCTGCACGGGAGATCTGCCTACGCTACGCCGCTTTGTAGCCGGCCTTGGTGCCGGGGATGCCCGCCTGATGCTGGCCATGCACCAAGCCACCGCCACGCTCACCGGGGATGAAGAAAGGCAAAACGCGCTTGCCACCGCCCACGAGACGATTGATGCGCTTTTGCAGCAAGGGGCCTGCTGCTCGGTGCGTGATTTAGCTATTGGCGGTGCCGATCTGCTGGCGCTTGGCTGTGCGCCCGGCAAGACCATGGGTCTTTGCCTGCAGCGCGCATTTTCTGCCGTGTTAGACGGCGGGGTAGAGAACGAAAAAAACGCCCTGCTTGCCTACTGTAAGCAGCATTTGCTATAAAAAGAAGGAGAGACCTTGGCGTACCTGCGATAAAGCAGTATTTTACTTTTTATTGATGTAAAGTACTGCTTTATCTATTTAACAATGAATTGATAATTGAAAAAAAGAAAAATTATACTATAATAAAATCGTAAGCTTACAAAATTTATTTTGGAGGTACGATATGAACATTAAAATAGGTGCGATTATAAAAAAACTTCGCCAAGAAAATAATATCACACAGGACACCCTTGCCACCGCTATAGGCGTTACGCCTCAAGCGATATCTCGTTGGGAATCCGAAGGAGGTTATCCCGACATAGAACTTCTTCCGCCGTTGGCAGACTTTTTCTCGGTCAGCACGGATGAGCTTCTTGGATATAAGCTGTCGGAGCGAGAAGAAGAACTTGCAAATATCAAGAAAGAATTGCGCCGTTTGGCAGAAGTGGGAACACATCAAGAAAAGCTTTCTTTCGCGCGCGATGCGTTTGTAAAATTTCCTAACGATTTCAAAATCAAAGTTTATCTTGCAGCCTGTTTGTCGGACGAATGGAGCAATACACACGAGAAATCTCTGATTCATGAATCTGAAACCCTCTGTTTATCGGTAATTGACGACTGTCATGATGAAGATATACGTTATGAAGCAATTTGCACATTAAGCAGTATTTATAACGAATTGGGAGAAATAAAAAAAGCGCGAAGTACTTTAGAATTGCTCTCTCCTATGAAGTACTGCCGCGAAACTGCTCTTGCTTGCGGAATAGGTGACGGAAATACAGAATTGTATATTCAAGACGAGATCGATAAATTTACAGATGGCTTGGGATTGTCTATCCACAATCTTGCACTACATGAAGATTTGCCGGACGATTCATCTACTTGGAATAAAAAAATTGAAATGCTTACCATTTCCAATCGTTTGTATAAGATGATATACGGAGATAACCTTATGTTTTATCATACACGGCTTTCAAGAAACTATTGGTTATTCTCCACCTATCAGATTGCGCAAGGCAAAAATGCGGAAACGCTTGAATCTCTTGAAAAAATGTGTTATCACGCTATTGAATATGATAAAGCGTATATCAATGACCACGGTAAATATTTTACGTCAATTCTTACCGACAAATTGATTTATCCTGAACCGAGCAAAGATTTTCACGAGTGTACAGAACACACAGAATGCTATCATATTCTTAAAAAAATGAAGCATCCTCGATATGATTGCATCCGTCAAGATTCCCGTTTTATTTCAATTGTTGAGAAATTGAATCAATATTCGAAATAAGTTATCCTTGCCCCGCCTTGCGCGGGGCTTCGCTTTTGTGTCCGCAAAAGCAGTGCTTGTCAGGAAAATTGACAAGGCATAGATGAACATAAAAGAAAGGCTCCCTTGTGTAAAGGGAGCTGACGCCGAAGGCGGCTGAGGGATTGTGTTACGATGAAATTTTTTCTTTTTACAATCCCTCCGTCACGCTAACGCGTGCCACCTCCCTTTGCACAAGGGAGGCGTATTGCCACCCGACAGTACGCCTAAAAGGTGTAACACACTATACCTTGCGAGGTAAGGAGTGTGAAAAGGAGTACGAACGAAAATGTTCATACTCCTTTTGCTTTTCGTCAGGTAAAACCTGCTTTATGGGAGGCACCCGTTGTCTCTCCTTCTTTTTATAGCTTGTTTTCATACCGCTCGGCGGTGATGATGCCGTCCTTCACCTGCAGGCGGCAGGCGCGTGCAGTGCGCTCCTCGCGGTAGCCGCTGCCATCCTTGGGGGCGTAATCACGCCCGTGGTAGATGGCGTAATACTCGCCCCGCCATTTGATCACGCTGTGGTGGCCGGTGCCCTCCTCAAACTCGTTTTTGATCAGCACCGGGGCAAAATGCCCGTCCTTTGTGTGCTTTTCAAGATCGAGCTTGGTCAGGTCGGTCTCGCCGGTCTTTGCCGCCGCATAACCGATGTGGTAGGTGTCATCCTGGTAACAGCCGCCGCTGTACATCACATACTGCCATTCCCCCTCCTGGAACCAAAAGGCACCCTCAATGGTGTGCCAGTTGCGTTCGGGCGTGCACTGCGGGGTAAACCACTCCTCGTCAAAGGTGGGAACGATCATCTCGCGCACCTCGTTTGCGGGCGTGTAAGGGTCAAGCAGACGATCAATGCATACCCGCGTGCCAACGCGTTCGCAAGCAAGATTATCCTGCGCAAACCACAAAAAGAGCCCGGCATCGGTTTTCACCACGTGAGAATCGATTGAAAATCGATGATAAAGCCGCTTTTCGTCGGTAAACGGCCCAAGCGGCGAGGTGGCGCGCGCTACGTGCATATGCTCATTGCAGGCCTCGCCGTCAATGCTTCGATAGCAGGAAACGTACATGTAATAAATGCCCTCATGCTTGATGACCGAGGGTGCCCAAAAATCCCGTCCGTCTGCAAAGGCGGTCACCACGCCCTCATAGTGCCACACGTCGGTCAGGTCGGTGGCGGAATAGGCCTCAACCCCCTCGCTACCGGTCACGTACAGATATAGCCTGCCGTCATCCTCAAAAATAAAGGGATCCGGCTGGGTTCTTCCACAAACGTCAAATTTCAGCTTCATTCTGCCTTCTCCATCTTCTTCAGCAGATTTTCCGCGTATGCGAAAAATCCGGCATCGTTCGGATGCAGCTCCAGATCACCAAACAGCGCCTCATCGGGCGGCACAAGTGGCATGCCCTTGATCACGCGCACGGTGGGGTAGGGCTTACAGACCGTCTCGATCATATCGGCCAGCTCTGCAAACGTGCCAAAGGGCGGCACGGCTTCGTGATTCTTACGCCAGATGGGTGTGACGGCATAGATCGGCACGCCGGGGTACTGCTTGACCAGATTTTCAAAAAATCCGGCAGCATTGGCAGTCAGCGTCGGGCGGTCTTGGTATCCCCAATCGTTTGTGCCGTAGGCAACCAAGATCATATCGGCATGCACACCGCTTGGTGCCGCGCTCATGGCAGGGTCAAAGATCGCGCCGCCCAGGCTCTTGTTATGCAACGCCATGCCCAGCGCATCGGCCACACGCATGGCGTAGGTGTTACGCGGATGTAGGGCATCATACCCCTGGGTGATCGAATCGCCGTAGGCGACCAGCGTTTTTTCACGCTTAACGGGAGTAACGTAGGTGGCTCCCATCACGGTCAGCTCAGAAAGCTCTGCTTGTACCGAATGCGGCAGCAGGATGCGTATCGTTTTTTCGCCCTCGCTGAGCGCCATCTCCTCAGAAAAGCTGCCTAAGGGGTATACGCCCCAGGCGTAGTTGCCAACGGCATCCTCATCCTTCAGGTTGGAAAAAGAGGCGATCAGTCTATCGTTTTCTAAAATATCAAAGGCATAGTAGCTTCGCACACCGCTTTTTTCGGTGTTGCGACCGGCAATGCGCAGGGCGGTGCCGTCTGTCTGAAAGGACAGCTGCACACCGGCAGGATAGTAGAGGTTTGGATTGTCGATCACAGCCGTCTCCTGCTCGGTAAAGCGCAGAAAGCGGGTATAGCCGTCTACCTCGATCACGTCAAAGGCACCTTGCGTGACCGCCTTGATCTGTTCTAAGCAAAGTTGCATCGTTTTTTCCTCCGTTGGTTCGGTGGGGACTTGGTGGTTGTGTTCATTCTATCATATTTTGTTGGTGAAATCAAGACACGCGGGCCTTTTTATTTGAGGCAACGTCTCAACATCGTTCATTTGTGTCGCAAGTAGCAATGAAGTTCTCGGCGTTCTGCTTCAGATGAAATGAAATGTACCTTCATTGCCTGTTGCAAGACAGATTTCATCGCAAAGCGATTTCATCCACCGCAGGTGGATTTCTTCCGCCATCGGCGGATTTAGTTGAAAAAAGCACTTGCTTACGCAAGTGCTTTTTTCTGGCTGTTACGAACCATTTAGATGTCAAGTTAATGTTGGAGCATTACAAAGCAAAAGCTTCGTCTTTCATCCGTATAGGATAAACCTTACTCATTTTTATAATAATAAGCTACTGTTCTATAATGATCTTGTCTGAAAAAGTTAATGTAACCACTTAAATCGGAAGGTTCTCTTTTGTAAATGTGATGCACATCGCCGTCATCGTAAGTAGCAAGCAAAATGGGGGCTTTGTTATCTATAAGCGGTTTCACCTTATCAAATAGACCACCGCCCATTGCTTGAAGTTCTACTTTAATATCCTCTTTAAAGAAGATAGGGTCATTCGTGTGAAAACGGTACATTGAAACAGAATTGCCAACACGACTTACACAACCTTGTGAAGCATTTATGAACTCACCGAGTTCCCAAGCCGAGCCGACGTAATCCTCCGCACCTGTACCGGCTAATGTTGGGTATTTTTTGTCACCGTCAATAAATATTTTTACTTCGCCTTCGCCCCACCAAAGATCGCCGTATTTTTCATTGTTTGGGATAACGGCAATATTTGCTCCTAAAAATCTTCCCTCACCTTTTGTGTTTAAAATTTCTACGTTATCTTCTAATTCGTTTTCTAATTCATGAAAGGAAGCGAAAAAAAGCATATCGTCTTGTTGTAAAGTTTCCAATGTTAAGTTAATATCGTAAAAAAGGTTATTGATATATTTTCCTGTTTTGTTGTGAAGAACAATTTTTGCATGCTTTTTAAAGGGCATTGGAATAAAACAAGAAAAAGAACGGCCCTCTGCTGTAGAAAAAAATTGGTTTTCAAAGCTACGCATATAGCCAAGCCCCATACAAAAAAAGTCACCAATAGGAACGTCAACTTGCGGTACAGGAGAATTATCCCAAAACATTTTAATATAAACGTTTTGTAAGGTGTGTATATCGCGGTCACTTAAGGTAATCCAAATTCTTCTAATAACGCCTTGACCGTCAAAGTCGCAAAGCACCTTTTCTTCGTCAATGTAAAAATGCTCCCATGCGTGTCCTTTAGCACCACCGTTTTCGGTTGCACCTTTGCCTTTTTCACCCTTTGGATTTTCAAAGTTTATCCAACGAGGTTCACTCTTTTTAAATTGATAAAACATACCTATCCACCAAAATATAAGATTTGAGTTTTTACTATATTATATTATAAAAGCATTTATTTAGCAAGACACGAAACTTGTTTTTTCGGTTTGCATCAATTTAAACGGAGGTTTTTTTGATATTAGAGCCGCCAAGGCGGCGGCAAGGGGCACTTTTGTGTAGTAGAAATTGTAAATCGAGCAGGCTGACACAGCGGATGCGGCTCTCACCAAACAAAAAAGGCATCCTGCAAGCAGGTGCCTTTCTTTGCTTGGTGGGGGAAGATGGATTCGGACCATCGAAGTCAGTGACAACAGATTTACAGTCTGCCCCCTTTGGCCACTCGGGAATTCCCCCATATGAAAGTGAGAGCTCAGGCCGGTGAACTCTCAATGGAGCTGGTGAACGGAGTCGAACCATCAACCTGCTGATTACAAATCAGCTGCTCTGCCATTGAGCCACACCAGCATATCTGGCCTTCAACGAATGATATTATACCACGCCCTTTAGAAAATGTCAAGCCCTATTTTCAAAAAAATGAAAAAAACTTTTCGCCGGGAGCAGGGAAAGCCCCCGGCGAAAAAGCGCTTTTAGGAAATAGAATATTTGTGCTCTACCTCGCTATTCAAAACGGCGCATACGTGCAGCGTATAGAGGAAGTAGATGCCGCACAGGGCAAATACGACCAGCCAAAACCAGCCGTACACCGGCAGGATCACACCGCCCATTACCTCGCCGGCACCGTCTGCTGCGCCCTGCTTATATCGTTCGGTAATGCGGCGCAGGAACACGTCTGCCGTGGTGGCAGCCGAAGCCAGGGTGCCAAGGGCGGCCATGATCACCGCCTTGCGGCAGAGAGCCTTGTGCAGGGGAAGATGGGAGGAATAGTTGTGAACGTTATCGGCCCGGTAGCCGGTCTCCTCACGAATCAGCGCACACAGCATGTAGCAGATTGCCGCACAAAGGGCACCGACCAGCACCGTCTCTAAGACCGAGAAGGTGGAAAGAGAGTTGTACAGCCCATCTGCCTCTATAATGCGGCCAAGAGCCTCGTAGCTGTAGTTCATAAAAAAGATGTGGCGCATGCAGTAGGTAGCCACTGATGCCGGCAGCGCGAGACAGGCAGCCACCAGCGCAACGCTTGCCTCGCGCCTGACCAGCGGGCGCAGCAGCAGGGCCGCTATGCCTAGCAGCAGGATGCCAACGGCATCTGGCAGGTAATTGATGCCATCTAACACCGCATCGATCATAAAGAAGGAACCAAGCGAAAGACACCAGGTGGCATAGCGTACGCGCTTCATCCGTTCGCCACCCCGCAGGGGTAGACTCTCCTCTCGCAGGTCACCCAGCAGCTTCTCAAGCGCTTCATCCCGCCGCAGCGCGCGGCAAAGCGGTATAAAGCCAATGAGAAAGCCAATGCCAAAGCCCAGCCCAATCACAAAGGCAAACAGTGTAAGCATAGGCCGGAAGGATGCGATATCCCGCCCGGTGGTGGTCACCGTGCCCAGCATATCGTAGCTGGAGAGCAGAGAAAACTCAGGCAGCACCGCTAAGATCAGCTTGGCGGGCAGGGCTATGTAGGCCGCCTGGCGTGCCCTGGCTAAGCAGGATGCCTGGCGGTACGAGGGGGTAGCTACGATCGAATCAATGCCGTATCGCTCGGCTAAATAATCCATACCGGCAAACAGCTCGCGCAGGAAGGGGAAAAGCCAGATCAGCTCTACCACCGTAAAGGAGAAGCATACCAGCGTAAACATCACGCGCTGCCGCTCGTCTCCGGCGGCAAAGGCGCTTACCCAAAGAAAAGAGGGAGCCTTTAAGGCGGTGATAAGCAATAGCTTCTTTGCCTGCTGGATGGCACTATCAAAATGCGGCACCAGCGGTGCCACGCCGTGCAGGGCACCTATGATGCATAAGTAAGCGATAAAATCCGGCAGAACGTCCAACGTAGAGATAAAAGGGTTGGCGAGCAGAATGGCAGCTGCCAGCAAAAGCCCCGGCCGCAGAACGCGGGTGTGATGCTTCATGATTTGGTACCCCCCTTGTCATTCTTATGCCTTGCACGATATTTTTCCTCGCGCTTGCGATAAATATCGGCCAGCGCCTTCTTTTTTTCTTCCTGCGCCGCTTCCTCACGCTTGTCCATCTTTTCGTTCAGCTCGTCTAAAAATCCAATGCCGGTCTTTTTTCGCTTCATATCTAAGTCCTCCGGCATGCAGATCCACATATAGCAGGAATAGATCAGCATGGCGTTCAGCACCGTGGCGATCAGGCGGCAAAGCAGCACCGGCACAAAGGCGTGCACGGTGGCCGCAATAAACCAATCAGCCCCGATAGGCAGGGAAAAGAAGATATAGGCGAGATAGGCAATGGCAGAAAACACCAGGTTGCGCCGCGCGCGGTAGACCAGCTTGGGCAGCCCGGTCTCCTTGGCCAGTGCGCAGATGCCGCAAAGCAGCCGCCAGGTAAACAGCAGAAGCGCCACCGGCATCATGATCGAAAGCGGCGTGTTGATGGCATCAAACTGCGCCTGGCGCAAGAGGCTAAGCATTCGCAAAAGCTCTAACACGAACGAGCAGAGAGAAAGCAGCAGCGTAGGCCACAGAAGGAGGTAGGCCTCCTTCAGCGGGCGGTTAAAGCGGCTAAGCGACAGCATGCCGCGCAGCATCAGCACCACGGCGATCGGCATGGTGAGTGCGCTGTAGACCAAAAAGTTCAGGCTGACAACGTAGCCCAAGAATAAATAACCAAAGCCCATGGTCAAGCCTCGCTCTTGCCGGCGCCGCAGCAGCGCTTGTAGCGCTTGCCGCTGCCGCAGGGGCAGGGGGAGTTGCGGCCGATCTGCACGCCGTTTGCGGTGCGCACCACCTTGCCGCGTGCCGGGGCATTCCCTTCGCCCGAGGTCTCTAAGGGATTGGCCGTCTGTACACGAACGACCTTTTCCTGCGGCACCACCGAAAGCAGGCGGCGTGCGGTGGTATCGCGAATGTCGGCCACCATCTCCTCAAACATCTGCATACCGCCAATGCGGTATTCGTTGACCGGGTTGCGCTGGGCATAGGCATTGAGTGAGATAGAATCACGCAAGTCATCCATGGCATCGATGTGGTCCATCCACTTTTCGTCAACCGTGCGCAGCAGCACGGCACGCTCTACCTCGCGCATCTGCTCGGCACCAAAGAGCTCGTCCTTGCTTTGGTAGATCTCCAGCGCGCGGGCGATCAGCTCCTCGCGCATGGCGGCAATCTCCTTGTGCGAAAGGGCAGCGGCCTCCTCCTCGGTAAAGTGATAGGAATCCGGCCTGCAAAGCGTACCCATAAAGTGCTGGCGAAGCTCGTCAAAGCTGCGCTCGTCATCGGTGATAAAGGTATCAAAGGCCGCGCCTACCGATTCGGTGATCATGCCGGTCAGCGTGTTGCGCAGGTCGGCATCGTTCAGCACCTCGCCGCGTTGCTTGTAGATAATGTTACGCTGCTGGTTCATCACGTCATCATAGGTCAGCACGTTTTTACGGCGGGTGAAGTTAATGTTTTCGATCTTCTTCTGCGCGCCCTCAATGGTGCGGGTGATCAGCCCCATCTCCAGCTGCAGATCGCCGTTTTTATCGTTATTGATCAGGGAAAGAACGCTGGAATTGGCAAACAGCCGCATCAGATCGTCCTCAAACGAGATATAGAACTTGGATTCACCCGGGTCGCCCTGGCGGCCGGCACGGCCGCGCAGCTGGTTATCAATACGGCGGCTCTCATGCCGCTCGGTGCCCAGAATATACAGGCCACCCGCCGCGCGAACGCGGTCAGCATCCGGCGCGATCTCCTCACGGCAGGCGCGCAACGTCTCGGCAAAGGCGCGGCGGGCCTGTAAAATCTCCTCGTCCTCTGTGGTGGCAGAGCTGATGGCAGCGGCGATCATCTCGGGGCTGTAGCCCTCCTCGCTCATGCGCTGCTTGGCCATATATTCGGCGTTGCCGCCCAGCATGATGTCGGTACCACGGCCGGCCATGTTGGTGGCGATGGTAACTGCGCCCCATTTGCCCGCCTGGGCAACGATCTCTGCCTCGCGCTCGTGGAACTTGGCGTTCAGCACCACGTGGGGGATCCCCTCGCGGCGCAGCATGTTAGAAAGCTCCTCGGATTTATCAATGGCTACCGTGCCTACCAGGACGGGCTGCCCCTTTTCGTGGCAGGTGCGGATCTGCTCTACGATCGCCTTCAGCTTCGCCTCACGGCGGAAGAATACGGCATCGTTCTGATCCTTGCGGATCATGGGCAGGTTGGTCGGCACCTCTACCACGTCAAGCGAATAGATCTCGCGGAACTCCTGATCCTCGGTCAAGGCCGTACCCGTCATACCCGAGAGCTTTTTATACATACGGAAATAGTTCTGGAAGGTGATCGAGGCCAGCGTGCGGTTCTCGGCCGCTACCTTGACGTGCTCCTTGGCCTCAATGGCCTGGTGCAGGCCATCGGAATAGCGGCGCCCCGGCATCAGGCGGCCGGTAAAGGCGTCTACGATAATGACCTGATCGTCCTTCACCACGTACTGCACGTCGCGCTTCATCAAGCCGTAGGCGCGAATGGCCAGGTTGATGTGGTGCACGATGGTGGCGTTTTCGGGGTCAGAGAGGTTTTCGATATTGAAATATTCCTCCACGCGGCGAACGCCGTTCTTGGTTAAGAAGGCGGAATGTGCCTTCTCGTCTACCACGTAGTCCTCCTCGTACTGGTCGTTGGCCTTTTTATCATCCGTCTCGCGGATCACCTTTTTGCTCAGCCGGCGTGCCAGCACGTCTGCCTTTTCATAAAAATCGGTAGATTTGGTGCTGTTACCAGAAATGATCAGCGGCGTGCGCGCCTCGTCGATCAAAATCGAGTCTACCTCGTCCACAATGGCAAAGAAATGCCCGCGCTGCATCATCTGCGAGCGATAGATCACCATGTTATCACGCAGGTAGTCAAAGCCGAATTCGTTGTTGGTGCCGTAGGTAATGTCAGCCTGGTAGGCGGCACGCTTTTCTTCGGCCGGCTGGCGGGGAACCACCAGGCCGGTGGTCATACCAAGAAAGCTGTATACACGCCCCATCTCCTCACTGTCGCGGCGGGCAAGATAATCGTTCACCGTTACCACGTGCACGCCCTTACCCGGCAGGGCATTCAGGTAGGCGGGCAGGGTAGCCACCAGGGTCTTACCCTCGCCTGTCTTCATTTCGGCAATGCGCCCCTGGTGCAGCAAAATACCGCCCAGCAGCTGCACGTGAAAGGGCCGCTTGCCCAGCACGCGATGGTCTGCCTCGCGCACGGCGGCAAAGGCATCCGGCAGCAGGTCATCCAGCGTCTCGCCGGCGGCCAGGCGGGCGCGCAGCAGCGCGGTAGTGCCGCGCAGCTCCTCGTCGGTCTTTTCGGCATATACCGGGCCAAGCGCCTCGATCCTCTCTGCAATCGGCTCGATTTTTTTGATCTGGCGCTGGCTGTATGTTCCAAACATCTTTTCGGTTAATTTCATAGTATAGACGGTACCGGGGGTACCCCTCCTGTCTCTCTCCGCCGCGAAACCGGCAGAGCACATGTTATCTATTCTATTATACATGAAAGTAAGTACAAATACTATAATAATTTGTAAAATTTTTGTCTTTGTTACCGTTCTTGCTTGACGAAAGAGGCATTTGGGTGTAAAATAAAGCATCAAACGAATAAGGAACGCATCATGCAAAAGATCAATATTGTTCTCTACCAACCCGAAATTCCGCAAAACACCGGCAACATCGCCCGCACCTGTGCCGCTACGGGGGCTGCCTTGCATCTCATTCGTCCGCTTGGCTTCGTGATCGATGACCGCCACCTGAAGCGTGCCGGGCTTGACTATTGGGATAAGTTAGATATCACCTATTACGAAAACGCCGATGAATTTTTTGAAAAGCACGGCGATCAGCCGCTTTATTGCTTCAGCACCAAGGCGCCTCGCTCGTATACCGCCGTCACCTACCCGGATGAGGTGTGGCTGGTCTTTGGGCCGGAGAGTCGTGGCCTGCCGGAGGATATCATCCGTCGCTATGGCGAGCGGGCTGTGCGCATCCCTATGCGCCCCAACCTGCGCAGCCTCAATCTTTCCAATTCGGTTGCCGTAGCCGTATACGAGGTGCTGCGGCAGGGTGATTTTGCCGGCCTTTCGGATGTCGGCGCACCTACTACCTTTTCTTGGTAACTGTTTTCTTGTGCATATTCTGCCGCCTTTTGTGATAGGATAAAAGAAAAACAAAAAGCGGAGGCCACCATGAGCGAGAGCATACAGCCCGTCCTACTGGGAGCAGATTTGAACTGTTACAGCATGGCACGGGCTTTTTTTGCGGCCTACGGCACCCCCTCGGTGGCGTATGGGCAGGTGGCGCTTGGTGCCACGCAGCATTCTCGCTATATCCAATTTACCGAGGTGCCCTCGCTTGGCAAGCGGGAGGTGCTGCTTTCGTGTCTTGCTAAGTATGCCAAGCGCTTGGGGCGGGGAACACGGGCGATCTTAATTCCTTGCACGGATGAATACACCCGCCTGCTGATCGAGGAGCGAGAGCGGCTTTCTGCCGCTTTTCTCGTTCCCGTGCCGCCGGCATCGGTGCTGCCGCTGTTTGAAAAGGATGCGTTTTACGCCGCCTGCCAAGCGCAGGGCATCCCCTATCCCGAAACCCTGGCGGTTTCTTCTATGCCGTCTCTTTTTGCCATTCGTGAGGCAGGGGAGCGATTAGGGTACCCCTTTATCATCAAGCCCTCTTCCTCGGTTGACTATTGGCACCATCCCTTTGCGGGGATGGAGAAGGTGTACCTTGCGCATAATAAAAACGAGGCGGAATGTGTGCTGGCCGGCATATTCGGCTCTGGCTACCCGGGCCGGGTGCTGCTGCAGCGCTATATTGCCGGTGGTGATAGCGCCGGGTACGTGCTAACGGTGTATATCGACCGCCACGGCGTGCCGCGCATGCGTGCCTGCGGCCGCGCGCTGCTGGAGGAGCATACCCCCTGCGGAAAGGGGAATTATGCCGCGCTGGTAACGGTGCCTATCCCCCCAATCGCCGAGCCGCTTTGCCGCTTGCTTGCCACGGTTGATTATCGCGGATTTGCGAATTTTGATCTGCGGCAGGACGAGCGAGACGGCCGCTTCTACGTGCTGGAGCTGAACCCCCGTCTTGGCCGCAGCAACTATTTTCTTACCGCCGGCGGCAAGAACCCCGCCGCCCTGCTGGCAGAGGATCTTGTTCAGCAAAAACAACTAAAAAATGAAGATATGTGCCAGCAGATTTTGTTTCGCACCATTCCTTTTTCTACCGTTTGGCACTATGCAGAGCAGGATGAGGATGCGCTTCTTGCGCGGCAATTGCACAAAAACGGGCAGGATGCCTGCCCGTTTTACGATAAGCAAGATCTTGCCGCCAACCCGTTGCGCGCCCTCTACGTGTGGGAGCATATGCGGCGGCAAAAGCAAAAGTTTCACCATTACTGCGCGCGTATGAGATAGGAAAGACGATGGCAAAAATAGGTATGACGCTTGGCATTTTGGGTGGCTGTGGCCCGGCAGCCGGTGCCCATTTTTATACCAGGCTGGTTGCCTTGACCCGGGCAGAGAAAGACCGTGATCACGTAGACGTGCTGCTTGCCGGCCGTGCCTCTACGCCGGATCGCACGGCATATTTGCTTGGCAGTGGCGAAAATCCGGGGGCTTATCTCGCGGCAGATGCCAAATGTCTACAAAACAGCGGTGCTGACCTATTGGTTCTTCTTTGTCACACGGCGCATGCCTTTCTTGCCGAGATTCGGGCAGCCGTTTCGATTCCCGTGCTGGATATGGTGTCACTAACGGTAGATTATGCCGCCGCACGGGGGCTATCTACGCTTGGCATTCTTTCCACACAGGGCACCCACCACGCCCGTCTTTACGATCGTGCGGCAGCACCGTACGGCATGCGTGTGATGTACCCGGCGCCTGAGACACGCATGCTCGTGCAAAGCTGCATTTATAGCTTCTTAAAGCAGGGCAGACAGGATGGCGGCGCTGCTATTCGTACCGCGTGCGCCGACCTGGGCGCACGCGGCTGCCCCGCGGTGGTGCTGGCCTGTACCGAGCTTTCTTTACCAATCGCACAGCCGCGCGCGCCGCTTTATTACCGCAGAAGAGAGCCCGTAGCCTTTTTGCCGCAGGTGTTGATCGACCCGCTTGAAATTCTCGCCCGCCGCGCCATTACCCTGTGCGGCAAACAAGTCAAGGAGGAGGAACAGGATGCTGCTGCGTTTTTTGCTTGCGGCGCTACCCGCTGTCAGGCTGCCGGAAACCGGCATGGATGAGGAGATCGATACCATCGTCAGCGATTCAAGACAGGCTGGCCCGCGCATGCTGTTTGTGGCGCAGCGCGGGCCAGAGCAGGATGGCCACGCCTACGCGCGGCAGGCCTATGATCGTGGCTGCCGCGCCTTTGTGTGCGAGTATCCACCCACGCTGCCGCCGGATGCCGCCGTTGCCTACGTGCCGGATAGCCGCCGTGCTCTGGCCGCTCTTGCAGCCAAGCTGTACGGGTATCCGGCGCACCGCCTGACCCTTGTCGGCATTACCGGCACCAAGGGAAAGACCACCACCGCCATGATGATCTATCATCTCTTAACCTGCCTTGGTATCCCTGCCGGGTATATTGGCTCGGGTGGCGTGCAGTATGCCGGCATGCAGGAAAAAACAGACAACACAACGCCCTCTGCCTTGGACCTTCATCGGATTTTTGCAGATATGTGCCGTGCCCACGTGCGCGTTGTGGTGATGGAGGTATCCTCCCAGGCCATCGTCTGGCAACGAATAGCGGGGCTCACCTTTCCCATTTGCCTCTTTACCAACCTGGCCTCTGATCACATCGGCGAGGGCGAGCACCCAGATTTTGCGCACTACCGTGATGCCAAGGCGCGCTTGTTCTCTGACCATGGCTGCGCGACCATGATCACCAATCTTGATGATGGATCCGCCAGTTATATGGTGGCAGATTCTACTGCCAATCGCATTATCACCGTTTCCTGCCAATGCAACGAGGCGGCGCTGTTTGCCACCCGCATACGGCCAACGCGGCAGGGGGAGGCTTATGGCACGTCCTTTTTGCTATGCACCGAGACTGAGGGTGAGATCCCGGTTTCGATCGCCCTGCCGGGGGAATGCAACGTCAGTAACGCGCTGCTGGCGCTTTCTGCCGTGCAGGTCTATTTATTGGAATATCAGCCGGCTGCTGACGCACGCTTGCGCAGCTTGGCGCCGCTTCTTTCTGATCTACGCATCCCCGGCCGCTTTGAGCCGGTAAAAACCGTGCAGCCTGGGGTAGATTATCTCATCGACTACGCGCACAACGGCTATAGCCTGCGCGCCGCGCTCACCGCCCTGCGCGCCTATTCGCCTAGGCGACTGGTCTGCCTCTTCGGCTCTGTAGGGGCGCGCACCTATTCCCGCCGCACCGAGCTGGGCGAGGCCGCCTGCGAGGCGGATTTTTGCATCGTGACCACCGACAACCCAGGTATCGAGCCGCCCGAGGATACCATGCGCGAGATCTGTCGCGTGCTGGAGGAGCAGGGACGCCCATATATCGCCATTCCGGATAGGGAAAAGGCCATTCGCTACGCGGTCATACACGCCCACCCGGGGGACCTGATCCTGTTGGCCGGCAAGGGGCATGAGGATTACCAGCTGATCGGGGAGGTCAAGATCCCGTTTTCCGAACGCAAGCTCCTGCTTGCCGCCGCCGAGGAGGCCGTGCCGGTGGTATAACAAAAGAGAGCAGCTGCACGGCGACCTGCGATAAAGCAGGTCTGCCGAACGATGCTTGCCCTTACGGGCAAGTGATGTCGGCTTCGCCTAATGATGTAGCCTACGGCAATGATGTTGTGCCTTCGGCACAGTGGGCAAGCATCACATCATTGCGACCAACGGGAGCAACATCATTACGAACGAAGCGAGTAACATCACTTTTGCGTAAGCAAAAACATCACTTATATTCCTTCCGAAAACAAAATATCGTATAACACACTATACCTTGCAAGCAAGATCGTGTGAAAAAGGGGCGAGAAAATCTCGTCCCTTTTCTGCTTTGATATAAAACTGCTTTACGGTAGGTGCCCGCAAAGCTGCTCTCTTTCATGCTTTTTGCCAAACCAAAGAGTTGTTTAGTCGATATACAAAATACGGTAGCCGTAGGCGCCAAGCGAGAAGGTGAAGGGGAGCGTTTCGTTTCGCTCCATATCCCGCACACTCGTCACGCATTCGGGGAAGGAGAGCGTGACCTCCTCGACCGGGGTGGCCGAGATGTTGACGGCAAAGGCAAGCAACTGCTCCTTGCCTGACAGCGTGGTATAGCGGTAGTAGCTGACCTTGACCTTTTCGTGCGTGCTCTCTGCCTTGTTTTCCCAATAGGGCATCCATTCGGCCTGCGCGATGGGAAAGGCGTCAAAGATCTGCCAAACGCGGCTCATTAGCGTAAGCGGGTGGCCGATATCGTTCGGCCGTGGGAGAATGCCGTGCAGGATCGAGCAAGCCAGCGCCTGCTCAAAGGTCCACAGCGGCCGGTTTTCATACGCGATAAACTCTACCGGGGCGCCGATATTGCGGCCGATATACTCCGCGCGGAAGTAGTCAAGATTCAGGTCGGCGTTTTGTCCCTTCATCAGCGCAAACTGCAGCGTCTCGCCATACCAGTTTTGATGGATGTAGGGAATGGCGGTAAAGTTGATAAAGCCGTAGCCATGCACGTTGATCATGCCGCCGCGAGATTCCACCACGTCATAAAGCCGCTTGAAGAGCGAGCGCACCGCGCGAATGGGATAGTGGCCATGCAGGTTGCCCTGCTTATCATAGCGGCCGCAGCCGTGGGCCGTGTTGGTGCAGCAGCGCAGGTGGTGCGTGCCATCGAGATACACGCCGTCGGTGTGGCACTCGTCCATGATCCTTTCAACACCGTTGATAAAGATATCCTGGTATTCCGACTGATAGCAAACGACGTAATCACGCTGGAAGGGAACACGCCACCAGCCACCCTCGGTCTTGCCCTGCGTGTTCTTAAAGAGCACGCGATCCTTCATGCGGCTCCATTCGGGCGCCATGCTGGAAAACTCGTAGCCAAAGTAGGTCAGCACCTTGATGCCGCGCTTATGGCACTCGTCTGTGATATAGCAGACCTGCTTTTTGGTAAACTCCGAAAGCTCAAACCAGTTCTGCGATTTGTTCCACTTCTCGTGCAAGATCAGCGTGGTAACGCCCATCTCCTTCAGCTTATCAAAGCGGTTTTCAGCCGAGAGAAAGTCGATATAGTTGCCCTTGATCTTGATGCCGCAATCCAGGTGGAAGGTGTTGCTGATGTAGGGGTTCTTCGGAAAAGGCTTGACAGGCGTGGCATGAAAGCCGAAATGAAAATCTATCGGCCGATAGGTCAGCATGCCGCGGGCAGGGTCGCTATCCCATTCTGCCGGCTGTGAATCTAACAGGCGCAGGCGCAGGATCAGCTGATCCCCCTCTCGCACCAGCTCAATGGCCTTGTTCTGCTCGGCCGGCTGCCAGTAGAAGTCCTCTTCCGAAAAGAAGCCAAGACCGCGCTTTTCATCTCCCAGCCACAAAAGCGCCTTAAAGGGTACTGCTGAGGAAACGGCAGGAACACGGCCGCTGGTAGACATATCGTGCATGGGCAGCACGCTACCATCTGCCAGGTACATAGCGCTGTTGGGGTACATGTGGTAAAAGGGCATCGCCTCGGCGCGCAGGGGCAGCTCGATCCACAGCTGATCCAGCTTGAACAGGGTGGGCTTAGTCTCGGCAATGCCAAAGACTTGGGCCACCGTCTGCCCACGGGGCATGACCTTACAATCGATCTCCATACAGCCATCGTAATCAATGGTATAGCAGGTATCCACAATAAAGCGGTCGGATTGCAGAGCCCCGCAGATGGTGATCTGCTCGTCGCTGCGTGCCTGCACAAAGCTTTCACTTTCGTTGGTCTCATAGCTTGTATCCCAGTGCGAGGGGGCACCATCCTCTATGGCTACCACGCGCATAGGGCCAGCCAGCAGCTCTACCCCCTGCGAACGGATCGAGGTAAGCATGCCGTCAATACCAACGGTATAATCGCGGTCAATGATGTGTACGGTATGAGCCCCATCCGCGCTTTCTGCGCGCAGGGGAATAAAGGGGTGTGGGATCTTCATCATGGCTCTCCTTTTTTGAAAGAGGTTGTGAGATTATTGTAGCAGATATAGCGGGAAAAGTAAAGCATCTTTTTTTGGGTAAAAGATATCATTTTATCATCTGCTACCGCATCACTTTTTATAAAATATATGGGCGCACCTGCTAAAAACAGGTGCGCCCGTATGCTTTGTTTTTTATCTTAAGCCGAGAATTACATGCCAAGGCAAGCGGCACCGATGATGCCGGCATCGTTGCCCAGCTCAGCAATCTTCAGCTCGGTGGCCTTTACCACGCCGCCGCCGTAGCTTTCGGTCAGCATCAGCGGGCGCAGCGGAGCCAGCAGATTCTCCTTCTCGCCAGAGATACCGCCGCCGATAACCAGGATCTCAGGCTGGAAGATGTTGATCAGGTTGCCGATGCCGCAAGCAAGGTAGGAAATATACGTATCCACAACCTCTTGCGCGGCCTTGTCACCCTCGCGGCTCATGTCAAAGGCCGTGCGACCGCTGACCTTGCCATCCTTCTGTACGCGCTCGTGCATCTTGCTATCCGGGCAGGCTGCCAGCTTTTCCTTGGTCATGCGGATCAGACCGGTGGCCGAGCTGTATGCCTCCCAGCAGCCCTTACGGCCGCAGGTGCAGGGGTAGCCGTTCTTCTCAATAACGATGTGACCAAGCTCACCTGCCGCGCAGTTTGAGCCCATGTATACCTTACCGTCAATGATAATGCCGCCACCTACGCCGGTACCCAGCGTGATCATAACCGAGTTCTTGGTGCCACGGGCAGCGCCGGCCTTTGCTTCACCCAGGGCGGCTGCGTTGGCATCATTTTCCAGATAGACTGCCTTCAGCGGGATCTTATCCATCAGCAGCTTGGAAAGCGGAAAATGCTTGAAATTGATGTTGTTGGCATACACCACCTCGCCTGCCTCGCGGTCAACGATGCCGGGGCTGGCAATACCCGCATAGGCCACGTCATCAAACGAGATGCCTGCCTCCTTTACCAGCTTGCTGCAGAGGTCTGCCATAGCTTGTACGATGCCCTCCGGGTCATTTGCCGGGGTAGGGGTGCTGCCCTTGCGAACGAGCTGATAGCTTTCGTCCATAATACCGATGGCGACGTTGGTGCCGCCGAGATCTACGCCAATATAATACATGATGTGATCCTCCGATCTTTTATTTTCCACCTTCCATTATAATGGTAAAAACGCGGCTTGTCAATTCTGTATAGGGAAATTTTTGTTTTTTTCTTTTTTTGCCTTGTTTTTTCCTCGGTTTTTCTTGTGGCAAAAATCGCGCAAAGCAGACAAAAAGAAGCAGGGCTTTGCCGTGTGCGACAGCCTCGTCGCACCTTCTTGCTTTTTCGCCCCTATGGTTTTTATGGGGCGGGTGGAAAACCGACGCCATCCGACACCACTTGTCGGGTAGAATATAGAAAAAGAAAAAAACAGGAGACTGTATGAACAGGATGGATAATGCTTTATCGGAATACCTCTTTCATCAGGGCACCAATTTTCATGCCTATGCCTATCTTGGCTGCCACGCTTCATGCGTGGCTGATGGGTGGGAATACGTGTTTCGCACCTGGGCGCCCAACGCGGCCGGTGTGGCGGTGGTTGGTGATTTTACAGATGCCTGGCAGGGCGCCATTCCTTTAGAGCGGATAAGCGAAAAGGGAATTTGGCAGGGGCGGTATCGTTCCCCCGCTTCCTTGGCGGGGCAAAAATATAAATTCCGCATCACGGCGCAAGATGGCACCGTGCGCCTGAAGGGTGACCCCTACGCCTTTTCGTCAGAGGGGGGCAGCGGTGGCGCCTCTCTCGTTTGCCACGAAAGCGAATTCGTCTTTTCAGATGGCGAATGGATGGAGGGGCGGCATGCGGCACTGGGCAACGGAAATATGGATCTGCCGATCAATATCTACGAAATTCACGCCCCTTCCTTCGCAAGGCACCATGACGGGCGCTATTATTCTTACCGTGAACTGGCCGAGGTGCTGGTGCCCTACGTCAAATATATGGGCTATACACACGTAGAGCTGATGCCGCTTTGTGAATACCCCTACGATGGCTCGTGGGGCTATCAGATCGGCGCCTATTACGCCCCAACCAGTCGCCTGGGCACGCCGGACGATCTTCGCTATTTTGTCGATCGCTTGCATACCGCCGGCATTGGTGTCTTGATGGATTGGGTGCCGGCGCACTTTCCCAAGGATGCCTGGGGACTATATGAATTTGATGGCATGCCGCTATATGAATACCAGGGCTATGACCGTATGGAATCGCGTGGGTGGGGAACCCGGTTTTTTGACGTTGGGCGGGAAGAGGTGCAGAGCTTTTTGGTCTCAAACGCGCTTTACTGGCTGCGCGAATTTCATATGGATGGGCTGCGTGTCGATGCCGTTGCCTCTATGCTCTACCGGGATTATGACCGCGAGGCAGGCGAATGGTTCCCTAATTCTATGGGTGGGCGTGAGAATTTAGAGGCGATCGCTTTTTTCCGCAAGCTGAACAGCGCCGTGCAGGAGGAAATGCCGGACGTGCTGATGATCGCCGAGGAATCGACCGCCTTTCCCGGCGTGACCGCCCCGGTGATCGAGGGCGGGCTTGGCTTTCGCTTAAAGTGGAATATGGGCTTTGCCAATGACTTTTTTGAATATTTGCAAAAGGATCCACTATATCGCCGCTATCACCATAATGCGCTTACCTTTCCCATGATGTATGCGTACAGCGAAAAATTTATCCTGCCCATCTCGCATGACGAGGTGGTGTACGGCAAGGGCTCCCTGTACCGAAAATGCTTTGGCAGCCATGAAGAAAAGCTGGAAACAATGCGTGCTGCCCTCACCTTTATCATGACCTTCCCCGGCAAGAAGATGCTGTTTATGGGTACCGAATTCGGGCAGGAAAATGAATGGTATTACGAGGTGGGGATCGATCTTCACCTGCTGGAGCGAGAGGATCACCGCTCCTTGCGTGATTTTACCGCCGCCCTGAACCGGTTTTATCTTGCGCACCCCGCACTGTGGGAGCGTGATTTTACGCCGGATGGCTTTTCCTGGATCGAAGTAGACCGGGCAGATGATAATACCGTTTCCTACTGCCGCAAAAGCAGCAGAGAGGAGCTGCTGGTGGTGGTAAGCTTTAGCGGGCGGACGATCGAGGATTATCGGTTAGCTGTGCCGTCTGCCGGGGTTTATGACGTGGTTTTCTTCTCTGGCAGCTGGGGCGAGCAGTATGAAAAGACCCTGCAGGCCGGGACAGACGAGCAGGGCTGCGCGCTTCGCCTCCGCTTGCCGCCGCGCACGGCCGTCATTCTTTCTCGCCGTGCCGAGGGGGTAGCACTTACGCTTTGACAGGAGAATGTTATGTTGAATTTTTATATCGACCATGCCCTGCTTGCAGCAGCAGAGGGCAGGATTAGCTTTTATGAAAACGGCAGAAGCGTTGGCGTGCGCCTGGCCTATCCGCCAGCCGCCCTGATCGGGCTGCGCCTTGTCCTGCCGCGCATGCTTGGTACCTCATCGGTTAGTCTGTTGTTGACGTTGGATGGGGAGCGTGAGCCGGTTTCCTTTCCGCTACGCTTATGCGGCTGCGAGGGGGAATGGGATCGGTACGCTGTGTTGATCGACGGGGCCACTCTTTCTGCTTGTGGGCATTTATTTTTTGGCAGACTGGTAGTAGAGGGGATCTTTGGACGGTTGGATGCCACGTTTGCAGCAGATGGCCGCGTGCGTTTTGCCCTCGCTGGGGAGGGGGAACCGTTTCCTCTGCTGCTGGCCGAGGGAAGGGGCACGCCCGCCCTGCTTGGCGGTGCGATCTATGCGCTCCCCTTGCGCGAGCTTTCGCGGCTTGGCCGCCTGTTTTTAGGGGCGGATGACGATATCGAGACCTTCTTTTCCCACCTAAGCGCTCTTGGCGTTCGCGCTATATGGCTTTGCCCGCCGGCGGCACAGGGGTGCGAGGGCGAGCGGTGGCACCCCTCCAGCCTGCCGCCCGCCTTTCGCTCCCTTGCCGAAAAAAACGGCATCCACCTTTTCTTCGACCTGCTTTGCTGCAGCGCGCTGCGCGATAGCGGCGGTATGTTTACTAGGTCAGATAGTCTGCCGCTGACTTCGCCCGGCGAAGGGGTGGATGACCGCCCCGGCTTTTGGAATGCCCCCTCGCTACCGGTGGGGGAGAAAGCACCCTCCCTGCAGGAATATTTCTGCGGCGAAAGCGGCATTCTTGCTACAGCCCGTTCGGCGGGGGCAAAGGGCTTTTTTCTGCGCATGGCAGACCGATTTGGCGATGCGCTGCTCACCACCCTTCATCGCCATATGGGAGAGGGAGCGCTTCTTGGCGCGGCCTCTGGCGGCCCGGTGCCGATCCATTTCGGTGCGCGTAGGCGGTACATGTTTGGCGAGGCGTTAGATGGCATGGCAGGTGATACGCTGGATAAGGCCTGCCTTGCGTATCTGGTGGAGGGGGAAACGGAGGCGTTGGAAAGCTACCTGTTACGCACCCAGGCCGTCATCCCCCCCGGCATGCTGTGCGTGCAGGCGCTTTCCTGCTATGAAAGCGGAAGCCTGCTTTCTGCAATCGCCGAGCAGCTGTATGAAAAGGATACGCAGGAACCGGGAAAGACCCCCTATGCCTTGGCTGAGCTGGGGCATCTGATCGCCGGCACGCTGCCCGGTGTGCCAATGTATCTGGCAGGGGAGGAAAACGGCCTGCCGTACCCACCCGTGGTTGGTGAGGCGGTGGGGGGGCAGCTTGCCTTCTTTTTGCGTCTTTCGCAGCTGCGCCGGCGTGAGGCCGTTTACCGTGACGGTGTGCTGCGCCTATTGCATCTTTCCCCCACGCTGCTGGTCTTTTCGCGCGAGCGAGAGGGGGAGGCACTGCTGACCGTGATCAACCGCGCGCCTACGCGCCTGGCACTTGCCTCGCCGGATGGCTTTTCGGTCGTGTTTGGTGGGCGGGGATTGAAAAATGTATTTTCCGTTCGCCCCTATGGAGGCATCGTGGTCAAGGTCACGCGCTGGGAGGGCGAGACCTGCCGCCTTCGCTTTACCAGACAGGCAGAGGGGGAGAGCGCGACCCTGGCGGCACCGTTTGTTGGTCGTATAGCCGTGTTGCAGCACAAAAAATAAAAGAAAAAACGGAGCAGATGCTCCGTTTTCTTTTTGTCTGTTACCGCAGGCATTGCTTCAGGCAAGAAACAAAGCGGTCAATCTCACGCGCGGTGTTGAAATAGCTAAGGCTCACGCGCACCGTGCCACCCTCGGCCGTGCCAAGGGCAGTGTGTGCCAGAGGCGCGCAATGCAGGCCGCCCCGCACGCAGATGTGGTGGCGATCGAGCAGATCGGTGATAGCATCCGGCGTGTGGCTTGCCAGGGTGAAGGAGAGAACACCGCCACCACCGTATAGCTGCACCCCCGGCAGGGCGGAAAGCCGCTCAGACAGGCGCAGGGAAAGTGTCTTTTCGTGCGCGGCAATCGCCTCAGGCGTGATGCGGCGCAAAAAGTCGACCCCGGCGCCCAATGCCATGATCGCCGGTGTGGGCAGGGTGCCAGCCTCCATGCGCTCGGGCATGGTGGGCGGCATTTCCGGCAGGCGTGAGGCGCTGCCGCTGCCGCCGCTTAAAAATTCACGCAGCCCCTTGGCGCTTTTCAGATAGGCAAAGCCGCAGCCCTGTATGCCAAAAAGCCCCTTGTGCCCGGGGCCGCATAGCGCATCGGCCCCTATCTCTTGGCAGGAAAGCGGCATGTGGCCTAAGGATTGCGAGGCATCTACGATAAAATAGATACCCCGCTCGCGGCAAAGCCTTCCTATACGCGAAACGGGTGCCACGGCACCGTCCACGTTTGAAACGTGGTTGCAGATCAGCATGCGCGTGTTTTCACGCAAAAGCGGCTTGATCGCGGCAATGGCATCCCCCTTGGTCGAGAAAACGTCAAAATCGGCGATCCCCTCGCGCGCTAACCGGCATACCGGCCGATAAACGGCGTTGTGCTCGCGGTCGCTGATCAAAATGTGATCCCCGCGCTGTACGCGGGTCAGAATGGCTAAATTCAACGCCTCGGTGGCGTTTTGGCAAAATATAATATGCCCCGGCTCGCTTGCCCCGATCAGGGCGGCAAGCGAGCAGCGCACGTGGTCGATTGCCTCGGCGGCGGCTAGGGAAAGCGCGTGGGATGAGCGCCCTGGGTTGCCGCCACACGCGTGCAGGGCCTTGCGTATGGCGGCATATACACCAGGCGGCTTTTTCCAGGTGGTGGCGGCGTTATCCAAATAGATCATCGCTCTACCCGCCCACGCGACCATTCAAAGGGAATGCCGCCCTCCTTGAGGGCATGCATGGCCCGCTGCATATCGGCAGCGCGGATCTCTAAGCCATAGGCGCAGCCGCCGCTTTGCTTGCCGGTTCTTTTGATCAAGCGGGCGGCAATACCAGCCGCCCCCAGCAGCTTGCGCGCGCGGATAGCGCCGGTAACAGTACCAATCGTAAGAACGCATTGCTCCATAGCAGGCGCTCCTTTCACGTACGCATCAGGCGTACGCATTAACAGAATATGTGGCGCTTTTGTGAATTGTTCATGGTTTTTCTTAGCGCGAACTTGACATTTGAGCGGTTATCGTATAAAATAAATAGGAATGCATAAAAACGGAGGAAAGCTATGAGAATTTTTGCAAAAATGCTGGCACTGGCGCTTCTTTGCGCTATGCTCTTTAGCCTGGCCGCCTGCGCTGGCGGTAATAATGGGGAGGGAACAGGCAACCCCTCTATGGACCCGGTAGACGTGCTGCCCGGCTATGATTACGATAACATGGATATGTCTCAGTACGTTTCCTTTGGTGACTGGAACTACCGTGATATGCAGATCACGGTCGAGGATGCCGCCCCGGTCGACGATGCTGCTGTCAAGGCGGAATTCAACAGCTATTTTAACAATAGCGATAATATGTATTATCAGGCAATTGCCGATACAAGCAAGCCGGTGGAAAACGGGGATTACGTATACCTGCTGTATTCCGGCGTGACACGGAAGGCGCTTGAGGAGGCCGTTTCTGCCGGCAAGATCGCAGACGTGCGCTGCACCGGTATGTCCTATACCGATATCGTGGCGCTGGGGCTGGGCTTTTCTGGCGGCACCTCCACCAGTGTTGGCTACTTAGAGATCGGCTCGAACACCTTTATAAGCGGCTTTGAGAGCGGGCTGATCGGCTACGTGCCGGCCGAATCGGGTGAGGAGAACCCCGTGCGCTTAGAGATCTCCTTCCCTGAAAATTACGGGAATACCGAGCTTGCCGGGCAGCCGGTGATCTTCTTCTGTAAGCTGCTGTATATCGGCGACGTCAGCGCCGGTGCCTTTACGGCGGATACCATCAGCGTTGAATACGTGAACACCATTCTCAACCTCTCGGGTGAGAATGCCTATCCTTCGCTGGAGGCCTGCTTTGCGCAGATCAAAAAGGGGCTGGAGCAAAATCGGGAGACCACGCTGTATAACGCAAAGGCGAATGCCATCTTTGCCGAGCTGGCTGCCAATGCCAGCATTCCCACCGTGCCGGACGAGATGCTGACCACCTACGTGGAATCGGTGCTTTCCACCTACCTGGCTGATATGGTAGATATGTACAACAACTATCCCTCCTACTACGCCTCTATGTTTGGTACGGCTACCCCCTCTAAAGAGCTGGTGGCACAGTATCTTGGCTATAAGGATGCCGATTATATGACCGCTATGAAGACCGATGCGACCCCCGCAGTCAAGAACGAGATGATCTTCTGGTTCTTCGTGCAGCAGGAGGAGATTGCGCTGTCAGAGGCCGAGATCGCCGAGCGCCGTGCTGAGTACGTAGAGAAGTATGGCGAATCCATCTTCACCGGCGTGACAGACGAGGTGGTCTACGAGCAGTTTTTGCGCGATAAGTTCGTTGGCGACCTGATCGAGGATTTAGAGGCAAAGGGGCACATTACCTACGCCGTTGCTGAGGAATAAAGGAGAGAGCATGTTAAACTACGTCGAATTGCTGTTGACCACCTACTCTGACCAGCGCGTGTCGCTTGTGGGGGAAGGGGAAAATTTCGTTTTCACCATCCACAATCCCGAATGGGAGGGTGGCGATATCGTCGTTACCTGTGAAGCGGGGAATCTTTGCCTGGATTTCGTTTCTATGAGCCTGGATTTTGAAGATCAGTTTGGCGAGCTGGTAGACCAGATCGACCAGCTGATTCAGGATGAATGCATGATCTTTGAGCTGTATTCGCACGGCGAATGTGTGCTTGGCGGCTGCCGCGGCACCGATGAGATCGACATTGATCATTCGCTGCCCGCCTTTGTGCGCAGCCTGCGCGATGGCAGCGCCGAGCTGTATGCCGACTTAAAGGAGATCGTGCAGCGCGGCCAGTGCTTCTGCCGGCTGCGTGGCTGGTGCAAGGAGCGCAATCGCTCACTGATTCTTTCTTAAAAGGGTGTGATGCTATGACAGGGCTGCTGATTCGCCTCTTCGTGCGGGATCATCAAAACACCGCCGACCCGGCCGTGCGCCTGCGCTACGGTACCATGGTCAGCGTGGTGTCTATTATTTGCAATTTGTTTCTTTCGGCAGGGAAGTTCGCGTTCGGTCTGCTGCTGGGCTCTATCGCGCTCACGGCAGACGGTGTGAACAACCTATCGGATGCCGGCTCGGCGATCGTGTCGCTCGTCAGCTTTCGCATCGCCGCCAAGCCGGCCGATCGTGACCACCCCTTTGGCCACGCGCGTATTGAATACGTGGCCTCGATGATCGTTTCCTTTTTGGTGCTGCTGGTGGGCGTTGAGCTGCTGACCACCTCGGTGGATAAGATCCTTCACCCCACCGCACCGGATGACCGGTATCTGCTTGCCTCTATCATCCTGCTTTCTGCCTCCATCCTTGTCAAGCTGTGGATGGGGCTGCTGAACCGCAGGGTCGGCAAAAAAATCGATTCGGCCGTCATGCGCGCCGCCGCGACCGATAGCCTGACCGACTGTATCTCCACCCTTGCCGTTTTGGTCTCTACGGTGCTTTACGCTACCCTCAGCTGGGATTTCCTTGACGGCTGGTTTGGTCTCTTTGTGGCCATCCTGATTCTGGTTGCCGGCTGCCGCATATTGAATGAAACGAAAAATTCCATCCTTGGCGAGCGCCCGGTAGAGGAAACGGTAAATGCCATTCGCCGCGTGGTGGGCGAATACCCCGAGGCGCTTGGCGTGCACGATCTCATCGTGCATGATTACGGCCCCGGGCATGTCATTGCCTCGCTGCACGTAGAGGTGGATAGCAAGCGGGACGCGCTGGAAACGCATGATTCTATTGATAATATCGAGCGCCGCATCTGTGCGGAGCTGGGGATCCAATGCACCATCCACACCGACCCCATCGTGGTGGGTGACCCAGAGGTAGACCGACTGCACCTGGCCGTGGCCAAGATCGCCGGCGAGATAGACGAGCGCCTGCGCGTGCACGATTTTCGCTTTGTGCGCGGCACAACGCATTCTAACCTGATCTTCGATATTGCCGCCCCGTTTGAATGTCCCTTGACGGATGAGGAGATTAAAACGGCCGTTACTGCGCGTGTACGCGCGATAGACCCCCATTACTGCACGGTCATAACCCTTGACCGGGAATAAAAATCAACCGGCATAATCGATTGCTGATTATGCCGGTTGATTTTTTATTTTTGATAGTATTCCACAAACAGGTCATTCGGGGTACATTCCAGGATATCACAAATCGCTTTTAGGTTTTCAAATTTAATGGCCTTGGTTTCGTTTTCCACAATTTTTTTGAAATTCTGGTAGCTTAGCCCCAGTTGGATAAAAAGCCAATATCTTGTTTTCCCTTTTTCTTTGAGGATCTCATCAATTCGAAAATGCATGGCTATCACCTCGCGCATTAGATAATGTATACATTATAATTGGCATTTGTCATTGACAAATAGACATGCGCATTATATAATGTAAACATTGGATGTTTAGAAAAGGATTCATGGCATGCGTTGTCAATAAATATGGCGGGGCCTATACCATGCTTCGATACGCCCAACGAAAAAACAAAGAAATTTACAATCTTGCCGAACGGGAGCTTGATTAAAGCACAGAGCAGATTTCTGTTGACAAGAGAAGCGCCTTGTGTTATAATGGCATTATCAGGTTGAAAGGAGTTCGCTTTATGACAGACAACGCTAAGCAGCCCTGTGAGGTATTCTACTACCCCTATGATGAAAAGTATGCTGAGGACATTCGCATGTTCCAGGGTTGCCCCTCTATTGCTATTACGCCAAAGGGGCGCATCTATGCCGTTTGGTATGCGGGCGGCGTGTGTGAGCCGCACGTTGAAAACTTCAGCGATCTTCGCTACAGTGATGACGATGGTAAGACCTGGCAGCCGCTGCTTGTGATTCCCAGCTCTGAGGAGCGTTGGGTACACGCGCTGGATCCGCAGCTATGGACGGCGCCGGATGGCAGCCTGCACTATTATTGGGTGCAGAATAATATCCGCCCGGAGGGCGTTGGCGAGCCGGGCTATCCCTCGCACGGCTGGATCTTTGACGATCGCCGCCATACTGAGTGGCGCATGATCTGTAAGGATCCGGATGCCGAGCACCCTACGTTTGGCGAGCCGGAGCTGCTGGATATCGGTTTTTTGCGCTGCAAGCCGCTTTTAACGAGCAGCGGGCGCATCATCAACTTTAACTACGATCAGCTTTGTGACCAATACGGTTACAGCGTCTCGGATGACGGTGGCAAGACCTACACGCGCCATTACGGTGCCAAAAAGCTGCCCACCCCCTTTGACGAGAGCATGGCCTACCAGATGCTGGATGGTACCATTCGTATGTTTGCGCGTACGTCGGTTGGCGGCGTTGCCGAGGCCTGCTCGCATGATGACGGCATGACCTGGGATGCTGAGGCCAAGGTGAATGGCCTCTTAAATCCGAATACCCGCCTGTACGTGGGTCGCACACCAAGCGGGCGCGTGTTGCTGGTCAATAATGACGATAACCGTAAGCGCATCAATATGACCGTTTATTTGTCGGATGACGATGGTAAGACCTGGCCGTATAAGCGTTGTATCGACGTGCGCAATGCCACCTCCTATCCCGACGTGGATTTTCACGATGGTAAGATCTATATCGTTTACGATCGTGACCGCAACGTTCAGCGAGAGATCCTGCTGCTCGTCTGTACAGAGGAGGAGATCATGGATGAAAGCAAGACGCTTACTCCGCGCGTCATCAGCAAGCCGAAAACGGCGAAAGAATGAATATGCACCAGCGACATATGCGTATAGTCCTTTTCGGATAATTTTTATAAGCGTATGAGCATAGCCCGATGCATTGATAAAACAAATGCGAAGCAGGCGATAAAAACGGAAAGAGAGAACAAGTGGCAGCACAAGTATTGCCAATATGTTCTCTCTTTTCTTCTGCGTTTTAGTGATATTCTTTGCCAAGGCAAAGAGTGATATTGTCGCATAGCGACAGTGATATTGAAGCCTTGCGGCTTCAGTGATATTCTATTCGCCCATAAACTCGCGTAGCGAATACCACTCGGCGTAAGCCGAATATCACTGCGAAGCAATATCACTCGCCGTAGGCGAATAGAACTGGCGTGATACTCCGATAAGAGTATCACGCCTATGGCGCGGGTGCTATTTTTTTCTTCGCTTGAAAAAAACTGTCTGCTTTTTTATAAAAAACTGTTTACAAAACGGACTTTTTGAGTTAGAATATATATGTATAATTATAAATAAGAGGAGACGTTAAGACTATGAAAGAAGCAGAAATGCAGCCGGCCTACCGTCGCGTGCTGTTAAAGCTGTCGGGCGAGGCACTTTCCGCCGGGGCGGATGGTGTATTGAATCACGAGTTTATCGAACAGATCGCGGCCGTTCTTAAAAAATGCTTAGACAAGGGCGTAGAGATTGGTGTGATCGTGGGCGCTGGTAACATTTGGCGTGGCCGGCAGGGCAAGGATATGGACCCCGCGCTGGCCGACCACATGGGCATGCTGGCCACCGCGATCAACGCGCTGGCCCTGCAGGATGCGTTTTGCCACGCAGGCTTGGATGCCCGCGCGATGATGGCCGTGCGTATGGAGGCGTTTGCCGAGCCGTATACGCGCGAGCAGGCGCTTCACCACTTCCGGCAGGGCAGGGTCGTTATTTTTGGCTGCGGCCTGGGCCTTCCGTTCTTTTCTACCGATACGGCGGCTGCCCTGCGCGCTGCCGAGATCGGGGCAGACATGGTGCTGATGGCCAAGAATATCGATGGCATCTACACCGCCGACCCGCGCAAGGATCCCACCGCCCGCAAGCTGGATTCGATCTCCTTTACCGAGATCGTTGATAAAAAGCTGGGCGCTATTGATCTGACGGCGGCTACCTTCTGCATGGAGAAGCATATTCCCATGCTGGTCTTTGGTCTTGACGATCCCGAAAATATTTACCGTGCCATTATGGGCGAGCAGCTTGGCACCCGCATCACCGATTAAAAAGAAACTTTACTACATAAAGGAGATTTTGCTATGAAACTTGACCTTAAGCCCTTTGAAGAGAAAATGAAAAAGGCCATCAGCGTGTACGAGGAGAATCTTTCTACCATTCGCGCAGGACGTGCGAACCCCAATGCCCTTGCTAAGATCAGCGTCGATTATTACGGCTCGCCCACACCGATCTCCGGCGTGGCTGCCGTCAGCATTTCGGATGCGCGCACCCTGGTTATTCAGCCCTGGGATGCCAGCACCGTAAAGGATATTGAAAAGGCCATTCTTGCCTCTGATCTCGGCATTACCCCGCAGAACGACGGTAAGACCATTCGTCTGATCTTCCCGCAGCCGACCGAGGAGCGCCGTAAGGAAATGACTAAGCAGATCGCCAAGATGGGCGAAGAGGCAAAGGTTGCCGTGCGTAACGTGCGCCGCGATGCCAACGATAAGATCAAGGATCAGAAGAAGAAGAGCGAGATGACCGAGGATGAGGCAAAGGCCAGCGAAAAATCCTGCCAGGATCTGACCGATAAGTATATCAAAGAGGTTGATCGCGTGACCGAGGCTAAGAACAAGGAGATCATGGAGATCTAACGGGAGGCCGTATGGCTTTTTGGAACAAAAAAACACCGGTAGAGGACTTTTCCGGCAGGGTGCGGCATATTGCTTTTATTATGGACGGTAACGGTCGTTGGGCAAAGCGCCGCTCCCTGCCGCGAAAGGCGGGCCATGCCCGCGGGGCAGAGACCTTTCGCCGCGTGATTCAGTATTGTCACAGGCTGGGCATCCGCACGGTAACGGTCTATGCCTTTTCTACCGAAAACTGGTCCCGCCCGCAGGACGAGGTAGCGGCCATTATGCAGCTGCTTGACCGGTTTATGGAGGAGGAGCTGCAGGATGCCGATACGCGCGACATGCGCGTGGTCTTTTTAGGTGATAAGGCAGCCCTGACGCCCGCACAGCGCGAGCGGGCCGAGGAGATCGAGCGCCGCACGCGGGATAAGAGCTATTGCCTGAACATCGCGCTCAATTACGGCGGGCGTGACGAGCTGGTGCACGCCGCCAACATCCTGCTGGCGCAGGGGAAGGGCAGCGTTACCGCCGCGGATATTTCCAGCGCGCTGTATACAGCCCACTCACCTGACCCGGATCTGATTATCCGCACGGGTGGGGATTATCGCATTTCCAATTTTCTGTTATGGCAATCCGCATATGCGGAGTATTATTTTACCAAAACACTATGGCCTGATCTAAGCGAGCGTGAGATCTACCGCGCGCTGAAGGACTTTTGCAGCAGGCATCGCCGCTTTGGCGGCCTGGACCCCGAGGATATGAAGGAGAAGGAATAGTAGAGGGAGATTTTCATGAAGCAAAGATTGATCACAGCCGCCGTTCTTTTGTGTGTGCTGGCTGTTGTATTGCTCACCTCCGGCACGATCGCGTTTCCGTTCGTGGCGGCCTTCTTTTGCGCCTTTGCGGTGTTTGAGATGCAGCGCTGTCTTGGCACGCATAAAAAGCCGCAGATCATGATCCCCTCTATGCTGCTTGCTATTATCCTGCCGTTTGGCACGCTGTTCGTGGCGCCAATCGGTGAAAAGCTCACCATGGGCATCGCTTCTGTGAATGCTCGCCTTTTGTATCTTTTGGCCTTTTGCGGCTTTTTTGTCGTTTATTTGTTCGTGCTGCTGGCGGCCGCTGTTTTCAGCCGCCGCACGCTGGCGTTTTCTGAGATCGCAGCCGCCTTTATGACCACGTTTTATATCACCTTAGCCTTTGCCGCCATTCCGCTGGTGCGTTTTGGCACGCATGGGCAGTACTACTACCTGCTTTGCTTCCTTGGCCCGTGGATCACCGATTCCTTTGCCTATTTTACCGGTGTGTTCTTTGGCAAGCACAAGCTGATCCCCGAGATCAGCCCCAAAAAGACCATCGAGGGAAGCATTGGCGGCATCGTGTTTTGTGTGATCTCGTTTGTGGTGTTTGGCCTGCTGGTTGGTAATATGACCGGCAGCACGCCCAACTACCTGGTGCTTGGCTCGCTTGGCTTTTTGGTGGCCGTGGTAGCGCAGCTGGGCGACCTGTTCGCTTCGCTGATCAAGCGTGAGCGTGGCATCAAGGATTACAGCAACATCTTTCCCGGCCACGGCGGCGTGATGGATCGCTTTGATTCTGTGATCGCCACAGCCCCCATGCTGCTGATCGCCTGCACGCTGGATAGCCTGTTATCCATCAATCTGCTTTTGTAAGGAGCTTTTATGGCATCCACATCCCCCTGTCAATTACCCGCATCCGTAGCGATCCTCGGCTCAACAGGCTCTGTTGGCCGCCAGGCGCTGGAGGTTGCGGCTTATCATCATATACCCGTTGATCTCATCAGCGCCAATGCCTCCCTTTCTCTTTTAGAGGAGCAGGTACGTGCCTTTCACCCGCGCCTGTGCGCGGTGGCAGACGAGCGCGCCGCAGCAGATCTTCGTACCCGCATTGCCGATACAGGCACTCGCGTGCTTGCCGGGCAGGCGGGCATTTTAGCCGGCATTGAAGAAACGAATGCCCCCGTTGTTGTCAATTCTATCTTAGGTGAGGCCGGGCTGATGCCCACCCTCGCCGTGATCGATGCCGGCCGCCGATTGGCGCTGGCCAATAAAGAGTCGCTGGTGGTTGCCGGGCGCGAGGTCATGCGCCGCGCAAGCGAAAAGGGAGTTGAGATCCTGCCGGTCGACAGCGAGCATTGCGCCATCTTTCAATGCCTGCAGGCCGGCCGCAAAAACGAGGTGCGCCGCCTATGGCTCACCGCCTCCGGTGGCCCCTTCTTTGGCTATAGCCGCGAGCGGCTTTCGCGCGTGACCCGGGCTGAAACGCTGGCACACCCCACCTGGCAGATGGGCGCCAAGATCACGGTGGATTCCGCCACCCTGATGAACAAGGGCTTTGAGCTGATCGAGGCCGCCTGCCTCTTTGGCCTACCGGCCGAGGCGGTGACCGTGGTGGTGCAGCGGCAAAGCATAATCCATTCTATGGTGGAATATATTGATAATACCGTCATTGCCCAGCTCAGCGTGCCGGATATGCGCGATTGCGTGCAATACGCGCTCACCTATCCCGCCCGTGCAGCGGGGCTAACGCCGCCGCTGGACTTTTTCTCGCTTGGCAGCCTGACCTTTGACCGGCCGGATGGCGAGACCTTTCCGCTGCTGCCGCTAGCCGCACGTGCCTATGCACTGGGTGGCGCGGTGCCCGCCGTGCTGAACGCGGCAAATGAGGAGGCCGTTGCCGCCTTCCTTGCAGATCGCCTGTGCCTGACCGATATCTTTGACGTTGTGTGTGAAACGGTAGAGGCGTACAGCGCCGCCGCCGCGAGGGAAGCAACGCTGGAGGGCATTTTGGCGGTCGCGCATGAGGCGCGCCTGGCAGCCCGTAGTCGTGCCGCGGCACGCACCAACTAAACGCCATAAAGGGAGTACACATGGATATACTGTATTGGCTGATCGCCATTCTGGCCTTTGGCCTGCTGATCTTTATTCACGAGATGGGGCATTACCTGACCGCCCGCCTCTTCCGCGTGAAGATATACGAGTTTTCTATCGGTATGGGGCCCAAGCTGCTGACCTATACCTCGAAAAAAACGGATATCAAGTATTCGCTTGGTATGTTCCCGTTTGGTGGCTACGTCAGCATGGCGGGGGAGGACGAAGAATCTGACGATCCCAACGCGCTGCCTAACAAGGCCGCCTGGAAGCGCTTTATCATCGTGGCCGCTGGTGCGACCATGAACATGCTGCTGGGCATGGCGCTGATGCTTTCTGTTGTGATCGCCACGCCGGTGTTGCCCTCTAACACCATTCAGCAATTCCCGGCAGACGAGTGGTATGAAAAAAATGAATTCGTCTCCTCTGCGACCTACGGCCTGCAAGCAGGGGATACCATCGTGGCCGTCAACGGCACGCGCGTGCATACCGGCTATGATATGAGCTACGAGATCGTGCACGATGGTGCTGGCGAATGTGCCGTTACCGTGCTGCGTGGTGGTGAGGAGCTAACGCTTACCGTTCGCTTTCCCAGCTCGGTAGAGCAGGGGGTCGGCTACGGCATTGCCGATTTTTACGTTCAGCCGGCAGAAAAGAGCGTAGGCAACGTGCTGCGCCACACCGTCTCACGCACCACCACGACCGTTAAAATGATCTGGGAGTCGCTTATCGACCTCTTTGCCGGCAAATACGGCATGGAGGCAGTTTCTGGCCCCGTTGGCGTTGCCGGCGTGATCGCGGATACCGCCGCCACCAGCGTGTGGGATACCGTCATGCTGATCGCGGTGATCAGCATCAACCTTGGTCTGGTCAACATTTTCCCACTTCCGGCGTTAGATGGTGGCCGTCTGGTGTTCATCCTGATCGAAATGATCGCGCGGCGCCCCGTTCCCGCTAAATATGAGGGAATTGTGCATTTTATCGGCTTTATTCTGCTAATGGGGCTGATGGTGCTGGTGCTGTTTAAGGATATCTTTTCTCTGTTTTCGTAAATAGCGGCGCGCCCAACGGGCGCGCCTTTCCGTAAAGAAAGGAAACGTTATGAAACGCCATCCTACCAAAGAGGTTCATGCCGGCCGAGTTACCATCGGCGGCGCTGCCCCGATTTCGGTGCAGACCATGACCAATACCGATACGCATGATAAGGAAGCTACGCTTGCCCAGGTGCAGGCGCTTGCCGCCGCCGGGGCAGATATCATTCGCCTTGCCGTGCCGGACGAGGCTGCCGCCGCTACCTTTGCCTATCTGAAGGGGCAGGGGGTTACCCTGCCGCTGGTGGCCGATATTCATTTTGACCATCGTATCGCGCTGGCATCGATTGCCGCCGGGGCGGATAAGATCCGCATCAACCCGGGCAACATCGGCTCGCGTGAAAAGGTTGGCGAGGTGGCTCGCGCCTGCCGCGCGGCCGGTGTTCCCATCCGTATCGGTGTCAATTCCGGCTCGCTTGAAAAGCATATTTTAGCCAAGCACGGCGCCCCCACGGCCGAGGCGCTGGCCGAAAGCGCGCTCTACCACGCCTCGCTTTTAGAGGAGTTTGATTTTACCGATATCGTTCTTTCTGTCAAGGCCTCTACCGTGACCGAGATGCTGGCTGCCAACCGCATGCTCGCCGAAAGGACAAGCTACCCCCTGCACCTGGGCGTGACCGAGGCGGGCGGGGCGCATATGGGCGTGATCAAAAGCGCCGTGGGAATTGGCGCTTGCTTGGCTGATGGCATTGGCGATACCATTCGCGTCTCGCTCACGGCTGACCCGGCCTTAGAGATCAAAGAGGCGCGCGCCATTCTTTCGGCGCTGGGCATGAACCCGGTGAAGGAGATGGATATTATCTCCTGTCCCACCTGCGGCCGTACCCGTATTGATCTGATTCCGCTGCTTGCCCAATTTGAGGAGGAGTTAGATAAGACCGGTCTGCGCCGCCTGCCGCTGCGCGTGGCCTTTATGGGCTGCGTGGTCAATGGCCCCGGCGAAGCGCGAGAGGCCGATATCGGCATTGCCGGCGGTATTGGCGAGGGGATCCTTTTCAAGAAGGGTGAGATCATTCGTCGCGTGCCGGAGGGGGCCATCGTTTCCGAGCTGATTGCCGAGATACGGAGAATGAGCCATGCAGAATAAAAGCTTTTTTGACATTTTTCGCCGCTACGAGGCGCAGGGCGAAAAGCGAAAGCTGCTTGAGCGGGCAGAGGGGTTAGACGTTCGCTACTGTCGCGACCCCTTTCGCGTAGAGGTAGATCTCTATTTTTCCGCCGTGCAGGATCACGTTTTGCTCTATGCTATTGAGGACGAGCTGTGCGCGCTGTATGAGGCGCGCTCCTTCCGCATTTTTCCTAAATATCCCGCCTCTCTCTTTTCGCTTTCCTCTATGCCGGCCGTGCTGGCCGAGGCAGAGCGCATCGGTGCGGTCACGCACGGCTTTTTTGAGGAGCCGCGCTTTACGCTGGAGGAGGGGAAGCTGTACGTGGATCTACCCTTTACGAACGCCGGCATCGATCTTTTGAATCTGGCCAAGACAGACAGCATTTTGGCCGGTATTATCCATAGCCGCTATGGCAAGGCCGTGCAGGTCAGCATTCGCCCGACGGTCGATGCTGCCGAGCAGGTCGAGCGCCGCCGCCAGGAGCAAGAGCGCAGCATGCGCGAGCTGGATCGCCAGATCCGCGAGCAGGCTGAGGAGCAGCGCCGTGCCGCCGCCCTGTTGCGTGAGCGGCAGGGCTCTGAGAGTGCCGCGGGCGAGGACGAGCGTGCTGATTTTACACATGCGCGTAGCCTGTTGCCGCCGGCTGAGGCACCGCGTATAGAAAACGACCTGCTGACCATTGGTACCGCGACCTTCCGCCTGGAGGGGGCAGAGGTGCTGTTTGGCAGCCCCTTTTCGGTAGAGGATCCCACCCCGCTTTCCGACGTGCGCGAAGGGCGCGGCGTGGTGACCGTGGGCCGCATTTTTGAAGCAACGATGGAGGAAAACCGCACCGGTGACCGTATTCGCATTCGCGCCGGCTTTTCGGATACCTCGTCCTCGATCTACCTGCGCTTGAACCAATCGCCCGAGGAGGCCGGCTGGGCTAAGGCGCTGGCGCCCGGTGTATGCATTGCGGTGCAGGGCAGCATCGTGCGTGATAAGTTTGATGGCGAGTTGTGCGTGATGCCCCGCCACGTGATGAAGATTTCTATGCTCACCCGTAAGGATGAGGCAGAGGAAAAGCGCGTAGAGCTGCATCTGCATACCAATATGTCGGCCATGGATGCTCTCATCCGACCGGATGAGCTTGTCCGTACCGCCACCGCCTGGGGGCACCGTGCCATTGCGGTCACCGACCACGGCAACGTGCAGGCCTTTCCCGAGGTGATGCTGGCGCTCTCTAAGCAAAAGAGCGATCTAAAGGTCATCTACGGTATGGAGGCCTATTACGTAAACGATACGGCGCGTGTTATTTACGGTACCGCCAGGCCGGAATTTACCGACGAGATGGTCGTGTTCGATATCGAAACGACCGGTCTCTCTCCCGTCAACTGCCATATCACCGAGATCGGCGCCGTCAAGATCAAGGGTGGAGAGGTGACTGACACCTTTAACACCTTCGTCAATCCCGAGGTGCCCATCCCGGCAGAGATCACCAAGCTGACCTCGATCACCGATGAGATGGTGAGGGATGCCCCCAAGGTCAAGGAGGCGCTGGAGAGCTTTTTTGCCTTTATTGGTGACGATATGCTGATCGCGCATAACGCCAACTTTGATACCGGCTTTATCCGCATCTATGCCGAGCAATGCGGTCTGCCGTTTACGAACACCTATCTCGATACGGTGGCGCTTTCCCGCTACGTAAACCCAGAGCTGAAGAACCACAAGCTGGATACCATTGCTGCCGCCTATCAGCTGGGTGATTTTAACCACCACCGCGCGTGTGATGACGCCGCCATGCTGGCCGCCATCTTTTTTCGCATGATCGAGCGCCTGACGGGCGAGGGCATCAATGATTTTAACCGCCTGACCGAGGCCATGAGTGAAACGGCCGACCCGCTTTCGATCAAGCCGCGACACATGATCCTGCTGGTGCAGAATCTCACGGGTCTGAAAAATCTCTACCGCCTGATCTCAGAAAGCTATCTTTCCTATTTCAAGCGCTCTCCTCGCATCCCCAAAAGCCTGTTAGAGCGGCACCGTGAGGGGCTGATCATTGGCTCGGCCTGTGAGGCAGGCGAGCTTTACCAGGCGCTTTTAGAGGGAAAAACCGAGGCAGAGCTTGAAGAGATTGCCTCCTTCTACGATTACTTAGAGATCCAGCCGCTTTGCAACAACCAGTTCCTGATCGCGGAGGGCAAGGTGGCCGGCAACGAGCAGCTGATGGAGCTGAACCGCCGCATTATCAAGCTGGGCAAAAAGCTCGGCAAGATGACGGTGGCCACGTGTGATGCGCACTTCCTTAATAAAGAGGACGAGCTGTACCGCAAGATCCTGCTTGCCGGGCAAAAATTTGCCGATGCGGATAAGGACGTGGGTATATACCTGCGCACCACGGAGGAAATGCTTTCCGAGTTTGTGTATCTCGGGCCGGAGCTGGCGCACGAGGTGGTTATTGAAAACCCGAATAAAATTGCCGATATGGTGGAAAAGATCCGCCCGATCCCAGATGGGCGGTATGAGCCGATCATCCCCGGTTCGGATAAGGATCTAACAGATATTTGCTGGCAGCGCGCGCACGATTGGTACGGCGAGGAGATACCCGAGATCGTTTCCTCCCGCCTGAAGCGCGAGCTGGATTCTATCATCTCCAACGGCTTTGCCGTGCTGTACATGATCGCGCAGAAGCTGGTGGCCTATAGCGAAAGCCTTGGCTACCTGGTTGGCTCGCGCGGCTCGGTTGGCTCGTCCTTCGTGGCCTCGATGGCCGGTATTTCTGAGGTAAACCCCTTGCCGCCTCATTACCGCTGCCTGAAGTGCAAGTATTCTGAGTTTATTACCGATGGCTCGGTCGGCTCAGGCTTTGATCTGCCAGATAAGAATTGCCCCGTTTGCGGCGAGCCGCTGTTTGGCGATGGACATGATATCCCCTTTGAGACCTTCCTTGGCTTTAAGGGGGATAAATCGCCCGATATCGACCTCAACTTCTCCGGCGACGTACAGGGCAAGGTGCATAAATACACCGAGGAGCTGTTTGGCGAGGGGCACGTGTTCCGTGCCGGTACCATCGGCACCCTGGCATCCAAAACGGCCTATGGCTACGTGATGAAGTACCTTGACGAGCGTAAGATCGCCCTGCCAAAGGCAGAGGTCTCGCGTATCGTTTCCTGCTGTGAGGGCGTAAAGCGCTCAACCGGTCAGCATCCCGGTGGCATTATCGTTGTGCCAACGGAGTATGATATTTACGACTTCTCGCCCGTGCAGCACCCGGCAGATGACCCCAATTCAGATATCATCACCACCCACTTCCAGTTCTCGTATCTGCACGATACCATTCTAAAGCTGGACGAGCTGGGGCACGATATGCCTACCAAGTATAAGATGCTGGAAAGGTATACCAACACCAGTGTCATGGACGTGAAGATGAACGATCCTGCTGTGTACGAGCTCTTCCACAGCACAAAGCCCCTTGGCGTATCGTCAGAGGAGATCAAATCGCCGCTTGGCACCTACGGCATCCCAGAGATGGGTACGCATTTCGGCCAGGGCCTCTTGATGGATGCAAAACCCAAGAACTTTGCCGACCTGTTGCAGATCTCCGGCCTTTCTCACGGCACCGGCGTTTGGCTTGGCAACGCGCAGGATCTGATCAAGAGCGGCACCTGTACCATTTCTGAGGTGGTTGGCACGCGTGATGGTATTATGCTGTACCTCATTCGCCATGGGCTAGAAAACGGTACCGCCTTTAAGATCATGGAGGACGTGCGAAAGGGCAAGGGCTTGAAACCGGAATACGAGCAGGAGATGCTGGCGCATGACGTGCCGGAATGGTACATCGCCTCCTGCAAAAAGATCAAATACATGTTCCCTAAGGCGCATGCCGCCGCCTACGTTATGTCGGCCATTCGCCTGGGCTGGTATAAGATCTACTACCCCATGGAGTTCTACGCCGCCTTTCTGACCGTGGCGCCCGGCGGCTTTGATGCCGAGATTGTTGGCCAGGGCAAGCGTGCGGTGTACGATACGATCGCCGCCATTGAAAAGAAGGGTAACGAGGCCACGCAAAAGGAATCGGATATGGTGACCACGCTGCAGCTGGTAGGCGAATGCATGTGCCGCGGAATCAAATTCCTGCCGGTCAGCATCTGGAAATCGGATGCAAACGCCTTTTTGCCTGAGGATGGTCATATTCGCATGCCGTTTTCCTCGCTCCCCGGGCTTGGTGAATCGGTTGCCCAGCGTATTCTTGATCTGCGCGAAAGCGGTGATCTTTATTCGATCGAGGATCTGCAGCGCAAGGCAGGCGTCTCGAAATCGGTTATCGAGCTGCTGCGGCGCAACAAGGCGCTGGAGGGGCTTAGCGAAACCAACCAGTATACCTTGTTTTAATAGAAAAAAGCAGGGCGGAGCAACGCTCCGCCCTGTCTTAATCTCCTAATAGCAATAGCAATAAGATCATCAGCAGCTCGCCGTCTGATTGCCCGTTTTGCGACATTAGCGCTGCCACCGCCAGCAGCAGCATATCTGCCGTGGCAATGCTGGGCGGCAAGGGCGGCGGTGTCGGCTGCGGCTCTTGCATGCTGGCCGCCTCTACGGCTGGCTCCTCCCTTGGCGGTGGGAGTGGCTCTTCTGCGGGTGGTGATACGGTCGTTTCCTGCACCGGCTCCTCGGCCGGTGGTACTTCCTCTGTCGTCAGGGCAACACCGCTGTAATTGTCGGGCACCGGCATCTGCCGCGGTGGATAAGCTCTGGTATACATAGGTCACCTCCGTTTTCGTAATAGCTCCATCAGCTCTAAAATACGAAGCAGTGAATCAATGGTCTCACACCGCGCCGGGGAAAGATATGGACGCAGGGCGTTGAGCAGGCAGGTACGGTCATCATTCGGTTTTTGATGTGGTGGCTCACATGGCGGCAAAAGCGGTGGTGCCTTGGGGCAGGGCTCGTCGCACTGCTCCGGCTTTTGCGCGTGCGGGCTCTTGCCGCCTAAGCCGCCCGCCAGCAGGGAAGAGAGCATAGAGAGCGCGGCAGGGTTTTGCAGCAGACCGCTAAGCAAGGCAGAAAGATCAGGCTGGTTGCCTTTTATGTATTCGTCAGCCATGGCTTACCTCTTTTGACGGTATCTTGCCAGCGTTTGCATGGCACCTGCCACGTCAGCCTGGCCGCTGCCCTGCATCAAGGCACGCAGCTTTGCCATTTCGGCCGGTGGCGGCGGTGTCTTGGAGAGGGTAATGCCGCCCTGCGCGGCAATCTCGGCAATCTTTTTCCACAGCGTGGCGTCATCTAAGGCAAGCAGCGCCTGCATCATGGTGGGATCAAATTTCATAAGCAGCACCTCACATTTCTGTTCTGCTGCCAGTATATGCCGGCAGGGGCAAGATGGCGCCTGCTGCTTTTGGGAGGTTTTATGCAATTTTTGATATTTTCGGATTCACATGGCAATCATTTTCCCATGGTGAACGTGATCCGTCAGCACCCGGATATTACAAACGTTCTCTTTCTTGGCGATGGCCTGGCAGACGTAGAGCGGCTGTTTGCCATGTTCCCACAGCACGTCTTTCGCTGCGTGCGTGGCAATATGGATTTCTTTATCATGCGCGAGGCAGAGGATACCGACCTGTTTACGCTTTTTGGCTGCCGCGTGATGATGATGCACGGCCACCTTGCCGGTGTGAAGAGTAGCACCGCCGTGGCAGAGAAGCGCGCGTGTGAGGCCGGTGCCCGCGTGCTGCTTTACGGTCATACTCATCGGCCGGAATGTCGTTATCTTTCGGATGAGGGGCTATACGTCTTTAACCCCGGCAGCATCGGCCGTCCCTATGACGGCAAGTCAAGCTACGGCCTGATGGACGTCTTGCCGGATGGCAGCGTTATGCTCTCGCACGGCGAGGTGAAATAGAAAAACCGCCGCACAGAAAATTGCTCTGTGCGGCGGTTGCTGTTATACGCCGAAATAGAGAAGGATCAGATAAAGGGTATTAAAAATACCATCGAAGTGCGTGCGCTCCATCCCGTGCGAGGCGTGCACGCCTGGGCCGATCAGCGCGCCGGGAATATCGTGCCCCGCACGCCACATGGCACCCACGTCTGAGCCGTAGAAGGGGTAGATATCTACTGCGTAGGAAAGACCGGCGCTCTTGGCCAGCTCGATCAGGCGGCCTGTCAGCGCGTAGTCATAGGGGCCGCCGCTATCCTTCGCACAGATCGAAACGTCATGCTCAGTGCAGGTAAGATCGGTGCCGATGCATCCCATATCCACACCCAGCATAGAAACGATTCCCTCCGGTACGTAGCCGGCACCGTGACCGACCTCCTCGTACATGGTGATCAGAATAGCCAGGTCGGTGGGCGGCACGATACCCTCGGTATGCAGGATGTGCACGGCAGTCAGCAGGCAGGCAACGCTTGCTTTATCGTCAATAAAGCGGGATTTCAGAAATCCGCTCTCGGTCACCGTTGTTTTGGGGTCAATACAGATGTAGTCACCGTTTTCAATGCCCAGGGCACGCACGTCATCCGCGCTTTTGACCTCCTCGTCTAAGCGCACGTACATATTCTCCTCGTCCCGCGCGCGGCTGCTTGCATCCGCATAGACGTGAGAGGCAGGGCTTTTTGAAAGAATCGTACCGCTGATGCGCCGGCCGTTTCTGGTCATGACGGTGCAATATTCCCCATCTAAGGTGGGCATCTGCGGACTACCTACCTTGGTAAAGGATAGGCTGCCATCGCTGTTGATGGCGCGTACCATCAGACCAAGCGTGTCGCAATGCGCGCAGGCACCAAGCGGCGCCTCATGCGTAGCCCCGGGATAGGTGATGATGGCGCAGCCCTTTTTCGTCAGGCGAAAGGTGCAGCCGTTTTCTTCAGCCACCTCGCGCACCACCCCCATCACCTCTTGGTAATAGCCGGTCGGGCTTGGCGCTTGCAGCAGGCGGGTCACCAGGTCAAAATAATACTGCCGGTAGGCTTCTTTTTCAAGCTTCATGGTCTTTTCCTTTCTTTGCTTCAAAAGACCGGCACCATGCGGTGCCGGTCTCTCTGTTCGTTAGCGGTTGGGCTTGATCTCGGTCTTGCCGCCCATATAGGGGCGCAGCGCCTCGGGAATGCGCACAGTACCATCTGCCTGCAGGTTGTTTTCCAGGAAGGCGATCAGCATGCGCGGCGGGGCCACCACGGTGTTGTTCAGCGTGTGGGCCAGGTACTTGCCATCCTTGCCGTTCACGCGGATGCGCAGGCGACGTGCCTGGGCATCACCCAGGTTCGAGCAGCTGCCCACCTCAAAATACTTCTGCTGGCGGGGCGACCATGCCTCTACGTCGCAGGACTTTACCTTCAGATCAGCCAAGTCACCCGAGCAGCATTCCAGCGTGCGAACGGGGATATCCAGCGAGCGGAACAGGTCAACCGTGTTCTGCCACAGCTTATCATACCACATCATGCTGTCCTCAGGGCGGCAGACGACCACCATCTCCTGCTTTTCAAACTGGTGGATACGGTAAACGCCGCGCTCCTCGATGCCGTGGGCACCCTTCTCCTTGCGGAAGCAGGGGGAATAGCTGGTCAGCGTGTAGGGCAGCTTTTCCTCAGGCAGGATCTGGTCGATAAACTTACCGATCATCGAATGCTCGCTCGTGCCGATCAGGTAGAGATCCTCGCCTTCGATCTTGTACATCATGGCCTCCATCTCGGCAAAGCTCATGACACCGGTCACCACATCCGCGCGGATCATAAAGGGCGGCACGCAATAGGTAAAGCCACGGTCGATCATAAAATCACGCGCGTAGGAGATCACCGCCGAATGAATACGGGCAATATCGCCCATCAGGTAATAGAAGCCGTTGCCGGCAACGCGGCGGGCAGAATCCAGGTCGATACCGTCAAAGGCCTCCATGATCTCGGTGTGGTAGGGAATGTCAAAATCCGGTACCACGGGCTCGCCGTATTTCTGGATCTCTACGTTCTCGCTATCATCCTTACCGATCGGAACAGAGGGGTCGATGATGTTCGGAATGGTCATCATGATCTGCTTGATGCGCTCGTCAAGCACGGGCTCCTTTGCCTCCAGCTCGGCCAGCTGGGCAGCTTGGGCGGCTACCTGTGCCTTTACAGCCTCGGCCTCCTCGCGCTTGCCCTGACCCATCAGGGCCCCAATCTGCTTCGAGAGCTTGTTGCGGTTGGCGCGCAGGGTGTCAGCCTCCTGCGTGATCTTGCGGCGCTCTACGTCCAGCGCCATCACCTCGTCAACCAAGGGCAGCTTGCTATCCTGGAACTTGTTGCGGATGTTCTGGCGAACCACATCCGGGTTTTCTCTTAAAAATTTCAAATCTAACATAAAAGGCAATCCTCCGTTGCTTATTACAATTTCATACCTTGTATTGTATCACAAATTCCGGCAAGATACAAGATTTATTCCACGAAAATCAGGGAAAAATATGAAAAATGCCGTCTCTCGTTTCCTCCTTTTTGAAACTCGATCTTTAAAATAAAAAACTCGTAAACAAATTTATATAAAACGCTTGACAAATTATAAAAAGTGAGTATAATAAAAGCAGAAGCCGGAAAAGGAGAAAGCCCATGAAAAAGAGCGTATATTCTTTGATGTTAGACGATGGCGTGGTCGCCGCGATCGACCGCCTGGCCTACATGCAGAACACCAACCGGTCAAGCCTTGTCAATCAGATCCTGGCCGAGTATGCCTCCTACGTCACGCCCGAGCAAAGGATCCGCGAGGCGTTTGGCCGTATATCTGCCATGTTAGATGGGCAGGATAGCTTTCAGCTGGCCATGCAGCCATCGGATACCATGCTTTCCTTCCGCTCGGCCCTTCTTTATAAATACAACCCTACCGTGCGCTACAGCGTAGAGCTGTTTCGTAGCAGCACCGGCGAGGTTGGTGAGCTGCGCGTTTCCATGCGCACGCAAAACAGCACGCTAACGCAGTATATGATGTGCTTTTATGAGCTGTGGTTGCGCATTGAGCAAAGCCGCATCGGCACCGTTCGTTGTGCCGCCGCAGAGGGGAAGCTCAGCCGCCGCCTGACGGTGCGGCAAAACAGGCAGGCCGTAGAGGCAGCGCCAAGCCCAGATACGCTTGGCGAGCTGATCGCCGTATACATCCGCACCTTCGACCGTGGGCTAAAGACCTTTTTCCGCCTGCTGGATGAGCCGGCAGCCGCCGCGCGGGAAATCGATGCGATCTATGCGGAATACCTGCACTCATCACCCTTGATTATTTGAATAAGGAGGTCATCATATGAATCTTCAAAAAGCAACACAAAAAAGCATAGAGGCGCTGCAAAGCGCGCAGAGTCTGGCATCCGCCAGCGGCAATCAGCAGATGGAGCAGGCGCACCTGCTGCTGGCGCTGCTCTCAGCGCCGGATGGCCTGGTTGGCACCCTGCTTGAAAAAATGGGCATTGCGCCGCTTGGTCTGACAGATGAGCTGCGCGCCACAATCGATAAGCTGCCCAAGGTCAGTGGCAGCCGTGAGGCAGACCGGCTGTACGTCTCGCGCGAGCTGGATAACGCCTTAAACGAGGCAGAGGCACAGGCCGACAAGATGGGGGATAGCTATACCTCGGTCGAGCACCTGTTCCTTGGTCTGCTGGAGCGGCCGGACGAGAGCACCAAAAAGCTCTTTGCGGCGCATGCCATCAGCCGGGATGGCTTTCTTACCGCCCTGAAGGCGGTGCGCGGTAACCGCCATGTGGAAAGCGACAACCCAGAGGATACCTACGACGTGCTGAAAAAGTACGGGCAGGATCTGGTAGAGCTGGCGCGGGCGCAGAAGCTTGATCCCGTTATCGGGCGGGATGAGGAGATCCGCAACGTGATCCGCATCCTTTCTCGTAAGACCAAAAACAACCCCTGCCTGATCGGTGAGCCGGGCGTTGGTAAGACCGCCATTGCCGAGGGGCTTGCCCAGCGTATCGTGCGCGGCGACGTGCCGGATAATCTGAAAAACCGCACCATCTTCTCACTGGATATGGGGGCGCTGGTGGCCGGTGCCAAGTTCCGTGGCGAGTTTGAGGAACGCTTGAAGGCGGTGCTTTCCGAGGTGCAGAAGAGCGAGGGGCGCGTGATCCTCTTTATCGACGAGCTGCACACCGTGGTCGGTGCCGGAAAGACGGATGGCGCCATGGATGCCGGCAACCTGCTCAAGCCCTTGCTCGCGCGCGGCGAGCTGCATTGCATCGGTGCCACCACGCTGAACGAATATCGCAAGTATATTGAAAAGGATGCGGCGCTTGAGAGGCGCTTCCAGCCCGTGCTGGTGCCGGAGCCGACGGTAGAGGATACCATTTCTATCCTGCGTGGGCTTAAAAACCGTTACGAGGTCTACCACGGCGTGAAGATCCACGATGGCGCGCTGATCACCGCTGCCACGCTTTCCGATCGCTATATCTCTGACCGTTTTTTGCCGGATAAGGCCATCGACCTGGTAGACGAGGCCTGCGCTTTGATCAAGACGGAAATGAATTCCATGCCTACCGAGCTGGATGAGATCTCGCGCAAGATCATGCAGCTGGAGATCGAGGAGGCAGCCCTGAAAAAGGAGACCGATAAGCTCTCAAGAGAGCATCTTTCCGAGATCCGTGAGGAGCTGGCCAACCTGCGTGCTCGCTTTGACGAAATGAAGGCCAAGTGGGAAGGGGAAAAGAGCGGCATTGAGCGCGTGCAGAAGCTGCGTGAGGAAATAGAGGGCGTGAGTGCCGAGATCGAGCGCGCGCAGGAAAGCTATGACCTTAGCCGCGCGGCCGAGCTGAAGTACGGCCGCCTGCCTGACCTGCAAAGGGAACTGGCAGAGGAAGAGGAAAAAGCAAAGGATAAAGCAGGGCAGAGTACGCTTCTGCGCGACACTGTGAATGAAGAAGAGATTGCCCGCATCGTGGCCCGCTGGACCGGTATACCGGTTGCCAAGCTGGTAGAGGGAGAGCGCGATAAGCTGCTGCGCTTAGAGGAAATTCTCCACCGCCGCGTGATCGGGCAGGATGAGGCTGTTGAAAAGGTGGCCGATGCCATTCTGCGCTCCCGTGCCGGCATTCGTGACCCGCGCCGGCCAATCGGCTCCTTCCTCTTCCTTGGCCCCACCGGTGTCGGCAAGACCGAGCTTGCTAAGGCGCTGGCCGAGGCGCTGTTTGACGATGAGCATAATATGGTGCGCATTGATATGAGCGAGTATATGGAAAAATATTCAGTCTCTCGCCTGATCGGTGCCCCTCCCGGCTACGTGGGCTATGACGAGGGCGGCCAGCTGACCGAGGCGGTACGCCGCCGCCCCTATTCGGTAGTGCTGTTTGACGAGGTAGAGAAAGCGCACCCCGACGTCTTTAACGTGCTGCTGCAGGTGCTGGATGACGGTCGTATTACCGATAGCCAGGGCCGTACGGTCGATTTTAAGAATACCATTCTAATTCTTACGTCAAACCTCGGCTCAGATGTCATTTTAGAGAGCATTGAAAACGGCGAGATCAGCGAAAGCGGCCGTGCCGCGGTAGAGGCGCTTTTGCGCCGCTCCTTCCGCCCGGAATTTCTGAACCGGCTGGATGAGACGGTGTTCTATAAGCCGCTCACGCAAGAGAATATGAAGGGCATTGTGGAGCTACTGTTTGCAGATCTATCTCGTCGTATGCAGGCACGCGGTCTGCGCGTAGAGATGACGGATGCTGCCAAGGATTACGTTATTCGTTCTGCCTATGATCCCATTTACGGTGCCCGCCCGCTGCGCCGCTTTTTGCAGGCAAGGGTAGAAACGCTATTGGCCAGAAAGCTGATCGTGGCAGACCCAGAGCCGGATAGTGTTTTGACGGTCGATCACGGCGAGCAGGGGCTCTATATTCGATAACCCAAACAAGGTGCCGATGAAAAAACATCGGCACTTTTTTTGCGTTGTTGCTTGCAATATCGGAAAAAATGTGGTATACTAAAAATTACATTAATTCGTATTCGAAAAGAAATGGGGGAAAACGATGAAAAAACACTGGTTCGGCATGGTACTTTTGCTGCTTTGCGCACTGTCATTCTGCGCCTGCGGAGGCGGCGAGACCGCGCAGCCCGGCATCGAGGACCCCTGTACCGTTACCTATACCTGGTACCTCTCTACCTCTATGGAGGAGCCGCACAGCTATTCGGTAGAGATCCCACGTGGCAGCCTGGCGCAGAACATCTCATTGCCGGGGGATGATGCCTATAAGCTGGAGGGCTGGTATTACGGCGACCGAAAGTGGGATTTTCTGAGGCCGGTAGAAAAGGATATCGTGCTGGAGGCTAATTGGTCACGGCGTGATTATACCGTCTCTTATATGATAGGTGATTACGTGCGCGCTGAGGCCTTGTTCTGTTATGGTGAAAAGGCTGGTGACCCATATGCCGAAAACCCCGAGCGCTTTACCGATACCGACGAATGGAAGGAAATGCTAGAAAAAGGCTACACCTTCGCCGGATGGGCACTTGACGGCCATTTGTGGGATTTTGAAAATGATATTGTAAAAAAGGACATGGTGTTAGAGGCACTGTTCGTGCCGGCAGAAAACGGATAAATCTTTGTTGAAAGGGCGCCGCGTAGCGGCTTTTGATATAACGATGAAAGACTTTCTCGCCTGTTTACCCAATGTGTTCGTTGTTCATGACGATTATCAGATCGTTATTAATCTAAAGGAGCCGGGCATCTGCCGCTTGCGCATTGGCAACCGCGATGTATATGAGCCAGGCTACGGCGTTTACCGCACCGAGCGTAAGGTGCATAAATTCACCTTTCCGCAAAAAATTTTGGATACAGCCTGCTCCTACACCGTTTTCTTTCGCGGCGTAACAGAAAGAAAGGCCTATTTTTCGGTTACCGATGAGCAAGAGGAGGCTGAGACCTTCGCCTTTCACCCCATTACCAAAGAGGATGATATCCGTGCCGTTTATATTGCCGATGTGCACGGCAACTACAGCCCCAATAACTACCCGGCTGCCGAGCGCGCCGTGGCCGCCTTCGGCGAGGTGGATTTTTACATTGTAAACGGTGATATCGGCGAGATCGAGACCGAGCAGATGCTGGTAGAGATCAACGCCTTTATCGGCCGCATCAGCCGCGGTGAGAAGCCCGTGATCATTGGCCGCGGCAATCACGATACCCGCGGCAGGCTGGCAGAGCAGCTGCCCGATCATATTGCTACCGATGGCGAAAAAACCTATTTTAACTTTACGCTTGGCCCGATTGGTGGCTTGGTGCTTGATTGCGGTGAGGATAAGCTGGATAATAACGTCGAATACGGCGGCGTGAATTGCTTTGAGCCCTATCGTGCTGCCGAGGCGCGCGATCTTACCCGTATGAAGATGCCAGATGCCAAATATACCATGGCCATTTCACATGTTGCCTTTATGACCAATACGGCCATGCACGGTGTCTTTGATATTATGCCCGCCACCTATGAGATCTTTGGCCGTGCGCTGAACCGCATGAATCCGGATTTCTTTATCGCCGGCCACAGCCACCGCTTTGAGTTTTACCCGGCCGATTATGCCGGTTCCAAGATCCCGCATCGCTATCCGGTCATTGTAGGCTCGCGTTTAGATAAGGACGGCTATGCCTGCACGGGTCTGGTGCTGCGTGATAGCAGCGTTACCTTTACACACCTGCTCAGCGATGGCTCGCAGCTGGATACCTTTGGTATTCCGCGCAGGGGGCATTAAGCCATGCACCCCGTTTTGATCGCTGCGCTGGCGCTGGTAGGCTTGTTGCTGTTGGCCTACGCGGTACTATGTCTTTCGGTATTTCGCTTTGCCTTTCTGCGCAAGAAAAAGCAGGGGCGTGCTAAGATAGAGGCTACGCTTGCCCACGTGGGACAGTACCGTGAGCTTGTGGCGAACGGTATTGCCAGCGTAGACGCCATGCCGAGCGAGGAGATCATCATCCGCTCGCAGGATGGGCTGTCGCTATTTGGCCGCCTGTATGGGGAAGAGGGGGCAGCGGCCACCATCGTTCTCTTTCACGGCTATCGCTCGTTTGGCGAAAATGATTTTAACGGCATCTTCCCCTATTATATCGGCAAGCGCGGCTACCGCATTCTGCTGGTTGACCAGCGTGCCCACGGAAAGAGCGAGGGGAGATACATCACCTTTGGTATTCACGAGCGGCGTGATTGCGCCGCCTGGGCGCACTACCTGGCCAAGCGATTTGGCCCTGATCACAAGATCGTGTTAGACGGTATGTCAATGGGTGCCGCCACCGTGATGATGGCGCTGGGTGAGCCGCTGCCGCCAAACGTGGTGGGCATCATTGCCGATTGCGGTTATTCCTCGCCCATGGATATTTTGCGGCACGTAGGCGCGAACATGAAGCTGCCTTTGCCGCTGATCATGCCTACGGTAATATGGCTTTGCCGCGTGCTGGCACGCTTTGACCCGCGAGAGACCAGCGCACGCGAGGCAGTAGCGACATCGCCACTGCCAAAGCTGTTCGTGCATGGTAAGGCTGATGATTTTGTGCCATACGCGATGGGCAAGGCGCTGTTTGATGCCGCCCAAGAGCCAAAATATATGGTCTCGGTCGATGAGGCTGGGCACGGGATGAGCTTTCTTTACGACCAAGAGGCTGTCCTTGCTGCTTTAGGTGCATTTTTAGATAAAATCGTGGAAAGATAAACAGGCAGAGCACCCGCTCTGCCTGATTTGTAATCGCACATGAAGATATTGATCAACGAGGGTGACGGTGGGCTTTGCATTCGTGATTTTTTGCGCTCACGCCTGCAGATGTCTACGCGGTGCCTGGTGTTCTTGAAAAGCGAGGTGGGGCGCATTACCGTAAACGGCGTGCCCAAGACCGTTCGCCATATTCTTTCCCCGGGTGAGGAGCTTTGCTTGCGCCTGGGGGAGGGGGAGAGCGACGGTATGCCGCTACCGGCGCAGGATAAGCTGCCCTTTGCGATCTTGGCCTATGACGATTGGTTCTTGGCCGTCAACAAGCCGGCCGGTATGCCCACGCATCAATCCTTTCACCATTATGGCGATACCTTGGCTGATGCCATTATTGCCGCCTGTGGTAGGCCGGTGGTGGTTCACGCCATCACCCGCTTAGACCAGGATACCAGCGGCGTGGTGCTATTGGCCCGCCATCGTCTGGCTGCCGGCTTTTTCGGCCGTGCCATGGCAAACGGTGAATTTGAAAAGATCTATTATGCGATCACCGAGCGTCCACCCACGCCGCGTGCCGGCCGCATGACCGACTATATCGCCCGTGAGGGCGAAAGCATCATTCGCCGCACGGTGGTGCCGGCGGGGGCAGGGGATCTGGCCATTACCGATTATGAAACGGTCAGCGAGCGCCCAGGCCGTGCGCTTTTGCGCCTCTCTCCGCGCACTGGGCGCACCCATCAGCTGCGTGTGCAGCTTTCTTCTCGCGATCTGCCCATCGTGGGTGATGATTTTTACGGCGGCTCGCTTGCCATGCCGCGCTCGGCGCTGCATGCCGCGCGCCTCTCCTTCCCGCACCCGGCTGGCGGGTGCGTGACGGTAGAAGCGCCCCTGCCGCCCGATATGGAACAGTATTACCATGAGGTATAACAGTATGGAAGAAAAAAAGCAATCCCCCGTGGCATCTGCCTGGCGTACCCTGCGCACCTATGTGCCGGTGGCGGCGATGGTCACGCTGGCCTTAACGCTGGTGTGCGCCGTTTTGCATATCATTGCCCGCTTCAGCACCCCGTTTGCCGATTGGGTGAATACCGTGCCGGCAGCTGGTGTGCGCTTTGTCTTGGCCAAGATCAGCGACATGTTGCCCTTTTCGATCGCCGAGCTGCTGATCATGGCGCTGCCGGCCATTTTGGTCTTTTTGATCGTTGGGGCCGTGCATTATGCCAAAAGCAAGCGGGGCTTTTGGCGCTACCTGACTGCTATGCTGTCGGCGCTTGGGCTGCTGTATTCGCTTTTTGTGCTTACCATCGGCTGCGGCTATCATGCCACCACGCTGGATCAGCAGTTAGGGCTCACGCGGGAAAAGGTTTCGGCTGCCGCGCTGTATGAGACGGCAGAGCTCCTGCTGGAAGAAACCGCCGTCCGGTCAGAGGAGATCGCCCGGGTAGAGGGGGCATCCACCATGCCGCTCTCGTTTGCGGGGATGAACGACCGCCTGCTGGAGGCCTATGAGCAGGTGAGCAAGGATCATCCCTTTATTCAAAGCATGCGCAGCCGCCTGAAGGCGGTCACGCTTAGCGAGGCCATGTCCTACACGCATATTACCGGCGTGTATACCTATATGACGGGCGAGGCGAATCTGAATATCGCTTTCCCCGATTACACCTTGCCCTTTACCGCCGCCCACGAGCTGGCGCACCAGCGCGGCATCGCGCGGGAGGATGAGGCAAACTTCGTTGCCTTTTTGGTCTGCATCGCCTCAGATGACCCGTATATCCAGTACAGCGGCTATTTTAATATGTTGGAATACGTTTCCTCTGCCCTCTATCAAGCAGACCCGGAGATGTATTACGCACTGCTTGACCGGTATAGCGAGGGTATGCGGCAGGAAACGATCGCCTATCGCGCCTTCTTCGAAAAATACCAGGATTCGGTGGTAGGCGAGATCAGCGGCAATATCAACAATTCCTACCTGCAAATGCAGGGAACGCCCGGCACACAAAGCTATGGCATGGTGGTAGACCTTGCCGTGGCGTATTATAAAAAGTAAAGCAAAAGCACGAAAGGCTTACCTTTCGTGCTTTTGCTTTGTGCGATAATAGGCAGAAAGAAAATGCACCGCCGCCGTGCCGTAGTAGCGGTCGGGCAGGATCGTCGCATAGGCGCGAGAGAATAGCGCCAGTGCCTCCGCCGTGGCAGATATGCCGGCAAGCGAGGCAACGATCAGAATATTTGGCGCATCCTGCACCAGGTAAAAATCATCGGTATTGTTGCTGCCGCAGGGGTAGAGAGAGGGCAGCCTGCCCCATTTTTCGTTCTTTTTTTCTTCCCAGCGCAGGGTGTGGTAATCTGTTGCCTGCGAGGGGAGTGTGGTGATGCGCTCGATGGCCGATTGTGTTTTTACTACGCAGCTAAGCGCATAGGCAGCCACCTCCTGCATCACGGTGGTATAGCGCTCCTGATAGCCCTTTTCCTGTTCGGCATCGCGGCATATCCATAGGGCGCATTGCATTTGCTGCAGCGCGTACAGGTGCCAGTAGCTGCTCATGGGCAGGGAATGGGCGAGCGCTTCGTCTCTTTTTTCTTGGTAGAGGGAAAGCCAATGCGAGTCACCGCTTGCGCGCCAGGCGGCTAGGTAGATCATGGGCAGGCGGCAGTGCTCGTGATTGCCAAGTGTATCGCCCCACATTGTGGTATATAAAGAGGGGCCGCCATCCTCACGCAAAAGGTCATAGCCGGTCTCTTTCGTTACGTTTTTCTCGCACCGCCGCGCAACACGCACCAAGGCCTCGGCAATTGCCGCCTGCTCTTGTGCGTTGCAAAGCGGCGAGCGTAGATAACGGTAAAGCCCGAACACCAGCATGGTGTACTGGTCGCGCGAGGAATCGGGGTAGTGGCTTGTGCCGTCTATGGGGGAAAGACCACGTGGAATAAAGCCCTCGCTTTTGGCGGCAGCAGCGCAGCGCAAAAGCCCGCCTGCCAAGCGCTTGGCAAGTGTAGCAGCTTCCTCGCTGCCATCCTGCTCATAGCGGCAAAGGCAGGCATCCAGCATGGTGCTACTGTCGATCATGCAATCGTCAAGCCCTGTGCCGTAGCCGCAGGGGTTCGGGCGGCAGGCCACTATCTCCTCGGCTGTGGGAAAGCCATGCCCGTCTGTAATTGTGTGGCCGTAAAGCAGATCTGTCTTTGGGTGCAGCGAATGGTGGATCAGATTTTTCCACGAATTCCGCATATCCTTTTCCTTCGGCAGAAAGATGTTAGTCCTCATAGATCCGTAGTCCCTTTCCGGCCGGCTTAAAGCCGTCTATCTCCCCGCGGCACAGCGCGCCAAACAGGCGGTGCCGCAGCCCCTTGTTCTTGCCCTCCAGCTCGTGCAGCAGCTGCTTCATGCTTTCACGCTCGGTGGCATGGTTTTCTGGGCAGAGCGAGGCGGTCACGGGCAGATACGGCGCGTGCCGCACGTAATATTCCACGTCCTTTTCCTGCGCGTAGAGCAGGGGGCGGATCAGGTGCAGCTTGGTATTGGAAAGGTAAGAGACGGGCGAAAAGCAGCCGATACGCCCCTCAAAGAACAGGTTCAGCATAAAGGTGTTGACCACGTCATCAAAATGGTGGCCAAGCGCCACACGCGTGCAGCCTCTTTCCACAGCGGCTGCGTGCAGGGCGCCACGGCGCATATTGGCGCATAGCGAGCAGGGGTTCTTTTCCTTTCGGATGTTAAAAACGATCTCGGCAATGTCCGAGTGTACGATGTGAAATTCTACGCCGATCTTCTCGCAGTAGGCCGTGATGCGGCTGTAATCTGCCCCGGGAAAGCCCATATCCACCATAATGCCGCAAAGGGAATAGGGGATGGGGTAAAACCGCTGCAGCTCGCGCAGGGCGGTCAGTAGCGTTAGCGAATCCTTGCCGCCCGAAATGCCAACGGCAATGCGGTCGCCGGGGGCTATCATCTGGTAATCATCCACCGCGCGGCGAACAAAGCTGAGTATTCTTTGAATTTCCTTCATAGACCAAAAGCCTTCTTTATGCATAGAATGGTAGTAGCAATGCTTGAGGAGATCGAAATGGCTATTAAAATATATATCGACCAGGGGCACAACCCCAGAAGCCCCAACACCGGTGCCGAGGGCAATGGCCTGCGCGAGCAGGATATCACCTATGCCGTGGGGCAGGAGCTGGCTACGCTATTGCGTAACAATGGCAGCTTTGAGGTGCGGCTTTCCCGCCCCACGCCTGAAACGCAGGTGGGCACCACCAATGCCGGCAGCCTGATGCAGCGCGCGCAGGCGGCCAATGCCTGGGGGGCAGACTATTTTATCAGTATCCATACCAACGCGGCAGAGAACCCAGCTGCCAACGGAAGCGAGCAGCTGGTCTTTCGCCTCTCGGGCGCGGCGTATCAGCTGGCGCAATCCATCGCTACCCAGCTGGCTGCCACCACCGGCCTGCGCAATCGTGGCGTGATCGCGCGCCCCGGCCTTTACGTACTGCGGCGCACGGCGATGCCGGCGGTGCTTTCCGAGATCGGCTTTATCACCAACCCGGGGGATGCGGCACTGATGTCCTCCCGCCCGGATCTGTTTGCGTTGGGCATCTATCGCGGTATAACGTCTTATCTCGGCTTATAATGGAAAACCGGGCAGGGCAAGTCCTTGTCCGGTTGTTTTTTTGCTTTATGGCTGCTCGTGCGGCTCACGCAGGGTCAGGCTATCGCAGGAAAGCAGGGCTTTTGCGGCCTCTACACTGCTCACGTCAAAGAAATGCTCGCCGTTGCAATGCAGGCAGTAAACGCGAACGCCGCGCGTGGTAAATTCGATTTCATATTCGCCGTCATGACAGGGGCAATCGATCTGCCCGTCAGCCTCTAACTCACGCACCAAAAAACGAATAATATCCAGCACCTGCGCATCCGGCAGCACGGCCTCCTCCTCGCGCCGCATACCGGCTAAGGTAGAAAGCCCGGCATCCGAAAATAGCTTCTTCAGCTCCTTCTCGTTTTCCTCTAAGGCGTGGCTCACGCGCTGCTCATCGCCCGCAAAGCAGATGTCTAAGTTGCTATAGGCGCAGTTGAGCAAAAACAGCTCGCGGTCATAAAACACGCTCTTTGATACCAGATAGCGGTGATCCTTGGCGCACAGCAGGCAAGGGGCCGTCAGGCGGATCTTGCCGTCCTGCGTTTCCTCGGCCGTCATATGGCTTTGGCCACAGGGGCACTTCAGCTTCAGCATGCGGCCGCCAGAAAGTAGCAGATCGGCGCATATACCCATCACGCCGCCACCACATTGCGGGCAGCGGTAGGCGATGCAGGTCTTTTTTTCTCCAATAACCATGGTCTCTCCTCGTTACTTGGCGGCAATCATGCCACCCTCTGTGATCATAATGGGCAGGGCGCGGTCATAGCGCCCGCGCGGCAGACTGGGAATGATAAAATCACGGTAGATCAGCCCGGCAACCGAGCCGTGAAAGCCGTGTAAAAAGCGGTCGTAATAGCCGCCGCCGTAGCCAATGCGGTAGCCGTGCACGTCAAATACCACGCCCGGCACCAGGCAGAGCGAGGAGTGCCCCGGGTCCTCTTCAAAGATGGGCGCCTCGGCTGCCGGCTCAAGAATACCGTAGCTGCCGGGGACAAGCTCGTCTAACGTGGTAACGTAGTGGTAATTCATCCGATGCTCACCCACGCAACGCGGCAGGGCTACCCTTTTGCCAAGTGAGAGGGCGTGCAGCAGCATGGGGCGAATGTCTATTTCATTTTCTCTTGGCGAATAGGCTAAAATCGTTTCGGCATAGCGAAAAGAGGCTGAATCGGTGATCAGCCGGCATATTCTTTCTTCGCGCCGCTGCTTCTCCTCTGCCGGTATGGCAGCGCGGCGGGCAAGGTACTGCTCACGCAGCTCGGTTTTTAATGCTTTGATATCCATCATATTCCTACCTCGGTAACGGATCGGCAATCAGGTTGGCTTGTAAGCAAAGGCCGGTGCGCGGCATGGCAAGGGCATGAACCCCCGGCAGTAGGGAAGCGCCCTGTAGCGAGGCAGCATCTGCGGTAAAGCAGTATGCAGGGGCATCCTTGCTGCGCACGCGAAAGCCGGTGCTTGTATAAAAAATATCGGTCACATCCTGCACGCTGTCTAACGCGGCGCAAAAAACAGACAAGCTCAGGCAGCGGTCTGAAAGCAGATACAGCCGCTCATAGTCACCGTCAAAGGGGGTCTCCTCCTCGGTGGCGGGCAGGTGCAGATAGCACGCCCGGCCGGTAGCATCGGCCGAAAGCGGCAACACAACGTCAAAGCCCAGGCGGCGATAGTAGCTCTCCAGCGCCTCTGTAGCGGGGATCAGCATTAAGAAGTCCAACCCGTTTTGGTCGCGTAGACGGGCGGCCGCTTCGATCAGGGCGCGCATATAGCCTTGCCGCCGCTTTGAAGGGGTTGTGCAAAGGGCGTAGAGATAATAGCCGTAGTGGTCACCGTGTGCCACCAGCAGAAGGATGCCCTGGCAGACTACCGTACCGTTTTCCTCTGCATACAGGCACATGCCGTCTGGGGCCAGGCTGTCTAACAGCGCGCGTGTCTCTGCTTCCTCATCCCCCGGAAAGCAGCGCTGCCAAAGCGGCAGCAGCGCGTGCGTGATGGGGGCGGTATAAAATTTCTTCATGCTTCAGCGAAGAAAGGCGGCATCGGCAATTTGGGTAGCCTTATCCTCGTGCCCCAATGCCTGCAGCAGGGCAAGACCGAATTCCGAGGCTGCCCCCATGCCAATGGCGGTGGTGATCTTTCCATCGGTTACCACGTGCACACCCTCGCCGCACAGCGTAGCGCCGCAAAGCTCCCCCTCAAAGCCGGGGTAGCAAACGGCACGCTTGCCCTGTAAAAGGCCACGCTTGCCTAAGATAAAGGGTGCGGCACAGATCGCGCCGATATGTGACCCCTCGTCTATCGCGCGCCGCAAAAGTGCCTCTGCCGCGGGGGATTGATCCAGGTTGGCGGCGCCGGGCATGCCACCCGGCAGAACGAGCAGGTCGATCTTCTCGGTCGCCTCATCAGGGGTAACGTCGGCTGTTACGGGAATCCCGTGCGAGCCGCATACGGCTTTGCCCGTAATGCCCACAGTCTTTACAGGCAGGCCGGCACGGCGAAGAATGTCCACCGGTGCCAGCGCCTCTATTTCTTCAAAGCCATCGGCCAGTAATACGTAGATCATGCTATCTCCTTTTAGAAGTTGCCGCCGGTCTGCTCCTGCACACCGCGCGCCATCATTTCCTTAAATTCTTCCTGGGTAATGCGAATCTCGCGCGGCTTCGAGCCATCAGGCGGGGAAATGTAGCCCTGGTCCTCCAGCGCATCTAAGATCTTGGCAGCCTTGCCGTAGCCAATCGACAGCTTGCGCTGCAAAAGCGAGGTGGACATCTTGCCAAATTCAAAGCCCACCTGCAGGGCAGCCCATTGAAGATGATTGTCATCATCATCGGTGGGAATGTTGGCACCGCCACCACCAAGCTCGTCCTCGCTATTCTTCTTCTGCGGCACGCACTTTTCTGCCTCACGCTCAATATCGGCCATAATCTCCTCACCCAGCGCCTCGTTAACCTCGTTGTTTGCCTTTAAGAATTCAACAACGCGATCGATCTCCTTGTCGTCAACAAAGGCACCCTGCACGCGCAGCGGCTTGGGCGCGCCGGCGGGGGAAAAGAGCATATCACCGTGCGTTAGCAGCTTTTCGGCACCGGTAAAGTCCAGAATGGTGCGCGAGTCTACCTGCGAGGAAACGTGAAAGGCGATACGCGAGGGGATGTTTGCCTTGATGGTACCGGTAATAACGTCAACAGACGGGCGCTGCGTGCCGATCAGCAGATGGATGCCCGCCGCGCGCGCCTTGGCGGCAATGCGCGCGATCGAGGTCTCTACCGCGTCGGCTGCCGACATCATCAGATCGTGCAGCTCGTCAATAATGATAATGATCTTGGGCAGCGCCTCGCCCTCGCCCGTCTCAGAAACGTGGCGGTTATAGCCCTTGATATCGCGCACGCCTGCCTGCTCGATCAGCGAGAAGCGGCGCTCCATCTCGTTTACGGCCCAGCTTAGCGCACCGGCGGCCTTCTTTGGGTCGGTCACTACGGGCACTAGCAGATGCGGTATGCCGGAATAGATGTTGAACTCAACCTTCTTCGGGTCGATCATGATCAGCTTGACCTCGTCCGGCGTGGCCTTGTACAGAATACTGGTGATGATGCTGTTGATACAAACCGATTTACCCATGCCCGTGGCGCCGGCAACCAGCATATGCGGCATCTTGGCCAGGTCACAGTATACCGGTTGGCCGGTTACGTCACCACCCAGGCAAACCACAGACTTATCCGGGAAGTTGCGGAATTTTTCAGAATCCAGCATCGAGCGCAGGCGCACCAGGGTAGAGGTGCTGTTCGGCACCTCAATGCCCACGGCAGACTTGCCGGGGATCGGTGCCTCGATACGAATGCCGGAGGTAGCCAGGCTCATCGAAATATCTTCAACCAGCGAGGAGATAGCGCGCACGCGGATGCCCGCCTCTGGCACCACCTCGTAGCGGGTGATACGTGGGCCGCGGGAATAGCCGGTTACACGAGTGCGGACCTTAAAGTTATCCAGCGTGGTTACCAGCTTTTCGGCATTGGCCTGTACCTCGGCGGTGATGTTCCCCTCGTCTACCACGTCCGGCGCGGTCAGCAGGGAAACGGGTGGGTACTGATATGGCTTTTTGGGCTTTTGAGGGGCCACAGGCTTGGGCGGCGTGTGCGTGGCAGGGGCAGCGGATACCTGCATTTGCTGCTGCACCGGCTTGCTCATCCCGGCTGAGGGGGTAAATACGCTGGCATCCTGCACGCCGTTGTAGCGTGGAGTAGGGTCCTTTGCTTTTGTGCTATAGCTGGGATTGTTTTGCGGGTGAAAGGGGTTTTCCCTTGCGCCCGGTACACGGGTCACGATGATGGGCTCCTCTTCCTTCTCTTCGCTTTCTACTGTCACAACCGGGGTGCTCGGCTCTTCATTCTCCGGCTCCTCGGGGGGCAGACTGCGCTGCGGCATAGGTAGAATGTCCGGGTGGTCAAGCAGGCGATCGTCATCTGCTGCCGGCTGCTCGTTCGCACTGGTTGTAATGCGGCGGAAATAATCCATGCCGGCGGCGGCCGGTGCCTCTTGCGCGGCAGGGGTCGGCTCCTTGGTGGCGGGCATGCTACGGCGAAGCAGCTTGCCAAGCGGAGAAGTGCCAAAAGCAGGCTCCTTGGCGGGGGCCTCCTCGGCTACAGGCGCTTCCTCCTCAGTCGCCTTGATCGGGCGAACGCTCTCCTTGGTCATTTCCAGCCGGTCGTTTGAAAAATCAAGATTGGTCTTGTCACGCATGGGGTCGGCATAGGCTTCGTCAGCCGGCTCGGCGCGGCGAGCAGCAGAGGTTTTTTTTGCCGCCGGGACAGGCACCTGCTCACGGGTGATGGGCATATTGTCAAAATCAAACAGCTGCCGCGCACGCTTTTCGGTGGTGGCATCCGCCTCGCCGTAGGTCGCGGCGGTGTGGGCGCCTTCCTCCTCTAAATCGGCAAATAGGGCACGGCGGCGTGCACGCGCGCTCGGTGCCGCGCCTTCCTCCTGCTCCTGCATAGCGGCAGGCAGGGGTCGCGGCTCAGCCGGGGTATTTGTTGCAAACAAAATGCGGTCACGCACGGGCGGCAGGGGCTCCTCCTTGCGCTTGGCACGGGGTTGCTCCTTTTCCTGTGCCTGCGGCAGCACGGGTGCTTCTTGCTTTGCTTTTTCGGCGGCGGGGGCGGCTACGGCCGGCGCCTGCTTCTCGCGCAGGGCGGCACGGCGC
>JAGASL010000012.1 GCA_017621755.1 Clostridia bacterium
AGGCCGCGCCCAGGCGCGCGGCCTCGGCCTCGCCCGTTGCCGCAGCCAGCTCACGCTCCAGGCGGGAAAGCTCCTCCTCGGCCGAAAGCAGCTCGGGAAAGGCGTTGATCATGTGCGAAAGCAGGGAATCGGTGCCGCGCAGGCTCTCCTCGGCCGTGCTTTGCGAAAGCAGGCCAACTGTCTTGCCCCGCGCGATAAATACCGCGCCGCGGTCAGGCTGGTACTCGCCCGTGATCAGGCGAAACAGCGAGGTCTTGCCCGCGCCGTTTACACCAATAACGCCCAGGCGATCGCCCTCGTTTATCGAAAAGCTGATGCCGGATAAAATCTCTCGCCCCCCAAAGGAAAGCGAAAGATCAGACGTGCTCAGTACGATCATGATTTCTCCTAAAATTCGTAAAAATTACGCAAATATGCTTGACAACTCGCCAAAGATGTGGTATAATAAACGAAACGGAAGGCAGACTGCCGCTTCACCCGGCAGCCTGTAAATTCAATATGACCGTTACAAGGCAGCGCGGCCATAGCCGCCCTGCGCCGCAGGGCTATCCCACCCTGAATGCCTTTGGGAGACTGTATGTGTGAAACCTGTGATAGCGCCGTCTGCTACGAGGGGTGCCCCTTTATGCGGGAAATACCGGCGCATGCCGTATGCGAAAGCTGCGGCGAGCCGATCTTAGATGGAGATCGGTATTACAAGCACGGCAGGCACGCTGTGTGCGAATGCTGTGCTGATGAGCTGACGTGTGAGGAGCTGCTGGCCTATGCCGACCTACAGGATATGGGCGAGCTGCTTGGCCTATTAGGCTTCCGCTGCCCCTAAGATCGCCAGCAACCGCTCAAACGAGGTGGGAAGCGGGCAGGTCACGTGCACCGTTTCCCCCGTCGTGGGGTGTAAGAAAGCAAGCTCACCGGCGTGCAGGCATTGCCCGTTCAGCAAGGCCGCATGCTTTTTTTCAAAGGGTGTGTGCCCGCCGCCGTATACCTCGTCACCCAGCAGGGGGTGGCCGATAGAGGACATATGCACGCGGATCTGGTGCGTGCGCCCGGTCTCCAGCTGCAGGCGCAGCAGGGTCACCGCGCCAAAGCGGCGCAAGACCGTATAGTGTGTTATCGCATGCCGGCTATGCCCCTCGCCCGGGCGCAGCACGGCCATTTTTTTTCGGTCCCTCGGGTGGCGGCCGATGGGCTTGTCTACCGTGCCCTCGTCCTCGGCAAAGCCGCCGTTTACCAGCGCGTAGTAGGTGCGGCGCATGGTGTGGTCCTCTAATTGCGCGGCCAGCGCGCGGTGCGATTTGTCATGCTTGGCCACGGCCAGCAGGCCGCTGGTGTCCTTATCAATGCGGTGCACGATGCCCGGGCGTAGCTCGCCGCCCACGCCGGAAAGCCCGTCCTTGCAATGAAAGAGCAGGGCGTTGACCAGCGTGCCATCCTCGTTACCGGCGGCCGGGTGCACCACCATACCGCTTGGCTTGTTGATCACCAGCAGGTCATCGTCCTCGTATACGATCTCAAGCGGGATGTCCTGTGCCTCGGCGCTTGCCTCGCGCGGGGCGGGGATCTCGTAGCATAGCTCCTCGCCTGCCGCGGGGCGGTCGTTTTTATCGGCCGCGCGGCCGGCGAGCGTTACGTGCCCCTCAGCAATCAGCTTGGCGGCGGCGGTACGGGAGATCCCTGCCGCCGCCGCCAAAATGCTGTCAAGCCGCGTGCCGCTCTCTTCTTCAGTGATCCGATGCGTCGTCACGCTCTGCCTCCTTCTTGGCCCGCGCAGAAAGCTCCTCGCGCCGCCAATCGATCAAAAGACCAACGAACAGCAGCCCGGCGCCGATCGTTACAAAGCAATCCGCCACGTTAAAGATGGGGAAGTTGATAAAGCGCGCATCTAAAAAATCGACCACGTAGCCAAGCGAGATGCGGTCGATCATGTTGCCAATGCCACCGCCCACCACCGCGCCCAGGCCGGCGCGCAGCAGGGGAGAATCGATCTTCACGATAAACAGATAGGAAAGCATCAAAACGATCGCTACGCTGGAGATGGACATAAAGATCCAGCGCTGGTCAGGCGCCGAAAAGAGCGACCAGGCCGCCCCCGGGTTCTCTGCATAGGTGAAGTGGAAAATTCCCTCGATGATAGGCAGGGTCTTGATCGGCTTCAGATAGGCGACCACCAGCTGCTTGCTGATGACGTCTAAGACCACCGCCGCTAAAAGAATAGAAAGCGGCAGCCAGCGGCTGCGCATAAAGGAAAGAAAACGGTTCATAGTATTCTCCTAAAAAACGGATAGAGAGAAAGAGGGCAGCAGCATGGAGAACAGAGAGATCAGCACCACCGTTACCAAAAAGGAGATGTCGATCGGCAGCCCCTCACCGATGCGCAGCTTTTCCAGCAGCGCGCGTACCGGCATGATAGCCGGCTCGGTCACCGTAAACAGAATGGCCGCTAAAACGCCCTCCTCCTCCGGGTTAAAGAGTGAAAGAATGCAGCGCAGCAGCATGGCCAGCTCAAAAAAGCCAAGCAGCAGCTGCATCGCCACGCAAAGGATCCTGACAAGCACCAAAAGACTGGCCATCGTTTCCCCTTTCTTTTGAAAAAATCATAAAAAAGCGAACGGGGCTGGTGCACAGTCTGCCACAGCCCCGCCGTTTTTAATTAGTCCTCGTCTGCGCCGCCTTCGCCGCGCAGAGCCGCGTCGGTAACGTCAACATTGTTGGGCGTGATGATGTAGGTGTTGTTTGCAACACGCTTCATCTGGCCATCGATCGAGTAGGCTACGCCGCTAAGAAAATCAATAAAGCGACGGGCGGTCTCCTTGCTGGCGGTCTCCAGATTCAGAACGACCGTGCGGCCGTTCAGCAGGTGGTCTGCAATGGTAGAAACATCCTCAAAATGCTCGGGGCGAACTACCTTCAGCTCGATGCCGCCGCCACCGATGTTCACGCCGCCAAAGCCGATGTTGCTGCCGGCCGGTGCGTCGGTATCCTCTACCAGATCGGTGTCCTGCTCCTCATCCTCGTAGTAGCGGTGACCGTAATCCTCATCCTCAGAACGAAGCGGTCTCTTGTTGAAAATTGCCATGTTTCCTTCCTCCCTAAACAGTTTTATGAAAAAATTGTTTTATTCATCCTTGGTAAATAAATGTCGCCCCACGCGCACCATCGTAGCGCCCTCCTCGGCGGCTACCCGGTAGCTGTCGCTCATGCCCATCGAAAGAATAGGCTCGCCGTGCAGCAGCCCCTCGGCCTTGGCGGCCAGCAGCAGCTCTCGCGTCTTTTTGAAGTAGGGGCGATAGGCCTCCTCCTCCGGCAGGGCCGGTGCCATGGTCATCAGCCCGCGCAGGCACAGGTGTGGGTAGTCCCCCACGCCAAGCGTGCGGCAGAAGGGTAAGACCTCCTCGGGCAGCAGGCCTCCCTTGGCCTCCTCACGCCCGCTGTTTACCTCTACCAAAATATCTACCTGCCTGCCGGCGCGCGCCGCCTGCCGTTCGATCTCGGCGGCTAAGCGCAGCGAATCCACCGATTGAATCAGGGCTACGTCGGCCATCAGGTATTTTACCTTGTTCGTTTGCAGCGAGCCGATCAGATGCAGGCGGGGCGAAAAGCCGTGCGAAGCCAGCAGCGCCTGCCGGGCAGAAAAGCATTGCACGCGGTTTTCGGCCATATCAGAAACGCCGCAGGCGGCCAGCGCCAGCACCTCTTCGTCACTCGCGCTTTTGGTCACCGCCACCAGGGTTGGCACCGGGTACCCGGCCCGGGTAGCACAGGCTGCCAGCTCTGAGCAAACGCGCGCAAGATTACGGCGGATATAGCTTGTCTCCTCCATCTCGCGCTCCTTTTACATGTTTATACAAAATGATTATAGCACAGAATTTTTGACATTGCAAGCATACGCGCAAAAAAATTCGTATAAAAACAAATATTTTTCGGCAGACGGCCGGCGGGGGCAGCCAAACGGCGCTTTTGTTCCTGTCATCCTGAGGGAGTGGAACGACCGAAGGATCTTTCCGCGTGAAGCGAGGCGTTTCTATGCGCGCTATCACCGTTTCGCCTTTGGCGAAAAGATCCTTCGACTCACTGCGTTCGCTCAGGATGACAATAGAAGAGGCGCGGAATGGCAGGAAAAGCCGTCTCCTACTCCCCCCTCTCCTCCTGCGGCAGGGGCGGGGCAGAGGCTAAATTCGGCAAAATCGCCTCGCCATTCAGCAGAGAAAGAAAGCAATCCTCAGTGTCTGGTATGCGCAGGCGCACGCCGTCGATATGTAAAAATCGCGCGTAGTCGTAGGTGTAGGTGGAGAGAGGGCGGTCCAGCGCATCGTCTGATTGCGCCGCGATCAGAATATCCCGCTCCCCGCGTGAAAGCACCAGCAGCGAATGGTAATAGCCGGATTCCTCGCGCCCCAGCTGGATCACGTCGCCTGGCTGCAGCTCGCCCTCGCTCACCTCGCGGCCAAAGGGGCCAACCTCCGCGTTGCCGGTCAGGAAATTGTAAAAGTATTCCACCCCGGTCCACGAGGCCGTCCGCTCGGCCGCGGAAAGGTAATACCAGCCAAAGACCGGCGTGTAGTTCATGGTGCAGCTGCCGGCGTACAGGCATTGCGAAACAAAGCTGGTGCAGTTGCCGCCTATGCCGGTGTAGTCAAAATACAGCGGGTTGCGATCCAGCGCCCAGCGCCGCGCGTAGGTCACGGCGTGCTCGCGGTTATAATCCTTCACAACAAGCATAAAAAACCTGCCTTTCGTTTTTTAGCAGGATATGCAGGGATAGGAAAAAGGGTGACGGAGAGGGCGTGCTTGCCTACAACAGGCCGCACCGCCCTGTGGCGTTGTCATCCTGCGCTTATTTTACTGTCATCCTGAAAGTACGTCCCCCGCGTTGTCATCCTGAGGGAGTGAAACGACCGAAGGATCTTTTCGAGCGGAGCGAGAAAGTCCTGCCGTTGTTTCTCCCTGTTTCGCCTGGCGGCGAAAAGATCCTTCGCCGGAGGCTCAGGATGACAGGTTGAATAAGATCGGTGCGGACAGTCGAGGTAGCGAAGCGGCGCCACGGCAGTGAATGACATGCCGGGGGCATGTCAGAGCCGTGGCGTGACCGAGCCGCAGCGAGAGCCTGTCCCTACGCGGAATGGCCGCACCCATCGTGGTAGGGGAGGGGCTTGCTCCTCCCGCAGGGCGGTCCGCCCCGGTGCTCGTTTGCGCCAGCAAACAGGTTCCGCGCGGTTAACCCCAGCCCGAAGAATTACCTTTCGCCTCGTCACCCTGCCGTCATACCGGCTTTCGGCGTTGCACCGACCCTGGCAACGAAAGACCAGGCACCGCCCACGCCTTTTTGCTTTTATAAAAATTTCCCCGAAAAGTTTTTGAAGGTCTAAGGAAACTTTTTTCAAAAAGTTTCCTTAACCCCCCACGCTCCCCTCCACAAACAGAAAAAGCCACCTCTCGGCAGCTTTTCTGTCTCTTTTTTATTGCTTCCTTCCCAGCTCCTCGATCAGGGCGACCAGATCGCGCGTGGCGTTTGGCTTGCGGATCAGGTCGATGCACTGCTTCATCAGCTCCAGCCGTTCGGGGTGGTAGAGCAGCTGGTAGATCACGTCGCTTAGGCGGCAGGTCTTGGTGGCCATCATGGCGGCGCCGTTGTTCAGCAAAAACTCGGCGTTTCTATCCTCCTGCCCGGGAATGGGGTTGCAGATGATCATGGGCAGGCGCTTGGCCAGCGCTTCGCTGGTGGTCAGGCCACCCGGCTTGGTCACGATGCAGTCGGCCGCGTCCATCAGCAGGTCGATCTTGTCGGTATAGCCAAAGGTCAGCACCCGGTGGGCAAAGGCAATACCGTCGATCTCCTCCTTGGCCTTTTTGTTGTTGCCGCACACGCAGATCAGCTGGTGCTCGCCAGGCAGGGCATCCAGCTCGCGCATCGTGTCGGCAAGCGAGCCGTAGCCCATGCTGCCACCCATCAGCAGCAGGGTAGGCATCTCCTCAGCCAGACCCAGCAGCCGCCGTGCCTCGCCCTTTTCACGCATGGTGGCAAAGGTCGGGCGTATCGGAATGCCGATGGGCGCCAGCTGCTCACGCGAAAGACCCTTGCGCGTAGCAGCGGGGATCAGCAGCTCGTTCGGGATCACCACGCGGTCGGTGCGCAGCGCCTCCTCCCAGAACGGGTGCATAACAAAATCGGTCAAAATGCCGACTGTGCGCGCGCGCAGCGGCATCTGCTCAGCGATCACGTCTAAGAAAATACCGCCGAAGATGTGCGTATACACGATCACGTCCGGGTCGTATTCCTCAATGTAGGAAACGATCTTTTTCTTGATCATGCGGTAGGTCGAGCGGGTCAGGGACTTGTTATAGGAATTGACCTTGCGGTTTTCAAGCCGCGCGTAGGCCCAGGCGTAGGTACGCTTGAAATCGGCCGTAGAAAGCAGGTAGCCCTTAGAAACGATGTTGTACAGGCTGCGGCTGATGTGTAGCCAGGTGTCTACGATCATACATTCGTGGCCGTGCGCCTGCAGGGCCGCCTGTACCGAGGCCGCCGTGGCGTTATGCCCCTCGCCGGCTGTAATGGTCAGAATCAGAGTTTTCATAAATTCTCCCTCAAGAAAAAACGCTTGTTGTTCTCTCTCTCTCTTGCAAAAACGGGAAAAGGCGTGTATAATAAAATAAAGTGTGTCTATATTATACAATTATTTTACAGAAATGTCAAGAGGCGGACTTGCCCGCCGGGAGGAAAGCGATGGAACAGATCTATACCATACCCGTTAACGAAGCGTTTGATGCCTCAGCCGAGGACCATGCCTGCGGCTGCCCGATGTGCGCGCTGTATAACCGCTTAGAGGAAAACGAGCTAGAGCTGATCCTCGGTGCCTCGATGATGGAGCCGGACGTGCGCCAAAGGACCAACGAGCTGGGCTTTTGCCACCGCCACTTTGGCATGATGTTTACCCGCAAAAACCGCCTGGGCCTTGGCCTGATCATTGAAAGCCATATGGAAAAGGTCAAGCGCGATCTCTCGGGCGAGGGGCTGGCCGCCCTTTTGACCGGTGCCGGCAGCGATACCATCAAAAGGCTGGGTAAATTAGAGGAAAGCTGCTACGTCTGCGGCCGTATTGAGGCCAATCTTTTCCGCATGTTTGATACCGTGCTGCTGCTTTACCGGCAGGATGGCGCCTTTCGCCGCAAGCTGGCGGCGCAGCCCTATTTCTGCCTGCCGCACTACCGCCGCCTGCTCAGCCTGGCCAAGACCGGCATGAACAAAAAGGAATTTGCCGAGTTCTACGATACCATGTCGGCCATCGAGCGCCGGTATGCCGACACCCTGTCGGGCGACGTGAGCTGGTTCTGCAAGAAGTTTGATTACCGCTACCAGGACGAGCCGTGGAACAACGCCAAGGACGCCGTTGAGCGCGCGATCCGCTTTCTTTCCGGCAACGAGGGCGGTGGCCCCGCCTCGGGTGAGAAGCGATGATCATTGAAAGCATCCGCATCGATGCCTTTGGCCGCCTGTCGGGCTATACCTGCGCGCCGGGTGAGGGGCTGACGGTGATCGAGGGGGATAACGAATCCGGCAAGAGCACGCTGGCCGCCTTTATCCGCTACATGCTCTACGGCTTTGCCCCCGCTCGCGGCGCCGAGCTGGGCGAGAAAAAGAAGCGCATCGATTGGCAAAGCGGCCGTGCCGCCGGCAGCATGGTGGTGCGCGTGGGCGAGCGGCGCTACCGCATTGAGCGGATCACCACCGCCAGCACCGGCCCCCGCGAGAGGGAGACCTATCGCGAGACCTCTGCCATCATCGATTTAGAAACGAATACGCCGCTACCGGCAGGCGAATGCCCCGGCGAGCGCTTTCTCGGCGTGCCGGAGTCCGTCTATCTGCAGACCGCCTTCGTGGGGCAGATCGGCTCCTCGCGGCCGGATGGGGATAGCCTGCAGGCCGCTATTGAAAATCTGCTATTCGCCGGGGACGAGCAGGTCAGCCTGCCCCGCGCCCTGGATAAATTAGAGGGGCTGCGCCGCAGCCTGCTGCACAAAAACGGCAAAGGGGGCGAGCTGTACGAGCTGCGCGAGCGTGAAGAGGCGCTGGCCGCCCGCCTGGCCACCGCGCAGGAGCAGAATGCCGCCCTGCTGGCTACCGAAAACGAGCTGCTTGCCACCAGGCGAGAGCGAGAGGAATGTGAAAAAAAGCTGCACGAGGCCAAGGAGGCCGAGGCGCTGACACATAACATCCTGTTGGTGCTGGCCTATGACAGGCTGCACGCGGCCGAGGCCGTGCTGGCTGAGGCAGAGGCTGCCCTGATCCATCTGGACGGGCTGCCCGCGCACCGCCTCTCGGAAAGAGATCTGACCGACCTGGCCATTGCCCGCCGCGCAAGTGAGGAGGCAGGCCGCCGCCTGGCCGAGGCCGAGCGCGAGCATACCGCCCGTGCCGCC
>JAGASL010000064.1 GCA_017621755.1 Clostridia bacterium
GGCGGCGTGGCGGCCAACAGCCACCTGCGCGCGCGCCTGGCCGGCATTGCCAAGAAGCGGGGCGTGGCGCTGCACATTCCGCCCCTCTCGCTGTGTGGGGATAACGGCGCCATGGTCGCGGCCGAAACGCACTTCGCCTACGCCGCCGGTATTCGCGGCGGGGATGATCTCAACGCCTCGGCGGCGGATGGGATATAGCGCCGCGCCATAGCGCGGCGCAGTGAAATTTGCCCGTTCGGGCAAGTGAAATCGCGCCGCGGTGAAATATTTGCTTCGCAAATGTGAAATGTTCGCTTACGCGAACGTGAGTGGGTTGAAGAGGCAAGGAGGCAGGGCGCAGGGCGTGGAAACAAAAAAGGCACCTACGGTGGCCATACCGTAAGTGCCTTTTCGTTTATCAAAAGCGTCGTTTGCTCTTTTAATCTTCTATATCCGTCAGCCTTGAAACCGTGGTTCCAAGAGCCTCTGCGATTCTAAACAAGGTTTTCAGCGAGGGGCAGAAAAAGCAATTGGGCGCCTCAAGCTGCGAAACGTAGCCAGAGGACAGGTCACACGCCTCTGCAAGCTCCTCTTGCGTCATTCCCTGCAGCTTTCTGTAATAAGCAATTTTCAAGCCGATCTTGATCAAATTCATTTTATATTGACTGTCTATCATGATGCCCTCACCTCACCATATCGCACGTGCTGAAAAATCAACACAACCATTCTTGACAAAATTATTTTACCTTATTTACATTTTAATTGTTATGTGGTACAATATAGTAAACATTATGTGTTATATAATGTAGTTGTCGTGTTAGGAGGGGCCTATGAACTTGCTGATTGCAGGGTCCAGAAGCATCAAAAATTTTGATATAGAAAAACACATCCCACCAGAAACCACCTTGATCATGACTGGCGGGGCAGACGGAATAGACAGATTGGCAGAAAGCTATGCCGACAAGAAACGCCTGTCAAAGCTGGTCTTGCGTCCACAATACCAGCTTTACGGAAGGGGCGCACCGCTCAAACGCAATGAGAAGCTGGTAGAGCTTTGCGACGTGGCATTGATCATATGGGATGGCGTCTCAAAGGGAACGAAATATACCATCGACTATGCGAGCAAGCTCGGTAAAAACGTCATTCTTATTACGGCTTGTGTCGAATGAAGGTTGAAGAGGCAAGGAGGCGGGACGCGGCAATCTTAGCCTCCCTCCGGTTACTAAGCCTCCCTCCGGGAGGGAGGTGGCACGGAGCGAAGCGGAGTGACGGAAGGAGTACCGGGTAGGAGAGTTTACAGAAAGAAAAAGAATGTTCCTAAGAATAAATTTCCCTATAGGTATTCTCTTTCCCGGTTGATATGCTTTATAAAACAAAGCAAGAACAGAGTTTATCTCTTTGCTTATTGTCACTACCCGTTACTCCCTCAGTCACTTCGCTCCGCTTCGTGCCAGCTCCCTCCCGGAGGGAGCCTTATTTCGCCTGGCGGCGAAAAGATCCTTCGCCGAAGGCTCAGGATGACAGGTTGAAGAAGGCTCAGGATGACAGGTAGAAGAAGGACAGGATAGCAGGCTGAGAAGACGCAGGATAGCAGAATGATGAAGAACGGCACAGCGGCAAAAGAAAAAAAACGGCGGAAAACCGCCGTTTTTTCTTATATATCGGGTCAATCCTTCTTCACGAAGAAGCAATCGTAGGGCTTCATCTCTACGCGCTCGCCCTGCTTGAAGGCTCTGCCGGAGAGAATGTCGGTGCCGTTGAAGGGGGCAACCGTAAAGGAGGGAACGCCCTTGCTCTCGATGGCGGTGAACACCTGGCCGTATTCACCCTCAAGCATGCTGTTGATGACCGTATCACCACCCTCGGTGATCGGGTACACACCGCACTCGGCAGCGATCTGCTTCAGCACGCGAATGTAATCCTCACGGCCGAGCTGGGCGCCCAGCAGGATGATGCGGCCGTTGCCCACCTTGGTCTCGGTGATGGCGGCGTAGCCGTTCAGGTAAGCGCTTTCGCCGTCTACGTAGGTGCCGCGCACGGTCACGCCCTCGCCTACCGGCTCCAGCGCGTCAAAGATCACGCGGCCGGTGGCCATCAGGCTGCCATCCTCCCAGCGGATAGCGGGGTTCTCGCCTGCCGGCATGTTGTTTGCGTACCACTGCTTATCGTCTGCGGCGGCCATGTAGAAGGCACGGCGAATGCCGGCCCACTCCTCTAAGTGGCCGTAGGGCGCGTTGGCGTACTTATTGGAATCCGGCGTTTGCACGTCGGAAAGCGGGCCGACCACCCAGGTGCCGCCAGCCTTGACCCACGCGAGGATGCGCTCATCAAAGCCCTTTTCCTCGATGGTGTACTGCTGGGGCGAAACGATCAGCTTATAGCCGGAAAGATCAGCGCCCGCGCCGATCACGTCCGGGCGGAAGTGGCTGTCCGACAGCCAGGCGTGTGCCGAGAACTGCAGATGCTCGTTGCTTGCAAAGTGCATGGGGTTGTAGCGGCTCATCCAGAACGAGGTGTGCGGCCAGACCACGGCCAGCTCTCTTTGCGACACACGGGTGCCCTCTAACGCGGGGCGGAGCTTATCAAGCGCCTGGGAAACGTAGCGCACCTCGTCTGCCATGTGGCGCTCGCGGCCCCAGCTATCGACCACCGAGCCGTGCATCTGCTCGTGCCCGCCAAGGTGATCGCGGAAGAGCCAGTAGCTGACCATCTCGCCGCCCAGGGCAAAGGTGACGAGCGAGTTGGCGATGGCGAAATGGCGCACACGCGCGCCCTGCGGGATCAGGCCGCCGTTCCAGCAGCAGCTGGTCTCGGTGACCCAGAAGGGGCGCTCCTTGAGCGTACGCAGGAAGTCGAGGTAGTGGGTAACGGAGTAGGGGCCGCTGTAATGGTTGAACTGAGCGACCTCCAGCGACTCGTTGGTCAGCTCGTAGTCGAGCTGCTGGGTGGGCATCATATCGGTGCCGATGGGTGCCTTGGTGTAGAGGCGCAGAATGTCGGCCTGTGCCTTACAAAAATCGGCATATTCCCAGCTCTTGTATTCTGCCCAGGCCATCTTGTGAGACGGGGGCGGGGTGGCGATATCGTCGGGCGGGTCGATCTGGTCAAAGGACTGGAAATCCATGCTCCAGGTATTGTGCTTCCAGGCCTTGTTGAGGTTTTCGATCGTGCCGTAGCGGCGCTCTAAATACCGGCGGAAGGACTGCGTGCAGGAGGGGCAGGTGCAGCCCTTATCCCTCGTCAGGGCGGTGAGCTCGTTATCGATCTGCCAGCCGATGATGTTCTCGTCCTTGCCGAATTCCTTGCCCATCTCGTGGCAGATCTTGGCGCAGAACGCGCGGAAGCGGGGCGAGGAGGGGCAAGAGAGACGGCGAGAGCCGTGGGTGGCCTTCATGGTGTCGATCTCCATCATGATCTCGGGGTAGTTGACCTCCATCCATGCCGGCGGGGTAGCCGACGGGGTACACATAACGACCGAGATGCCGCGTGCGCGGCACTTGTCTACCATCTCGCGGAAGAGAGAGAAATCGTACTTCCCTTCCTCAGGCTCCATGGTCGACCAGGCAAATTCGGCCACGCGCACGGTGTTCAGGCCGTGGGCGAGCATGATGTCCAGATCCTCGTCTATCTGCTCACGCGGCCAGGACTCCGGGTAATAGGCAGAGCCGTGATAGGGCGGCTTAAAATCGTACATAGCAGGTTTCCTTTCTTTGGCGCCGGGGCGCTTTTTTCTTAATTATAAAGGAAAGAGGGGGCACTTGTCAACAGAAAGCCCCTTGCATTTTTCACGAAAAAGCGAAAAAGGATTGCCGTTTTTACCGAGTGGGCAAAATGATAAATGGAAGAAGGGCGCACGCGGAGCAGTCTTTCATTTGCTGTTATGTTTACTGTCATCCGTTCCCCCTCTACCTGTCATCCTTCCTCCTTCTAACTGTCATCCTTCCTCCTTCTAACTGTCATCCTTCCTCCTTCTAACTGTCATCCTGAAGGAGCGCAGCGACTGAAGGATCTTTCCGCGTGAAACGCGGAACCCTCCTACTGCTGCTACTCCCTGTTTCGCCTGGCGGCGAAAAGATCCTTCGGCTCACTGCGTTCGCTCAGGATGACAGAATGAGCAAGGGCGGTGCGGGCGCCGCACGAGCACACTTCCCTATCGCCCAGCCAGAGCGGCCTGCGGCCGCTTACCCGGATACCGCCCGGCCTGCGGCCGGCGGGTGCGGGCGGCTACGCCGCCCTTATCGAACCGGGCGGCTGCGCCGCCGCGATGCGAAGCGAGAGCGGCGGCTCCAACACGAAAAAAGCACCCCAATCGGGGTGCTTTTTTCGTGTTGGAGCTGCTACCCGGATTCGGACCGGGGACCTCATGCTTACCAAGCATGTGCTCTACCAACTGAGCCATAGCAGCCTATCGTCAACGGTGATATTATAGCAGAGGTTTTGCATTTTGTCAAGTCTTTTTTGAAAAAAGTCTTTTTTTGTTTGAAAAATGTATGGCGCGCGCCAAATTGGGCAATCCTACCACAAAACTGACAAAGGGGGAATACCATGCTGCTAAAGGGCTGCTACAAACGAATGATCTGCCTGCACAGCACAAGCAGCCGCCTGTTTGGCGAGGCGTTTTTTGTGCTGCGCGAGGATGCGCCCGACATGCGCGAGCAGGACATGCTGGCCGAGGCCAATCGCATTTTAGAGGAGAGCCTGCTGCCCGGGCGGCGGCGCAAGCGCCGCCTGCTTTCTGCCCTGTTGCCCTTTCTTTACGGGGCGCTGGCGGCCAGCCTGGTCTGGTTTATCTGCCTGATGATCGTTATTTTATGACAATCACTTCCCTGCTTTTTTCAGGCACTTCCCCGCTCTTTTGATAAAATAGTCATACTGCCGCGACTAAGCAGCTCGACCGTACAGGCGGCCATCGCGGCCGAAAGAACGCCTAAGGCCGAGGCGCGCACGTCACGCAGAAGTGGCAGCC
>JAGASL010000065.1 GCA_017621755.1 Clostridia bacterium
CAAAATAGTGGTCTATGCCCCCGATAAAAGCAGTGGACATAGAAAACAAAAGATTGAAATTTACTACAATGCTGTCGGCATCATTGATTTGCCTACCATCAAAGAAGATGATTGCATCGCGCTACATGGCAGATGCAAAGGCAAAAAGATAGCTGTATGAATAGCAAAAGGCAGTGTGACCTTTTTGGTCACACCGCCTCTTACATAAATACTTCGTTATGGGGCTTGCGCTAAAACGCTTGGCCTTCTTTTCTTTTTTTGAGAATGAATTTGAGAATTATTTTCAAATCCTCTTGACAGCGGCATGAAAAAAGTGTATAATAGCGAGGCAATTTTGATGAAAGAGGGCAAAGAGATGAAGGGCTACCAGACCGAGCAAAAAAAGCTGCTGCTGACCTATCTTTCCTCGCACGCCGACCGCGCCTTTACCTTAGAGGAGCTGGGGGCGGTGATGACCGAATGCGGTGTTGGCAAAAGCACGGTCTATCGCCTGGTGGCACGCCTAGCCGAGGAAGGCGCCGTGCGCCGCTACGCGCGTGAGCAGGGCAGGGGGTATACCTATCAGTATCACGAGGCGCAGGCCTGTCACAGCCACCTGCACCTGCGCTGCACGGCCTGTGGCCGTGTCATTCACCTGAGCGAGGAGATCTCGCGCCATTTTGCCCAAATCCTACATACAGAAAATAACTTTTATTTAGACGATAGCCGCACTCTGCTTTTTGGCCGGTGCGAGGCGTGCTATCTGGCCGGAAGGGAGTAATGAATTGGATTTTGTGATACATGCACTTGTGCATGCGGTAAAGGATACGCTACCGCTGCTGCCGTTTTTATACCTGACCTACCTGTTGATGGAGCTGCTGGAGCATAAGGCCGGCGAGCGGGTAGATGCCATCATTCGCCGTTCAGGCCGTGTGGGGCCCTTAGCCGGCGGCCTTTTGGGCATGCTGCCGCAGTGCGGCTTTTCAGCCGCTGCCGCCTCGCTATATGCCGGGCGCGTGGTTACGCTTGGCACTATGCTGGCCGTGTTTCTTTCTACCTCAGACGAGATGCTGCCTATTCTCTTAACCAAGCAGATCCCGCTGCCCTCCGTGCTGGCGCTCTTGGGCACCAAGGCGGCTGTGGCAGTGGTTGTGGGCTTTTTGGTTGACCTGCTTTATCGCCCGCGGCACAAGGAGCACGTAGAGGAGCTTTGCCAGGCAGAGGGCTGCCATTGTGAGGGAAAGAGCATTTTCCTTTCTGCCCTGTTTCATATGCTGAAGGTGGCGCTTTTTATCCTTCTTGCTTCCTTTGCCCTTGGCCTGGTGATCGAGCTGGTGGGCGAGGAGCAGCTTGCTTCGCTGGTGCTTGACCGCCCCGTGCTTGGCTCGCTGCTTGCCGGGCTGATCGGTCTGATCCCGAACTGCGCGGCCTCGGTCATCCTGACCGAGCTGCATCTTGGCGGTGCGCTTTCGCTTGGCGCCATGCTTTCCGGCCTGCTGGTAGGCGCGGGGGTAGGCCTGCTCGTCCTCTTCCGTATGAACCGCCGGTTAAAGGAAAATTTGCTGATCCTTTTGGTGCTGTACGCCATTGGTGTGGCAGTGGGCGTTTTGTTTGATCTGACTGGGCTCGGCGCCCTGCTTTCGCTTGTGTGAGGACATGCTATGACAGAGAGATTATACGATATTGACGCCTATCTTTCAGCGTTTGAGGCAACCGTGACCGGCTGCCGCGCGCATGGCAAGGGCTATGCCGTGCTGCTTGACCGCACCGCCTTCTTTCCCGAGGGGGGAGGGCAGGGCGGCGATAGCGGTCGTATCGGCAGCCTGCCCGTGCGTGACACGCAGGAGGAAGGGGGCGAGATCCTGCACCTGACCGATGAGCCTTGCGAGGTGGGTGCCACGCTTTCCTGCGAAATTGATTTTTCTAAGCGCTTTGACCGTATGCAGAACCACAGCGGCGAGCATATCGTCTCCGGCCTGGTGCACCGCCTCTTTGGCTTAGATAACGTGGGCTTTCACCTGGGTGACAATGAGACCACGCTGGATTTTAACGGCGTGCTGGATCGCGCGCAGCTTGACCGTGTAGAGGCGCTGGCTAACGAGGCGGTATTCGCCAACCTGCCCATTCTTTGTCGCTACCCGGCCGAGGGTGAGCTGGCAGCGCTGGACTACCGCTCGAAAAAGGAGCTGAGCGGCGCCGTGCGTATCGTAACGGTAGAGGGCTACGATTGCTGTGCCTGCTGTGCGCCGCACGTCTCTCGTACCGGCGAGATCGGGCTGATCAAGCTGCTGGACTTTATCCACTATAAGGGCGGCGTTCGTATTTGGCTGGTGGCTGGTCGCCGCGCATTGCAGGATTACCGTGAAAAATACCGTGAGGTATCTGCCGTTTCGCGCGCGCTGTCTGTGCCGCAGGCAGAATGTGCTGCAGGCGTTGAACGCCTGCTTTCCGAATTAGAGGAAAGAAAGGCAAGCGCTACTGCCCTCTCGCGCGAGCTGGCTGAGGCGCGTGTGGCCGCTATGGCACCAAACGAGGCCGGCCATGCCCTTTGCTTTCTTAGTGAGCCGGATGAGTACGTGGCACGCCGCATCGCCTTAGGCGGGGCCGAGCGGGTGCCGGGCGTGTGCGCCGTATTCTTCCCCGCCGGGAATGGGTATCGGTTTATGATCGCCTCGCAGCATCTGCCGCTTCGTGCGCGGGCTGCCGCTATCCGTGAGGCGCTTTCTGCCCGTGGCGGCGGCACCGATGACCTGCTGCAGGGCAGCGCTGCTGCTGACAAGGCGAGGATAGAGCAATATTTCTCGCGCTTGCTGTAAGCGGGAACCTGGGGAACGCTTCTTCCATATACTAATAGCGTAGGCGCCATCACCCGCCTACCGCCGCACGGCAAATTCGATAGAGGAATGAGTGCGGTACCTCGCCGTGTGTGGCACGCCCCGCCAAATGACCTGCCATGGCAGGACGCGTGCCGGATCACCGGTGGCCATATGGCCACCGGTGATTTGTTTTTTTGTCATAGCCCACGCCCCCTGTGCATAGAATGTAACACGAAAAATAGGGGAGGGGCTTTTATGTTCATCTGTTCTGTGCGGGCCAGCACCTTAAAATTTTTTGGTGTGGTGGCCCTTTCTGTAGCAGCATTGTTTGGGCTGATGCTATTTGTGCCGCAATACGAGGCGGCCGAGGCGGTCAAGACCGGCGAGGAGATCGCGTATGACGATATCCGCACCAATGAGGATCGCATTGCCTTTATCGGCCAGTTTGGCTACACGGTAGAGGCCGAGCCGTTAGAGACCTGCGAGATGACGTTGCCTGAGGAATTTGACAGGGTGCTTGCCGGCTATAACGAGATCCAAAAGCAGCAGGGGCTGGATCTTTCCCGCTACCGCAAAAAGACAATAACACGCTATACCTATACCGTTACCAATTACGAGGGATATGAGGGCACGGTCTATATCAACCTGCTGCAGCATCGCGATCGGATCGTGGGCTGCGATATCTGCTCAGCAGATCCGGCTGGCTTTGTAGACGGCCTGTTTTTAAAGGAATAAAAGCGTAAGATTTGCTATCCAATTGCGTAAGATCTGCCATTCTCATTGATTGACAAACGAGCCACTATGTGATAAAATGAAAGAAAAAACACAGAGGTGTGCTTTATGAGATTTGGTATCTGTACTGATTGGAAAAAAGAAGAAAATCTGCTGGCTGCCAAGGCAGCCGGGGCCGATTACGTAGAGCTGAATTTTCAAAGCTTTATCGGTGAAACGCCTGAAACGATTGCCGCGCTTGGCAAGCGCCTGCAGGAGCTTGGCCTTGACCTGGTGGCCTATAACTGCATGCTGCCCGCCAGCATGCGCGTGACCGGCGAAAAGAAGGATCACGCCGCCGCGCGTGACTACTTAGAGGCGCAGCTGGCCAAGCTGCAGGCCCTGCCCGCGCGCCTGGTCGTCTTTGGCTCGGGTGCCGCCCGCATGCTGGATGGGGACAATACCAAGGAAAACGGCATGCGTGAGCTGACCGTGTTTTTGCGTGATTTCCTTGCCCCGGTATTTGCTAAATATGGATTTACCTGCGTGATCGAGCCGCTTTCGGAATGTAACTTCCTGCGCACGATCGAGGATGGCCGTGCACTTGCCGAGGCGGTTGACCACCCGAACGTGCGTCTCTTGGTCGACTTTTTCCATGTTTCTGCCTGCGGTGAGCGTATCGAGGGCTACGCTGCCTACCGCGACCTGCTGCGCCATACGCATATTGCTGCGCTTGCGGGGCGTATGTTCCCCAAGGAAAGCGACCCGGACGATTACCGCGCTATGTTCCGCGCCTTGCGTGAGGCCGGCTTTGATGGGTGCATGTCTGTTGAGGGCAGCCCCAAGCCCGGTGCCTCGCTGGAGGAGGAGCTGCGCGAGGCTCTTGCATGCCTGAAGGCCGCCTGGCGTAAGGAGGGCATTATGAAGCTGCATATAAAGGGTGCCGAGGGCTTGGCAGACGGCCTTGCGCTTCTTGAAAAGGACCTTGATGTTACGCTGACGACCGAGGCAGAAGCCGACCTTACGCTTACCGTGCGCGAGGTGGCGGAGACGACCGTTTCGGTTGAGCTGGCAGGCAAGACGGCGACCATCACCTACGGCGGTGGGCGCGCACGCTTCTTCCGCGGTCTTGCTACGCTTTGTGGCTGGCTCAGAAATGGTGAGACTGAGAGCAGCGTTACGGAAAACCCGCTCTTTACCACCAATGGCGCCATGCTGGATATGTCCAGAAATGCCGTCATGCGGGTGGATGTGGTTAAGACCATGCTGCGTAAAATGGCCCTGATGGGGCTGAATATGTGCATGCTGTATACCGAGGATACCTATGAGATCGAGGGGCGCCCCTACTTTGGTCATCTGCGCGGTGCCTACACCAAGGAAGAGTTGAAGGAGATCGATGCCTATGCGTACACGCTGGGTATTGAAATGATCCCTTGTATTCAGGTGCTCGGGCACCTTGCCACCCACCTGAAATGGCCGGCGGCCGCCCCGTATCGCGATACGGAAAACGTGCTGCTGGTAGGGGCAGAGGAGACCTATCAGCTGATCGCCGATATGCTGAAAACGGTGAAGGAGTGCTTCCGCACCCGCCGCGTGCACGTAGGTATGGATGAAACGGTTGGCGTGGGGCTTGGTGCCTATTTGAAAAAGAACGGCTTCCGCAACCAGCAGGACGTCTACTTCGAGCATCTGACCAAGGTGATCGAGGTGGTTCGCGCCCACGGGCTTGCGCCCATGATGTGGAGCGACTTTTTCTTCCGCCTGGTGGGCGAGCATCTGCCCGGCTATTCGGATTACGATCTGCGCGTGCAGTTTACCGACGAGGTGATCAAAAAGGTGCCGCGCGGTATTCAGCAGGTATTTTGGGATTATTATCACGCAAACGAGAACTTCTATTACGAGAATATTGAAAAGCACCAGGCCGTGTTCGGCATGGATTCGCTTTTTGCCGGCGGTGTCTGGCTGTGGAGCGGCCACGGCCCGCTCTTCTCCCGCTCGCTCAGCTATACCATCCCGGCGCTGGATGCCTGCCGCAAGAAGGGCGTGCGCGAGGTGATCGCTACCGTATGGCATAACGGGTCTGAGGGCAGCTTGATTCTTTCGCTGCTTGGTCTTGCTTGGTATGCCGATTACGATTACCGCGGCAGCTACGAGCCGGCTTCTGTTAAGGCCTGCTTTGAAAACAGCTGCGTTGGTGTGCGGTATGACGATCTAATGAAGTGTGAGCTGGTCGAGCATCCTGCCGGCGGCCACCTGCCCATGACGCGCGCGCTGCTATACAGCGACCCGCTGCTGGGCCCGACCGACCGCCACTTTGAGGGGATGGATCTTTCAGGCTACTACCGCGGCGTATCGGCACAGCTTGATGCGGCAGACAAAATGGATATATTTGCCCCGGCCTACAATACCATTCGTCAGCTTTCTGCCCTGTTAGAGCACCGGGCAGATTTCAGCCTGCGCCTGAAGGCCGCGTATGATGAAAAGAATACCAAGGCCCTGGCTGCCTTGGCGGAAGAGTGCGACTTGATCGGTGAACGGCTGGAGGCCCTGCGCCAAAGTCACAAGGCATCCTGGATGCTTTATAACAAGGCCCTTGGCTGGGAGGTGCATGATATTCGCTACGGTGGTCTTCTTGCCCGCTTCCAAACGGCGAAGGAGCGCATCCTCGCCTATCTGGCAGAAGAGATCTCCTGCATCGAGGAGCTGGAGGCACCCCGTCTGCGCATTGACGGCAAGCCGGATACAGCCGGCCGCTTTGACGATATGTTCAGCTGGCGTGGCTATTCGACCTATGCAACCCCCAACCTGATCGGTTGATAGAAAAATGCGGAAAGCGCATAGCGCTTTCCGCATTTTTCTTCGGTATGTTCGCTTAGTTGTTGCAGCAGCAGCAGAAAATCAGAATCAGGGCCAGGATGATGATCCAGGTGCCGCAGTCGTCAAAAATATGGCACAGACAGTTGTTGTTATTCATAAAACCGTTTTCCTCCTACGTGATGGTAGGGCATCGCCCTACGCTATCATCCTATGTAGGCCGTGCGGTTTGGTGAAAGGGGTGGCAGACGCTGTTTTTTTCTGTTTTCGGGCAAAAGGGGCAATAAGCTAGCCTTTTGCTGCTAATAAAAAAGGGTGCCTATCAAAAGCACCCTTTTTTTGTTTTTAGCAAATTAGTTTGCCGCGTCAACAATGGCGGTAAACTTCTCGGTCACCATAGAGGCACCGCCGATCAGGCCGCCGTCTACGTTTTCCTTGGCAAGAAGCTCTGCCGCGTTCTTATCGTTCATCGAGCCGCCGTACTGTACGGTGGTCTCGGCTGCGATGGCATCGCCAAACATCTCGGCAACGGCAGCACGCACGTAGCCGTTACCCTCGTCAGCCTGGTCGGCCGTGGCGGTAACGCCGGTACCGATGGCCCAAACAGGCTCGTAAGCGATGATCACATTCTTCATCTGCTCAGCCGTTACGTTGGTCAGTGCGATCTTGGTCTGGTACTTCAGAAGGGTCTCGGTATAGCCAAGCTCTCTCTGCTCCAGCGTTTCGCCCACGCAAACGATGGCCTTCAGGCCGGCGTTCAGGGCAGCCAGGGTGCGCAGGTTAACAGTCTGGTCAGTCTCGCCAAAGTACTGTCTTCTTTCGCTATGGCCGATCACCACGTACTCAACACCGGTCTCTACCAGCATCTCGGCAGAGATCTCGCCGGTGTAGGCACCGGCAGCCTTGAAATGCACGTTCTCAGCGCCGATCTTGATGTTCGTGCCCTTGGCAGCCTCAACAGCTGCGGCAATATCAACAAACGGCACGCAAAGCACGATGTCGCACTTATCCTTGCCCGCTACCATGGGGGCCAGCTCTTTAATGAAATTGCGGGCAGCGGAGGGGGTCATGTTCATCTTCCAGTTGCCGGCGATAACAGTCTTTCTCATCCTTCGTACCTCTCTTACTTGTTCTGCAGGCAGGCAATACCAGGCAGCTCAAGACCCTCAAGGAACTCAAGCGAAGCGCCGCCGCCGGTAGAGATGTGGGTAATGCGATCGGCAAAGCCGAGCTGCTCGCAGGCAGCAGCCGAGTCGCCACCGCCAACGATGGTGGTAGCAGCCGATTCAGCCAGCGCCTTGGCAACGGCAATGGTGCCGGCAGCCAGGGTGGGGTTCTCAAATACGCCCATCGGGCCGTTCCATACAACGGTCTGCGCGTTCTTTACGGCATCGGCAAACAGCTCTCTGGTCTTTTCGCCGATATCCAGGCCCATCTTATCAGCCGGGATCTCGTTCGAGGGAACGGTTACTACGTCGATGGGGGCATCGATCGGGTTCGGGAAATCAGCAGCGATCACGGTGTCGATCGGCAGCAGCAGGCGAACGCCCTTCTCCTCAGCCTTCTCCATCATGTCGCGGCAGTAATCAACCTTCTCAGAATCAAACAGAGAGGTACCGATGGAATAGCCCTTGGCAGCCAGGAAGGTGTAAGCCATACCGCCGCCGATGATCAGGGTGTCAACCTTGGTCAGCAGGTTGTTGATTACGTTCAGCTTGTCAGAAACCTTAGCGCCGCCCAGAATGGCAACGAACGGGCGGTTCGGGTTCTCCAGTGCCTTACCCATCACAGAAATTTCCTTCTTGATCAGGTAGCCGCAGTAAGCGGGCAGGTAGTCGGCAACACCCGCGGTGGTAGCGTGTGCGCGGTGTGCGGTACCGAATGCATCGTTGACGTAGATCTCAGCCAGGTCGGCCAGCTCCTTAGCAAAGGTGGGGTCATTCTTTTCCTCGCGTGCATCAAAGCGCACGTTCTGCAGAAGAACAGCCTCGCCATCCTTCATAGCGGCGATCTTCGCCTTGGCATCCTCGCCGGTAATATCAGCGGCAAAGGTAACCTTGCCCTCGCCCAGCAGCTCGTTCAGCTTGTCAGCAACAGGCTGCAGGGTGAACTTCTTTACGTCGCCCTTTGCCTTCTCCAGCGCCTCAGCCTTAGCAGCGGCCTGCTCGCCCTCGGGCAGCTTCTCAATGGCCTTCTTTTCTTTCTTGGTCAGGCCAAAGCCGGGGGTCAGAATGTTGTGCGGCTTGCCCATATGAGAGCAGAGGATGACACGGGCACCCTTGTCCATCAGGAAACGGATGGTAGGCAGCGCCTCTACGATTCTCTTTTCACTGGTGATGACACCGTCCTTCAGCGGTACGTTGAAGTCGCAGCGAACAAGCACGCGCTTGCCGGCCAGGCACTCGATGTCTTCAATGGTCTTCTTGTTGTACATAGACATGATACATACACCTCACAAAATAAATTTTAACAATATATAATATAACACAAAAACAAGCGCCAGTCAAGACCACGCGTTAAATTTCTGTCAAAAATGCAAAATTTTTCCACGCAGCGCCTTGTTCTGCTATGGTGGCATTTAACAGTTTGTTCACATTTGCCATAGGCGGATTTGTTATAATGTATGCAAGAATGAAAAAAACAAGGGGTGCAGGATGGAAAACGCTGATTTTTTAGCCTTTTGCGAGGAAATTCAAGCTGTATTTGCCGAAAATGGTATGGCTGCGCTGCTTACGCCCACGGCCTGCGAGCAGCTGTATCGGCTGACCGTGCATATGCTGGCGGAAAACCAGCGGTATAACCTGACTGCCATTACCGATCGGTCGGGCATTATTCTGCGCCATTATGCCGATAGTCTGCTGTGTGCTCGCTATTTAGCGCCTGGCACGCGCCTGTTAGACGTGGGTTGCGGTGCCGGCTTTCCCAGCCTACCGTTGGCCATCTGCCGGCCCGATCTTTCGATCACGGCGTTAGATGCGACCGAAAAACGGGTGCATTACGTAGCCGGCTGTGCCGAGCTGCTTTCTCTTTCCAACGTACAAACGGTCTGCGCCCGGGCAGAGGACTATGCCAAGGGCGAGGCGCGCGAGAGCTTTGACTGCGTGACCGCCCGCGCCGTGGCCAATCTGCGCACCCTGGCCGAGCTGTGTATTCCCTACGTGCGCGTGGGCGGCAGCTTTCTGGCTATGAAGGCCAAAAGCGCCGAGGAGGAGCTGGCGGCCGCACAGGCTGGCATTGGCACCTTAGGCTGCCGGCTGGAGAAAAAAGAGGAGATTTTGCTATCCGGCGGGGGGGAGAGCCTTTGCCGCACGGCGCTGATCTTCAAAAAGCACAAGCCAACGCCTGAAAATTATCCGCGCCCCTATGCGCGCATGCTGAAAAAACCGCTTTGAGAGGGAAGAATGAAACGATTGTCTCGCTTACCTGAGCTGCTTGCCCCTGCCGGCTCGCCCGAGGCGCTTCGCGCCGCGGTCGCGGCAGGGGCTGATGCCGTTTATCTTGGCGGCGCAGGCTTTAACGCGCGGGCAAACGCTGTGAATTTTGATGATGCTGCCATGGCCGAGGCTATTGCCTATTGCCATGCCTATGGGGTCAAGGTCTACGTCACGCTTAATACCCTGCTTTACGACCGAGAGATGGAGGGCTTTCTTGCCTATGCCGCCTCGCTCTACCGTATGGGGGTGGATGCGGTGATCGTAGCCGACCGGGGCGCTATGCGCTTGCTCTCTCGTTATATACCCGCGCTGCCCGTGCATGCCAGCACCCAGGCCTCTGCCCATTCGGTAGCGGGGATCGACGATCTTGTTGCCTTAGGCGCTACCCGTGTGGTGCCGGCGCGCGAGCTGTCGCTTCCCGATATCCGCACGGCGGTGGAGAGATCGCAGGCCGAGATCGAGGTCTTTCTTCACGGCGCGCTTTGCGTTTCCTATTCCGGGCAATGCCTGTTTTCCTCGCTGGTTGGCGGCCGCAGCGGCAACCGCGGCGAATGTGCCCAGCCCTGCCGCCTGCCCTATAACGGGGCCTACCCCATCAGCCTAAAGGATCTGTCGCTTGCCGACCATATTCCCGCCCTGATTGACAGCGGCGTTGCCTCGCTGAAGATTGAGGGTAGAATGAAAAGCCCCGCCTACGTCTACGGCGTGACCGAGATCTACCGCCGCCTGCTGGATGAGGGGCGTGCCGCTACAGCGGCAGAAAATACCCGCCTGCGTGAGCTGTTTTCTCGCGGCGGCTTTACCGATCGCTATTTTACCGGCCACCAGGACAAGCCGATGACAGGCACCCGGTCAGAGCAGGATAAGGCTGATAGCCGCGCCCTTGCTGATTTTTCGATCCCCGAGCGAAAAATATCCCTGCGCGGCGAGGTGATCGTGCAGGCAGAAAAGCCAGCACGCCTGACCCTGCGCACGGCTGATGGTCGCAGCGCGACCGTAAGCGGGGATATTCCCGCCCAAGCCAAAAACGCACCCCTGACGGCAGAGGGGCTTGCCGAGCGGCTTTGCCGCATGGGCGGCACGCCCTACTCGCTTTCCCCCTCTGATCTTGCCGTGCAGGTAGAGCCGGGCTTAAATCTTTCGCCCGGCGCGGTAAACGCCCTGCGCCGCGCGGCGCTTGCCGCGCTCAGCATGCCGGATGCGGGTCGCGCTGCCTTCACC
>JAGASL010000066.1 GCA_017621755.1 Clostridia bacterium
GCCGGCGGCACCGGCCTTTCTGCCGGCGGCACCGACGTATTCGTTGAAAACTGCCTGATCAACGCCCCGGCCGGCGGCGTGGCGATCACGGCGGATGATTCCCGTGTTTGGTATTCCACCGTGCGCGGCGACATCAAGGCCGAGGGGACTACCAACCTGCTCTTAGCCGAGAACCATATCTACGGCACCCCCGTATCGGTCAAGGTAACGGGTGCGCACAACTCTGTTGTTCTGCTGAACCGCATGATGGGTGCCACCGTAGAGGAAAGCACCAGCATCTTCGTGGCCGATAACGCCATGGGCTACGACCTGGCCGCCAGCAGCGTCAATTACCTGCTGGGCAACAACAACACCTTGGGTGAGAAGGCTGCCGTGCGCCTGAGCGCGGTCACCAACCAGAGCGGTAACACCCTCAACGACGTGGATGCCCGCCTGGAGGTCGGTGCCAACGAGGATCTTTTGCCTAAGCAGAATAAGGATGCCTTTGTCGGCATGACGCGCAAGGAGACCGTGCGCGAGCGTGATCTCGCCAGCGACCGCCCCATTCACATGTATTTAGAGGAAGAGGCAAAGAGAACGACCACCGTTATCCTTGCCCCCGGTGCCTATTCCTATACCGGCGTGATCCATTTCAGAACCGGCACGCTGCCCAACACCACCGTGTATGCCTACGGTACGCTGGCAGAGCGCGCGGATTACCACAATAGCAACATCTCCGTTTCCGACACGAAAAATCTGACCATCAAGGGTATAGCCACCGGCCACCCGATGAACTCCTCGGGTAACACCATCGTGGTTGCCAAGCGTGAGGGTAAGTATATCGATGTGATCGCCGGTGCCGGCATGGTCAAGGATTGGACGGATAGCAGCTACTACAACTTCTCCGGCCTCTCCGGCGGTATCTACGGCTACCGCTACGGCCACAACGAGCCGTATGCCGATATGGGCTTCCAGCAGATCGTCGGCTACAATGCGCAGACCGGCATCATCACGATGGCGCTCTCTGCCTCTACCTACAACCTGATCGAGGTAGGCGATAGCATCACCTGCCGCGGCGGCAACGGTGCCGTGGCCATTGCGGTCGTCCGGTCGGAAACGCCCACCTTTGAGGACGTGACCGTATACGGTGCCGGCGGCTTCGCCTTTAACGATAGCCTGAACACCGGCAAGAGCCTGACCCTGCATCGCGTGTGGGTCACCACCGCCGCTGCCCCCGTCATTACCGAGGAGGAATATAACACCTACCTGGGCTATGAGGAGCAGTATGGCGTAGACTTTGGCGTCATGATCGATGATAACGGCTATTACCGCGGCTCGCCGCACCGCATGTCCTCGATCGATGCGACCCACTCCAGCCACTGTAAAGAGGGCATTAAGCTCACCTCCTGCCTCTTTGAGACCATGTGTGACGATGGCACCAACCAGTGCTCGGCCCACTGCCGTCTCTTTGACGTGAAGGACCTGGGTGACGGCACGCTGAAGCTGACCTACATGACCACTCTGTCGAGAGTTGCCTATAACGTAAACGGCTCTCGCTCCGGCGGTATGGCCTGCCAGCCCTTTGCCGTGGGCGACCCGCTGTATATGTATACCAGCAAGGGTCAGGTCATTTGTAACAATTCCCCCGTTCTTTCCGCCTCGAAGAATGAGCCCGCCTTCACCAACGAGTTCGGTGGCACGCACCAGTCCTGGTCGATCACCGTCAAGAAGGATGATGTGAACCTGGCCGCCATCGAGGGGCTGGAGCTGAAGCGTGGCACCCCGTTTGAGGATTACGTGGCCGTGGATAACCACGCCTGGTCCTCGGATGGCTACGTGATCGACAACTGCCTGATCCGCGATATGCGCTCGCGCTGCCTGCTTCTGCAGTCCTCGAACGGTATCGTCAAGAACTGCTCGCTTACCGGCTCCGGCATGTCCGCCGTGCTGATCTGGCACGATATGGACTGGGGTGAATCCGGCATCTCGGCCAACATCAAGGTGCAGAACAACTACATCGAGAACAACGGCCACTACGGTGATAACATCATCTGGACGCCTATCTACGTCATGGGTCTTGGCGAGACCGTGCAGGATGATTTCTTCACCCAGGTGAACATCGAGATCAGCGGTAACCATATCGTCGATTACAACACCACCTACGCCATCGCGCTGGATAGCGTGCGTGAGGCTAAGATCGTAAACAACACCTTCAGCGCGCGCAAGGGCTACAGCGCTGAGGAATCGATCGCTATGCGCCTCTTCGCCGTAAAGGATATCGAGATCGCGGGCAATACCTTTGCCAGCCCCGACGTGATCGCCGAGGACGTGATCAGGCCCGAGCGGTTTAAGAACATCTACGGCAAGGACGTAGAGTTTGACGGCCTGCCGCTCTTTGTCGACGACGTGGAATAATCGCTCAAAAGCGGCAGCCGCACGGCGACCTGCTTTATCGCAGGTCGCCGAACTAAGTTTGCCCATACGGGCAAGTGAAGTTTACTGCGTAAGTGAAGTTATCCTGCGGATAGTGAAGTTTTGCCTTCGGCAAAGTGGGCAAACTTAACTTCACTTGATGCTTTGCATCGCAAAGCGACAAACTTCACTGCGTAGTAACTTCACTTTCACGTTAGTGAAAACTTCACTTATTACCACCCGAAAAATGAAAAGGTATAACACACGATACCTTGCAGGTAAGGAAGTGTGCAAAACGGACGAGAAAAATCTCGTCCGTTTTGATTTTGATATGAAACTGCTTTACGGTAGGCAGCCGCACGGCTGCCGCTTTTTTGCCATTTCCCCTACGAGAATGGCCGCACCCACCACCGTAGGGGAGGGAGACCAACGCTCTCCATTTTGTGCAACCTGCACAAAAAAGAGGGCGAATTTTCTCACAAATAAGGGCTTGTCGTCCATGGGGGAATATGGTATAATACAAAAAAATCCCCCGTAAAAGGAGATTGCTATGATGAAATTTCTTCGACACGTATGCCTGTTCTTGGTGCTGTGCCTGACCTTTTCTATGTGCGCCTGCTTTGGCACCACCACCCCCGGTGGCGAGACCCCCGGTGGCAACGATACCCCCGGTGGCAACGATGCGCCCGGCGGCGATACGCCCGGCGGTGAGACGCCCGGTGGTGAGACGCCCGGCGGTGAGACCCCCGGTGATGAGACCCCCGGCGGCAACGAGAGCGAGCCGCCCGCGGCTGTTTCGGGCACCGGC
>JAGASL010000067.1 GCA_017621755.1 Clostridia bacterium
CCTTTGGGGCGCAACGCCAATTCTCTTCTTTTTCGTTTACAAATTTTCAAACGGCAGGCCGTGCGCCTTGATATTCTCTAAGCTGATGCTGAGGGCCTTGAACGGGTCGCCGCAGGGGCACACGTCCTCCTCGATGGCGGCCCACCTGCCGCCCACCTCGGTCAGCTTGTTGAAAATGGCGGTATAGTCGATGCAGCCGTTATAGATCTCGGTAAAGATCCGCTCGCCCTTGTCGTTCATCGTCATATCCTTGAAATGCACGATGCCCAGGCGGTCACGGTACTTATCGATCGATTCCATCGGCTTCTGGCAGGCGTAGACCAGCCAATAGAAGTCCATCAGGATGCCGGCACGGTCGGCGGGAAAGCGCTCGCAGTACAGGTCAAAGGTGTTCTTGCCGTCTACCGGGTCGGGGATAAATTCATGCCAATGGTTGTGGAAAACGAATTTCATACCCGCCTCGTGGATCTTATCGATGGCCGGGGCCAGCTCCTCAAAGGTGGAAAGCACCGATGCGCGATCGTATTTTGGCAGGCTGCCAAGGCCGATGGTATCGCAGCCAAGCAAACGGTGCTCCTCGATCAGGCGCTCGGTATCCCCCACGATGCGCGCGTACGGCATGTGCGTAACGCATACCTCCAGCTCTAGCCTCTTAAGAAGGTCAGCAAGCCAAGGGGTGCGGTATTCGCCAAAGGCCGAGATCTGAATGGCGTTGTAGCCGATCTCCTTGATCTTATTGAGCGAGCGCTCGATATCGGCCTCGTTCTTGGTGTAATCGTGAATGGTGTAAAGCTGTGCAGCAAGTTTCATACGGTTATACCCCACTATAAGCGTTAAATCCGCCGTCTACCGGGATGACCGTGCCGGTCACGAAGCCGGAGGCAGCGTCAGAGGCGAGGAAGAGCAGCGTGCCGATCAGGTCGCTGACCTCACCAAAGCGGTTTTGCGGTGTGTGGCCCAGGATCTTGTGCGTGCGCGGCGTGGGCTGGCCATCCTTAAAGAGCAGATCCCGGTTCTGGTTGGTAACGAAGAAGCCGGGTGCGATGGCGTTGCAACGGATGCCGCAGGGCGCAAAGTGCACGGCAAGCCACTCGGTAAAGTTCGAAATGCCGGCCTTGGCGGCGCTATAGGCCGGGATCTTGGTCAGCGGGCGGAAGCCGTTCATAGACGAGATGTTGATAATGTTGCCGCCGGTCTTGATCATATCCTCGGCAAAGACCTGGGTGGTCAGAAAGGCGGAGGTGATGTTGAGGTCGAACACGAAGCGCAGGCCGCTTTCCTCTAACCCGAAGAAGCTCTTTGTCTCGTCAGAGAGGTCGGGCGTCATGATCTCGTTATCGCAGGTGGCGCGGGGGTTGTTACCGCCGGCACCGTTGATGAGAAAATTCACCGCGCCGAATTTCGCGTGCACGGCCTCGCGTGCAGAAAGCAGCGCGGCCTTATCAAGGCAGTTGGTGGCCAGCGGCAGGGCGTTTTCACCGATCTCGGCGGCTACCGCCTTCACGGCCTCTTCGTTGATATCCAGCAGCGCTACGCGCGCGCCGCAGGCGGCAAGCGCCTTGGCAAATTCGCGCATCAGCACGCCGCCCGCGCCGGTAACAACGGCCACCTTATCGGAAAGGTCGACTAAAAAGGGTAATTTCATTTCCATGCTTATTTCTCCATTTCTCGTTCTGCGGCCTCAAACAGGCCGTTCAGATAGGTAGCGCCCAGGGCGCGATCGTACAGGCCGTAGCCCGGCTTACCGTCCTCACCCCAGATGTTGCGCCCGTGGTCAGGCCGCACGTAGCCCTGAAAGCCGTTATGCACCAGCGCGCGCACAATGCCGTAGATATCCAGGCTTCCCGCCTCGGTACGGTGGCCGCACTCGGCAAAATCCAGCTCGCCCGACCATTTGATCTGGCGAATGTGGGCAAAGGGGATCCTGCCCGCGGCGGCCCACTTGCCGGCCATCTTGACCAGGTCGTTCGTTCTGCCCGCGCCAAACGAGCCGGTACAGAAGGTCAGGCCGTTGTGCCTGTCTGGCAGGGCGGCAAACAGGCGGTCGATATCCGCCTCGGTAGAGATGATGCGCGGCAGGCCGAACATATCCCAGGGCGGATCGTCCGGGTGGATGGCCATATCGATCTTGGCCTCCTGGCAGGCGGGCATAATGCCGCGCAGGAAGTAGATCAGGTTGTCAAAGAGCTGCTCGTGACTGACCTGCTTGTAGGCGGCAAGCAGCCCCTGCAGCTCGTCCTGCGTGTAGCTTTCATCCCAGCCGGGCAGCGAAAGGTGGTGCGGGTCAAGCCGCATCAGCTGCTCGTGATCGTAGGAAAGCGAGTTTGAACCGTCTGCGGCCTCGGTGTGCAGGTTGGTGCGCAGCCAGTCGAATACCGGCATAAAGTTGTAGCACACGCAGCGCACGCCGGCCTCGCCCAGGCGGCGAATATTCTCGGCGTAGTTGGCGATGTAGCGGTCACGCGTCGGGCGCCCGAGCTTGATATCCTCATGCACCGGCACGCTTTCAATGACCTCCATCTCTAAGCCGTTTTCATCACACAGCTGCTTCAGGCGGGCAATATCCTCGCGCGGCCATACCTCGCCTACCGGCACGCGGTAAACGGCGGTGACCACGCCGCTCATGTTCGGGATCTGGCGAATGGCTGAGAGAGAGATGCTGTCACTCTCGCCATACCAGCGAAACGTCATTTTCATAGGTTTGCTCCTTTATGGGAATGGTTTGGGGGGGAAGGAGATCGGGGTGGGAGTGGGGTGCGGGAGTGGAGTGGGGTGGGAGTGGGGTGCGAGAGGCTTTTTGAAAAAAGCCCCTCGCGCTCCGCAAAAACTTTTTGGGGAAAGGGTTTGCGCCCGCATGACACTGTAGGGACAGGCTCTCGCTGCGGCTCGGTCACGCTCGGGGTCTGACAGCCCACCGGGCTGTCATTCAAGACCCTCGCGCCGCTTCGCTACCTCGACTGTC
>JAGASL010000068.1 GCA_017621755.1 Clostridia bacterium
TCCTGTTCTTTTTTTGCTTCAGTCTCTTCCTCGGCGGGGGTCTCCTCACCCTCTTCCTCGGTCGGCGTTTCAGGAACCTCGTCACCTAAATCAATGCTGGGGCGATCGCCAAAGCTGGCGGGCGCCTTCGGCGTGCGCAGAATGGTATACATGATGATGGCCACGCCAATGGCGATGGCGGCAATACAGCCGGCTACTACTGCAGGATGCATAAAAACTACCTCTCGTATTATTTGGTATCACCATTATAGCCGATGACTGTGAAAAAATCAAGAGAAAAGAAGATTATAAAAAACAAAAAGAAAAATAATGCAAAAAACTATTGCAATTTCAGATTTTGTGTGGTATAATACAGTTTGTCAATTTGTGATAATAATTTTCATCCGTTTTCGGATAGTACTTGAAAACGTGACAAACAGGAGGTGTCAAACCCATGGCAAAATGTGACCTTTGTGGCAAGGGTGTTGTGTTCGGTCATAACGTATCTCACTCCAACCGTAAGACCAACAGAACCTGGAAGCCGAACATCCGCCGCGTAAAGGCGATCGTAAATGGTAGCCCTAAGACGGTTTACGTCTGCTCCCGTTGCCTGCGCTCCGGTAAGATCGAGCGAGCATAAGAATAAACTCCATCCGTGATCTACCCGGTCATGGGCGGAGTTTTTGCTTTTTTCGGAGCTATCAGGCAGTCGCGCCGCGACTGCCGTTGTTTTTAGGAGGATATTCATATGGATCAAGGTAGCTTTGCTTTACATGAAAGATTCCCCGGCACTACGCTTACGCCCTACGTGCATCACGTATCGCAGGTCTGCCCACATGCGCCGCGCCCGGCCATGCTGGTGCTGCCTGGCGGCGGGTATGAATTTTGCTACGATGGTGAGGCAGAGCCGATCGCGCTTTCCTATATGAACGCCGGCTTTAACGCCTACGTGCTGCGCTACGCCTGCAAGGAGGATGCGAAATTCCCGCGCCCGTTGCTGGAGGCCTCGTATGCGATGAAGCTGATCCGCGATCGTGCAGCCGCGGATAATACAGACCCAGATCGTGTGTACGTCATCGGATTTTCGGCCGGTGGACATTTGGCCGGTGCGCTGGCCACCTGCTGGCAGAGAGAGGAGATCTATACCGCCGCCGGTGTTGCCTACGGTGAAAACAAGCCGAACGGCGTGATCCTTTCCTACCCGGTCGTAAGCGGTGGCGCTCACCGCCACGGTGGCACCTTCCGCCGCGTTTGCGGTAAGGAGACACCAAGCGAGGAGGAGCTGCAGCGCTATTCCAACGATCGCAACGTCAGCGAGCATTGCCCGCCGGTCTTTCTGTGGCACACCGCCGCAGATAATGCCGTGGCGGTAGAAAACTCTCTGCTGATGGCCGGTGCGCTGGCTGAGCATAAGATCCCCTTCTCGCTTCACATCTTCCCAACCGGCGGCCATGGTCTATGCCTCGCTACCGCCGAGACCTCGCACGGCGATAAGAGCGCCGAGCGTGCCGACGTGGCCGAGTGGATGCACCTTTCGATCACTTGGCTGCAGGGTCTTTCGCAATAAACAGGTGCCGCAGGATCATGCAGGCGCCGGGCAGCAGCATCAGCCCCCAAAAGCCAAACAGCTTTAGCCCACCATAGGTGGCCAGCAGCGCCAGCAGGGGGTGCAGCCCCAGCTGCTTGCCGATCAGCCGCGGCTCTAACAGCTGGCGCAGCAGTGCGATCACCGCGTACAGCGCCAAAAGCCCAATGCCCAGGGGCAGATTGCCTGTTAGACAAGCAAAGATGCCCCAGGGCAGCAATAGCGTCCCCACCCCGATGATGGGCAACAGATCCAGCAGCGAAAACAGCGCCGCCAGTAGCACCGCATACGGCACGCGCAGCAGCAAAAAGCCGAAAAGCAGCAGGGCAAAGGTAATGCCCAGTAGGATCAGATAGGCACGCAGGTAGCCGGTCATGGTCTCGAAGGCGCCGTTCTTCAGCTTGGTGGCTGGGTCGCGCAGCCCTTTCGGCAGCAGCTCGTTTACGGCGTGGTGTATGCCACCAAGGTCAAGCGCAAAGTAAAAGGCGGCTACCAGCGTAACTAACAAAAAGATCATTCCATTTGGCAGGGCGGCCGCTAAGGCACCTGCCGCGTGCAGGGCTGCCTCGCCTAAGCGGGTACCTGCGGTAGATAGCCAGTCTGTCAGCAGGCTGGAAAGCGTCTCGTCCCTGCTGATGCCAATGGCAGAAAGAAAGGGAAAGCGCTCCTTCACCCCCTCCCACCAGTCTTCGGCCGCCGTCATCATGTCGGTAAGCCAGCCCTCGCCACCGCTGAAGCGCTCACCAAAGGCGAGCAGCTCAAGCACCGCCTGGCGTGCCGCCAAAAACAACCCGGCGCTGCAAATGCCGAGAAAGAGAAATACCAGCACCACGCTCAGCACCCCTACCGAAAGGCGGGTATGCCGATGCAGGCGCAGGGCGAGAGGCCGCGCGAAATAGGCCATCACCCAGCCAAACAGAAAGGGCAGGGCGGTTATCACCAGCGGTGCCAGCAGAAAGCGCAGGGCAAGCAGCGCGCCCCCTGTGACCAGCACCCAGGCCGCCAGCCTTTCAATGGGAATTTGCGATAGCTTCATCAATGTTCCTCCGCAGGATTCTTTTTATTTCAATATAGTCAAGCCGGCGGGGAAACATACAAAAAAACAGAAAAGAGGAAAAAAATATGGTTATTATCGAAATGGAAAACGGCAAGCAGATCAAGCTGCAGCTTGATCCTACCGCTGCCCCGCTCACGGTGGCTAATTTTGAAAAGCTGGTCAAGAAGGGCTTTTATAACGGCCTGACCTTTCACCGCGTGATTGCCGGCTTTATGATCCAGGGCGGCGACCCGCTTGGCAACGGCATGGGCGGCGCTGATGAGACGATCAAGGGTGAATTTGCCCAGAACGGCGTTAAGAACCCCCTGCGTCACACCCGGGGCGTGATCTCAATGGCACGCGCCTGTGACCCGAATTCTGCCTCCTCGCAGTTCTTCATCATGCATGAGGATGCGCCGCATTTAGACGGCGCCTACGCCGCCTTTGGCCGCGTGGTTGAGGGTATTGAGGTGGTAGATGAGATCGCCTCTGTTCGCACGGGCTTTTCGGATAAGCCGGTCGTACCGCAGATCATGAAGAGCGTTACGCTCGTTGATGACCCGGCATAAGATGGCACACCCCATCCGCCATTTCATCACCATCACGCGGCACCGCCACCGCGTGATCGCGCATTGCTTCCGCGCCGGCATCGGCTGGCAGGGGCTGTTTCACGATCTTTCTAAATATGGCCCCACCGAGTTTTTGCCCGGCGCGCGATATTATCAGGGAACAAGAAGCCCCAACGAGCAGGAGCGCGAGATCTTTGGCTATTCCCGCGCTTGGCTACACCACAAGGGGCGCAACCGTCATCATTTTGAATACTGGAATGACGTGAACCCGGCTACCAAGCGGTATGAGCCGGTGCCTATGCCCATTCGGTTCTTAAAGGAGATGTTTTGCGACCGCGTAGCGGCCAGCAAAATCTACCAGGGGAAGAACTATACCGATCAGCACCCGCTGAACTATTTTCTGCGCGGTAACGCGCGCAATATGATGCATAAGACCACCGCCGAGCTGCTTGAAGCATGGCTTCGTTTGCTGGCCGAGCAGGGTGAGAGGGCAGCCTTTGCGCATATCCGCACGGTAAAGGAATACCCAGAAAATCCTATTTAACACAAAGCAACGCCTGTGGCCAATGGCCGCAGGCGTTGCTTTATTTACGGTTAAAACTTAAACGGGTTACAAAGGAAGATGACGGCAACAATGCCCACCAAAACGCCGACCCATTGCTTGCGCGAAAGCCTCTCGCGGAAGAGGAGCACGGCAGCCAGCGCGGTCAGCACCAGGCCGCCGCCGTTTACAAGCGGGAAGAAGACGGCGCTATCCATCACGCCGGAAAGAAAGAGGTTGAGCTTGTTATTTACCGCCACGCAAATGCCAACCACCGCCATCAGCAGCAGGGGCAGCCAGCTAAGCAGAGAGGGGCGGGCGCCCTCTTGCGCCTTTCCTTGCCCCTTGCCGCGTGCGACAAGAATGCCGCAGACGTAGGCCGCGATTGAATAAAAGAAGGAGAAGGCAAAGGCAATGATCAAAAAGGCATCTAACTCGCCCCGGTAGTCTGTGCTTTGGTGCCACTTTTGCATCACGCCGATGGCCCCCTGGCATAGAAATGCCAATAAGCAGTAGATCAGCCAGCGCAGGCTGGTCTTTTTTTGATCGCTGCCGAAATCGACCGAGAGAATGAAGCACGCGATCATCAGCAGCAGGCCAATGGCGTGGGAAAGGCCAAGCGGCTCGTGCCAGATCAGCGCGCCGGAAAGGGCGGGAATGATGGTAGAGAGTGAGCAGATGACCGAGGTGTAGGAATAGGGGCCGTAGGTCAGCGCCTGCAGGGTGGTGATCTGCTGCACCGCTGTTACCAGACCAAAGGCCAGGGCTAAGAGGACGGTAAAGGGCGAGGCCTGCGGAATGCCGCCCACCAGCAGCAGGCAGATGGCCGCCACCAGGCAGGTTATGGCATTGTAGAGCTGGCGCGCGGGCAGGCTGTCGTCATATTTGTCGTTCAGATGCTTGCGGATAATGCCGCCAAGCAGGCAGGCCGCCATGCTGGCGATCAAGGGTAACGCGTACATCCTACTTCACCTCGATCCACAAGAGGCGCGCGCTGCGCGGCTCGGCAAAGCAAAGGGTGAGGGCAGCCCCCTCGGCCTGCGCGCAGACGGTGATGGCTTCGCCGCTATCCTCATCCGTCAGGCAAACGGTGGCGCCTGCCGGCACAAAGGGCAGAGAAAGGGAAAGCTCGCTTGCCGGGCAGTTTTCCTGGCGGAAGGCAAGCAGGGCGCCGCGGCGGGTCTCTTCGTCAAAATAAGCAAGGGCGGTAAAGGAGTAGGTATCCCGCTCAGCATGCCACGGGGTCAATACGTAGAGATCCTTGAGTAAGTAGGGAGAGAGCTTTTTCCACTCCGAAAGGCCGAAGCGGAGAATATCAAAGTCCTGGTCAGGGTCCTGCACGAACTGGGAATCCACGTTCAGCGCGGGCAGGTAAGAGGCGCGCCAGGTATAGGGGTCGGTACGGCCGGTGAGGGCCAGCTCGCCTGTCTTTTCCTTGGTGTTGGCCCCGCAGAAGGGGATCCATTTATTAAAGGCCGTGGTCATAGAAAGGCGCAGCCCCGTGGTGGTGCGGTCGCTATCGCTGCGCAGCAGCGGTACGCCGCGGCGCATCGATTCCAGATCGTTTCTGCCACCGCCGGAGGCGCAGGAATCCACAAAGCCGCAGCCGCCGTAGGAAAGCGTGCAGTCGATAATACCATCCCATAGGCGGTAGTGGGCATCAATAAAGCGAGATTCGGTTATGCCGGTACGTCCCTCTCCCTCTACCGTGTCTAAATACCGCCAAAGCTCGCCGGGGTTTGAATTGTTATCCTCGCGGTACATCTCTACCTTGCCGCGGCGCAGCGTGTCGGTCACCTGCTTCAGTGTCCAGGCAAAGCATGCCGGGTCGCCGATGTTGTTAGTAACCACCTCACGGCTGGCCGTTTCATAGCGGTCGATGGCATTGCAGCGAATGCCCCACTCCTCGCGGTAGCCAAAGTTTTCGGCAAGTGCGGCGGGGTTGGTCACGCGCTCCGGCTCAAACCACATCAGGGTGCGCATGCCGTGCTCACGCGCAAAATCGGTAGATTCACGAAAGCTCTCGCCCGGCCACTTCTCCGGGTCAAGCACCCAGGTGCCAATGGTGTTCCACCAATCGGATTCTACCGTCTGCTTGTCGGGCGAGGTGTACCAGCCGGCATCAAACCAGCGAAAATCCACCTTGACGTTCTCTTCTATCATTTTCTCTAAGCTCGGTCGCCAGGTGGTGTGCCGCTCAGAGATGCTGCCATCTGAATTCGGCAGCCCGGTGTCAGAGGCCAGGCAGCAGGTAGAGAAGGGGGCAAGCGGCTTGCCGCTTGCATCCTCCTTCGGCAGGTTTTCGGCGATGAACCAGCTGCGCCAGTAGTTAGTGGCATAGCTTTCCCGGCGCACGGTATAGTCTGCGCGTACAAACAGCGCCGTGCGGATCGTCTCGCCCGGCTTTAAGTAGGTGCAAAGATTATTGACCGAGCGTGCCGTATACACCGTTTCGCCGTTTTCATAGCGAAAATCGGCCGTCCAGGTGCCCGCCCAGCCAATGGCCAGCATGCTGCCGCCCGTGCCGTGCTCCAGGTTGAAATAGGGAAAGCTGACGTGTGTGGCACGCCCGCTTTCGGAAGTGAAGCGCACCGGCATTTCCGTCAAGGAAATGCTGTACGGGCGGTACTGGTTCACGTGGTCACCAAGAATGCCCTTCAGCACCGGGCTTTCACCCGCAAAGCGCAGCTGTGTCTCTGCGGCGGCAAGGAGCTCGCTGTTCCTTTGCGAGGGGTTGTGGAAGTATACCGTCCATTCGGTCACGCCGTAGGCATAGGAATGGGTCAGCTTCAGCGTGGCGACCAGCGCCTCGCTGATCTGATAGCGTAGCACGGCTGTTTCGCGCTCGCCGTCACGGCTCGTCTCTCGGCCGATCAGGCAGGTGGGCGAAAAGCCGGCATAGCGAACGCCACCGTAGGTATAGAAAAAGGGAAAGGCAGTAGTATCCTGCAAAAGCTGCCGGTACCAGCCGTCTGCTTGGGAATTTTGATAGCAAGTCATAGGTGCCTCCTGCTTGACAAACGTATTTGTTTATATTATAATAAATCCGGTTTTTTATTTCTATGAAAAAACGATCAAAAAATATAAAATTTCGATCAATACGGGGGTGCCTATGGGGTTTGTACCAATGCCGGAAAAGGAGCTGCTTTCGCTTGACGGTCTGCGATTTGAGCTGCGCTATCAAAACCACTACCACCAGCCGGACGACCCGGCGCTTGATGATTCGCATATTCACCCATACTACGAGATCTATCTCAACCTCTCAGGCGAGGTTTCCTTTTTGGTGAACAATCGCATCTATCCCATCCGCCGCGGTGATCTGGTGATCACCCGGCCGGGTGACGTGCACCTTTGTATTTTGCAGCAGCCCTGCCGGCACGAGCACGCTTGCCTATGGCTGGAGGCGCCCACCGCTCACCCGGCGCTTGCCTGCTTTGCGCAGGCAGGGCTGCTTCGTCCAAGTGAGCGCTTGCGTGAGGAGATCATTATGCTGTTTAGCCACCTTGGCGCGCTGCAGAAGGAGATGCCTGAGCCACAAACGACCGCCTGTCTGCTTTCCCTACTGGCGGCCATGGCGGCCGAGCCAAGGCAGGCTGATGCGCAGTCCACCGGCGCTGATATCCCCGGTGAGCTGCAAAACGTCTTAGACGTGATCAATACCGATTTTTGTAGCCTGCACAGCGCGTCTGACCTGCTGCAAAGGACCTATGTTAGCCCCGCTACGCTGAACCGCTGGTTTCGCCGCTACGTGCATCTGACACCGCGCGCGTTTATCGAGGCAAAAAAGCTGGCCTATGCCAAGGCGCTGCTGCAAGGCGGCTGCAGCGTGAGCGAGGCCAGCGAGAGCGCCGGCTTTTCAGATTGCTCCTATTTTATTTCAGTCTTTCGCCGCCGGTTTGGCGAAACGCCGCTGCAGTACAAGCGTTCCCTGTCGATAGAATAAAGAAAAGGCTGTCTGAAAACAGACAGCCTTTTCTTTATTCTATGGTAAATTCACCCGCATCGATGACGGTTTTATCGGCTTCCACAGAAGAAGAGCCGGGGGTACCGAAATCCACGCGCTGGATCAAAACCGGGAAATCCTCCTTGCCGGCATACGGCAGATAGCGGAAGCCGGAGATCTGCTTATCCGGGTGCGGATTCTCATACGCGCAGGCGTAGTAGAACTGTGCGCCGTGCCGCTCCGGCATGGTGGTGTAGGAGACCTCGCGGAAGGCGGTGGAAGCGTATGGATTGTCGATCTGCGCGCAGGTAATGTTGGTGCCGTAGCGCACGGGCAGATAGGCGATCGTGCCGTCTGCGTAGGTCAGCTCATAGCGGCCGATGTTGTACACCTCATCTTCAATAAACACGCCGTCATAGAAGGTCTTGTAGGCCATGCGCCCGGTGGTGGCGTGCACCACGGTCAGCGGATGCTTAATGTTTCTGCGATACAGGCGGTTGCATTCACGCAGGGCAAGTGGGTGGTATTTTTCCGGCTTCTTGTCGGTAAAATCCGGGCACCAGAAGGCGTAGGCGGCGGCAACCAGATTCAGGTATTGCAGGTTGCGTTGCATATATTCCTCGTGAAAGGAGCCCCAGTTGGATACAAAGCCGCCCTGTGCGCCCCAGCGGATGCGCATTTTCCAATCGTTGATAGAAAGAGCAGAGAAATTGCCGAATACCATATGGTAGCCGCGATCGTGGTATACCTTGTCATGGTGGTTACCAAAGCGCCAATACCAATGCATATAGTGCAGGCCTGTTGGCAGTTTATCACGGCAGGGCCACAGGGCCGGCACGGTGCAGATGCCGCCGTTCATAGGCCGGCTCCAGCCTGCGCCACCGCAGGCACAGCCGTTTTCCTCTACCGCATCTAGCAGCTTTTCGCCCCACATCCAGGTCTCAATGCCGCGCTCGTCAAGAAAAGCCTTGGTTTTTTTGATATCGTCTACGTATAGGTCTACCGGGTCCTTGTCGCGGCAGCGCTCGCAAAGGCCGATCGAATACATCTCGTCATGCCCGATGTGCATGTGCTTCGGTGTAAAGACCTCGATGACCTCCTCTAACAGATCAAAGACTAGCGGATAGGTATCCGGGTGATTGGGGCAGTAGGTGTCCGGGTAATCGTCATTCTGCCGCTCGGCCAGCTCGCGGTGGGCAAGGCAGATGTAGTCAGAATGGCTCATGGTCGGGCATTCGGGAATGACCTCCAGCCCGCGTGACACGCAATAGTCGCGCAGGTTGCGGCATTCCTCCTGCGTCAGAACGCCGCCATCACCATTGTCGCAATGGATCGAGTTTTTCGCCCAGGGGTAGGTGCGCTGCTGGATCTCGATGGCGCGCCCGTGCTTGCTGTGCACCTCGTGGCAGAATTGCAGCCACGCCTCGTTGATCTCTGGGTGGCGCTTGTATTCCATCGCACCGCCGATCTCCAGCACGATATAATTGTACTTATAATACGCAAGAAGATCCACCATCGCGTAAAAGGTGGGAATATTAGCCCGTCCGGGCAAAAAGACGCGATAGCCGCGCACCGGGCAGACCGGGCGATCGTATAAAAGTCCGGCTACCAGCTCGCCGCATTCCTGCAGCTGCAGCAGCGTCACGGTGGCATACAGTAGCCCCCGCTCGCCTGTGGCATACAGGTGCACCGCCTGCGGGTCGATCCTGATGGCGTAGCCCTCTTCATGCTCGACATAGACCTTGCCAAGCGCCTCCTTCAGCGCATCGGGCATGGCGGCGTGGTAGATCACCTCGCCAATGCTGCCGTCGGCCCGCCCGGAAAGCGCCTTTTTGCAATAATCGGCAAAGCCTGCCGGGCAATCGGTCAGGTGGCGGCTGGTCGAAAGCGAAAGCGGCGTGCGGTCTGCTTTTTGATAATATCGTGGGTGAAGGTACATAAGCGCTCCTTTCTTACGGCAGGGCTACCGTATGACGCAGAATGATGTGCGCATCGTTCAGCTGGCAGCCGGATGCACGGCGGATGTCATAATAGCGCGGCGATTCATCGTTGGTCAGCACCAGGCGCAAGGTGGCGGGGTTGCCCAGCATGGCAAGCGAGGGGCAGTAGGGCAGGCCGGTGGTGATCCAGTCGGAAAGCAGCGTGCCGTCCTCGTCGTACAGATAGGCCTTGTCGCCCGTGTAGTCGATCAGCAGCATATGCTCGCCCTCTTCGCCGTACGTAGGCTTCAGCAGATAGCTGCCGTCCTCTTGCTGCAGGGCGGTACATTCGCCATCGTATTCGCCGCTCTCGGCCTCGAGGTACAGTACGGTCGGATCGCCAGTCGCGCCGTAGATGGTCACGCGGGTGTCCTTTGTGATCTCGGCGTAAACGGTGCCCTCCTTTTCATAGAGCGTACAGTCGGCAATGTAGAGCTTGTTGCCAAAGCGGTAGGCATGGCGCGAATCTCGCTCTGAGAGGGTAACGATATCTGGCAGCGTGGCAAGCGTATCCTCCCCCGTGCCGGAAAATTCGTAGATCGGCAGCTCATCGGTATAGAAGAAATAGCGGTTGCCGATGGCGGTCAGCGGTGTGGCGTTGGTACGCTTTAAGACCGATCTGCCAAGGGGCAGGCGATAGGGCAGGATATAATGCTCGCCATCCTTAACGTCTATGGGCAGCGTGCAGATGCTGCTGCCATCCGGCAGCGCCAGATCTACCGAAAGGTGCGGGTGCTCGCGCAGGGTACGCTTGCGTAGATAATTATTGATAAGTACAAAGCCGCAGCCAGTCTCCTCGTCATGGCGGATAGAAAGACGAAGGCTCTCGCCGTCGGCAGCCTGCGTGCAGCTGAAGTCGGGGATGTAGACGGGTGCGCGGGCAACGATATCGCCCCAGGTCTGCAAAAACAGGTGAATGCGGCGCAAAAGCCCATAGCTTTCACGCGCGGTGCCCCACTCGCCAAGCGGTGCCTGGAAATCGTAAGAGCGCACCGGCAGATCATTGGGGTAGCCGGTATCCTTCGATTCCTGCATCGTGCTCAGGCGGCCGATGGGGTTGGTGCCGCCGTGGTACATATAGTAGCCAAGTAGGTTGGCACCCGAGGCCAGCTTGCAGAGGGAAAGCCCCTCTATATCCTTAGGAAAGGCAACCACGCGCCGGTGGTCGGTGGGCTGCATGCCGCCGCCCAGCTCTGCCGTCAGGTAGGGGTAGCGCGTAACGTCATAGGTGTATTCAAACTTCTCGGCCGAGGAGGATTCTTGTATATCACAGCCGATGAGGGGATCGTTCAGCGCGCGGTGGGGCATAAAGCCGGGGTTTTCGGGCAGCTCGTTGATATGGCCGGCCCAGGGGGCATCACAATAGCCACCAAACATGGGCAGCGCCTCGTTTTCCGGCACGGCAGCACTGCCCCATGCCGTGGCAGTATAGACCGGTACCCGCAGGCCGTGGCGCAGCAGCATGTCCTTCAGCGTCAGCATATGGCGCATGCGGCTGGGGGTATCCGGCTCGCCGCGGTAGTATTCGTTTTCTATCTGAATGGCGATCACCGGGCCACCCTGCTCCCACATCTGGCCCTTTGTCTGCTCGGCGATCCTTTCAAAATATTTGTCTACGGCTGCCAGGTAGCGCGGCGTGTTGGCGCGCAGCTTGTGCCCATCAATGCCCAGCGCGCGCTCAGGCTCGTCCTTGTCGCGCAGCCAGTCGGGCAGGCCGCCGTTGCGGCATTCGCCGTGTGCCCAGGGGCCTACACGCAGAAATACGTATAGCCCGTGCTTGCCGCATAGCTCTACAAAGCGGCGCAGGTCGCGATTGCCGGAAAAATCCCAAATTCCCTCTTCCTCCTCGTGGTGGATCCAGAAGATATACGAGGCAACGATCTCAATACCGCCTGCCTTCATCTTCAGCAGCTCACGCTCCCATTCCTCGCAGGCGTAGCGAGAAAAATGGAACTCGCCCATAATGGGAACCCAGGGCTTGCCGTTCTTTACAAAATAGCGGCTGTTTACAGAAATGCTGTCGCCGTTTGGCGCCTTGCCTGAAAAGGGAAGCTCCTCGATAACGGTAGCTTGGGGGGTAATGGAAAAATGATACATATTCGTGCTCCTTGTATAAAGATCACTGTTATTATATTGCTTTTTTACGCAAAAGTCAATGAAAGGATTTTGCGCAAACTATAACAATATTGCAGGAGGAGGGCTGCCAAGGCAGCCCTCCTCCTATAAGTGCTTGCGGATACGCTCTAAGGCGGTCTTCTCCAGCCGCGAGACCTGCGCCTGTGAGATGCCGATCTCGGCGGCGATCTCCATCTGCGTTTTGCCGCGGTAAAATCGCATCTCAATGATCGAGCGCTCGCGCTCACCAAGCCTCTTCATGGCCTCACGCAGGGCAATGTCCTCGATCCAGCCCTCGTCGCTGTTATCCCGGTCGCAGAGCTGGTCGATCACGTAGATCGAATCCTCGCCGTCGTTATAGACTGATTCGTAGAGAGAGACCGGCTCAATGATCGCCTCCATTGCGGCAGAGACAGCGCCCACCTCCTCGCCAAGCGCGCGGGCAATCTCCTCTACCGTGGGGTCACGCAGGCTGGCCCTGGCCAGCCCATCGCGCGCCTGCAGGGCGCGGTAGGCCAGATCACGCATTGAGCGGCTGACGCGAATGGAATTGTTATCCCGCAAATAGCGCCGCACCTCGCCAATGATCATGGGTACCGCGTAGGTGCTGAATTTTACGTCCAGATCGGTGTTGAAGTTGTCAATGGCCTTCATCAGGCCGATGCAGCCTACCTGAAACAGATCGTCAAGATTTTCGCGCCGCCCAGAAAAGCGCTGCACGATGCTTAGCACCAGGCGCAGGTTGCCGCAGATCAGCTCCTCGCGCGCCGTCCGGTCACCCGCGCGCAGGCGCAAAAGCAGCGCACGCTTTTCCTCCTCAGAAAGAACGCGCAGGGTCGCCGTATTGACCCCGCATATCTCCACCTTGTTATAATACATTTCATCCCTCCCGTTCGGAAGTAATGAAAGTATTGCCGCGCGCGCCCCGGGCTTATGCAGCCGAGTGCGGTGTAAAAAATGGAAAGGCAGCGCTGCTGCGCTGCCCTTGCTTAATAAACCAGCTTGCGGAAATCCTTTACCCGGTGGAAGGTGGAAAGATTGGTGTTGTGGGCGGAAAAGGTATCCTTGTCGCCCGAGCGGCTGACGATCACCAGGTCCTCTCCGTCAATGGCCATGCAGGCGTAGTGGCGAGATTGCTTTTCGCTGTCACCCTTGGCAACCAGCCCGGCAAAGCACCAGTCGACCATGTTTTTAGAGAAGGAAAGCTGCATACGGTCACGCTCGTCACAGGGGATGTTGTAGCGCTCGTCAGAAAGCAGCTCGCGGCGACGCATGGTGTCGGTCGCCTGGGTGGAAAGCAGCCAGTAGAGCTTGGTCTCCTCATCCCACAGGATATGAAAGCGCATCTGCCCGCCCGGCATGGGTAAAAAGATCACCCTTCGACCCGAGGGGTTGCGCTCCGGCTGCACGGTGATGACCTCTTTGCCGTCCTCCTCGGTGATCACCGCCTTCATCATGCAGCAATAGCCGCTGCCGGCGGTGTGGGCCCGCATAAAGAGGTGAAAGGTCTTGCCGCTTTCATCGTACCAGTAGTGCGCGGGGTCGGTGATGCGCACGATATTGGTCTCCAGCCAGCCGGGCATCTCGGTCAAAAACGTGCCGGCAGGAAAGTCCTTTGCGTGCTTTTTGCTATGGTAGAAGGGAATGCCGTGCATGTCCAGCTCGTCCTCGTTTACCATGTCGCGGAAGCGAACGCGGTTAGAAAAGGTCCAGCTCTCGCGCTTGGTCAGATCGGCATCTACCTTGGCGCGCATCACCACCGGCGCCATATCGGCTACCGGCCAGCCGCCGGGGACCTCTTCAGGCAGGCGATAGTGGATCTCCATGACCAGATTGACGTAGCCACCCTCGATCCACACGTTGCAGGCAGATTGATGCCACAGCTCGCCCTCTGTCAGAAAATGTCCCTCGTCCCACGTCTCACCATCGTCATCCGAGCGGTAGATCACCAGGTTGTCGCAGTGGCCAAGAATGTAAACGTGGCCGCCCGCCGCAAAGGGGCGCGCATGGAAAAAGGAACGGGCACAGCGGTATTGCCAGGTCTTTCCCTTATCATCCGAGGTGTAGATCTGCCCGCAGCGCATCTTGCTGCCAAGCTGGTTAAGCTGCTGAAATTGCGGCTGCGCAGGCGCGTTTGGCCCGATCAGGTCATTGGTAAAAATATAGCGGCCGCTGTCCAGCACCCAAATGGCAGGGGTGCATGCATATACATTTTGTGGGTCGGGAGAACGGTAAATTTCAACGAAATCATTGGCTAAAGGCTTCATAAAGAATCTCCTTTCGTAAGGCCTGTTGGGCTTAGAATATCACAAATATCCCCGCTTGTCAATAGCCGAAACAGACTTCAAAATGGGAAAAACCGACATAAAAGAGCCGGGGATGAAGCAATCATCCCCGGCGGTCATTAAAATTCAGTTTTCAGCGTCAGTGCGTTGGTATTCACCAGCTCGCGGCAGGTTTCTACGAAGATGTCCAGCGGCACGTCATTGGCGCCGGCGCCACCGCGGATCTTCAGCGAAACGGTGCCCTCGGCCATCTCCTTGTCACCAACGATTACGGTGTAGGGAACCTTATCCTGGCGGTACTTCTTGACCTTGGTGCCCATCATCTCGTCCTCGTAATCCACCTCAGTGCGGATGCCGGCAGCCTGCAGCGCGGCGGTCACCTTGGCGGCGTATTCGTTATGCTCGGGGCGAACGGGAACCACGCCAACCTGGGTCGCGCTGATCCAGAAGGGCAGCGCGCCGGCATACTTCTCGATGAGGAGTGCCAGCGTTCTCTGATAGCAGCCAAGCGAGGTGCGGTGAATGATGTAGGGGCGTACCTTCTTACCCTCGCGGTCGGTATACTCCATGCCGAACTTTTCGGCCAGCAGCATATCGATCTGAATGGTGATAATGGTATCCTCCTTGCCGAATACGTTCTTGCACTGAATATCCAGCTTCGGGCCGTAGAAGGCGGCCTCGTCAATACCGATCTCATAGTTGATGCCAATGTGGTCAAGGATCTCGCCCATAATGCGCTGTGCCTCGGCCCACTGCTCGGGCGTGCCCTCGTACTTATCGGTACGGGCAGGATCCCACTGCGAGAAGCGGAAGGTGCAGTCCTCACGCAGGCCTACGGCATCCAGCATGTACATGGCCAGATCCACGCAGCCGCGGAACTCCTCCTCCAGCTGATCGGGGCGCAGAACCAGATGCCCCTCGGAAATAGTGAACTGGCGCACGCGGATCAGGCCGTGCATCTCGCCCGAATCCTCGTTGCGGAAGAGGGTAGAGGTCTCGCCAAAGCGCATCGGCAGCTCGCGGTAGGAGCGCGGGCGGTTGAGGTATACCTGGTACTGGAAGGGGCAGGTCATCGGGCGCAGGGCAAAGCACTCCTTGGTCTCATCATGCGGGTCACCTAAGATGAACATGCCGTCCAGGTAATGATCCCAGTGGCCAGAGATCTTGTAAAGCTCTCTCTTGGCCATCAGGGGGGTCATGGTCAGCGTGTAGCCACGGCGCGCCTCCTCGTCCTCTACGAAGCGCTGCAGGGTCTGAATGACCTTGGCACCCTTCGGCAGCAGGATGGGCAGACCCTGGCCAATGCTCTCTACGGTGGTGAAGTACTCTAACTCGCGGCCCAGCTTGTTGTGGTCGCGCTTCTTGGCATCCTCTACGGCGGCAACGTACTCCTTCAGCTCCTGCTTGTTCGGGAAGGCGTATACGTATACGCGCTGCAGCATGGGGCGGGTAGAATCGCCACGCCAATAGGCACCGGTGGCCGAGGAGATCTTAAAGGCCCAGCTGCGCAGCTCACGGGCGTTTTGCACGTGGGGGCCGCGGCAAAGGTCAACGAAGTCCTCACCCGTGTAGTACAGGGTGATCCTTTCGTCGCCAAGACCCTCAATCAGCTCCAGCTTATAGGGCTGATCTGCAAAGATGGCCTTTGCCTCGTCCGCGCTTACCTCGCGGCAAACGAAGTCCTCGCCGCGCTTCAGGATCTCCTGCATCTTGGCGGTGATCGCGTCAAAATCCTCAGTGGTGATCGAGCGCGGCAGGTCGAAATCGTAATAAAAGCCGTTGTCAATGGCCGGGCCGATGGCCAGCTTTACGTCATCGTATAGCTCGCAAACCGCCTTGGCAAGAATGTGAGAGAGCGAGTGCCTCGCCATCTCGATGGGATTCACTTGGTTTTCCATACATCTATAACCTCACTAAAAAATATTAACGAAAGAAAATGTTGACATTTGCGAAAAGGTGTGCTATAATAAACGAGTTATTGGGGTGTCGCCAAATTGGTTAAGGCACAGGACTTTGACTCCTGCACTCGCTGGTTCGAATCCAGTCACCCCAGCCAGAAAAAAGCACGCACGCAAGGGCGTGCTTTTTTCAACGAAATCCGCCAATGGCGGAAGAAATCCACCTACGGTGGATGAAATCGCTTCGCGATGAAATCCCGCTTCGCGGGGAGAGGATGAGGCGGATTTCATCCGAACGGTGTGAGGATTTCATCGCGCGTAGCGCGATTTCACTATGCATAAGGCAATGCCATGATTTATTTACAAAAAAACAAAAAACACCCATAGCAACCACGGTTGCCAAGGGTGCATAGCACGGTTCCACCTTGTCTTTCACTCAGGCCAGTCAGCCATATCCCTTAACGCGGGAAAACGGCGGCGCTTATCGCGCGCAGCTCGGGAGTGGTGTTCGCCGCCGTCGCCGTGAGGAATTCTCAGCCACATCCTCTCTCTGTCCGGGTCGTGTACGGTTACTCTTTCCGTCATCGCTTTTCTTCATTATAACATTGTATTTTTCGTTTGTCAAGAGGTGAGCTTGTTTTTTTCACGGCTTTGCGCGTTGGTATTGCATTTTTGGGGAAAGTGTGTTATACTATTAAATAATGAAACAAAGAAAGGGCGGTTACCATGCGTAAGGTCGGTAAAAAAACACGCTTTATTACCCAAGCGGCCATGATTGCCGCCATTTATGCCATGCTGACCTATGCATGCGCTATTTTTTCGCAGGGCATTTTTCAATTCCGCATTGGCGAGGCGATGATGATCCTGCCGTTTTTTACGCCTGCCGCCATCCCCGGCCTGTTCGTCGGGTATTTGATCGGCTATTTCCTGCTGGGCAGCCTGTGGGATGCCATCTTCGGCTCACTTGGCGCCCTGGTGGCCGCCTTTCTCACCTGGCTGATCGGCCGCTATCTTGGCAAGTACCGCTTCGCGCGCTTCCTTGCGTCAATTCCCCCCGTGGTGATGACAGCGATCGTCATGCCCCCCATTCTGATGTACGTGTACGGCAGCACCGAGGTCTATTTTCTCATTCTTGCCATGGTCATCGGCGGTGAGAGCCTGACCTGCATCGGGCTTGGCCAGCTCTTCTTCCAGCTGGTGCAGCGCTACCGAAAGTATTTGTTGCCCTGAGAGGTCGCTGTGTAAGCGACCTTTCTTTTTGCATAAAATTTCATTGTATACTGAATAATATTCGCTTTTTGATACAAGCGTCGTGCGCCGATCACCGCTGTCACCGTCGAAAAGGAGACACGGCGAAAGCCGCTTTTTCGAAAATATAAAAAATATTCAAAAAAACGAGAAAAAAAGAAAAAACTTTCACCAAAACACTTGACATATGAATATTTATGCGGTATAATAGACGCATCAATCAGACGGGCAAGATGATACAGCCCGCCCTATAAAGGAGTTATATCATGAAAAAGTTTCTTTCTCTTATGCTTTGCGTGCTGATGCTGGTCAGCGCCGTAGCCGTTACCTCTTGTGGCCCTGCCGACACCGGTGCCGACGAGCCTGTTGTGAAGGCGATCGACATTCCTCTGACCGAAGAAGAGTATGCTTTCGCCGTGCAGAAGGGTGATGCCGATCTGCTTGCTTCTCTGAACGCCTTCATGGCTGAGATCAATGGCAACGGCAAGTTTGAGGAGATCATCAACAAGTATTTTGGTGACGGTACTCCCACCGCTGTTCAGTCTGCCGCTCAGATGAAGACCGATGGCTCTCAGCTCATCGTGGCTACCAACGCCGCCTTCGAGCCCTTTGAGTACATGAAGGGCGACCAGTACTACGGCGTGGATATGGAGATCATGGCTCTGTTTGCCGACTACCTGGGCAAGGAGCTTTACATCAGCAACATGGAGTTTGATGCCGTTTGTCTGGCCGTTTCCGCGCTCGGCGGTGAATACGAGGGCGAGAATGGCGAAATGGTTACCGTAGAGGGTGGCATTTGTGACGTTGCCGCTGCCGGCCTGACCGTGAGCAACGAGCGCAGAGAGATCCTGGATTTCTCCACCTCCTACTACAATGCCGCACAGATGATCATCGCCAAGGAGGGTGATACCACCTTTGCCGATTGCAAGACGGTTGACGACGTTGTTGCCGTGCTGAACGCAATGGGTAAGGACGTAAAGGTTGGCGTACAGAACGGTACCACCGGTGCCAAGTACTGCGAGGGCGATGCCGATTGGGGCTTTGATGGCTACGGCTTCACCACCGTTGGCTACATGAACGGCTCGCTGGCCGTACAGGATATGCTGAACGGCAATATCAATTTCGTGATCATCGACGAGGGTCCTGCCAAGGCGATCGTTGCGCGTGTGAACGAAGCAAACTAATAGAACCTGATACAAAGCAAAACAGGGGCTTTTTCCCCTGTTTTGCTTTGTGCTGTAAAAGGAAAGAAGCATGATTAAATTTTTGAAAAAGCACTGGATGGATATTCTGGTGATCATTTGCGTGGTCGCTCTGCTGGCTGTCCTGTGCATGAGCGTTTATACCCGCTTCCGCTTTGAAAAGAAGTGGAACATCTTCTGGGATTATTTTGTAGAGAACAACGGCTACCGCAAGGTGCTGACCGGCTTGCAGAACACCGTGTATATCGCGGTGCTTGGCCTGGCTATTGGTCTGGTGATCGGTACGTTGATCGCGGTAGTCAAGGTGCTGCCCGGCTATAAAAAGCTGGTGCGCTATGCGCAAACGGTATGCAATATTTACGTGGCCTTCTTCCGCGGCACGCCTATCGTGGTGCAGCTGCTGCTGGGCTATTACATCCTGCTGCCCCTGCTTGGCGTGCAGCTTTCGCAGGTCAATTCCTGTGTCTTGATCTTCGGCCTCAACAGCGGCGCCTATATTTCCGAGATCATGCGCGGCGGTATCAACTCGGTCGATCCCGGCCAGTTAGAGGCGGCGCGCGCCGTTGGCCTGCCCTTTTCGGTCTCGATGCTTAAGGTTGTGGTGCCGCAGGCGGTCAAGAACATCCTGCCCACCCTGGGTAACGAGTTTATCACGCTGATCAAGGAAACTGCCGTTGTCGGCTACGTGGGTGCTATGGATATTACCAAGGCCTTCCAGGATCAGGGCTCCAATTCCTACGAATATATGATCCCCTACCTGGTCATGGCGTTGATCTACATCATTCTGGTGGCGTTCATTGCCTTCTTGGTCAAGCTGATGGAAAGGAGACTGGCGAAGAGTGAAAGACGTAACTGAGAACGTGCTGATCCGCACAGAGAAATTAACGAAGCGCTACGGCTCCCTCTTGGTGCTTGACGAGATCGACGAGGTGATCCGCGAGGGCGAAAGGGTGGCCATCATCGGCCCCTCCGGTAGCGGTAAATCCACCTTCCTGCGCTGCCTCAACTGTATGGAGGACCCTACCTCCGGCTCGATCTATTTCGGCGGCGAGGATATTGCCGATATGCGCGTGGATATCAACCGTCACCGCGAGAACATCGGCATGGTGTTCCAATCCTTCAACCTGTTCAACAACAAAACCGTGCTGCAGAATATCATGCTGGCCCCCGTTTACGTGGGCAAGCGCAATCTGCGTCGTGCCAAGGTGGGCAATTTCTTCCTGCCGCTTACCAATCTTTTCCGCCGGCAGAAGAAGGAACCTGCAGAGATCACCACCACCAAGGCCGAGATCGTGAAGGCCGCGTGCGAAAACGCCATGCGCCTGCTTGAGCGTATTGGCCTTTCTGAAAAGGCAAACGTATACCCCTCCACCCTTTCAGGTGGGCAGAAGCAGCGTATCGCCATCGTGCGCGCGCTGGCTATGAACCCGAAGGTGATGCTGTTTGACGAGCCTACCTCCGCGCTCGACCCGGAAATGGTAGGCGAGGTGCTTGACCTCATCCGCCAGCTGGCTGACGAGGGTATGACCATGGTCATCGTTACGCACGAGATGGGCTTTGCCCGTGAGGTGGCAGACCGTGTGCTGTTTATGGATGGCGGCAAGATCGCCGAGCAGGGCAGCCCGGCTGAGCTGTTTGAAAATCCGCAAAACCCGCGCACGCAGCAGTTCTTAAAGGCGGTGCTGTAAGAAAAAAGGAAAGAATGCACGCATTCTTTCCTTTTTTTCTTGCACAACGGGTGATTTTGTGCTATACTGATAAGGTAAAAAGGAGGATACGTCTATGCTGGAGAATTGTGCACCCCGCGCGGTGTTTTCTATATTTGAAGAGCTTTGTGCCCTGCCACACCCCTCGCGCAATACGGCGGCTGCTACTGATTATTGCTTGCGCTTTGCTAAGCAGCACGGCCTGGCAGCAGAAAGTGATGCCGCCGGCAACGTGGTCATCCGCAAGCCCGCCACCCCGGGCAAGGAGAACGCCCCGACCGTTATTCTGCAGGGGCACCTTGATATGGTAGCCGAAAAGGAGCCCGGTCATCCCATTGATTTTGATAAGGACGGCCTGTCGCTCTTCTTAGACGGCGATCTGATCGGCGCGCACGGCACCACCCTGGGCGGTGACGATGGCGTGGCCGTTGCCATGGTGCTGGCCATCCTTGCCGACGATAGCCTGGCCCACCCAGCCATCGAGGCGGTGTTCACCACCGATGAGGAGATCGGCATGCTGGGCGCCGAGGCCATGGATATGTCAGGCCTGCGCGGCAAATACATGATCAATATTGATTCCGAGGAGGAGGGCGTGCTTACCGTTTCCTGCGCCGGCGGCGCGCAGGCAGATATCCGCCTACCCGTGTGTCGCGAAGCGGCCTGCGGCACCTGCTTTTCCGTTGTGCTGGAGGGCATGAGCGGCGGCCATTCAGGCGCCGAGATCCACAAAAATCGTGCCAATGCCGACCGGGTAGCCGCTATGCTGCTGGCCGCCGTTTCGGCCGTTTGCGAGGTGCGCCTGGTCTCGATCGAGGGCGGCACCAAGGATAATGCCATCCCCTGCCGCGCTACCTGCTGCTTCTACGTCTCTGACGCAACCGCTGCAGAGCAGGCCATCGGTGCCTTTTGCGAGACGGTAAAAGCGACCTATGCTGAATCCGACCCCGGTCTTTCGATCTCTTATGAGATTCATGAAAAAACCACCCCCGCTCTGACCGTAGAGGGCACCCGTGTGTTGCAAAGCCTGCTGCTGGATATCCCCTGCGGCGTGCAGAAGATGAGCACCGATATCCCCGGCCTGGTGCAGACCTCACTTAATCTTGGCATCCTGCAAACGGCTGAGACGGAAATCCACGCCGTATACTCCGTTCGCAGCTCGGTCGGGGCAGAGAAGAGTGACCTGCTTGCCGAGATGCGCGCGATCGCCACGGCGGCCGGTGCCAGCTTCACCGTAGAGGGCGAGTACCCCGCCTGGGAATACAAGCGGGAATCCCCCCTGCGCGATACCGTGGTCGATACCTACCGCCGGCTTTACGGTGCGGATATGCGCGTAGAGGCGATCCACGCCGGGCTGGAATGCGGCCTGTTCAGCGATCGTATTCCGGGGCTAGAGTGCGTTTCGCTTGGGCCGAACATGCAGGATATCCATACCACGCGCGAGCGCCTTTCCGTTTCCTCTGTCCGCCGCACCTATGAATTTGTATGCGCTATTTTAGCAGCGATTGTGTAAAAAGGAGAATTGCTATGAAAGAAAGAATAGAACAGATCCGTGCCGCCCTGGCGGCCAATGAAGCCGCCCTGATCGAAAGCGGGGCAAACCGCTTTTACCTCACCGGGTTTGAATCCTCTGCCGGCCATGTGCTGGTCACCGCGCGTGGCGCCTATTTCATCATTGATTTCCGCTATGTGGAAAAGGCGCGCGCTACCGTTAAGACTGCCGAGGTCCTGCTGCAGGAAAACACCGAGGAGCAGATTGGCTGCTTGCTTGCGCAGGATGGCGCTACCTGCCTGTACGTAGAGGCAGACAGCACCCCGCTTTCCCGCTTTGCCGCCCTGCAAAAGGCGTTGCCGGGTATCACGCTGTGTGATGGCGACAAGATCGACCGTGCGCTGGTCGATGCCCGCGCCGTGAAAACGCGCGAGGAATTAGAAAGCATCAAGGCTGCGCAGAAAATGACCGATGAGACCTTTACCTACATCCTTGATCGTATCACCCCCGGCCGTACCGAGCGCGAGGTCATGCTGGATATGGAGTTTTATATGCGCCGCCTGGGCAGCGAGGGCGTTTCCTTTGATTTTATCGTGGTCTCGGGCAAAAATTCCTCTCTGCCGCACGGTGTGCCCACCGATAAAAAGATCGAGCGTGGCGATTTTGTGACCATGGATTTTGGTGCCGTGGTAAACGGCTACCATTCGGATATGACGCGTACCGTGGCCGTTGGCGCGGTCAGCGAGGAGCAGAAGCGCGTGTACGATACCGTATATGCCGCGCAGGCTGCCGCCCTTGCCTTCATTCGCCCCGGCGTTGCCTGTAACGAGGTAGACCGCGTGGCGCGTGACCTGATTTACGGCGCGGGCTACGAGGGCTGCTTTGGCCATGGCCTTGGCCACAGCGTGGGCGTTGAGATCCATGAGATGCCGGCCTGCAACACCCGCTGCCAGGAGATTTTGCGCCCCGGCATTATTATGACAGTAGAGCCGGGTATTTATCTTGAAAACCAATTCGGCGTGCGCATTGAGGATATGGTCTACCTGACCGAGACCGGCGCCGAAAATCTGACGCACAGCGAGCGCAAGCTGCTGATCGTATAATTGCATAGCAAGCAAGGGGGCGAACCGCGGTTCGCCCCTTCTTTTTTTGTGCCGTGGTGGTTCTAAATGTCACCTTTATATTGAATACAGGCTAACAATTATGCTGGCGCTCTCAAAATGGATACAGTTTGTGCAAAAGCGCCAAAAAGAGCATGAAAAAATTGGTGAATTTGCCTATTGAAGTTTGTAACTTATGATGCTATAATAAGATATGTATAACTATCCCCACCCACAGGGGGAAATATACGAAAGGAAAGCATCATGAAAAAGAGAGTTTTATCCCTTCTTTTGGTAGCGTGCATGCTGCTGACGGTTCTTCCTGCCATGGCCCTTCCGGTAGTGGCCGAGGAGACCGAGGCAACCGGCGCGACTATCAAATTCGTGAACGCCAACGTAAACCCACAGGTGGTCGTTGACGAGCAAACGTTGAGTGGTGACGTGATGAACTTTACCATTCCCGCCTTGCCTGAAAATGGTCTTGGCTGGTACCACATGGCACCGGACGGCACCATTCGCGAGGCATCTACCTACTGGGGCGAAGCCGCCGCTGATATGACCTTCTATCTGGTCAGCAGCAAGGCACCCTTCAACCCCTCTACCAACTGGCCGGTTTTCGAGGGCAGCACCCTGCTTGGCTGGCGTGGCGGCTGGAGCGCGGGCAGCTATATTGCCGATGCTTACGTGCCGTTTAACAACATTGGTAGTGGCATTCTGCAAAACAAGAGCGCTTGGACCTATGGCGGCATTTACGTGTCGACGCAGGGGTACCGGATGCTGACGGTCGCGCAGGGCGCGCTGGCGCTTTCCTATAACGCGCCTGTCAGCGGTGACGTTGAGCTTGATTTTGACGTTCTGAAGGCCGCCAACGTATGGGATGACGGCTTGTATACCGATATCACCATGGCCATTGCCGTCAACGGCGTGATCGTGTGGCCCTCGGCTGCCAAGGGCGAGCTGGTTACCACCAAGTCCTTTACGGCCGCTGAAGACGAGACCTACCCCATCTCGGTATTTAAGGGTGAAGGAAGCAATGGTTCTGTCGGGCAGGTGAGACCCCTGACCTATTACGATATTGATCAGAGCAATACCAAGTGGGCCTATTTTGAGTCGCTGACCGGCGAGGCTAAGGCAAATGCCGTGGCAGGCTATAAGAGCTGGCAGGAGGGTGATGCCACCTGCGCGAATACCATGGTAATAACCGATTATCTTGACGATTTTGATCGGCTGGCCGCTACCGACAAGCCTGCCTTCTCCGTAGAGGCCGGCGACCGTGTGGATATCGTATTCGGCCGTGTGAATTCGCCGCACATTATTGCCCACCCGGTACTTACCTATACTGAGGTAAAGGGTGAGGCGATCGTCAGGGATGACGTGTATACGGCTATGTATGCTTCGCATCTTTCTCTCGGCTCGATTAACTGGCCGAAGATCGCTAACAACAAATCTGACGGCTTTAAGGATGGCTGGTCCTTTATCAATTACACAGATCACGCCGTTAAGACAGCGCCGTTTTCCGGCACTACGTACTACACCTCTAACAGCTGGACAGGCGGTATTCTGTGGGCCAATGAAGGGTATTTCAGTATTCGCGATACGGGGTCAAACAATGCTGTTTCCTCCCCTGAGGATGGTATTGGCTTCCAGTTCGTGGCTGCTCAGGGCGGTACGGTCACGATTAAAAACAGCGTTTCTATTGTCGATAAAACAAGTAGATATACCAACCCCAATAACTATCACCTGGCCATTATTAAAAATGGTGTGGTGATCTACCCCACCGGTGTAGAGGATACTGACCCCAAGACACAGCTGGGTGCCTTTATGGAAAAGGGCAAAACCCACCATCATACGGTAACCGGCGTGACGGTTGAGCCAGGTGATACCATCCTGTTCCTCTACCGTGCTGAGGACAAGGTAAAGACGGGTGATACCGAGCCGGATGATTATACCAACGACTGGGGTGCCAACTGGGAAACCTGCGATCTGTACGGCTTCTCTGCTGATATCATATATACCGAGGCAACACGTTACTCCAGTGTCTATGATCCGGTTTCCGGAAGGAATGCGCCTACTGGTCTGGTTCAGAGCGGTTCTGCTGTTACGTACCACGGCAACTGGGAGATCGTTAGCCACGGACTTTCTACCTATGACAAGGCTGTTGCCTTAACAGAGGTGTTTTTGGCCGATGCTATCAATCAACGCGCCAGCTTCCCCGGTGCATTGAAAATAGACTCAAACTACTGGGGTGGGAATTATCCGTTCGTTCTTAATGATACCAATACTACGGCGTGGAATTGCCCGTATGGCGTTGTTCCCGTGAAAAAATACAGCGCCGGCTGGTCCTATACGGCTGAATTTACCGGCACGGTAGACCTGAACGTTTCGTCGTTTAAGGCAAATATGAACGGTAGCTACGTGGGCGTGTTTGTGAATGGCAAGATGGTATGGCCGTGCAGCGAGCCTGCCAACGGTACCAATTACTATGCCGATACCTATTCGGTAACCACCGGCGAGGGTGAGGACGCTGTTACCACCGTGCATCCTAAGTACTGGGCAAAGGTGCCGGCCAATTTTGCTGAGTGCGCTGCCGCACTCTTCTCAGGCAACGTTACGGTGGGCGATGGTAGCATTGCGGCCAACGGCTCCCTGACCGGTATTCAGGTCAACCAGGGTGATAAGGTTGAGCTGCTTGTTCGGTTGAACCATCTGGATAAGTCGTTCTGGGAAAATGGTACCGGCGTTACTGCTATCATGCGGGTAACGTACCAGAACGAAGTTAATGTGCATGAGAGATTTTCTATTATGCACGCCTCTGCCGATACGCAGAGCAGCTTGCCGGCTAATCCGGGTATTGACTATGCAGGCAAGGCTGCCCCCGTATACAATAACGGCTGGTCCTTCGTTGCCTTCCCTGCAGGCAGCATTACCGAAAGTCAGGCCATTACAGACTTTTATCTGATGGCTCATTCGGGCAACCAACCGCTTTGGACGGCAGCCAAGGATGGCGTTGGTGCTTGGAGTGATCCAAATATGTTCCATATTTACGGTGCCACCGGGCAGGAAACCAACTGGGGGGCAAAGGGCTCGATCGCAACCGGTGGTAATTACGTAGTTGGTCACCGCTATACCGCACCGTACGCTGGCTATGCCAATATCGATATTACTAAGCTGATGTTTGCGAACATCGGTTCCGGTGTTAATAACGTCAACGTTCCCGGTCTTGTATCGGTTGCTATCTTTGTTGACAACCAGAAGATCTGGCCGGCAGATGATAGCTGGTTTACCTCTGACAACTTCAATAGTGACGTTTCTGCTGTCGCGATGGCAGCGGCAGGGGATGCCCTTGCAGATATTTATCTCAGCCGTGGTAGCACGGTAGACCTGCTGGTGCGCAGCAATTATGATTCTATTGCCGGTATTACGGGTGATAGATACTTCAAAACGCGCGGCACCATGTTCAGCGCAGCGATCGATTACACCACCATCTGCCCGATCTATGCAGATATTACGCCCAGCCTGCATCTGGGTGATGCCTTTGCTATCCACGCTACGGTAGAAAGCGAGCGTAATTATACCATCAAGCTGGGTGATGAAACGGTCCTGACGGCACCTGGCTCGGTAACCAAGAGCTATACCAACATTTCCGCCAAGAACGTGGATCAGGATATTCCTTATCAGATCCTGGATGGCGACCGTGTGCTGCGCAAGGGCATGATCTCGGTCGATGCACTGCTGGGGCTGTATGAGCAGCATGAGGATACCGCCGTTGCCGAGCTGGCTGACGCGACCATGCTTTACGGCGCTATGGCAGATGCCTACTTCAATAGCAGCGCTTTGACAAAGGTAGAGCAGAGTGCCCTAGCCGATCTGGCCGCGCCGAAGGAGGCTGCCGCTTCGATCACCGATGAGGTAGAGGAGCAGGTCACCTTCCAGGGTGCGACCCTGCTGCTGAACGATACCATTGATATGAAGATCACCTTTAAGGGTGAGGTCACCGGCGCGCTGAAGGTGCAGTTTGCTTATACCGATGGCAGCGCAGCCACAACGGTAGATGCCGTTTTGGTGGGTGATACGTATCAGGCCGTTCTTAGCGTTCCGATGAGCGCCTATGACAAGACGCTGGATATCACCGTGCTGGATGAAGAGGGCAACGCCATCAGCGAAACGCTGACCTACGGCGTAGGCGTATACGCTTACCGCGTTTATAGCAATGCAGCCAATGCAGAGAATACGGCGCTGCTGAATGTGCTGAAGGCAATTTCCGCCCTTGGCGAAAAGGCTACGGCTTATCAGGCAGCACAGCAGTAAAGGAGGTTTACGATTTTATGAAAAGCTATGAGGCACCGATCTGCGATCTCCAGATCTTTGGCGCAAGCGACCTGTTGATGGATTCAAACGGTCTGGTTGTTGATGACCTGACCAGCATCACCAAGTCGGTTAAAAACGCGTTAGAGCAAGAAAACGCTTAAATTTGCTACGTTTCCCCCCCGTCCCGGGTCTCCCCCCGGGGCGGGGTTTTTCATATTGTAGCACGGGCGCGCCGGGGCGTTGATCCCTACGGCGGTGCCGCGCCCATAACCGGTAGGGGAGGGGCTTGCTCCTCCCGCGCTAGCCTTGTTTTATTATTTTTCACAAATTTTGATAAAAGCCGTATATATCTCTTGCAATTTGGTAAGAGATATGCTATAATACTCCCATCTATTTTATAGTAGAGCAGAGTAGAAAACCGTGCGTGAAGTGCCTGTGGGACGGGGAGTTGCCCACCGGACGAAAATGCCACCCGGCATTGCGGTACGGCTTTCGCATCCCGCTGTCTGTTATGGGGCGTTTTTGTGCTTCCCGTCACAGAGCGAGAATCTGTGATACGGGAGGTATTTTTTTATGAAAACAAAATCGTCTACCCAACAAAAGATCCGTCGCCTGGTGCTGGATGCCATGCTGGTTGCCCTGTACGTGGTGTTCAGCACGGTCTTTTCCTTCAAGACGCCGTGGTTTGAGGTATCGCTGGTCAGCCTGCCGATCTTTCTTTCGGCCTGGCTGTTCGGCATGCAGGATGCGGTGGTCATCGCCCTGCTTGGCAGCTTTTTAGAGCAGCTGATGTCGCCCTACGGCCTCTCTCCTACCACGCCGCTGTGGATGGCACCTGTGGTCGTGTTGGCTGTGGTTGCGGCACTTGGCTTTTTGCTTGTTCGCCGCGGCAGAAGGCCGGCGCTCTTACTGGTGGTGATCGTAGTGGCCGAGCTGGTGTTGACGGTATGCAACACCGCCGCCCTGTACCTTGACGGCTATATCATGCAATATGCGGTCAAGGCCCTGCATCTGATCGCCCTGCCGCGTTTGATCAACAGCGGCGTGCGCATTGCCCTTTCCTGCATCCTGGTGCCGCTGCTGCTGCCGCCGCTGCGCCGTCTGGCAAAAAAACAAAAATAAAAAAACGCGCGATCTATCTCCCGGATCGCGCGTTTTTCTATTTTTTGATAAATACGAAGAACTTGCTGAGGACGTAGTTTAATACCAGAACGACCACGTTGCCCAGCATCTTGACAACCATTGCCTCAAACGAAAGCCAGGTTACAAAGACCAGAATGATCAGCTCCTCGACCCCCAGCGTGGTCAGGCGGCTGGCGAAAAATTTCCCCATTTCTGGGAGAAATTTGCCCGTCTTGCCCGAAAAGACCCATACGCGGTTTGTGATAAAGGCAAACAGCACCGCGGCCACCCAGGAAAGAACGTTGGCCAGCAGCTCGCTGATAGCAAGCGGGTAGTGCAGCAGGTAAAAGCTTGCCCAGCTGATGGCGGTGGTCAGCACCCCAAAAAAGAGGTAGAGCAGCACCTCGCGGTGTCGGTTATAAAAGGGGGCAAGCAGCCGCAGAAGCGGCAGAGACAAAATGCGGTCGAATAGGTCGCGGCGACGGGGCTCTTGATTCATTGTTGATTTCCTTTCCCGGCCTGATGAAGGCCGGTAATGATATTGCGCTCAATCTGCGCGCGCTGGCGGTCCTTTTTGATCAACACGGCCAATATGCTGCCGGTGGTAAAGGAGAGCATGGCAGCCAAGCACAGCACCAGCGAAACGACCAGCGTAGGCATGCGCGGCACCAGCGAGGTGGCCAGGTACTCTAAAAACACGGGAATAAACAGTGCTACGCCGGCTACTGCCAGCAGGGCGGCAAGCAAACCGTAAAAGCCGAGCGGCCGATAGTCGCGAAACATGTGCAGAATGGTGGAAAGCACGCGCGTGCCGTCACGCACGGTACGCAGCTTAGAGTGGCTGCCGGCAGGGCGGTCGCGGTAGGCAACTGGGATTTCGCAGATAGAAAACTTCTTATCCAGCGCGTTGATGGTCATTTCTGTCTCAACCTCAAACCGGTCAGAGAGGATAGGCGTGCATTTGACAAAGGCATAGCTGAAGGCGCGATAGCCGGTCATAATATCCCGCACGCTGCCGTGAAAGATACGGTTGACCATGGCGCGCACCAGCCGGTTGCCAATGCTGTGCAGGGGGCGCTTGTTCTCGCGGAAGTAGGTAGAGGAGAGACGGTCGCCAATGGCCATATCGTAACCATCCTCCAGCACGGCCTTCACAAGCGCTGGTGCCGCCTCGGCTGGGTAGGTATCGTCACCGTCGGCCATTAGATAGCAATCGGCCTTTATTTCCCGAAACATGCGGCGCACCACGCAGCCCTTGCCCTGTTGCCGTTCATGCCGCACCACTACGCGCTCGCCAAACGAGGCAGCGATCTCGGCGGTGCGATCGGTGGAGTTGTTATCGTATACGTAGACTGTGGCGGTGGGAAGCGCCTGCAGAAAGGCGGTGACCACGCCCCCGATCGTTTGCTCCTCATTATAGCAGGGCAGAAGCACGGCAATGCTTGGTTCGTTCATGGCGTTACCCCCAGAAGGTGATAGCCGCGCCAAGGGCGGGGCCAAGGTAGGTGAAAAGCAGCAGCACCTCGTAAATGCCAAGACAAAGCGCGCTAAAGAGCAGGGCGTGGTGCCAATAGCGGCGGTGCGCGGGCGGGGCATCACGGGTGGCAAGCAGATAGCCGATGATGGCAGAAGCAAGGATGGGCAACAAGAAATCGGCATAATAGCGCTGCAGGATGCCGGCCCCTTGCGCATCAAACAAGGCAAGGAGGATGCCACCGGCAAGCAGCAGCAGCCCGGTGGTAGCCCCCGGCTTTTTGCGCAGATCACGGAAAAGGAGGGGTAAGAGGGAAAGCCAGGAAAAGGGGTAGGCGGCAAACAGGCCGCCATAGGTGCCCTCGGCAATGGTAACGCCCATATAGGCAGTTTCTAGCTTTACCGGCTGCAGAAAGGGGAATTTGCCGGTAATCACGGGCGGCTGCAGCAGATAGGTGAAGAAGGAAAGGCCAATGCGCCCTACCTCGTAGCCGCGCAGGGTCATATCGTTGGTGGTTAGATTATAATTGGCACCAAAATCAAAGGGGGAACCAAAGCGGGCAGCGTTATACCACATAATCGGCAGGGCCACGGCTACGTAGGGCAGGCAGGCTGCCAGCGTATGCCAAAGGCCGCGGCGGGAAAACAGCGTGCGCTTGCGCACCACGGCATCAAAAAACAACGGCAGCGATAAGAGAGAAAGCAGCAGCAGCTGTGGCCGGCAGGCGGCCACCAGCGCCATACAAAGCGAGCCAAGTGCCAGCGGCAGGGGGCGTATGCAGGCAGGGTCTCTCCCCGCGCGCAGCCACAGGGCAAGCCCGGCGGCCGTGCAGACCAGGCCGGTGAGAATGGGCACCGAATACATATCTGGGTATAGGGCAAAGGTCAGCACGCCGCTGCCGACCGCCAGCATGCAGGAAAGCAGCAGGTAGGTGAGCAGGGGCGTTTCCTCTGCGCGGCCAAAGCGGCAAATCAGCTCATAGACCAGGGCAAATACTGCCAGAAGCAAGAGCGGAAGCAGCAGCAAAACGGCCACGCCGTTCAAAAGCGGGGTGCCCGTTAGCACCCTTGCGGGCAGGTAGAGCAGCAAGACCGGCAAAACGCCGAAATAAACGTAGTAGCGCCCCTCGTAATAGGCGGCATCCCAGTAGGCCGTTTCTCCGGTCTTGGTCTCCAGCACCTTGCGTGCAGAGGTATCGTAGGGGTTGTCCATCTCGGCAAGAAAGGCGGGCGGCTCGTGCATATAAAGATCCAGCCGGCCAGAAAGAAAGGCCTCTGCCAGCTCGGCGTATTGTGCCTGGTGCGTGGCCATATTGGTAGAAAGCCAGGGCGTGCCGGCGGAAAACGACAGGCAGAGCGCGAACAGCAGTAGCAGGGCGAGTGCCGTGCAGGCGATTTTGCGCCCGCCAAAGGGGGCTAAGCGTGGCAGGTACAGCTTGCTACCCGGCCGCAGGGCAAGCGCCAGCAGCAAAATGGCGAAAACCGCGGCGGTGCGGCCAAGCGAAAAGGAAAAGGGGATCGGCGCATTCACCGTCACGTGGCGCAGGGCCACCAGGTCCATATCTGCCTCTACCGTGATGCGCAGCTGGTCGGTGATGCCGTGCAGCTGCATGGTCATATAGCGGGAAAGGGGGGATGCGGCAGCAATCGTTCTTGCCGGGCAGACCAAAAAAGCGCTGTTACCTGCATCGGTTACCGAAACGGTTACGGTAAACAGGTCAACCGGCACCTCATCGAGATAGGCCTCCAGCTCTACGAACAGCGTTTTCATCTCCAGTGCCGTATCCGGCAGGTTCAGCACCAGTCGCCGGCCGGGGTAGATCTCGTAAAAGCCGTCCTCACGCTTCTCGCTGGTTACGTTAGATACGCCCATGTGCTGCCCGATCTCGATCGGCTGCAGGCCGGTTGTAGCAATGGCGCGGTGGTTGAATACGATCACCTCGCAAAACACCGAAAGCAACAGGGCAAAGACCAGGGCGCAGGCCAGGCGTAGGAGCCACCGCCCGCCAGCAAGCAGGCGTAGGCAGAGCGAGAGCAGGGCAAAGACGAGGGTCGATGCCAGCGCGACAGAAAGTGTCAGCCACGAGACCTGCCACAGCGAAGAAAATTCCTGCGTGGCAATCAGCAGCGCCGCTGCCGAAAAAGCAAGCGAAAGGGCAAAGCGGCACCAAAAGCGTGCCGTGCGCAGGGTATCTGCCATAGGGTTGCCAGCGCGCCGCGCAAGCGGCCATTCGGTCAGCAATAAAAAGAGCAACGAAAGTCCTATCAGCAAAACGGGCATGGCGCGCTCCTTTCCAAAATCTGTCTTATTCTATTGTAGCATATCTTTTTGTAAAAATCAAGAAGAACTGCCACGCGCCGAAAGGCGTGATGCTCTTATCGGAGAATTTGTACTTTGGCAAAAGTACAAGCATCGCGTTTGACCGGTCAAACGCATTATGAGTTAAGCCCAAACCCTTATAACAGCAGAAAGAGAGAACAAATCGGTTTATAGCCGAAAATGCTCTCTCTTTTCTGTTTGTGGAATGAAATCGTTGCAAGCAACGATGAAATCTTCGCCTTGCTCAGATGAAATCCAAGGATAAACCTTGGATGAAATCAAATCCGTCTACATACAACCCTGCGAAGCAGGATTTCATCGCGAAAGCGATTTCATCCACCAACAGTGGATTTCACCCGTCGAAGACGGATTTGACTGCGTGTTCTCCGTCAAGGATAACACGCTAAGGCGCGTGGCAGTTCTTTATTGCATATTCATCAGGGCGTAAAGTGCACCGGCTGTATCGGCGCGGGTCATGGCGGCGGTGGGGGAAAGAGCGCCATCGGCAGACACGGTAAAGATCTCGACATCATAGAGCGCGTAAATGGCATCTCTTGCCCAGCCGGGGATGTCGGCCGCATCGGCTATCGTGGGTAGCACGGCAGGGGTCGCCGCGCCAAGAATGTTGTTTAACATCACGGCTGCCTCGGCACGGGTGATGCTTTTGTCTGCGTTAAAATAAAGGCCGGTGCCATCAAAGCTGCCATTCACGTAGCCGTAAAGCTGCGCGGTGGCCACGTAGCCCTTGATGCTGCTTGGAATGCTTGCATCATCATCAAACCAGGTCTCCGTGACCCCGGCAGCCGGCTTGATGCCGGCACTCTTCATCGCCATGACCAAAAATTCACCGCGGGAGACCTCCTCCTCCGGGTGGAAATACATATGATCCCCCTCTAAAGAGCCAAGCATGATATTGCCCTCTGCCATGGCCAGCGCCGCGTTATAGGCGGCATGCCCCTCCATATCGGCATAGACCAGGCTGCTCTTGCGTGCGGAAACGGTGATGCGCATATCGGCAATGCCGGAATAGTTGCCATAGGCATCGCGCGCCACGTAAGAAAAGTGGTCGCTGCCCGTGTGCCCGGCCTGCGGCACGTAGCGAAATTCACCACGCGCGCTGTCCAGTACGGTCAAGGTGCCCTTTTCCGGATAGGTGAGAATCAGATAGGTCAGGGCATCCCCCTCCGGATCCTCGGCCTTCATCTGACCGTAAACGCCGATCTCCTTTTGCGTGTGCACAGAAAGGGCGGCCTCATTCAGCCCGGCCACGGTGGGGGCATAGTTGACCCGCTCGGCCGTGCGCAGGGTGCAGGTCAGCGCGGTGGTGCCGGCGGCAGAATTGACGCAGAAGGAAAAGCTGGTGCTTTCCATGCTTTCTGTGGCGGGGGTAAAGGTCAGCTTGTCAAGCTCCTTGCACGCTATGATCTGGCCACGCGCCACGGGGGTGTCACGCAGCTTTAGCACGCCGTCTGTGGCCGGGGGGAGAGAAAGCACCGTCACGTTTTCGATCCGGGTTACGCCAAGGGCCTGCTTGAAATCAGTTTCCGAGAAGGTGAATGGGTCACCACGCAGCGCGGTCTTGATCAGCTCGGCCTGGTCGGCCAGGTGGTCTGCCCCGTAGCTGATGCGCGTGTAGGCTGCCGCCGGCAGCACGGCCAGCATACCGGCTAACAGACAAAAGAGCAGTAAACAGGAGAGTTTTCGTTTCATGATCTTGTTTCCTTTCGGTGTTTATTCGTCCATAGTGTTCACCGTGTGGAAAGCATTTATACAAAAAATCCCTACGGCTGCCCGTAGGGATTTTTCGCGTTACGCCTCAGCCTCTTTCAAGACCGAGGGCGGGGTATTCTTTTTGAAAAACTTTTGGAAGAGAATGATGCCAACGATCAGCACGATACCAACGATATCGGTGATCAGCTCGGGAATGACCAGCATCAGACCGGCGGCAACCAGAATGATGCGCTCAACCCAGCCTGCCGGGCGAAGCACGTAGCCCTCAAGGCCAGCAGAAAGACCAAAGATACCGAATAGCGATGTGATCACGATCTGCACCACCTGCAGCGGCTGGGTATCAATAATCAGCATAGCCGGGTTCATGGCCAGCATATAGGGCACAATGAAGGCGGCAATGGCCAGCTTGGTGGCGGTAACGCCGGTTTTCAGCGGGTTCGACTTGGCAATGGCAGAGCCGGCGTAGGCGGCCAGCGCTACCGGCGGCGTAATATCTGCTACGATGCCAAAGTAGAATACGAACATGTGCGCTGCCAGCATGGGAATGCCCATCTTGATCAGAATAGGCGCCGTGATGGTAGCCATGATCACGTAGTTGGCCGTGGTAGGCACGCCCATGCCCAGCACGATGCAGCAAAGCATCGTCAAGAACAGGGCAAGGAAGGTAGAGCTGCCGGCCAGCGGAACGATCAGCGTGATCAGGGTAGAACCAAGGCCGGTGGCGGCTACGCAGCCGGCAATGATACCGGCCATGCCGCAGGCAACGGCAACGCCGATGGTGCTGTTGGTGCCACCCATAAAGCCCTCAAAGGTGGTTCTGGGGGTCAGGGGTGCTTTCTTTGAAAAGAAGGAGCAGAGCGCCGCAACGGCAATCGAGCAGAATACGGCAGCACCGGTCTCAAGGAACAGGCCAAGCACAAAGCAGGAAACCAGCGGAATAGCCAGCAGCAGCAGGCTAAAGAGCGCGGTTTTGATTTTTTCCTTATCGCGAGAGGCCAGGTCGGTAACAAAATCCTCATCCAGCAGGCTGATGGCCATGGCAAAGAGGATGGCATAACTGGCCGACATGGCAGGTGTGTACTGGTTCATGCAGATCATCAGCACCGCGATCGGAATCAGCAGATAGCCCTTCTTCAGCATCAGCTTAAAGAAGTTCGGCAGGGTCTCCTTCGGCAGTCCCTTCAGGCCAAGGCGCTTTGCTTCAAAGTGCACCATCATAAAGATGCCGGCAAAGTAGAGCACGGCAGGCAGGATGGCGGCAATGACGATGGTGGCGTAGGGAATACCGGTGATCTGGCTCATCAGAAAAGCGGCCGCACCCATGATAGGCGGCATGATCTGACCGCCGGTAGAGGCAGCGGCCTCAACGGCGGCAGCAAATTCCGGCTTGTAGCCGGTGCGCTTCATGGTAGGAATGGTCACAGCGCCAGAGCCAACCGTGTTGGCAACCGAGGAGCCGGAATACATACCCTCCATCGCCGAGGAGATAACGGCAACCTTGGCAGGGCCACCGGCCGAGGAGCCGGCGATCGAGTTGGCCAGGTCAACGAAGAAGCCGCCAATACCCGTCTTTTCCAAGAAGGAGCCGAATACGATAAAGATCACGATGAAGCCGCTACATACCGAGATCGGGGTAGAGAACACACCGTTGTTCATATTGTAGAACAGATCGTAGATCAGGCGGGGAACAAAGGTGGCCGGGTTGCGTGTGTAAAGCACGTAGATCGAGTAGGCAACAAAGGCGCTCACCACCACGATCAGCGGAATACCGGTCGAGCGGCGGCAAACCTCTGCCAGCAGCAGAATGCCGATGATACCCACGATCACCTGCTCGGTGCCGATCATACCGCCCATGTAGATGATCTTGCTTTGCATCATAGGGTAGTAGAGGTATACGGCCAGCGAAAGGAAGGCCAGCACCACATCATACCACGGTATGTAGTTTTCGCGCAGGGCGTGCTTTTTGCAGGCCGGAAATTTCAAAAAGCCGATAAAGAGCGCCAGGCCAACGAAAAGCGGCAGCTTGGTATACTCGGTTTGGCTTTTTAAGAGAAGGGCAGAGACCAGGGCGTACACCGCAAAGGCTACGAGAAGGATCTGGTAGATATTCTTGCGCCAGCCACGCAGCTCGCGTTCCTTGCTGTCGGCATCCAGCTCCTTTAAGATCGCGGCGGCATCCTGCTCTGCTTGGGTTTTCATTTCCTTATCCAATGTGATAAACTCCTTATAAAATCAATTCGCAACGGCCGGCCGGCCGTTGCGAATTAACAAGCATTCGGTTTACGCGCCCAGATCGGCTACGTTTTCAACGGTCTGGCCAAGCTCACGGTAGTACTTGGCAGCGCCGGGATGTACCGGAACGTTACCAACAGTCGTGAAGGCACGGTCAACGTCCATGTTCGAGGAGATAGAGTGTGCGGTCAGCAGGTCGGCCTTGCTCTCCCACAGCGCCTTGGTCAGGTTGTAAACAACCTCCTCGCTCAGCGAGTTGGATACGATGTAGGTAGCGGTAACACCGATGGTGTTGATCACTTCACCCTCGGGAATGAAGTCGTACTGATCGTGGGTGATGGTCTGCTTAGCAAATACGTCGTACTTGCCGTCGATCTTGTTATCAGCGATGAAGGATTCCATAACGTCATCGCTCAGGCTCAGCATGTAAGCACCGGTGGGGTTGCCGTTGGTGGTCAGCTCGGTGATCGAGGTTGCAGGAGCACCGGAGGTGAAGAAGAATACGTCCAGCGCCTCGTCCTTCATGGCATCAGCCGAGTTCGCAACCGAAAGGTTACGGATGGTAATGTCAGGCGAGGTCCAAGCGCCGTCAGCATTCTGCTCAAAGGTCAGGCCGTACTTGGTCATCAGGGCGATAGCATTTGCCTCAACGCCGGAGCCCATATCGCCGATAGAAACGCTCAGGCCGGAGCCCTTCAGGTCGCCAAGGGTCTTGATGCTCTCGGCATTCTTGCCGGCGCAAACGATCTGAACGACCTCAGGGTAAACGTGAGCCAGAACAGAGAAGTTCTTGATGGCGCCGCTCTCAAAGTTTGCGGTCAGGCCGTTGTAGGCGTTTACCATGGTATCGTTCTGTACGATGGCCATGTTGCAGTCGCCAACGCCGATAGACTTCAGGCTGTCAACAGAGCCGCCGGAGGTCAGAACCGTGCAGGTGTAGCCGGTCTTGGTGCCCAGCATAGGTGCTGCCGCGTTGGTAAAGCCGTAGTAGGTACCGCCGGTACCACCGGTCTTGATGTTAATAGCCGTGCCGGTTGTGCCGCAAGAAGCAAAGGCAAACAGGCAGGTGCCCAGCATCACAGCTGCCAGAACGAGAGAAAGAATCTTCTTCATTTGAAAAATCCTCCAAAAAAATAAATTTCCTATTGATTATATCATATAACTGTGTTATAATCAAATACAAATAAATGAATAAAAGATATTAATAAAATTTATAGGAGCTTTATGACAGAGCAGGATTATATTTACGAGGTCTATAAGGAGCGCAGCTTTTCGGCGGCGGCACAAAATCTGTACGTTTCGCAGCCGGCGCTTTCCACCTCGGTCAAAAAGGCGGAAAAGGCGCTGGGCATTACCATCTTTGACCGCTCTACCTCGCCCATCTCGCTGACCGAGGCAGGGAAGGTGTATATCGCGGCGTTAGAAAGCATTCGCCAGATCGAGCGACAAACGCGGGATAAGCTGGCCGATATGTCTGAGCTGCGTACCGGCCGCGTGGTGGTCAGCGGGGAAAACTTTGTTTCCTCGTTTATTTTGCCGTCTATCATCATGCGCTTTTCAGAAAAATACAGCGGCATCGAGGTCGAGCTGGTGGAATCTAACTCGCCAGACCTGCGCCAGCTGCTGCTGACCGAGGCGATCGACCTGCTGGTGGCCCACAATTTTGACCCCGATCTGTACACCGCCCAGCCGCTGGGGGACGAGTCACTGCTGCTGGCCGTGCCGGAGGCACTGCCGATCAATCGCCGCTTGGCCGGCTATGCCCTTGGTAACGAGGATATTCTGGCCGGCCGGCACCTGGAGCCGGATTGCCCGGCGGTCGATCTTTCGCTGTTCCGCGAGGAGCTGTTTTTGGTGCTGAAAAAGGGCAACGATATGCAGCGCCGTGCCGCCGCCCTGTGTGAGGAGGCCGGCTTTACGCCCCGTGTGCGCATCCGGCTTGACCAGCTGATCACCTCGTATAACCTGGCCTGCGCCGGCATGGGCGTGGCCTTCGTGACCGATACCATCGTTACCGCGGCGCGCGGCCGCAATTGCCTGTATTACCGGCTGGATAGCCCGCACGCCACCCGGCGCATGTACATTGGCTATAAGCATAACCGCTACATCAGCCGCGCCTGCGTTGCCTTTATCGAGACCGCCAAGGAGACCTATGCCGAAAACGATCTCTTTCGCACGCACCACGCTGCCTTGTCATAATATTCGCCCCGGGAGCCTTTCTCTCGGGGTGTTCTTTTTTGCACAAAATGCATAATTTGTTTTTACATTATTCATATTCTCTCGATTTTTTAGATACTATGCACAATTTATGAACAATATCTTTGTGCATGATGCGGTATTGACAGCATTTGGGGAAATATGGTATACTATACATGAAAGTATATTCGTTACACGGCAATAGACTTCTCAATAAAACGCGGAAAAGGGGCACGTAAACCGACTTTTTGAGCAGGAGGAGGGGCTGGCTCACACCTTTGGTATGCCTGATGTATATGGAGATGGTCATGATGTTGAAGATGAATATGTTTGTGTAATGGAATATTTTGAGGAAGATGCATCAACGACTTATTATGCAACTCTGAAAGGAAACAGAGAAGAAAATGATGAAGTTGTTCCGTTTTGTACTTCTTGTAAAAACACATTAACGTCCATGATTCCAGGGTGTTTTCATGCGGGAAATCAAGTATAAAGGAGGAAAGAGATGCGTATAAAAATCTTATCATTATTTATCGCTTGCTTCTGTGTAGCTTCGCTTGTGGCGTGTGCAAAACAGATTAAATACCCTCTAATAGGCGAAACTTACACGCTAACCAAGGAAGGAGATACGGTATATTTTAATTTCACAGATAAAGCGGACTTTGGCCCAGGGACAGATTGGGCGGGATTGCATTTTTCATCTTTGCAAGATATGTATACGAAAATAACAAATTTTCAGTTAGATAAATATGATCTAGCACAGATAAGGGATACGTTTGGAAAAGATGCTTATGGTAGAATCCCTATTGCAGACATAAATCAATTGTATCAGCCCACCACCCCAGAAGGTTTTCATGCGCACGAGAGCATAACTTGGAAAGGGGACAGTTTCAATTTCTCTTATTACATGGGAGACAAGGAGCACTATCGTACGAGCTTTAGCATATATCCATTGTATACATATGAAAGAAAATATGCCTCTGCTATGAAGAAATATGAAGCCGGAACAGGATTTGACAAAATTCTATCTACACCGGATCGCAATGCAACAGAAAATTGGTCGACAGGAAAGGGTGGTATATTTAAAACTGTTATATATACGTTGTCGACTTCTAACAAAACGATACACGTGGTAGAGAAATATTTTGTAGAACAAACCTCGTCACACAACTCCTTCCTTTATGATGCTCCTTCTGAAACAGTTCCCTATTTTATCGAGATGTATGGAACAGATCATGCAAAGCATTTTTGGGTGTCCATGTATAATATACCCGAGCGCCCGACGGAGGAATGGCTGCTTTCCTTCGGCTTAGAGCCCTTCGTGCCTGAGGATGTCGCGTGACAAAAGCCCCGCCCCGGGGCGGGGCTGCATGAAAGAAAAAAGGAGGCCTGAAAGCAGTTACGCCATTAAACAATTTTTATCCCATTTTTGGATAAAAAGAAATGGAGGAAATAATGCGAAAAAACTGTTTGTTTTTGTTGTTGTGTTGTATTTTGCTTGTTTGTTTTCCTTCTTGCAGAAAGGAGCCACAGACTGTGGATGTAAAGTTTAAAGATGCCTATTTGCCAGTGACACAGTTATCTGTTTCGGATTTTACAATTGGTATGACTATCGAAGAGGTTGAGTTGCTATTGGAACCGTTAGAGGTGAATCAAGAATATGTTTATTGGCACGGGCACTATTTTTTCCGCGCTGTAAATGGCGAATCAGTCTTGTTAGAAATAACGGCAGATGAAGCCGGCAGATATCATGTAACGAATGTGCAAACAACCCTTGTATCTCAGCTTGCAACAAGGCAAGATTATATGAGTTTAGAAAAAGGAATGTCTGTTGCAGAAGTAATACAAGTGGTAGGACTACCTATATATACTGATTTATATATTAGCGCGATCTCCTCTTTGGATTTTCCCGTTTCGGATGGTTCGATTTGCAAAGTTTATTTTACTCGCAACTATACCTCTCCATTCGTTCTTTATAGTATAGAATTTTCATAAGTATTTGAAAAACGCACTGCCCGAACGGTGCGGGTGATGAAAGTGTTCCCGACATGTTGATGGATTTTTATCAAGGCATCTTAAATGGAACGGTAGAGCCTTTTTGCGATTCATGTACGGCTTTGCTTGAACCATTAGTGCCTACAAAGATTCATGTCGGAAACTAGGTGTAATAAAGCATGAAAAAATTTATTTGTATTTTTATTCTCGCGATTCTGCTGTTTTGCAGCTCGTGTTCCCACGAACGCAGTTGCTATGAAATCATGATAGATGCAGAAAATCAATGGTTTTTGATCATTACAGAAGAGGATGAAGCTTGCATACGCGAATGCATGAGAGAAAGAATCGAGGAATCTGTGTACACGGGGCATCCGGTGAGTGTTTCTTTTTCTTCGGTTGCTGATATGCAGAGAGCCTTTTCTGAAGAAAGCTTATCTATAGAGAAGCTATTCCTTATCATGGATGAGTTTCCTCGGGATGAGCAGGAACGAATTCCTTTATGCAATATGAATGTATTGTTCATTGCTGCGCCTATCAATGGCATACCGGTATTCCATGAGCAGCTTTGTCAATTAGCGCACGATACATATACAGTGTCATATGACCTGGGAACATACGGAAGAGCCTCGTATCAATTTGGAAGCCTTACGTGGTCGGTGGAGGAATGGTTGAATTGGAAGCCAGGCGAACCATATAAAGAGGAATGGATTCAAGAAACGGGTTCTGTAAAATGGACGTACGGCAATATGGTAGCGCATCGTATCTTTTTGGAGGATGACGAAAAAAGTGTAGTCGGTTTTCAGTTGTATACCATGGAGGAAGCAAACGTGGAAGGAGAAACGACTCTTACTCCATTAGCCGTACAGCTGTATGCAGAACAGGACGGTATAAAATACCAGGTAAAGTGGCAAGGGTTCGATGAAATGCCATCCAAAGAGACATTGCTTTCTTTGGGCATAGAGCCCTTCGTGCCTGCGGATGCCGCTTAACAAAAGCCTCACTTAGGCGGGGCATAAAAAACAAAAAAGCTGAGGCGTTGCCTCAGCTTTTTTGCGTTTGCTCTTACAGCTCAGCGAAATACTTGATGGTTCTAACCATCTGGCTGGTGTAGGAGTTCTCGTTATCATACCAGGAAACAACCTGAACCTGATACAGGCCGTTGCCGATCTCGGTAACCATGGTCTGGGTTGCATCGAACAGAGAACCGTAGGTGATACCGATTACGTCAGAGGAAACGAGCTCTTCCTCGGTGTAGCCGAAGGAAGCGGAGGAGGCAGCCTTCATAGCGGCGTTGATACCCTCAACGGATACGCCCTCGCCCTTTACAACGGCAACCAGAATGGTGGTAGAGCCGGTCGGAACCGGAACACGCTGAGCAGAGCCGATCAGCTTGCCGTTCAGCTCGGGAATTACCAGGCCGATAGCCTTAGCAGCACCGGTGGAGTTCGGAACGATGTTCACAGCAGCGGCGCGAGCACGGCGCAGGTCGCCCTTTCTGTGCGGGCCGTCCAGAACCATCTGGTCGCCGGTGAAGGCGTGAACGGTGGTCATGATACCGCTCTGGATGGGTGCATAATCGTTCAGTGCCTTTGCCATAGGAGCCAGGCAGTTTGTGGTGCAGGATGCAGCAGAGATGATCTGGTCATCCTTGGTCAGGGTATTCTCGTTTACAGAGTAAACGATGGTCTTCAGATCCTTACCTGCGGGAGCGGAGATAACAACCTTCTTCGCGCCAGCGGTGATGTGAGCCATGGACTTCTCCTTAGAGGTGTAGAAGCCAGTGCACTCCAGAACTACGTCAACGCCGATCTCACCCCAGGGGAGATTTGCAGCGTCCTTCTCTGCATAGATCTTAATGGTCTTACCGTCTACGGTGATGCTGTCCTCGCCAGCCGATACGGTATCAGCCAGAGCGTATCTGCCCTGAGCGGAATCGTACTTGAGAAGGTGAGCGAGCATCTTGGGGCTGGTCAGGTCGTTGATGGCAACGATCTCATAACCCTCTGCGTTGAACATCTGACGGAATGCCAGACGGCCGATGCGGCCAAAGCCGTTGATCGCAACTTTAACTGCCATGTTTGTGTCCTCCATATATTTTTTATTTTTTTGATAACCTTGCTAAAAAGAGCACTTCACTCTTTACCATCGTTTATTATAACACAAACGTTGCGAACTTGCAAGAGGTTTGTTAAATAATTCCCATTTTTGTAACATCTGACAGGGAAAAAGAGAAAAACTACCCCTCTTTTTGACATTTTTCCCCTTTTGTGAGGTGGGCATCCCACATTGCGCGGGCAGAAAAGGCGGCCAGCGCCGGCAGGCGCGCCAGGCGAGAGGGCTGGCGCAGGGTGCGCCACAGCCATTCCATGCCGGCTTTTTGAACGATCTGCGGCGCGCGCTTGACTTCGCCGCCCCACACGTCTAAGGCGCCGCCAAGGCCCATGGCCAGGCAGGGCGGGCGGTGAACCGCGATCCACTCCTCCTGCCGGGGGGAACCAAGGCAAACGAACAAGAGATCCGGCGCCGCCGCGCGAATGGCGGCGGCCACGCTGTGCGCCATCTCGGGCGCAAAGTAGCCGTCCTGCACGCCGCATACCGTTACACGCGGAAAACGGCGGCAAAGCGCCTTGCCCGCCTTGGTCGCTACGCCGGGCCTGGCACCTAAGAGAAACAGGCGATAGCCGCTTGGCGGTGCGGTGCGCAGCAGCGCCTCGGCAAAGTCAATGCCCGGCAGGCGGGGCAGGGGGGTGCCCTGCATACGGGCGGCGGTTGTGATGCCAATGCCATCCGGCAGCAGCAGGTCGGCGCGGTTGAGAAGGTCTGAAAAGGCAGGCGAGCGGGTCGCGCGGTGCGCCATTTCGGCATTAGGGGTAAAGATACAGGCGGGGCGGTGCGCCGCCGCCAGGCGGTGGGCCAGGCAAAGCGCCTGCTCACCCGTATAGGGGGTAAAGCGAAGGGTCAGAATGCGAACGGTCTTGCAGGGCATGCCACAAGCCTCCTACGTGAAATTCTTGCCGTTTTTTGACAGATAAGTTCTTGACTTGGTCAAGCAGTTATGGTACAATAAACAATAAAAGTATACCCGATGGGAGAGGAGGATAAGCATGGCAGAAGAAAACAACTTAAAAAAGCTGGCAGAGCTTATCAACCACCTGGAGCTGGCCGACTGGGAGGAGCTGCCGGATATCGGTCTTTACATGGACCAGGTGACGGGGCTGCTGAACCGCAAGCTGGCCCCCTTTACCATGGGTCGGGATGAAGCGCCGCTTACCCCCAGCATGATCAATAATTACGTCAAGAGCGGGCATATCTCGCGCCCGCAAAAGAAAAAATACAGCCGCGAGCAGCTGGCGGCCTTATACATGCTTTGCTCGCTGAAAAAGAACCTTTCTATCACCGATGCTGCCGCCCTGATCTATTTTTTGACCGAGCAAGAGGGCGCCAGCGATGCCTATAACCGCTTTGTTTCGCTGCAGAAGGAGAGCCTTTTGCGGGTAAACGAGCAGGTAGAGGCACTTCCTCCAGATGCCGAAACGACCGAGCTGACCGAGCTGGCCTTGGATCTTGTGCAGCGCGCCTGTGCCGAGCGGCTGGCCGCCGAGGCGGTGATCTCTTACCTGATCTTAAAGGATGATGCCAACATGGCGCGCCGCCGCGCCGAGGCCGAGGAGGCCTTTCACGCGCAGGAGGAAGCCCGCGCCAAGAGAACCGGCACCGGACGAAAGAAGAAAAGCAAAAAGAAAAATATGAGCTGAAAGGGACGTTATCATGTATTGCAGAAACTGTGGCAGAGACATTGGCGAATATCCCTACTGTCCCACCTGCGGCACCGCCGCGCGTGAGGAGAGTACAGCACGCGCCACCCATTCGGGCACAACGGAAAAAACAGAAAAAACCTTTACCGCCCGGGTCAAGGATACCTTTGACAGCATGACCGGCAACGAGGGCGAAAAGGTCGATTTTCGCTTGAGTGATCTGTGGTGCGACGTGATGAAAAAGCACACGCGTGAGGAAAGCGAGCAGCTGCTGATCAGCGGCACCAGCACCACCACCCCGCCGCCCGAGGAGATGGCGAGCGGCTGGTCAAAGCCCTGGCTCTATTCCCGCATCTTTGCCGTGCTGGCCGTTACGTTTGCCCTGCTATACGCTTGCGTATACTTCTTCAACAATGCGCTGGCGCTGCCCGGGCTGATCTTTATCGGCGCGCTGATGATGCCGTTTTCGCTGCTGATCCTGTTTTGGGAGACCAACATCCCGCGTAACGTCAGCATCTTTGAGCTGGTTAAGCTGTTTTTTGTGGGCGGCGTTGCCTCGTTGGTCTTTACCCTAACCATCTTCTCCTTTATCAGCCCTGCCGAGCTGGACGTGATCGGCGCGATCTTGGTTGGTATTATTGAAGAGGTTGGCAAGCTGATCGCCGTGGCCATCTTTATCCGGCAGGCAAAATGCCGCTATATTCTCAACGGTATTCTGATCGGTGCTGCCATCGGCACCGGCTTCGCCGTATTTGAATCGGCCGGTTACGCCCTGGTCTACAGTGCCGATATCAATGGTATTATCGAAAGCATCTTCCTACGCGGCTTTCTTTCCGCCGGTGGGCACGTGGTGTGGGCTGCCATGAGCGGTGCCGCCATCATGTTTGCCAAGGGCGAGGGAGAGCTGACCATGCAGGCCTTCGGGAAAAAGGAGTTCTGGCGGCTTTTCCCGGTGCCGATCGTGCTGCACGCGGTGTGGGATATGCCCTTTAGCACCATTCCCGTCCTTGTACTGCTGATCGTGATCGCCTGGGTGTTCATCCTGGCCCTGATCCGCAGCGGCATGGGCGAGATCAACCGCCTGCACGAGGCACAGCAGGCAGAATAAATAAAAGATGGAAGGCAGCGAAGCCTTCCATCTTTCTTTATTTTCCTATACAGCACGAAACACGTACAGCGCAAGCGAGATGGCAAGCATCAGAAGGTCTGAGCGGCAGAGACGCAGACTGCGCCGGTAAATGATATAGCCGGTCAGCATAAGAATGAGAATCACGGCATAGAGGGGGAAGAATTCACCGTTCCAATAGATTAGGCAAAAGCCGCATAGCGGAATCAACACCCGATACCCGAAGAAGGAATCTGAAATGCCGCCCACCTTCTCTACCCGGTGACGGGGGAAGGTAATAAAATAGCCGAGTGCTGACAGAAGCGAAATGACCGACCACATCACAACAGTCAACACGTCGCTCCCGTCTATGGCGGCAGGAGTTTCCCCATGAATGGCAGCACCATAGCTCCGGCTCACGATGCCAAGCGGTGAATACAAAAAGGCCCCCTCTAGCGTAAACCCATCCGGCATATACTGCCAAAAGCCATCCATCAGGCTGACCACCATCATCAGAATCATCATCAAAAAGGCATACACCAGCATCATTAGGATACCGTCAACCGTTGTCTCTGCCTGCATGAAGATGAACATGAAGAAGGAATAGATCAGCAGGCTGCACAGCAGCGCGAGCGCGCAGAAGGGTAACAGCGAGACGATATTAAAATACATCACATGCGGCAGCAGCCAGATCGCGGCGGCACCAAAGCAGAAAAGGCCGATCGCCACGAGTTGAAAAAGACCGTTGAGATAGTGCACCACCGCCATTTTCATACGGCTGATGGGCAAAAAGCAAAGCGTATCCAGATTACGCCGATTCTTAAAGCCGGCAAGCTCGAGTATCGGCATGACCGTCGCCGCCACGCCGAGGATCATTGTCAGCGTACCGGGCTGGCAGGTGCCATAGTTATACCGCCCCTCGAGCTGATAGATATGCACATCGAAAAACGCATACATACACAGTAGGGAAACCACTGCGATCACCGCCAGGCGAGGCAGGGTGGTTTTTGCGTGATAGAGCGCGTAACGTCGCAGGCTTGTCATTGTACCCCTCTCCCTTCTACCTCAGAAATAAAGGCCTCTTCAAAATCCACCGGCTGTCTTTCCAGCACAGCAGGCGCGTGGGCAGAAAGACGCGCTTCTATCTCCTCTGCCTCACCGTCAAAGACCGCACACACGAATTTTCCGTTTTGCTCGACCGAAACAAGCGGCAGGCCGGCGAACAGATCGCCCGGAACCGCCGTTGCAAAGGCCAGCATAAACTTGCAGTAACGGCTCGTTTTTTCACCGATATCGCCGGCAGAAAGCACCGACTTACCGTGCAGAATGACGTAGCTGTCGCAAAAATCCTCCAGCTCGCGCAGAGAATGGCTGGAGATGATAACGGTAGCACCACACTCCTCTACCAGGCGGATCAGCTCACCCTTGACCACCTTTCGCGAGAGCGGATCAAGCCCGTCAAAGGCCTCGTCCAGCAACAGATATTTCGGCCGCACCGCCAGCGCAACGGCGACATAGGCCTGCCGCCGCATCCCCTTGGAAAAGGTGCGAAGCGGCTTTTTCTCATCCAGCGCAAAGGTCGATACCAGACGCTGGTAGGTGTCCATATCCAGATCGGGATACAGCGCCCTGTACATATTCAGCATACTGCGGACGGTGGATATATGGGTATAGTACGGGTCATCCGGCAAAAAGAAGATCTCCTGCCGCGTTTCCTCCCGCGCTGGAGAGCGGCCATCGTAAAGGATCTCTCCTTTCTCCGGCAGGTAGACGCCACACATTAGGCGAAGCAGGGTGGACTTTCCCGCCCCGTTAACGCCAACCAGACCAAGCACACAGCCGTCCGGCACCGTCAGGCTGACATCCTTCAAAACCTCATTGTCACCCAGACGGTGTGTCAGCGAAGAAACGTTAATCATGCAAATAAACCTCCTTTGCCAATGCTACCAGCTCCTCATAGCTTACCCCGTGCTCCTTCAGCGCGAGCAGCGCTTTTCGGCATTCCTCCGTCTCCTGCCGCGCATCCGGTGCTTGCGCGCCGCCGTAGGTGACGAAGGCACCCTTCTTCGGTAGAGCCTGAATCATCCCGCGCTCTTCAAGGCAGGCGTACGCCCGCGCTACGGTATTGGGGTTGACGCCCATCTCACTCGCCGCTTGACGGACGGAGGGCAACCGATCACCGTCCCGATAGATGCCGAGGCGAATGTATTCTGCCAGCTTTTCGGCGATTTCTAAATAAACGTCCTGCTTGCCCGAAAAATGCCAAGCCATCTTTCTCTCTCCAATCTGTATTAACTGTATTAATTGAATTAACTGTATTATAGCAGACAGATCCGCAAATGTCAAGAGACCGGGCAAAATTTTTTGCCCGGTCTCTTATATAAGCGCTCAAAGCGCCAAGGTAAACTGATTATTCTCGCCTTTTTTTATGGTGAAGGGAAGGGTATGAGAGCACCCGTTCACAGAGATCTCTGCTTCGTAATCGCCAAAGAAGCCGCGGAAGGCAAAGCCGTCTGTGCCGGCGGTGCCGCACTCGTCGGTGTGCCATTCCTCACGCACCAGCTTGCGCAGGCAGCGGTAGGCCGGCTTCTCGCTGCCGTCAAAGCGTAGCAGCGCACCGTGGAAGTAGTTTTCGCCCGCCGCCATATCACCCTGCGGCGCAAAGGCGGCGTAGCCGTCCTGCAGGTTCCAGTAGATCACCTTTTCCATCCGCTCCATCGAGAACCAAGTGCGATAGAGCATGGTCAGCATCTCTGCCTGTAGCGCTTCGTCTGTCTCCTCCTTCGAATAGGCCGGCAGCGTTACCTCGGTAATCTGCATGGGCAGACCGAAATCGGCGTACAGATCGTGGATCTTGTACAAGAAGGTCGGGTCAAGCAGCATTTTCGTTCTGTTCTTTTCTTCCTCGCGGCGGAAAAACAGGTGATACTGCAGGCCGATCGAATCGATCGAGGCACCCTTGGCAAGCGCCCGCTCGATCTGCGTATAGTAGGGAATGCGATTGCCAACGTAGTGGTTCGTCCAGATAAAGCGTGCCGTTTCAGTCGCCTCGTTAATGGTCAGCTCGTTGTGCGGGAAATAGCGGCGCGCCGTTGCAAAGCTCCATTCCACGATCTCAGGGTCATAGAAGAACTTGCGCGCACAGCTGCACAGCGTTTCGTTAATGACCTCCCAGTTGGGGATCTGGTCTGCATACCGCTCGGCCAGCTCGGCAAATCGCTTTTCCAGCAGCCGCTTGGTCTCTTTTATATCATCCGGCAGCCAGTCGGGCGACCATTGCATATAGTTGAGGCAATGCGCCTTCGGCTCTATCCCGTGCGCGCGGCAATAATCAAGGCAGAGGTCGGGCGCGGGGCGGCGGTAGATCTTTTCGCTATTGCGCGCAAAGCGCAGCTTGCCCGGCTGCGGCTCAAGATCCTTCCAGTAAAACGGCAGGGTGGCCAGGTTAAATACCTCGGCGAATTTGTTTTGATAGTGCTCGTTCTTCTCGGCGCTTTCCATTTCGTCCAGCATAAAGCAGTTGGCACCAAAGCGGAAGGCGTGGTTCTTCAGCTGTACGCGCACGGTGCCGTTAATCGGCTTGCCTGTCTTGTCTGTCAGGCGGATGGTGGCGTTGCCCTTGCGGTATTTTTCAATACCCTCCTTGATGCGGGCATCAATCTCGTTTTGGTTGTCATGATAGGCCTTTAACAAATACTCTCTTCGTTCCATGCTTTTTCCTCCTCCGCTATGCGGTGCTTTTATTATACAACGAAAGCGACACGTGCACAAGGCAAAAAACGAAAGAGAATGTTGAATTTTCGAAACAGAATTCGCATAACGAACACAAGGCCGGCAGCGATCTCGCTGTCGGCCTTGTGCGCGGCGCTCTTTGGTTATAGGCACCCGTAAATCGTGTTGCGCAAACGCGGGTGTACGTAGGGCTCTAAATTGTTGCGCATATGCTGGCCATAGAAGGCGGCCAGGCGGTTTTCCTGGTCGATCATGACGTAGGAACCGGCGGCGCCGCCCCAGCCGAATTCGCCGACTGGCGAAAGGCCGCCGCTCTTGGCAGGGCAGATATGCGTGCGTACGCCCAGGCCGTAGCCGTAGCCCTGTAGCTGTGGCCAATTGAAGTCGACCTCTGCGCCGGCGGGCAGGAAATTCTGCCGCATGAGATTGATGGTGGCGGGCGAGAGAATGCGCGCCCCCTGCGGGCTGGTGCCACCTAAGCACATGGCATTGGCAAATTTGGCATAATCGGCCACGCTGCCGATCAGGCCAGCGCCGCCGCTTTCAAATCCCTCGCCGATCAGCATAGGATTTTCCTTGGTGATCAGCTCTGGCCGCTTGGTCTCGTAGTTATACAGATATTGCGGCGCCATGGTTTCATACACCGCCTCATCCCGGTGGAAGGTAAAGCTCTTCATGTCAAGCGGGTCAAAGATGTTCTTTTGCAGATACTCGCCAAACGGCATGGAAGAGAGGCGCTCGATCAGCGCGCCGATCATATCGTGCCCCAGGCTATAGCCCCAGCGCGTGCCAGGCTCGTATTCCAGCGGCTCGGCCGCCAGCGCGTCGGCTAGACGCAGGGTAGGGAATTTTCCGCCCGTTTCAGCAAGGATCCGTTTGAAGGCGGGGGCATTGTAGTTGTAGCTGAAGCCCGCGCTCATGTTAAACAGGTCGCGGATCAGGATGGGGCGCGTGGCGCGCACCACCTCGGTCTTACCATCCTCATACAGAATGCGCTCGCCTTGGGCAATGCGGTTGCCAAGATCATCGCCCTTGCCGCACCGCACGTACATCTCGCGAAATTGCGGAAAATAGTCGTAGAGCGGATCGGTGAGCAAATATTTCCCCTGCTCTAGCAGCTGCAGCGCTGCCGTGCAGGTGATCAGCTTGGAGACCGAGTAGAGGTTGTAGGTGGTATTCGGTGTAACGGTCATCCCCTCTGGGCTACCGTAGGCGTAGCTATAGATCTGCTCACCATCCCGATATACCTGCATACAGACAGAGGGAATGCGCACCTCGTCTACCAGGTGGCGCAGAAGGCTGGTCAGTCTTGTGAAATCCATGCGTCAGGACTCCTTTTTCTTTTGCCGAAAGCGGAACAGGGCGATGATGATCGAAATGATCGTCAGCGTCTCGCAAAGCACGCCCGCGGCCGAGAGCTGAATGGCATCATACACCAGCCAGAGGGGGGAAACGAAGAGCGAGCAAATGCGAATGATCCGCTCGTTGGTGATATAGTAGCCTGCCGTTTGAATGATCACGGCCAGCATGGGCAGAAACGCGATCGCTCCCTCTAAGGTGAAGGAATAGATACCCGCCGCAATGGCGACTGCGCAAAAAACGATCGGCACAGCAAGCGAGCGCACCCACGCCCAGCGTTCCTTTTGTGTGTAGACGGTGTTGCGCACAATGCCCAGCGCATTGTTGATCAGCCCGGCGGGGCTGGAAAGCAGGAAAAACTGCAGGCACCAAAGCACGCTGGCCGTCATCTGGATGGTTAAAATGGTGGTGCGGCGCTTGGCCTGGTAAGAGCCGATACCCAGCCCCATGGCCACAAAGCCGATCAGCTGAATGCCGATAAAGGCCCAATCGATAGTGGAAAGATCAAATGGCATGCTGTTACTCCTTGGTTGATAGATCTTGAATCAGGCAGGGGCAGCCATCAAAGCCGTAAATGCCCTCGAAATGGCAATCACGCATGGCGCCCGCCAGGCGCAGCGCCGTTTCCGCCCTCGAAAAGACGTTGCGCACGGTAATGTTAAAGGTCTCCTCCGGCGTGCTGTGCCGCTCGCCGTACAGGTGCAGGTCGCCTATGCGCACGCCGGCCACGCCGCGGCCAACGTAATAGGGGCTATTCTGCGAGGCATCGGTCACGCCGTCTACAAGAATATTGTACAGCCGCACGCCGCCCTGGTTTAATAGGCGCACCTGTGTGCAGAAGGCGGCCGAGCGGATATTGCGGATGATGACGTTGTAGATATCGGTTGAAAGCCCGTCTGCGCCGTAAAGCCGCTCGCTCTTGCCGGGCAGGCCGGTCAGGGCAACGGTATCATCCTCGGTAAAGCCGGTGATGTTTTCAATCAGAATATCGTGGCAGCCGCAGCGCAGGTCAATACCGTCCGAGTTCTTGATGTAGGTCTGGTTATACAGATCCCGGTCAAGCCCGACCACGCGATTGCCGTGTTCATCCATGCGCGTGTAGTCTGAGCAGAAATCCAGATCGTGCAGATGCCCGTTCCGACAGAAGAAGTGGTTGAGTGCCCACCAGCGCTGGTTGCGGATCTGCAGGCCACCGATCTCAAAGCCATCTACGTTGCAGAAAAGAACCATATTGTTTTGCGTAATGTGCGGCATGCCGTCCTTGCCGCTCGTCTTTTCCGAAAGACCGTTATAGCTGCCGCCATCTAAGATCGCGCGCCCACGGCCAAGAAGGCGGATCTGCCGGTCAGGCGCGTTTCCATCATGCGCGACCCCGGGGGTGGCGTGCTCGTTGCGGAACATCTGGCAAAAGGTACCGTTTGCCATGCGCAAATGGCAATCAGAAAGGATCAGCGTGGTGTGAGAGGGCAGCAGCACGGTATCGCCGATCTCGTAGCAGCCGCTGATCACCACCTCGGTGCGGCCGGCCGCATGGGCGGCGCGGATCATGGCGGCGATATGCTGCTCACCGTTCTTGATAAAGCTTGGCATGGAATTCCCCTCCTATCGATAAAATCGTGTATATGTTAGCACAATTGCCCCGGATTGTCAATCATGTTTTGATACAATTTTTAGGCACGTCGATGCATTTTTTGCTTTTCGCGCGGTTGACAGGCAGGGAGCCAGGTGCTATAATGAAAGAAAACAAGAAACGGCGCAGCCAAGGGGGGAAAGATATGGAATTTCAGCAAGCAATCGGGGAAATAGAGGCGATCATTGGCTACCATTTTCGTGATCCCGCGCTCCTGCGGCAGGCCTTTACGCGCAAATCCTACTGTAACGAGGCGCGCCAGGCAGGCGACCGCCATATCCAAAGCAATGAGGTGTTAGAGTTTTGCGGTGACAGCGTGCTCAGTGCCGCCATTATCAGCATCCTGATGGAGCGCTGCTCCCACCGCTCGGCCGTGGGGCTTGCCACCGAGCTGGATGAGGGCAGCTTTACCGTGATCAAAAGCAACCTGACGAACAAGACCATGCTCAGCCGCCGTGTGGGTGAGCTGGGGCTTTCGCAGTATCTGCTGGTTGGCCGTGGCGATGTGAAGCGTGGCATCGGCACCCAGCCCTCGGTGATGGAGGACCTGTTTGAAAGCATAGTGGGCGCGGTTTATTTTGATTGCGGGAAGGATATGCAGGTCATGACCGACCTGGTCGGCCGCCTGCTGGATACCGAGGAATATCTCAAAAAGAACGCCGTGCGCCAGGCGGCCAGCCCGTATAACGCGCTGCAGGAATTTTGCCAGGCGCGTAAGCTGCCCTTTTCGTTTGCCGAGATCGAGCATTTCGGCCCCGAGCACGAGCGCACCTACGTTTTTGCCTGCTACGTGCAGGATAAGGAGATCGCCCGTGGGCAGGGCGGCAGCGGCGCCAAGGCCAAGGCGGCGGCCGCCGCCGCGGCCTTGCCGATCTTAGAGAAAATATATAACCATTAAACGAGCGCATCGCCCCGTGCCAAATAGGCACGGGGCGATGCGCTCTTTATTCCTGGCGATAGGCCAGCAGGTCACCCGGCTGGCAATCCAGCGCCTCGCAAAGCTTGGTCAGGGTAGAGATCTTAATGGCCTTGGCCTTGCCGTTTTTCAGAATAGAGATGTTGGCTATGGTAATACCAACGCGCTCGGCAAGCTCGGTCACGCTCATCTTGCGCTTTGCCAGCATTACGTCAATGTTAACTATGATTTCGCCTGTCATACGTCACCTCAGATCGTCAGCTCGCTTTCTTCCTGCAGGGCGGCCGCCTTGTATACCAGATGGGAAAGGGCCGCCGCCGTCACGCTCAGTAAAAAGCCCAAAAAGCAAAACAGCAGGGCAAAGATCAGCAGGGTCAGCCGGTTCATGCCCAGTAAAAATAGCAGCAAGCTACCTACAAATAATAGCAGGGTGTCTGTCAAGGAAAGGGCAGAGATGCGCTTGAGCGCTAAGGCGTTTTCACACGAAAAGGAGCTGCCGCCGCCAATGCGCGCGGCGATCTGCCAGCATAGCGCTAACGCAGGGTAAAAGGGCAGGGCGGTCAGCCAGATCATAGAAAGCCATAGCCATTTGGCTGTGGCGTTTTCTGAAAACGGGGTGTAGCGTGCCGTCAGATAGGGAAGGATCACGGCATACAGCAGCAGTGCCGCCGTGCCTACCAGCAGGATAAGCCCCTTCAGCCAGCGAGATAGGGTCGTCTGATTCATCATGCTTCTCCTTTCATTTGTAAGGCGCAAAGGCCGGTTTTAAGAATCAGTCTGCGCAAGGGTGGGTGATACATAAACGGTCGCTTCAGGCAGCGAAGGCGCACCTTGCGGCATAGCGGCGCCGCCCGGCGGCGGTAAAGGCGCAGCGCCTCTTTTTCGCTGCTCGCTAAGGAAAGCGAAGCCGCCAGCGCCTCGCTGCTGGCCAGTGCATAGCTGATTCCCTCAAAGGAGCTGGGGCTGATCAGCCCGGCTGCCTCGCCTACCAAAAAAGCACCACCACGGCCAAGAAGGATATCGCCAAGCAGCCTTGGCCGACTGACAAGGCAAGCCTCTGTCCTTTGTGGGGCGCAAAAGGCACTTGCTGAGACAAAACCACGTGCGATCAGCCTTTGCTTCTGTTTTTCAAAAGCCGCGCGGCAGCCCTGCTTTTCAAAGGCGCCGCCAAAAATCATTTGCCCATTCTTGAAAAAGATCCAGGAGCATCCTGGCGAGGTCTCCGCATCAAAAATGCAAGAATAGTAGGGGTTGCTCTCACCGGCCGGGAACCATTGCTGGATTGCTGTATATTGCAGCAGCCGCCGCCCGGGAAACAGGCTGCGCCGCACCAGCGAGGAGGCGCCGTCTGCCCCGATCAGATAGCGGCAGGTGAGGGTTTCTGTCCGGCCGTCTGCCACGGTCTCTACCTGGTAGCCGCTATCCGTTTGCCACACACGAGTGGCGCGCGCCTGCAGCTTGGTCACGGTGGGGGGCACCATGCCGCGCAAAAAGCGGTCAAAGGCAGCGCGGTCAATATTCATATAGTTGCGCCGGTAATGGCGCACGGTATCACAGGCTAAGTCGATCGTTCTTACCGAAAACAGCTGGGGTGTTACCAGCAGCTCACGCGGTAGACTGATATCGTAAGCGGCAAGCAGATCCTGCGCATCTGGTGAAAGTAGCCCGGCGCAAACCTTTTCGCCGCGTAGCGGCTCGCCATCGACCAGTAGCACGCGCATGGCGCGGCTGTCTATGCGCCGCGCCAGATTGCTGCCAGCCGGCCCAGCACCCAGAATCACTACGTCATAAGCCGTCTCTTGCATGCGTGCACGTCTCCTTTTTTTCTTTAGTATAGCACGCAGTTTTCTGTTTGTCAATCAAAATTTATCGATTTACGATAAATTTCTGGATGTATAGTCATCTTCGCGTCTTTCTGCTTGCATTCCTGCGCGTTCTGTGCTACAATAGGTATAATCCAAAAGAAGGGAGCCCACTATGCCCGAAAAAGCCATAGATACCGCGCGTTACCCGTTCCTGCGCCGCTGCCTGCTCTTTGCCGGCCTGACAGACGGGCAGCTTGGCGAAGCGCTGGCGCTTCTTTCCGCCACACGCCGCACCTATGCGCGCGGCGAATATCTCTGCCGCACGGGCGAGCAGCTTGCTCGCTTTGGCCTGGTGCTTTCCGGCACCGTGCAGGTGTATACCGACGATTTTGAGGGCAACCAGATGATGATGGCCAACGTCACGCCCGGCGAGACCTTTGGCGAATCGCTTTGCTACCTGCAAAGAAGCGCGCCGCATCTGTATATTCTCACCGCCGGCGGGGCAGAGGTGCTGTGGTTAGACGTGGCCCCCTTTCGCCACGAGCGCGGTGCTGACCCGCTTGTCCACGCGATGTTTTCTCGCTTCACGGCTATGCTGGCCGCCCGCGCGCTGGAAATGAACGAGCGGATCCAGATTCTTTCAAAATACACCCTGCGTGAAAAGCTGCTTACCTTTCTTTCAGGCTGGGAGCGCCGCTGCGGGCAAAAGACCTTTCAGATCCCCTTTGACCGCGCAGCCCTGGCCGTTTATCTGGGTGTGAACCGTACCGCCCTCTCGCGCGAGCTGTCTGCCATGCAGGCAGAGGGGCTGCTGGAATTTTATAAAAATAGCTTTAAGCTTTTGTTTTAGTTGGTTGCGTTTGCAACCAACTTTTTTATAATGGCTTGTTATAATATTAACGAAATACAATCTTGCCGCCCTGCGGCAAAGAAGGAGACCTATCATGAAAAAAATACTTTCGCTACTGCTCGTGCTCTGCATGCTGCTTGGCATGCTGGTTGCCTGTGCGCCTGCCGGCACGCCGGATGATAACAAGCCTGAAGAGAATCCCCCGGCTGGGGAGACCCCCGGTGGCGAGGAAGAGCAGCCCCCGGCCGAGCCGCTGACCGTGCATATTGCCGGTATGAAGGGCCCCACCTCGCTGGGCCTTGTGAAGCTGATGGAGGATAATACCAACAAGACCTCGATCAACAATTACAATTTCTACGTACACACCAAGGCAGATGAGATCACGCCTAAGCTGATCAACGGCGAGCTGGATATGGCTGCTCTGCCGGCCAATGCTGCCGCCACCGTCTTTAGCAGGACGAACGGCGCCATCACCGTGTTGGCTGTCAATACGCTGGGTGTGGTGTATGTCGTTGAAAAGGGTGAGAGCGTTCAGTCGCTTGCCGACCTGGCCGGAAAGAAGATCTATGCCGTGGGCAAGGGTACTACGCCGGAATACGGCCTCTCTTATATTCTTTCGCAAAACGGCATGTCGATCGAGGATCTGGAGATCGAATGGAAGAGCGAGGCAACCGAGATCCTGCCCCTGCTGAAAACGCAGGAAAATGCCATTGCCATGATCCCGCAGCCGTTCGTTACCGCCGCTACCACACAGGTAGAGGGGCTGCGCGTGGCGCTGAGCCTGAATGACGAGTGGAACAAGCTGGAAAACGGCAGCCAGTTCATTACCGGCGTGCTGGTCGCCCGCACCGAATTCGTGCAGAAGAACCCGGATGCCGTGTATGCCTTCCTGCGTGAATACGAGGAATCGCTGAACTATGCCAAGACCGAAACGGCTAACGCCGCCCACCTGGTGGTAAAATACGGCATCATGGATGCCGAGCCGCTGGCCGCTAAGGCGCTGCCCAACTGCAACCTGCAGTTTATGAAGGGTGAGGAAATGAAGGCAGCCCTTTCCGGCTATCTCAAGACCCTCTACGATCAGAATCCCCAGGCGGTAGGCGGTAGCCTGCCGGGCGATGGCTTCTATTATGTGGCAGCCGAGGATTGATAAAAAGCAATGGCAAAGGCTGCTGGCCTTTGCCATTGCGCTTATTGTATGGCAGGCTATTTCCATGGTGATCAACGAGCAGGTGTTCTTCGCCTCGCCTATCGACGTGGTGCGTCGCCTGGTTGAGATCCTTTACGAGCTGCCCGTGCTTTCCATTTTTCTGTATAGCCTTAGCCGTGTGCTGGTCGGCTTCTTTTCCGGCCTGGTGCTTGGCTGTCTGCTGGCGGTGGTGGCGGCCAGGCTGTCCTTTGTTGAGGTCCTGCTATATCCGTATATGATCACCATTCGCTCGGTGCCGGTGGCATCCTTTGTGGTGTTGGCAATTCTGTGGTTTTCCTCTGCCGCGCTTTCGGGCTTTATCTCCTTTTTGATCGTGCTGCCCATCGTGTATAACGGTGTGCTGGCCGCCCTGCACGCGACAGATAAGCAGCTAAACGAAATGGCACGCGTCTTTTGCGTGCCCTTCTGGCAGCGCCTGCGCTGCATCTATATCCCACAGGTGCGCCCGGCCCTGCTGGCGGCCGCCGCTACCTCTATGGGGCTTGCCTGGAAATCCGGCGTAGCCGCCGAGCTGATCGGCATGCCGGATGGCTCGATCGGTATGGAGCTGTATCACGCCAAGCTCTATTTAGATACGCCGGCGCTCTTTGCATGGACGCTGATCATCGTGCTGGGCAGCCTGGCGTGTGAAAAGCTGGTGGCAGCGCTCCTGCGCCTGCTGCTTGGGGGGTATCGAAAATGAAGGATATTGTGATCAAGGACCTATGTAAGCGCTTTGCCGATAAGGTGGTGCTGGATCGGTTTTCTATCGTGATCCCCGCCGGCAGCATCTTTGGCATCATGGGGGAATCCGGCTGCGGCAAGACCACGCTGCTGCGCATCCTGCTCGGGCTGGAAAAGGCGGATAGCGGCATGATTGAGGGGCTGCCTGCCCGCATCAGCGCCGTGTTCCAGGAGGATCGGCTGTGTGACGAGTTTTCCGCTATTGAGAACGTGGCCATCGCGGCACCGAAAAAAACGCCGCGCGCCGCCATCGTGGAATGCCTTGCGGCGCTTGGCCTTGGGGATGCGCTTGATCGCCCCGTGCGTGCTCTCTCCGGCGGTATGCGCCGCCGTGTGGCCATCGCACGTGCGCTGCTGGCAGAGGGGGAGCTTCTTCTGCTCGACGAGCCCTTTGAGGGGCTAGATGAAGAAACGCGCCGGTCGGTCATGGCCGTTGTGCGCCGCATGGCGGCAGGGCGCACGGTCGTGCTCGTCACGCATGACGAGGAAGAGATCACCGCCCTCGGCGCCTCGCTGTATCAGATGAAAGAATAAGAAGCGTGCAGCATAGCTGCACGCTTCTTGTTGTAAAACGAAAACCTCGCCGCATTGGTTGCGAAAAACGATGTAATGCCTTAGTGGAATTTTCCACTATTTTCACATGGAAAACTGTTTTGGTGATATAATTTTGAAAAAAAGGAGCATATTATGACCACCGAAACAGAATTTCAGATTTTTTGTGAAAATATCCGCCGTTTGCGAAAGCAATATGCACTATCGAAAAAAGAAATGGCAAAACGGTTGGGGATCGGAATAAGGAGCTTAGAAAAAATCGAACGGGGGGATATCCCCGTTCGATTAGGCTGTCAAATTATTTTCAATGCAAGCAGATGCTTTGGCATTCGCCCGGCTGCGTTGTTTGAATGCGTGGTGGCATTTGAGCATTAAGTGCGGTTAGAAAATCCGCTCCACGCCGCTCACGCGGTACCGGGGCGAGGCAGGCTCGTGCGCCTCTTCGGTCAGCTCGATCACGCGGTAGGTGGCCGCTCTCGTTTCGTCACTATCCTCTACCAGGCGGCAGATCGCGCCCCGGCAATCGCCGTAGGCACGCAAGGTAAGCTCAAAGCAGGTGTCCGGCTGCACGTATTCTACCGGCTTGGCCACCGGCAGCAGCGTGCCACCTTTAACAAAGACGGGAATGCCGTCGGTCACGATATGGTGGTGGACGCCCTCGTAGCGCTTTCCGGTAAAGAAATCATACCATTCGCCCTGCGGCAGCCATACGTCACGCTCCTTTTCCGGCGCGGTCAGCGGGGCTACGAGCATGGAATCCCCAAACAGGTATTCGTCCTTGCATTCCAGCGCCTCCGCCTCACCTTCATAGTCGCATACCAGCGCGCGTACCGGCGGCTTGCCGGTTGTGTGGTAATCATAGAACATGGTAAAAAGGTAGGGCAGAAGCGACATGCGCACGCCAAACAGCTCACGAATTTCGTCCGTGCAGCCGTGCATTTCCCACGGCATCTCAGAAAGATAGAAGGCGTTTACCAGCGCCTGCGGGCTAAAGATCACGCTCTGCACGCGGCGAATCAGATCCTCGGCATTCTCGGCATGCCGTACCTCAGGCGACCACAGCAGGCCAGAGAAGCCGGCATTCACCACGCCGGTGATGAAATCCTTGTGCCCATACAGGTCAGAATACAAAACAAAGGGGTAGGATGCCGCCAGCGCGCCCAGGTTGCGCACCTCGGAAAGCGTGCGCTGATCGCCAAGTGCCTCTGTCATGGTCTGCGCGTATAGCGTGCCAAACAGGCTGTGGTACTGCTCGCCATCCATGCCGGAGGGGAAGAGGGCGCAGTTGGGGAAGGTCCAGCCGCCGGTAAAGTCACTACCGTCGCATTCATCCAGCTTAAAGCCGGAAACGCCCATCTCCACCAGCCCACGTTGGTGGTCGGCAAAGATCTTGCGCGCCGCAGGCAGGGTAAAGTCAGGCACTAAGCCCTTCCAAACCAAATAGTCACCGCTATAGGGGATCAGCGCATCATAGATCGGCGCGGTGGGGTGCGTGAAGGCATGCTCCCATAGGTTGAGGTGAAAGCCCTCGTCACAGATCGCCTTTACCGTCTCTGCCGCATGTGGAAAGCGCCCCTCGTCCCAAAGGAAAGAGCAGGAATAGGCATGCGTTTGCCAGCCCGGCTCTAAGCCAAGAATGTCGCAGGGGATGTGCAGCTCGCGAATGCGGCGCGCCATGGCCAGCACCTGCTCCTCGCCAAACTTCATATCGCAGCGGTAGAAGCAGCCAAGTCCCCACATCGGCGGCATGCAGCCACCGCCCGAAAGCAGATTGTATTGCGAAACGATCGAAAGAACGCTTTCGCCGGTGATGTAGTACAGGTCAACGCCCTGGGCTACCGGGATCTCGATCGTCATGATCGTGCGCTCGCCCCCCTCGCGGATAGCGTAGATCTCCTCAAAGGCAGAAACCAGTCGGTTTTCATCCTGCCCGTCCTCCTGCCCCTTGGCAGGGCGCAGCTCCTTGCCACAGTAAAAGGTAGCGTAGCGCGCGGTATCTACGTAGATACCAAAGCCCGCCGTGGTCACAAAAAAGGGAACCGGCGCATGCGAATCGCCGCTGTTAGAGACCGGGTCGGCATTCGGGCGGATATGCTTTTTGGTGCCGCGGTGCTGAAAGCCCTTCAGCTGCAGGCCAAAGCCGTAAATGCCCGCCTTCGGGTCGATCGGCATCGTGATCTTCACCCCACGCGGCGAGGAAGAAAAGCGTAGATCGGCAGCCTCTTTCGGCTTTGTCTCTGAGACGTCACAGGCAGGCGCCGGCGCAAAGCGAGAGGGAACGATCTCCTCCGGCACGCCGTATCGGATCTTATAAACACTCATGTGGAAGGCTCCTTTTCTAATAAATCGATAAAATCAGTATAGCACACCCCGGGGCAGAATGCAAGAGCGCCCTACGCGCCTGAGAGATATTTTTCCCCGTGCGATCGTTTTTTTCTTCCGCCGCCTCTTGACAGTCAAGCGCGTTTGCGGTATAATAAATAAGCGCCGCAGCAGAAGCCTTCTCACGCGCAGTATTTCATACGCAGGCATATCGAAGCGGTCACAATGGGGGAGCAAGAAAAAACAGTTGATAACTGTTTTTTCGACGCGAGTAACGAAAATAAGGAGCAAACGGAGCCGTGTCACCACGGCGATAGGTTGCGACTATATTTTCGGAAGGGCCAGGGTCTTGAAAACCCGCGCGTAACTGTTCCTTTTGTTCCCTCAAAATCCTTGTAATATCAAGGGTTTTCGGCATTTTCCATCATACAAAAATTTCATAGTTCTCTCGCGAAATTCTCTCCAAATTCCGGAGCATTTCGCTAAAGATACCCTACGGAGGGTTATCGA
>JAGASL010000013.1 GCA_017621755.1 Clostridia bacterium
CCCTCCCCTACCGGTTGTGGGTGCGGCCACGTCTCGTAGGGGCCGACATCCCTGGCGGCCCGCCATGCGGGAGGAGCAAGCCCCTCCCCTACCGGTTGTGGGTGCGACCGTTTCTCGTGGGCGGCGCGGCAAATACCGGCGGCCTGATAACAGGCCGCCGGTAGGGGGTTATTCCTCGTCTGTGCGAAGCACGACGGGCAGCATGGTGAATTTACACCATTTTTCCAGCATGCGGTGCGTAAACTGCAGCATCTGCCCCTTCTCTAAGTAGACCTCAAAGCCCTGTAGCGCTTGCTCGATCTCTTGCATGGTGGTGCTTGTGGTGATGCGGTAATAGTTGCTTTCGTCGTTATAATCACCCGTGCCGCCCATCGGCCAGACGATCTGCCCGTCTACGGCCATGGCGTACAGACCGTCATGGGCGCCATCGCCCGAGGGGGGCAGGAAGGAGCCGCAAAGCACGCGGTAATAGCCGCTTTCCGGCGCGGTGAAGCCGATAACAACGTTGTTGACCGGGGAGGAGGAGTAGGCGTAGCTATTCGTCATCCACAGTCCACCCTCTCGGCGGCCGCCCCACAGGTGATTGAGCGTATTGCAGATCCACCCCTCTTGAATAAAGGTGGTGTAGGGCGAAAAGCCCGTGCCTGTGGTCCGCTTCACAAAGCCTACCTGCCAGTTGCCGTGGTAGACGACCTTGCTTTGCCCATTCCAGGTGGGCAGATTGATCTGGAAGCTGTCTGCCCCCGCGCTGAGCATCGGGTCGGGCGCAAGCCCGGTCACGTCGGCACCGCTGACCTCATCGTACATGAAGGCAGAGAGAAACTGCGATACCTCAGGGCAATTGGGCGAATAGGTATTGCCCTCGATAACCGCGCCGCGCACGGCGTTGAGGCGGATAGAGGGCTCGGCATCGGCTGGGTCATTGCGGCGCAGGCCGAAATCGTTATCCTTGATCAGCAGGTCGGCAGCCCCCTCTACGGCCAGCGCATAGGGGGTAGAGCGGTTTTCTACCTTGTTGCCGATGATCTCGAAGCCGCGCTGGATCATGGTTCTTTCATCCACGGTGCGGGTCAGACCCATGACGTAGATGGGCGTGTTCTTGATATGATCACCGTAGTGGCCGTTGTTTTCCATGTAGTTATTGAGCACCTTGACGTTGCTGGAAACGCCGGATTCGCCCCAGCTGACGTCATGCCACAGCAGCACCGCCGCCATGCCCGAGCCGGTCAGCGTGCAGTTTTTGACCACGCCGTTTGAGGCCTGCAGCAACAGGCAGCGCGAGCGCATATCGCGGATGAGGCAGTTATCAAACAGGAAGCCGTTTGAGGAGCGGGAGTGGTTATCCACCGCCACGTAGAGCTCGTAGGGCGAGCAGCCGTCGAGGTCGACCTCCTCCAGCGCCGTGAAGTCTACGGCGGCCTTGTCGATCACCACCGAATAGTAGGTCTCCTCAGCGCCAAAGCTGTTTGTCTTTTTGCCCTCGGTCCTGGTGACCGAAAGCGCCGGGGTGTCGGCGCATACCAGGCGGCCCTTGGTGGTGTACATATACACCAGCTCGCCCTCAGAGAAGGCGTGGCAATTGCTGTTGCCGTAGCCCTTGTTGCCAAGGCCGTAGGAAACGGCGGATACGTGGCTCTTATAGATCAGCTTGATGGTGCCGTTGCCCAGGTCCTCCCACCCGGCCATACGGCCGTGGCCGGAGCACTGGTTGGTGCCATCGTCACACATGGTCTCAAACAGGCAGGAAACGGCCTGCATGCCCTGCTCGTTACGCGAGGAATGGGTCGCATCGATCGAGGACATGCGGTGCGGCGAGCTGCGGAAGCGGCCGAGCTCGTCGATCAGGACGCCGAAATCTACGCCGTACTGCTCCTCAAGCGCGCGGTAGCGGTTATATTCCTCCTCGCTGATGATACGGCGGGGTGCGGTGGTGACCCAGGCGCGCAAAAGCGAGAGACCGGCGCCGGTCAGGCCGCCATCGTTAAAGGCGAAGCCACCCGAGCCGTAGACGGTGATATCCTCCATCACGGGGGATTCGCTGTTCGATACCTGAATAGCAACGGAACCCTGGCCGCCGCGGCAGGTGATGCTATCGCCCACCTCGATCATCGCGAAGGTGGAGGCAGAGAGCTGCATGTTGATGATACCGGTGGCCTCGTTATAGCTAAGGATCTTTTGAAAGCCCATGTCGGCATACGGCTCGTTATGCCCGGGGGCATAGCCGTAGATGCCGCCAGAGAGGCCGGTGAAGTTGTAGTATTTGGAATCTGTCCAGTCCTTGATCATGCCGGCACCGGCGATCAGCTGGATGGTGTTGACGGCCGCATTCTTCGAGACCACGATGGTATTGCCGGAGGTGTTGAAGGTATGACCGACGGCAAAGCCCTTGACGGTCAGGCGGGTGGTCTTGTTGATATAGATCATGTGGTTGCTGGCACTATCACTCTCCAGCAGCACGCCGTAGCCGTAAACGGTCACGTCAGGCACGCTTGTATCAAACGTAACACGGCCCTTCTGCGTATAGGCACCGGGGGCCAGGATCACGACCCTGTTGCCGCTTTCGCTCTCCCCCTCAAGATATTTGACCACGCTGCGATTGCTTTCCGGATCCCGCTCGCGCACGGTCTCCTTGCGCGCCATGCCAACGAAATTCTCTTTATCCACCTTGGGCAAGAGATCCTCGTTGGCGCCGACCTCAGCACGGGCCTCTACGTCGGTCAGGCTGTTGCCGCTTTGGTTGGTGGTCTCCTTCATATAAACGCCAACGTTGGCGGCAAAGCGATTGTTATTGCCAAGGATATAATCGTTCCTTTGCGAAACGAGGTGGTGGGCAAGGTGGTTGTCTGCCACGAAGATGCTGCGGCTCTCCTCTACCGTAACGCCCATCAGGCGGTTGAGCAGCACCACCGAATTTTGGGCCTGCTTCAGCTCTACCGATACGGGCGTGCCGTAGATATGGTTCTCGGCCACCAGCAGGTTGGTGCCACCTGCCTGCACCGTGCCGCGCAGGGTACAATACCAGATACGGGAATCGTCTGCTGCCAGCACCACGCCGCCCGTGGGGGAATTGATCAAGCAGTTTTCGATAAACACGTCGGCACCGCCGGCAGAAAGGGCTGTGCCCTCGGCCACCAGCACGCTATCGTAGATGGTGGTGCTTTCGACCTGCGCAAGCGCCAGGCCATCGCCGGTGGAAAGAATGCGGCAACCGGCCACCGTCAGCGCCTTGGTGCCGGCATCCAGCGTGATGCCGCCCACCGTCTCTACCCCGCGCAGGGTCACGGGGGTGGTGCCCTCAAAGGTGAGGGCTTCGCCGCCTGCTACGTTGATCAGGGTGATATCCTCGATCGTGACGCCGGTGCTGTTTTTGACCAGCAGCGGCACGGGGGAAAGGATGACGGCGCCGTGGCCGAGGTAGGTACGGTTGGTTGCGCTATCGATCACCACGGGGCCGTCTGCCTCTACCACGCGGTAGAGCTTGTTCTCCAGGCGATCGCCGCGCAGATAATTCAGCAGCTGCCGGGCTGTAATCTCCTCCTCGCCCTCGACCACGCGGCCAAGATAGGGGAAGGCCGCCTCGTTCAGCTTAGCGCCGCCCGCAAAGCCCTCGGTATTGGCCACGTAGTCGCCGCCACCCAGCTCGCCAAGCGCGATGGGCGCATAGGCACCCTTTACGTCAGCCGGGATGCCGGAAAGGCCGGTCAAAAGCGTAGGTGTCTCTACGACCGGCGGGTCTTCCCCGATGGGAGGATTTTCGCCACCGGAGGTGCTTTCTTCAGCAGCACCGCAAACGGCGCAGGCGCCGTTTTCATAGCGGTGGGCGGCAAGGGGGCCGTAGGCCTCGCCACATTCGTCACAGACGGCCTGCGCCGTGCAGGTGGCGCTGCCGCCCGTATGGGTGGTATGCTCGCCCGCCGGGGGTGTGTTGTTACCGCCGCAGGCGCACATCGAAAAGGCCAGGCAGAGTGCCAGGAATAAACAGGCATACCGGGTCAGCTTCATATGGTTTCTCCTTTTTAGGGGGTTTTCTGTATTATATCATATTTCACAAAGCCGCCGCAAGCCTTGCGGCGTGAGAATTTTTGCCCCCATTTTTGTGCAGGTTGCACAAAGGGGCAAAAAGCGGCAGCCGTGCGGCTGCCGCTTTTGGGGTATTTGCTTTATACGTCATCGGGGAACAGGGGCGTTCCGTCCATCTCTACGTCCTTGCCGTAGAGGTTCTTATACCGCTCGGCATGGATGACATCCTCTATGGCCGGCTCGGAGACAGCAAAGACGTTGCCCGCGATCTCGATATCCTTTACGGCGAAGAGGTTGATGGCGACCGATTCCTCGGCGCTGTGGCCCTTGCGCGCGCTGAAGGTGTTGTTCAGGATCTTGGAATTACGCACGCTGTCCAGCGCGATGGCATAGGTGGTGTTGTAATCTACGATGTGGTTGCCGCTGATCTCGATGTTCACCTGGGTGAAGTAATCATCCTGTATCCGCTCGCCGATGCCCATGACGTAGATGGGGGTGAGAATGATCTGATCGGCATAGTGGCTGGTGTTTTCTATATAATTATTCTGCACCTTGATGTTGGCCGAAATGCCGGATTCACCCCAGTCCATATCGTGCCAGATCAGCACAGCGGACATGCCGCAGCCGGTCAGCGAGCAATTCTTGACCACGCCATTGGAGGACTGCAGAAGCAGGCAGCGCGAGCGCGTATCGCGAATGATACAGTTATCGATCACGTAGCCATCCGAGGACCAGGCGTGGTTATCCACGGCCACGTAGTCGACAAACGGCGTGCCAAGCTTCAGCTCGATGCCTGCCAGGGCATCCAGATTGATGTCTGCCTTGGTAGCGATGATCGACCAGGCAAGGTGCGAGCCGCCAAATTCATTGATAAAGCTCTCTTCCTTCTTCGATACCGAAAGCACGGGCGAATTGTCGCAAATGACCTGCCCCTTGCTGGTATACATGTACAGCGGGTCGCCTACGGCAAAGGGCTCGCACGCGGTGCCGCCAGAGCGGGCGCCGGTATTGTTGTAGGCAATTTTAGAGAGGGTGGTGGTGTAGGTCAGCTTCACCGTTCCGTCACCCAGGTCCTGTACGTCAATCAGGCGGCCGTGGCCAGAGCCCTGGTTGGTGCCATCGTCATTCATGCCCTCAAAGAGGCAGGAGGTGAGCTTAATGCCCTCTTTACAATAGCTGGAGTGGGTGGCATCCAGCGTGGATATGAGGTTGGGCGTGCCGCGGTAGTTGCCATGCTCGTCGATCGAGAGACCGAAATGCACCCCGTACTGCTCCTCGTAGCCGCGGTAGCGCTGGTATTCCTGCTCGGTGATCACGGCGGCAGGGGCGTAGGTGACCCACGCGCGGTGCAAGTTCAGGCTCTTGCCGGTGTTGCGGCTATCGTTAAAGCCGAAGCCGGCGGCACCGTAGACGGAAACGTCCTCAAGACTGGGCGTAACCGACCGGTTGATGAGGTAGGCGCTGATGCCGTCGCCACGGCAGGCAATGCCGTCGCCGACCTGGATGATATCAAAGGTGGGCTTCGACACCTTGATGGTCATGATATTGGTCGCGGCATCGTAGCGTATTGTTTCAAAGGTCATGTCGGCATACGGCTCGGTATGGCCGGCACGGTAGCCGAAAATGCTGCGATTGGTCGAGGCGTGGGCATAGTAATCCGTATCTGTCCAGTCCTTGATCATGCCGGCGCCGGCGATCAGCTCAATCTCCAGCGTTTCCTCGTTCTTCGAGATCGCCACGCTGGTACCAGAGGAGTTCATTGGGTGGCCGGTGGCAAGGCCCTTGATCGTCAGGTGGTCGGTATCCTCGATCACCACGTTGGCATGGTGGTAGTCTGCTCGCTCAGCCAGCACGCCGTAGGCATATATCGTTACGTTTGGCAGCGTGTCGGCCAACAGCCGGATCTCGCTGCTATAGGAATAGGCGCCGGGGGCCAGAATGACGGTGGTTCTTGCCTTGGTCTCCTCGCCCAGGTAGGTGTGGATCAGGCGCTGCGCGGTCATATCCCGCTCGCGCACGGTGCTCTTGCGCGCCATGCCGACAAAGGCATCCTTATTCTGCTTGGGCAAAAGCTCCTCGTTGGCACCAACCTCCAGGCGAGCATCGATATCGTTTAACGTGTTACCGCTCTGGTTGGTAACCGCGCTCAATCGCACGGCAGCCTTCTCGCCCAAGGTGTTGTTGTTGCCCAGCAGGTAATTGACGCTGCTGGCGGCCAGGTCATAGCCCATGGCGTTATCGGCCACGAAGATGCTGGTGCTTTCCTCTACGGTGGCACCCATCATGCGGTTAAGAAGAACAACAGAGTTGTGCGCACCCGTTACCTTGACCGATACGGGGGTGCCGTAGATATGGTTCTCGGCCACCAGCAGGTTGGTAGTCCCCTCGGCCTTGATGTCGCCGCGCACGGTGGAATACCAAACACGGGAATCATCCGCCGTGATCGCCACGCCGCCGGCCGGGGCGTTGATCAGGCAGTTTTCAACG
>JAGASL010000014.1 GCA_017621755.1 Clostridia bacterium
CCCGACCTCGCGCGCCAGACGCCGCGCAGCGGCGTAGGCCTCTGCCTCGGTGACCGGGATGATCTCGTCATACACCTCACGGTCAAGCGTGGCGGGAACAAAGTTCGCGCCAATGCCCTGCAGCCCGTGCGCGCCTGCCCTGCCCTGTGACAGGAGCGGCGAGGCTGCCGGCTCTACGGCTACCACGCGCACGCCGGGGCGCTGCTCCTTCAGGTAGCGGCCAACGCCGGAGAGCGTACCGCCCGTGCCAACGCCGGCAACGAAGATGTCCACGGTGCCGTCGGTATCCTGCCAGATCTCGGGCCCGGTGGTCTTGTAATGGGCGGCTGGGTTGGCCGGGTTTTCAAACTGCCCGGCGATGATGGCACCCGGCGTGGCGGCGCAAAGCTCCTCGGCTTTATCGATGGCACCGCGCATGCCCTCCTTGCCCGGGGTGAGCACCAGACGGGCACCGTAGGCGCGCACCAGCAGCTGCCGCTCGCGCGACATGCTGTCCGGCATGACGATCACGGCGTGATAGCCGCGCGCGGCGCACACGGCCGCAGGACCGATACCGGTATTGCCAGAGGTTGGCTCAATCACCGTGCCGCCAGGGGCAAGGCGCCCCTCTCGCTCAGCTGTGAGGATCATTTCCAGCGCTACGCGATCCTTAGCCGAGCCGCCGGGGTTGCCCCCCTCCAGCTTAGCAAGCAGCCTGGCCCCGCCGCCCAAGGCACCAAGCGAAAGCAGCGGTGTATGGCCGATCAGCGCGGCGGTGGATTCATATATCTTCATTCGTGTTACCTCGTTGGTTTTTTCTTTATTATACCCCTTTTTCCGTTGCCTTGTCAATAGGAAATAGAAGGGGCGCTTCCCTTCGCCCGGATCACAGTAAAAAGCGGCTGCAAAAGCAGCCGCTTGGCAGAGAGTGCGTGGTGCATACGCCCTTTCTTATTCGTAAGTATAGTCGAACGCAACGTTGCCCCACTCGCCGGTCTCCCCATGATAGACGTGCAGGGTCAGGGCGGTGGCACGGCCGTAGGCATCGTAGGTATAGCTTTCCTCTCTTGCGCCCGCCGTCAGCTGGCCAAGGGCATTGTAGGAATAGCTCGCCTCGGTATAGTAATCCATGCTCTCCGGGTCGCCATCCCACGGCTCGTGCTCGTCAGCACGCGCAACGGTGGTAAGCAGCCCCTGCGCGTTGTAGGTGCAGCGCCAGGCCCTGGCGTAGGTACGGTGATCGCCCTCCTCTTCCTCACCCTCGTACAGCCGCTGCTCGATCTTGACCGCCAGGCGGCCACCCTCATCCAGCACGTAGAGGTAGGAAAGATCGTAAAAGACGTCGCCCGTTTCCCCGGCAAGCAGACCCTGCTCGTTATAGGTGTAGGTCTTGGTGACCTGCTCCTCGCGGCTCTCACCATCCTCAAACACGCTGGTGGTATACCGCTCCTCGATCAGGCGGCCTTCTTCATCATAGAGATAGAAACGATCCAGCACCTCGGCGCCGGCCTCGTTATCCCATTCGTAGATCTCGGTCTTGACCAAGACACCCTGCTCGTTGTAGCTATACACGTTCCGGTCAGAGACCGTTTCACCGTAGAGCAGCCGGGTCTCGACAGGGCGGCCGGCCTCGTCATAGCGGCATTCCATGCGTGAGCCAACGATGGTTTCGGTGGCCGTATCTAAAAAGGACTGGCCGCTGAGCATGCGCCCCGCTTCATCATAGGTGTGCTCGGTGCGGTAATAGGCGGGGGCATCCTGATAGGTATAATCCTGCCACCAGGTGCTGATCCTGCCTGCCTCGCACCAGGAGAAGGCAAGATACTCGTTATACCGATTGTTGCGCCAGGTGCGGTAGCCCGCTAAGTAGCCGCTTTCGTGATAGCGGTAAACGCCGGCATCGGCCTTTTCGCTGCTGGAAACGGCGGCAAGCGAGCCCTGCGCGTTATAGGTCAGCTCGTAGGCAACGCCATCCTCGTCAATGGCGTGCACCAGCCGCTCGTTTGCGTAGGTATGCTGGTAGGAAAAGCCCCCTTCACCATAGCAGGTCTCGATCCGCTCGCCGCTTGGGCCGTAGGTGATGGCGATATAGCGATTGGTGGGGATCAGCATATCCCCCGTGGGAAAGGTGGTTCTGCCGCTTCTGGTAGCCTCGTCGCTCACCAGATAGCTTTTTGCGCGAATGGCACGCCCATCCTCGCCGTATTCGTAGACCAGGCAGGAATCAGGCAGTGCCAGCCCATCCGAAAGGCCGTAGGGGGAATCGCTGTACTTCCACACGCGCGCAAGGCGCCCGCTCTCGTCATATTCCCAGCGGCGGGCAACGGTGTGATCGTAGGAATAGGTCAGCCCACCCTCGCCATATTCGTACAGCGGGCGCCCCTGCTCGTCCAGATATACCATAGTAGGGCTTACGCAGCTATAGCTTGACGGCCAGATCACAAAATCCGGCGGTGTCGCGGGCGCGGTAGGTACCGGCGCCTTCAGGGTGGGGGTATCGTCGGCCGGGTCATCCTCTGCCGGGAGATCATCCGCAGGCTCGTCACCGCCCGGGGTGTCCTCGCCACCGGGAGTTTCCTCACCGCCGGGAGTTTCCTCACCGCCGGGGGTCTCGCCGCCGGGGGTCTCGCCGCCGGGGGTCTCCTCGTTGCCGCCGCAGGCGGCCATCATCCCCATGCCGCAAAGCAGGCAAAGAACCAACAGAAGGGACAGTAGCTTTTTCATCTGATTACCTCTCTTAGTTTCCGCATTCGATGCTGATGCTGTTAAAGAGCGAAAGAATATCCTCTACCTGCATGGCGGCCTTTTCGGCCCCCTGCTTATCTAACACGATCTGCCCGGCGTGGAACATGCACAGGCGGCTGCCGTATTCCACCGCGTAGCGCAGGTTATGCGTGACCATGAGGGTGGTGACCCCCTTTTCCTTTACGATGCGGTCGGTAAGCGCCATGATCCGCTCGGCCGTCTTGGGGTCAAGGGCGGCGGTGTGCTCGTCCAGCAGCAGAAGATCGACCGGGGTGAGCGTGCTCATCAGCAGTGAAAGCGCCTGGCGCTGGCCGCCCGAGAGCAGACAGACGGGGATATCCATTTTATCCTCCAGCCCCAGGCCAAGGTCGGCCACCAGGGCACGGTACTGCTCGCTCCTTTTGCGGGAAACGGCTAAGGAAAGGCCGTAGGGCTTGCCCTTGTTTTCTGCCATGGCCAGGTTTTCGCGAATGGTCATGTGCGGCACGGTGCCCACAGAGGGGTCCTGGTACACGCGGCCGATGCGCCGCGCGCGGCGGTAGGGCGGCTGGTGGGTGATGTCTACCCCGTCCAGCAGCACCTGCCCACGGTCGGGCAGCAGGCTACCGCCCACCAAATTAAGCGCGGTGGTCTTGCCCGAGCCGTTTGAGCCAACGATGGAAACGAACTCGCCCCGGGCGACCGAAAGTGAAAAATCGGTAAACAGCGTGGCCTCGTTGACCGTGCCACGGTTAAAGGTCTTATCAATATGCTGCAAATCAAGCATGGGGCTCCTCCTTCCCGGCGGCCGCGGCGGCAGCGCGGTGCATATGGCGCTCGCGCCAGGCGCTGAGTCGCTCGTTACCGATCAGGATCGCGGCAAAGAGCACGGCGTTGAGCAGCTTGAGGTAAATGCCGTCACGGTCGACCAGCACCAGGTAGTTGAGGCAGAGCGAGTAGATGAGCGCGCCGATGATGACGGCGCTGGTCTGCTTCATGAACCGGATGCGGGAAAAGACCGCCAGGCCGATAATGACAGAGGCCAGGGCCAAAACGACCTTGCCGCTGCCGGAATTGTTATCATAGGACATATACAGCTGGGCGTAAAGCGCGCCCGAAACGGCCACCAGGCCGTTGGCAAGCGAAAGGCCAAGCAGCTTGTATGCCCCGGCATCCCGCCCAAGAGAGACGACCAGCTGCGCGTTATCGCCCGTGGCACGCAGCATATAGCCCAGCTTGGTGCGTAAAAAGAGGTCGATCAGCAGCTTGCAGGCCAGCACGAAGAGCAGCAGGATGCCGATGGTGGCGTAGTCGCGCAGGGCGGTGGGAATACCCTCCATCCACGGGGCGTGGAAGATGCCGGCAAGACCGGCGCCACGGTAGGAGAAGATGGTGGTGGTATAGCCGTTTTCGGTCAGCAGCTTGGTCAGGGCCAGGTTGATTGAAAGCAGCCCGGTCATGACGATGATGCCGGCAAGCAGGGGCGAGATGCGGCAGCGCACGTGCAGCAGCCCGGTGATCGCGCCGGCCAGGCAACCGACCAGCAGGGTCAACAGGATGGCAAGCAGGGGCGGAAGCCCCAGGCGCAGCATGAAAATGGTGCAGCACACGCCGCCCAGCGGAAAGCTGCCGTCTACCGACAGATCGGGAAAGTCAAGAATAGAATAAGAAATATATACACCAAGCGCCAGGATGGCGAAGCAAAGACCCATTTGCAGGCCATCGATCGTGGTGCCTAAAAACAGCTGCATAGCAATATGCCTTTCGTTTAATCTGCTACGTCGGTAGCGGTGAGTGTGGTAGGAACGGTGAGGCCAAGCAGGGCGCAGGCCTCGCTGTTATAATAGTTTTCGGGCGAGGTGATCACGGCTACGGGGATCTCGTCGGCATCCTGACCGCCAAGAATGGCGGCAGCGGCCTGGCCGGCCTTTTCACCAACGGTGACGTAATCCATCGAGGCAGAGGCAACGCAGCCAAGGCGCACCTGCTCGATCTCGGAGCCGAAGACGGGGATCTTCTTTTCATTGGTCAGGGGCAGGATGTTGCTTTCCAGCTTGCCGACCACGGTGTTATCCAGCAGGTTGACGAAGCAATCGACACCCGCATCGATCAGGGAATTGACCTGGGTATCAATGGTATTGATATCGGCCACGGCGCGGTCAAGGATCTCGATGCCGGCGCTTTTCGCGGCGGCAGCCAGCTTCAGCTGCTCGACCTGGTAGGGCGAGCTGGATTCCTCGGTGGAATAAAGCACGCCGATCTTCAGCGTATCCTTGCCCATAAAGGCGGTCACCACCTCAAGCTGCTTTTCAAAATTCGGCACGTCAGAGGAGCCGGTGACGTTCTCGTAGTTATCCATCACGCTGGCATCGGTAATGGCACAGAACACCACGGGAATGCCGTTATCGGCGGCGGCATTGGCAGCGGCCACGGCCGAGGGGGTGGCAATAGCAATGATCACACGGGCGCCGCGGTTGACCAGGGTGTTGGCCTGGGATTGCGATACGCTGGGGTCAAAGTTGCTATCCAGATGCTCGATGGTGTAGCCCTCTTCGGTGATGCCGGCAGCCGCCAAGGCCTGCGTGATGCCGGTGTAGCAGTTGTTCAGCGACCCGTGCGAGCCAAACTGGATGATGCCGACCAGCGGCTTTTCCTCTGTACAGGCGGCAAGGCCGAGCGTGGCGAGTGCGAGCATGGCGAGGGTGAGGATGAGAGAAAGCGTGCGTTTCATGGTTGTTACCTCCGTTTTTTTCGGTGCCCTTTGCCCTAAAAAACAAAAAGCACCCTTGATGTTTGATCAAGGGCGATAAAATCGCGGTGCCACCTTGGTTCGGGTAAATTCTTACCCCTCTGTGGGATACAAGCATATCCCCTGCCCTGTGACGGGAGCGCCCGCAGTGCATTGAACACTGACCTCCACAGCCCATATTACACGGCGCCGCATACAGGGCTCTCACCATCCCCTGCTCGCTTTGAAGTAGCCTTCCGTCTTTTTTCTGCTTCATTGGTTTGGCATTATCATAGCACAAGGCGGCCGGCTTGTCAAGAGGGGAAAGAGAATTTTTTTGATTTTTAGAGAGGCGGGCGGCGAAATAACTAAGACAAAAAGGGCGCACAGGTCGCCCTTTTCATCATACGTTGCTTGTCGCTTTCTTTTTCATCTTATAAAGCTCCTCAGTGGCGAGGCGGGTCTTGGCGGCGTGATCCCCCTCGGTTGGGAAGCAGTAATAGAGCGTTTTGCGGTTGCCTATACAGATCACGTCTCCGATCTCGTACCAGTAATAATCGGCATACAGGCCGTAGCAGGCAAGCGGTGATTGGGTATAAAGAACGCTGCCGGCCTCATCGTACAGCACGAAGCCCTCGCTCGTGTGTACCAGGCGACCTGCACCTACCATATACACGGCGCTGTAATCACGCAAAACGCCGATCCTTACAGGCACCTCCAGCCGGTAGCTGCCTGTCTCCAGCTCCTGCCGTACAAGTGCTCTTTCCCAGGCGTACCAGGCCGGGATGTGGGAAAATTCCGCCTCCCCCTCCGTGGCGGAAAGGGTGCCGTATTCATCCATCCACCATTGCTTGCCGCAGGCGTGGCAGGTCAGGTGCACGCCCTTGCCCTCCATCTGCCCCTCTCTCCCGCAGGAAGCGCAGCGGTAGAGGATGCGGTTGAGCCCATCAGCCCGAAAGGGCTCGGTGATGGCCACGCGCTTTTCAAGCTGGGTGGCAAAATGGTCGTAGGTAAAGGCGCGATCCAGCCCGGCGTCCAGCTCCTCTACCGGCAGGGCTGCCACCTCCTCGGCTGAGAAGAGGCAGCTTACCTCGGCGCTGACCTTAGCACGCCGCTTTTGCAGGCAGTTATACAGCGGGTCACGCAAAAACGCCCCCTCGGTCTTGACCATGACCACCGGCACGGCCAGCTTTTTCAGCAGAATGCCCATTTTGCGCGGCAGCGGCGTGGCCGTGCCGTCAAAGCTGTAGCTTGCCTCGGGAAACATCAGCACGCTGGTCTTTTTTTCATGCAGGGCGTAGGCCATATCGCGCATCAGAGTAATGTCGCTTACGAATTTTTGCGTGGGGATGCAGCCGATCTGGCGCATCAGCCACGCCTTGCCCACAAAGCCGTCCGACGTGCAGACGATGGCCATGGGCCTTGGGTAGAAGATGGTGCTGGCGATCTCTAAATCGATAAAGCTGGAATGGTTCATCAGGATCAGGCAGGGGCCCTTGCCGGCCTTTTCCATATCTCGCCGCACGTAGGAAAAGTGCGTGGCGCGCAGATCAAACCAGGAAAGCAGGCGGATCAGCGTGCGCCAAAGCATGTGCGGCCGCTTGGGGTTTTTATGCTTTGGCTGCGGCCTTGCCAGCACCTCCTCTAAGGTGGCGCGTTTCGTCTTGATCTTCATTGTCTATCCTTTCCGTTACACTTCAAAGAGCAATGGGTAAAAAGGCGGCGGCAGCCGCCAAAATCACGGCCGGCAGCAGGTTAGCCACGCGCACGGTCTTGCCCCACACCAGGTTGACCCCCACGCAAAAGATGAGGATAGAGCCAACCAGCGACAGGTTGCCAAGCGCGGCATCGGTCATCAGCGGCTGCACCAAGCGTGCCAGGGCGGTCACAGAGCCCTGTAAAAGCGCCACCGGCAGGGCGGAAAACACACAGCCACGCCCCAGCGAGCTGGTCAGCACCATCACGATGATCATGTCTAAGATGGCCTTGGTCAGCAGGATGGAATAATCACCAAACAGCGAGTCCTGAATAGCGCCAACGATGGCCATAGCGCCCACGCAGACGGTCAGCGAGGCGGTGACAAAGCCCTCGGTAAAGCGATTGTCACCCCCGTTGCCGGTCTTTTTCTTCAGCCACTCGCCAAAGCGCTCTAACCCGTCCTCTAAGTTGATCAGCTCGCCAAGCAGGGCGCCAAGCGCCAGCGAGGCGATGATGAGCAGCGAGCGGCCGCTCTCTACCCCGCCCTCCGAAATGGCCAGCATGCCCTCTAAGGCGCCGCCGATGCCCAAAAACAGCACCGAGATGCCGCAGGCCTTACACAGCGCATCCTGGTGGCGCGGGGAGATCAGCCGGCCAAACAGGGCACCAAGCAGGCCACCCAAGCAAATGCCGGCTACGTTGATAATCGTACCAAGCCCGATCATTACACCCTCCCGTTATCCCATGCTAAGCGCCGCTCGCGGTATTCGCCGGGCGGGAGCAGAAAGCTCTTCTTAAACAGGCGGGTGAAATAAGGCATATCCTCAAAGCCGACCGACAGGGCGATCTGGCGCACGGGGGCGCTTGTCTGCTCTAACTGCCAGGCGGCGTGGGTCAGACGTACGTGGTTGATATAGTTGGCCGGCGACATGCCGAAATACTTGGCCGTATAGCGGTAAACGGCGGGGGCCGAGCAGCCAAGCGCGGCGGCGATCTCCTCGGCGCCTATACGCTCGCCAAAGTTGGCGTCTACAAAGCGGCGGATGGCCGTGCGGTCTGCCTCCTCCGGCGCGTGGCCGGTGGCGTGCGCCATCAAAATGTCCAGCATGCGGTAGGCGGCGATATAGCGGCGGCAGAGGATGCCCTCCTCACAGATGGCGCGAATGGCGGCGTAGATCTGGCCGCTGGCCGCGCGGGAAAGCACGGTGGGCAGGGTAAGCACGTCGCCCATCGGCGCGCCGTCTACCATTACGTCCATATACGCCCAGTGCGCCTTAAAAACGCCATCCTTACCGGCCATGTGTAAGAGCTGGTGCGTGCGCCCAGCGGGGATGATGAACACCTCCATCTCGCCAACCGAGACCATTTCCTCGCCCGCAAGCGAAATGCCCATGCTACCGTGCACGACCTGCCCGACCGTGAGGCAGGGCAGCGATTTTTTATAGGCCACGTCGTTAAGCGAGCCGCTCATGCGGCCGCCGATAATATTCTCTACGGTGATATTGCGAATACTCTCCATATCCTTCTCCTTTCGGGGGTGATATTATCATACAACAAAAACCCCCGTTCGTCAATAGGGAGATGAAAAAATAGGACAAATACGGCCGCCTTGCGGGAGGAGCAAGCCCCTCCCCTACCGGTTGTGGGTGCGGCTTGCCTTGTAGGGACCGACGTCCTCGGCGGTCCGTCTTGCGGGAGGAGCAAGCCCCTCCCCTACCGGTTATAGGCGCGGCTTGCCTTGTAGGGACCGACGTCCTCGGCGGCCCGGGCGGCGGGAGCGAGCCCCTCCCCTACCGATTGTGGGTGCGGCCATTCCTCATTCCGCACGGCAAAAAGAAAGCGGGAAGAAAAATTTCTTCCCGCTTTCTTTTTACTATGCGATTATTCCTCTACCACCGGCAGATCGGTCTCGATCTCCGCATGGCCGATGTGGCCGATGACCACCTTCGGCGAAACGCCCTCGGCAGCGGTAACGGTGTTACCCTGGAATACGGCGTGCTCGATATTGTTGAGAATGGCCACCACGTCGGTCACCATATAGAACTCGTTATCCAGCACCTTGATCTCGCGGTTGTAGTACTTCCCTTCCTCGGTCGCCTTACGCGGCACCACGTCAACGACGGCGCGACCCCACAGGGCATGCTTACAGCCATCAAACTTATTGTTACGGATGGTAACGTCCTGCACGCCACCCGATTCGAACCAGTAGTCGCCGTTTGCCTCAAACAGGATGGCGCTGCCGCTGGAGTGGAAGTAGTTGTTTTCGATCACGGTCTTGCCGCGGGTGGCGATCAGCATACCACGAGCGCGGTTGTTGCGCACGATATTGCCGCGGAAGATCAGGTCTGCCGCACGGTTCAGGCTCTCTACGTCGTCACCCACCACGATATCCTCAGCGCTCTCGCAAAGCACCAGGCGAACGAGGTCGGCGTTGACGTACTCGACCTCCTTGATGCTCTTTTCGGTATACGGGATCAGGGTATCCGGCTTCAGCACCTGGATGCGGTCGCCCGCGCGGTAGATGCGAATGCCCTTGGCCTGGCTATGCACCTCGTTGACAAAGATCTCGTTTTCGGTCTTATCCACGATTCTGGTATACATACCGTGAATGTTCAGGGCATCGTCCAGCTGGCCCTCAAAGGTAGAGTTTTCTACCGTGACAAGGCCGGTGCAGTTGACGAAGTGGGTCGAATCGGCATTGGAGGAATAGTACTGGTCGCCGTGACGCAGGGTGTTGAAGCAGCGCAGGGTGATGTTTTCACAGGTCTGCGCCAAAAAGCCCATGCCGTAGCAGGAATGAATGGTCACGTTCTCACACAGGATATCACTTGTATCCTCGCAGAAGAAGCCGCAGCCCAGACGGCGCGCGCCGCTGAGGATAAGGATATTGCCGATGGGCGGATAACGCTTGACACCGTGTACGCGAAGAATATCGTTGCCCATATCCTCCACGCGCGCCTCGCTCATGCCAAGGCCCATGGTGTTATCGGCGGTGCCCCACTCGATCTCGCCGGTGTCACCCTTGTACTCGATATGCGTGTTCATGGTGAACAGGCATTCGTAATAGTCGGTTACCAGCTCGCCGTGGCGAATGCGGAACTGCTCCTTGCCCTGCATCTTCAAAAGGTCAACGTAGCCCTCGCCATGGGCAACGACCTTGGCCTGCATAAACTGGGTGCGCGGGTTCTCCATAATGACGTTCTTGACCGTCACGCCCTTCGAGCGGATAAAGGCAAAGGGGGTGATCACACCGGGGGTGATCAGCGTAGAGCCGGAAAAATCCAGCTCGATATCGGTCATATCCTCGATCAGCGCGGCAATGCGCTTTGGGCCGTTCCAGCCGTGGTTCGAGATGTTGAGGCTGCGCTCAAAGCAGCGGTCGGGGGTCACGGTGTATTCGCCCTTGTCGAACACGATCCTCACACCGCTCTGGCCGCGCAGGTCGGTCAGCAGGCGGTAGAGATCGTAGCCGGTATCACCGGATTTCTGGTGGTCACGGAAATAGATAGTCTGCATCATGCTTTCTCCTTATTTCAGCCCTGCCCGGAAGGGGGTCAGCGGCAAATTTACCTCGTTTTGTATATTGGCGACAGAGTAGTTTCTCTGGCCGTAGCCCACGGCCACGGCGCTCTCGCCGGCCGGAATCGTAAAGGAAACGGTGTTGCCCGACAGGGTGCAGGAGACCTCGTAGCTGCTGCCATCCTCGCGGTAGAGGAACACGCCGGCAGGGATCTCGCCCCCACGGGTAGAAAGGCGGGTGGCATCACGGAAGGTGAGCGTTACGCGGTCGCCCTGCCGCACACAGGCAGAAAGCGTAGGCGAGCGCCAAGGCTTTTCAATGCCGTATTCCTCGCAAAGGGCGGCGTCGGCCAGTCTCTCACCCATCTGCTGCTTTTTGGCGGGGTGAATGTTATCCGGCTCGCCAAGATCGTAGGAAACGACCATGTAGCAGCCGCACCCCTCCTTCATCAGCTCCTCCTGCGCGCTCTTCACGCCCACCCAGGTCTCGCGCTCGGCGCCGTCTAAGTTATAGGCGGCCAGCTGCACGGTGTAGAAGGGCAAAGCGGGCGTGCGGAAGGCCTCGCGCCAGTCGGCCATCATGGCGTGGAAGAGGGCCTTGTACCAGTCCTTGCAGTCCGGGTAGTCGGCGCGGCCGTTGCTTTCGCCCTGGTGCCAGATCACGCCGCGCAGGGCATAGGGCGTTACACGGGCCAGCATGCTGTTGCGCAGCACGCAGGGGCGGCGGGAGTAGTTATCGGCCTCGCCCTGGGTCAGGCCGTAGCCGCAATGGCGCAAAAAGTGGTGAACGCCGTTTTCGCGCACCAGGGCCATGGCATCGTAGGTCTGGCTTGCCTCGCGCATGGCTGCCTGATAGGCGGTATGCGTGGCCAGCACGGCGGGGTCATCCATCGCCGGCAGGGTGGCATCGTGCTCTAAGGCGCGGCGGGTCAGCGGGCTGGCGGCCAGGTAGCGCTCGGCCGTCCAGTTTTCGACCATGGTAGCGCCCCAGTTACAGGAGATGACACCCACAGGGATATGCAGCTCGCGCCGCAGGCGGGCGGCAAAGAAGTAGCCGATGGCGGTAAAGCGGAGCGCCGCATCCGTGGTGCAGGGCTGCCAGGGGGTGTCCTTGGCCTCCAATTCGATAAAGTGGAAGCCCCAGGTCTCGCCCGCGTAGCAGGTACGGCGGGGCACGGTGAAGAAGCGCAGGTCGGGGTCGTTGCCAACCAGCGACTCGTCATATTCGGTGCAGAAGGTCGGGTGCTCCATGTTGGATTGCCCACCGGCCAGCCAGACCTCGCCCACGGCGATATCGGTCAGGGTGAGCGTTTCGGTGCCCGAAACAAAGCGCAGCTCGCCGCGCGTGCCGGCCTGCATGGCAGGCAGGGTGGCCTCAAAGCGGCCATCCTTGACCGTGGCGGGAACCGAGTTGCCGGCAAAGCTGACGATAAGCGAGGCGCCGTCACATTCGCCCCATACAGGCACGGGGCGCTCGCGCTGCAAAACAGCGTGGTCGGTAAAGATAAATGCTGGTTTGATCATGATGTGGTCCTTCTTTTTTTATGAGATGGGGGGGGATGTCTGAAAACTTTTTGAAAAAAGTTTTCAGGCTTTCAAAAACTTTTCGGGGAAAGGGATGTGCTTCACGCAGGCTACTGTAGGGACAGGCGTCCTCGACTGTCCGCAGGGGGTATAACGGACACTATAGCCGCAATTTTACGGGTAATTGCCATATTCGGTGCAACGCCGATGCAGGTTAAAGAGGGACTGCCTGCCACAGCTCGGTTCTCTGAACGGTATGACCGCACGGAACCTGTTTGCGTTCCGCAAACGAGCACCGGGGCGGATGTTACCAAGCCTCCCTCCGGGAGGGAGCCTAAATAACGGTCAATCCCGCACCAGCAGCCCGGCCTTATCCAGCCACACGAGCACGTGCGAGGCAAAGCCGTGGTTGCAGCTGCCGCTGGTAGATTCGTTTTCCCACAGGGTGCCGGTCTTTTCGGCCATGTAGGTGAAGTAGTCGCGGATATCCTTGACCAGGCGGTCAAAGAGGCCGTAGCGGCAAAGCAGGTCTAAGCGCAGGTAGTTGCCGATAAAGGCGTTGGCGTGCGCCACCTGGGGGTAGGCACCGCTTTTGCGGCGCTCAAAGCCAAATTCCTCAGAAAGGATGCGCCAAAGGGCCGGGTCACTTTCCGGGGTGGCGGTATCGGTATAGAAGGCGTAGTACTGGCAGGCCTCGGTGGTCTCGCCGCTTTGCACCAATCTACCGGCCTCGTTATAGACCAGGTTGTCACAGAAGAAGCCGGAATCGGTCAACGAGAGGTGGCGAATAGCCTCGCGCATCGCACGTGCCTCGATGGCCAGCTCGTCGTCGCCGTACAGACGGGCAAGCGCGTCCTTCATGGCGGCGTACATCATATTGGTGGGGAAGTTGACGTCCTGCACCAGCGAATTGGCGCGCGACCACTCGACAAAGATCCAGCCGGGCAGCTTTTCAAGCAGCCCATCGCCGTTTTCATACTGCCGGAACCAGTCGAGCAGCTCGTACATGCGGCCCCTGGCATCCTCGATCATTTCGCGGTCGCCGGTGCGGTCAAGGTATTCCTCCAGCTGCAGCACGTACCACATGGCCCAGTTGGGGATATAGTTATCCCGCGGGGCAAAGAAATCAGAGGGGTAGCACATAGGCAGCATGCCCTTTGGCACCTTATCGCCAAAGCTTTCGGGCAAAAGGAAGTTTTCAAGGAAGGTACGCTCAAGGCGGGAGGCGCCCGTCAGCGTTTTTTCTACGCGGGCGGTAAAGAAGCTATCGCACAGCCAGCCGGCGCGCTCGCGCGAGGGGCAATCCATATAGATATCGGCAGCGTTGGCCGAAAAGCTCTCTACGGCCGCATCAAAGATCTTATGCAGGCTTTCATCGTTGCCGGCCAGGCGCAGGTCGATCAGGCGCGCCGGAAAGCCGACCTTGAACATCTTTAGCCCGCGCACAGTGGCCGAGCCACAGCGAACCACCAGGCGCAGGGCGCGCATGGCGTAGGGCTCGCAGGTGTGGATATGGTACTTCCCTGCCTCGACCTTGAAGTAAAAGATATTGCTGGTATCAAAGCGGAAGGGGTCTACCGTACCCCCCTCGCCAAAGAATTCATCATACAGAATGAACAGCTCGCAGCCGTTCGGGCTTTCGATATCAAATTCCAAAATGCCGGTGTAATCGCACCCCAGGTCGATATCGGCATAGCCATCCGGCGCAAGCGAGATGGCCTGGGCCGAGCGGCAGAAGAATTCGGCCGTGCGGCAGAAATCCATACGCCCGACCTCGCGGTAGGAGCGGAATTCCAGCTCCTCCTCCGGAAAGCCGTCTACCTCGCCGGTGCGCACCAAGGTAATGGCGCGATCGTGGAAGTAGGTATCCTTATCCGAATAGGAGACGACACCCTCGGCGATCTCGCCCTTGGGCAGCACCACCGGGTAATCGCCATACGGCTGGGTACGCACCAAAAAATTCTTTTCCCCGACGGCCGCCAGCGGCACGGGAATGCCGCCCTTGCCGTATTCGTAAGCAAAGGCGCCGCTTTTGAGGTGGTAGTGCTCTACAAACGGGCGCTGGTAGGAATAGCGCTGCACGCGGCGCATACGCTCGCCTACCTCGTAGGCGGTAAAGCCGCCCTCGCCGCTTTCGCTCGTCCAGGCGATCACGCTATCGCCATCCGTCAGCTCGGCGCACAAAAACGAGGGCTGGCAAAGATTGGAAAAGGAGCGGGCATTATAGCCGGCCACGCGGATAGAAAGAACGCTTTCCCCATCCGTCAAGTACTTCGACAGGGCGATCTGGTCTACGCGGTAGTAGCCGTGGGCGCAGCGCGCCGGGCCGTGGGCGATAAACTGCCCGTTCAGGCTGACGGTAAAGGAGGCAGAGCCGGCAAGCGAGAGCACCGGGCTTTCTAACTCCGGCGATAGCTTGACGGTAAAGCAGATATGGCGGTTCATTTCTCGCTCTGTACCGGCCTCCCATACGGGAACGGCACGGCGGAAGGTAAAGGTGGGGGATCTCATTTCCTTTTCTCCTTACTGCAATTTCTGGCGGCGAATATCCTCGCCCACGAAGACCAAGGGGCGGTATTCGCCCAGCAGGCGGCTGGTGATGCGGTCGTTATACCGCTCCTGCAGCTCGTCCTCGCCCAGGTTGGTATTGATAATGGTAGGCCTCTCGGCCGAGAGGCGGGTGTTGATGATATTGTAAATGCAGGAGACCGAGAAGGCCGTGGTCATCTCTGCCCCCAGGTCATCCATGATCAAAAGATCGGCCTCTAAATACTTATCCGCCCGCGGCGGCTCGGCGCCGTAGCCGTTTTTGAAGCGATCGAATTCAAAATCGGCTAAGATGTTGGGCACACTGTCATACACCACGTCGTAGCCGCGGGTGATCACGGTGCGGGCAATGGCAGTAGAAAGGTGGGTCTTGCCAAGGCCGGTGCGGCCAAAGAAGATCAGATTGCCGGCGCGCATAGAAAAGCCCTCGGCATATTCCTTGGCCATCGAAAGGGTGCGCTCCATCAGGCGCAGATTTTGCGGGTCGGCGCGGTAGTAATCCAGCGAAAAGCTTTCAAAGGTCTGCTTTTCAAGCAAGGGCCCCAGGCCAGAGGAGCGAAAGCCGGCCAGGGTCAGCTCGCGCCGCATGCAGGCGCACATATGGATATCCACGTAGCCGCTATCGCCACAGGCCGGGCAGGTGTAATGCACCTCGGTATAATCGGCCGGCAGACCAAGCGAGGCAAGCAGGGCGGCACGGCTTTCCTGCAGCGCCTGGTTTTCCTCTACCACGCGCAAAAAGGCGGGCGAATCCTTCCCCCCCTCGCAGGCGGCGCGAAAGAGCGAAAGCCCCGTGCGGCGCAGCGCACGGTCGATCTCGGCCACCTCCGGGCTTTGCATATGCAGCGCGGCGCGGCGGCGCTCGCTTTCCTCGATCGCCGCGCGGCGGCGGCGCTCAAGCGTTTCCTTGACCGCGCGATAGTTTTCGGCACTGTATCCCATAAAAAAGCATCCTTTTATATTGACGTTTTTACCAGTATACCATGAATTTCGCACAAAGGCAAGGGGTTTTCAAAAAAATACCGCTACGTGCGGGGCGGCTTGCAGCCTCCCCCTTTGGGGGAGGTGTCGCGGCACCGCCAGGTGGCGTGACGGAGAGGGCCTTGTAGGGGCCGGCTCTTGCTGCGGCTCGTGCGGCGGGAGCAATTCTCGCCCTACGGTGGTGGGTGCGACCACGTCTCGTAGGGGCCGGCATCCCTGGCGGCCCGCCATGCGGGAGGACCAAAGCCCTCCCCTACCGATTGTAGGCGCGGCTCGCCTTGTAGGGACCGGCCTCCCGGACGGTCCGCCTGCGGGAGGACCAAAGCCCTCCCCTACCGATTGTAGGCGCGGCTCGCCTTGTAGGGACCGGCCTCCCGGACGGTCCGCCTGCGGGAGGA
>JAGASL010000015.1 GCA_017621755.1 Clostridia bacterium
ATGGTCGCAGTGATATTCTATTCGCCTCTCAAGCTCGCGAAGCGAATATCACTCGGCGATAGCCGAATACCACTGCGAAGCAATAGAACTCGCCGCAGGCGAATAGAACTGGCGCACCTGCGATAGAGCAGGTGCGCCAAGAACGCTTTTTTCTTTGTTATTCAGCCGCCTTCGGCTCCTTTTCTTCCTTTGGTTCGGCCGGTGCCTCACTCAGGCCAACCACCTGGTCAACCGGTAAAGAGAAAGCAATACCCTGGCCGGGGGTGTTCAGCCCTACGGCGCGGTAAAGCGCGTGCAGAATATCATCCTTGATGCTGCTTTTGACCAAGATCATCACCATTTCCTTTTCCGGCTGGATGGTAATGCCAAACAGCTTCTCAGATTCAGAATTGGCCGTGCCGCGCGCACGGATCACCGTGCCGCCGCGCGCGCCAAGCTCACGTGCCGCATCCATCACGGCATCGCTGAAGCCGGCGTTCACGATACAAAATATCACTTCATGCTCAAACTTTTTCATATCCGATCACCTCGATGGTTGCATAAGAATTGGTAGACCGCTACGCCAATGGTGCCGCTCATGGGTACGGTATAGGCAATGCCCTTGCCGTTTTTTATGGTGCGGAACTTTTCCTCCAGCACGTGCAGGGCCTCTTGGGCGCGATCCTCGCGGATCACGCTGGCGATCACCACCTTTTCGCTGTCGGTCAGGCCTAAGTATTGCAGCGTCTCGGTGCTGGCCGTTCCCTGCGCGGAAAGCAGCATCTGCATATTCACCTCAAAGCCCTGCAGCAGGTCGGCATAGAATTCCGCCTTCTGCCGGTTTACCACGGTAAGCAGCAGCTTTAGCTTGTGCGGGGCGGTCATGCGCTCTGGCTTTCTTGGCGCACGGGGTGTTTTCGTGCGGGAAGGGGTCTTTTTTACGGTTTTTTGCTCATCCATTGAAATCTCTACCCCCTTACATAAAATGAATGATCTGCTCATCATCGGCATCCAGAATGCGGCGCATGGCAATGCGGTCACGCATGCGCTTGGCCACGATCGCGCGGAAGCCAAGCACCTGAATGGTGATCAGCGGAGTCATGGCAACCATGGCAACGATGCCAAAGGCATTTTGCATCACCAGCCCGGGACCCTGGATCGCGCAGCACGCGCCTACTGCCAGGGGCAGAATAAAGCTGGAGGTCAGCGGCCCGCTGGCAACACCGCCCGAATCAAAGGCGATGGCAGTATAAATGCCCGGCACGAAGAAGGAAAGCCCCAGCGAAAGGAAATAACCGGGAATGAGATAATAAAGGATCGAAAAATCAAACACGATGCGGATCATCGAAAGCCCGATGGCCACGCCAACACCGGCAGAAAGCGCGATCATCATCGACCTGCGGCTGACCGTGCCTCCTGTGATCTCCTCTACCTGGTGATTAAGAACGTGTACTGCCGGCTCGGCCAATACGACCACCATGCCGATGAGAAAGGCCAGACCAATGAGAAAGGCGGGGTGGTTGCTGCCCAGCTCCAGCCCCAGCTTGTAGCCAATGGGCATAAAGCCGACCGAAACCGCCGTCAGAAAGATCACAAGCCCTAAATAGGTGTAGGCAATGCCAACACCGATCTGCACCAGCTTTTTTCGCGGCAGGTGCAGGTGCGTGATCTGCAGAATCGCGAAGAAGATCACGATCAGCCCCAGCGCCAAGGCCACCTCGCCAAACGTGTGGCCTGCCGTATGCAGCAGCGCTTCCATGTAATTGTCAGCCAAGGCGTAGTCGGCCGGTATCTCGTAGGGCATGCTGCCATCCGCCGAAATGCCCAGCAGCAGCACGGCCAAGATCGGCCCTACCGAGCACATGGCGATCAGACCAAAGCTGTTCTCGCCGGAATCCCGCCCGCCAACCGTGGCGGCAATACCAACGCCCAGCGCCATGATAAAGGGTACCGTGATCGGCCCCGTGGTCACACCGCCGGAATCAAAGGCCAGCGGCATAAAGCTACCGTTGCCGCTAACGGCCAGCAGCGCGGCCAGGGCAAACAGGATCATGTAAAAGAAATGCAGCATGGTGGAAAGCGGCTTGTGAAACAGGATCTTCATCACCGCCAGCACCAAAAAGATGCCAACCCCCACGCCCACCGTTACGATAAGAAGCGTGCCGTTCATCACCTCGGCAACCTGCTCGGCCAGTACCGAAAGGTCAGGCTCTGCCACCGTGATCAAAAGACCCATCGCAAAGCTAACGGCCAGCAGCAGTAGTAGACTGCGCGAGCGGGTCAGGCCGGCGCCGATATGCTCGCCCATGGGTGTCATCGCCAGGTCAGCACCCAGGTTGAATAGGCTGATACCGACGATCAGCAGCACCGTAGAGGCAAGAAACGCAAGCAGCTCGGCCTGCGTAAAATTGACAAGCGGCGTCAGGTTCAGAAGAAAAACGATGGCCGCCACCGGTAGCACCGAAACCAGCGCTTCTTTCAATTTTGCAAGCAAAATTTTGCCCATGCTCGCCCCCTTTTATGTATATCTGTATACAATTCTATTGTACCATCCAAGCGGTAAAAAAGCAATGGCCTTTTTATGAAAAAACCAAGATTTTGAAAAGAAAAAACCAAGGCGCGGCGCGGGTTTTTTGGATATTTTCAACAAAAGAAAAATATTTTGAACTTTTTTCGCCAAACGTATTGATTTTTCTGCCCGTTTGTGGTAAAGTTCAATCGAATCGTATAACAGCCTCGTACGCGCGGCATGCCGCGCGGCGCTATGTTCGGAGGTACAGCTCTATGAACACGGAAATGATTCTCAAAAACAAAAAGATCCCAGAGGGCGCCATGCCGATCGTGGAGCAGCTCATGGGCGGCGGTGAGCGTGTATTGTTTGCCATTGTAGGCGATTTGTCGCTGAAGGGGAAATATGCAGACACCGCCGTTTTCTTTACCGAAACGGCTCTCATCACCTACGACGGGGTGCCGGGCGAGAGTCAGCGCTACGCCTATGCTGATATGCAGGACGTGACCTCTAAGCGTATGTACGGCAACGCCACGCTTTCGGCCAAGCTGCCGGATGGCAAGCGCCGCGTCTTTTTCCGCTACACCTATGCGGTAGCGGCGCTGTGTGATGCGGCCTCTCTCTTCATCACCCACGTGCGTGATGGGGCCAACCTGCAGGAGGAGGTGGCCGTTATGGCCGTCACCTTCGAGCGGGCGCTCAGCGTATGCCCCAAGTGTGGCCGCACGCTGCTGCACCCGGGTGCTGAGTGTATTATGTGCCGCTCGAAGAAGAAGATCGTAAAAAAGCTGTATAAATATATCCAGCCGCAGATGCCTCTGATCATTCTTTGTATCTTCCTGTCTCTCTTTACCACCTTTATGGCGCTGGTGCCGCCTACCATCACCGGCTTCATCGTAGATAGCGTATTCGGCGGCGAGACCACGCAGTACACCTTCTTTGCCGGCATTCAGGAATGGCTGAAGGATGATACGCACATGCTGCTGATCACCATGATCCTATGCCTGCTTTTTACCTACGTATTGCAGTATGGCGTGGGCATCATCCGCGCGTATCTGATGCGCACGGTGGGTGACCGTGCCGTTTCCGACCTGAGAAACGATATCTACCGCAAGGCCCAGTACCTGCCGATGAAGTTCTATGATAAGACCTCTACCGGCTCGGTCATCAACCGTATAGCGGGTGATTCGAATACCCTGCAGGCCTTTATGCTGCGCATCACGCAGGAGGCGGTGGTGCACTTCTTCCAGATGATCGGCATCATTGCCATCATGCTGGCGCTCAACCCGTCTCTGACGCTGCTTTCGCTCTTCCCGATCCCCATCATCGTTATCTTAACGCGCATCTTCTCACTCAAGATCCGCCCCTACTACCGCCGCATCTGGCGGCGCTGGTCGTCTGTGTTTGCCACCCTGGCCGATACCATTCCGTGCGTCAAGGTCATCAAATCCTTCACCGGTGAAAAGCGCTCGGCTGAGCGGTTTGAGGAAAAGAATGCCGAATGGCTTGCAATGGATCTGCGCCTTGGCAAGATCGCTACCGCCTTCCCGCAGTGCGTTTCCTTCTTCGTCACCTGCGGCTCGCTTATCATCTGGGCGGTGGGCGGCACCAACGTGATCAACGGTGTGGGCGGCTATTCCGCTGGTCTGATCGTCAGCTTTATCTCCTATGCCTCGATGTTCTACAACCCCGTTACCTTCTTTGCCAACCTCTCCGATTCCTTCCAGGGTGCCCTGGCCTCGACCGAGAAGATCTTAGATATCTTAGAGGCAGAGCCCGAGACCCAGTCTGAGGCGCACGTTGTGCCGGACAAGCTGCAGGGCAAGATCGAGTTCTTGCACGTCGGCTTCTCCTTTGACCGTACCAAAAAGGTGCTGGATGACGTGACCCTGACCATCGAGCCGGGTGAGGTGGTCGGTATCGTGGGTACCACCGGCTCTGGTAAATCCACGCTGATCAACCTGCTCATGCGCTTCTATGACGGCTACTCCGGCGAGATCCTGGTTGATGGGCACAACATCAAAAACTTTGATCTTTCCGCCTACCGCTCGCAGATCGGCTACGTACAGCAGGAGCCGATGATGTTCAGCGATACCATCTTCCGCAATATTGCCTACAGCAATCCGGATGCCACGGTAGAGGACGTTATTCACGCGGCCGACGTGGCCAACGCCCACGGCTTTATCGTGCGCCAGCCGGATGCCTATGACACCATGCTTGGCGAGCGCGGCGTTGGCGTTTCGGGCGGTGAAAAGCAGCGTCTTTCCATCGCGCGTGCCGTGCTGCTCAACCCGTCTATTCTCATCTTTGACGAGGCGACCGCCGCCGTAGACTCAGAGACCGAGCATCTGATCCAAGAGGCCATCGACCGCCTGATCGCCGGCAAGACCACGCTGATGATCGCGCACCGCCTCTCTACCCTGCGCCGGGCAAACCGCATCATTGTGGTAGACCAGGGGCGTATTATTGAAAACGGATCGCCCGAGGAGCTGATGGCGCTGAAGGGCAAGTATTACAAGCTGGTGCAGATCCAGTCTATGACGCAGGAGGCCGAGAGCCTGCGCGCCGAAGAGAATTTTTAAGGAGGGGTGGCCTATGGAACGCATTTACCTGACTGGCAACGACCGTGTAGAGCGGTTTGAAAACAATCTCGTCAACGTACACCTGGCCGATGGCCGCGTGCTGGAGGCATTAGAGCCGCGCCGCCTCTTTCCCGTAAATATGATCGACAAGTATATCACCCTGCTGGATAGCGAGGGGGTAGAGCAATGCGTGATCCGCTCTCTTGCCGAAATGGGGGAGGAATCCCGCGCGGTGCTGCAGGCCTCGCTGGACGATTACTACCTCGTGCCGCACATCACCCGCATTCTCAGCAGCAATGAAAAATACGGTACCCTGCGCTGGACGGTGGAGACCGAGCGCGGCATCAAATCCTTCGATATCCGCAACCGCAACCACGATATCCGCGTGAACCGTGATGGCAGCATCCGCGTGCGCGATGCCGATGATAACCGCTATATCATTGAGGATTATCACACCCTGGATAAGCAGAGCCGCAAGGCGCTGCTAGCCGATCTGTAAGCTGCTTACCGGCTGGCAAGCGGAAGAATAAAAGCAAAAGAGAGAACGAATTTCGTTCTCTCTTTTTTACGGGCATTTTCTATACGGCCAGCAGCGAAAGCAGCACGGCCATGGCAAAGACCACGTAGACAATGGCCTGCAGCGCCACCGTGCGGTATTCGTAGTGGGTCAGGCGGCGAATGTCTGCTTCCGCCATGCCGGTGGCGCGAAAAATGGCCAGCGTGGGCCTTCGTTGCTCGTTCTGCAGGCGAAAGAGATAGGCCACCAGGCATACGGCCAGCAGGCTCAGCAATAAGAAGGCAAGGGCGATCAGCCCGGCTAAATTGCTGACGGCGGTGATCGTCATCGCCTCGGTATCCACCCCGTCAAAGGGGTTGGTATCCGCCACGATGCTGCCACCTGCCATGCTGCCTAAGACAATTAGTCCCAGCAGCGGGTAGAGCATAGCGGCCGCCAGCATCCAGGCAATGCGGCGGTAGGGGCGCTTGTAAAAATCAACGCTCTTTTTGGCAATTCGCTGGGTGATCGGCATGCCCCGAAAGGTGCGCGAGCGCCGGTAGGCATGCCCCTCGCGCTCCTCCTCTGCGTTGCGGCGGCGCAGCGTGTCGATCACGGCCGTGCGCCGCCCGGGCACCGGCGTGTAGCGAAGCAGCAGCACCAGCAGACTGCCAAGCAGCACCAGGGCAGGCAGCAGCGCCAGGCGTGCGCTATGCGGTGGGGCCTGCAGACCGGTGCTGGCTGCCAGCGCGTTGCTAAACCAGGCCGCCGGTAAAAGACCCAGCAGGCAACCGCCCAGCATGGGCAGCGTATATAGCACCGCCAGCTCGTATAGCAGCACCCGGCATCGCCCACCTGCCGTAGCGCCCAGGCTGGTCAGCGCCGCTAAAAATCGGGCATCCCGCTCCTGCCCCGTGCGGCAATATACCAGCAGGGTCAGCAGGCTCAGGGCGATCAGTACGCCCGCCACGGCCCGCAAAAGGCCGATCAGCTCTCTAAAAAAGCGTGCGTACGGCAAAGCGCCCCCAGCCGTGGAAAGGGCAGATAGGTCAAGCAAGAGAAAGGCAAAAAAGGACAGAGCCAGCATTGAAAGCAGCACGGCCCCTGCCTGCAGCAGGCTTTGCCGCCTGCTTGCCCGTAGCCGCGCCCATGCCAGGTGCCAATAAACGGGTCGCTTAGCGCCGCTCATCGCTGACCACCTGCCCCTCGCGCAGGGTGATGACCCTGTCTGCCGCCGCCGCCACGGCCGCGCTATGCGTTACCATGATCACGGTCATGCCGCGCTCCCGGCTCAGGGCACAAAGCAGGGAAAGGATCTGGCGGCTGTTTTCCTCGTCTAAATTGCCGGTCGGCTCGTCTGCCAACAGCAGCTGCGGCTCTTGGTAGAGCGCCCGCGCGATGGCGGCGCGCTGCTGCTGCCCACCCGAAAGGGCTGCCGGCATATCCTCCTCCCGCCCCGAAAGGCCTACCGTGGCCAATATCTCACGCAGACGCGCCTCGTCTACCGTCTCACCGCGCAGCTCGGCCGGCAGGGTCACGTTGTCACGCACGCTCAGCTCTGGGATCAGGTTGTAGAATTGGTAGATTACCCCAATGCGTGACCGCCGCTCGCGTGCCAGCTCGTCCTGCGAGAGGGTGGTGATGTCCCTGCCGTCTAACAGGATGCGGCCACCGTCCGGCCTGTCCATGCCGCACAGGTGATTTAATAGGGTGGTCTTGCCAGAGCCGGATTGGCCAACGATGGCCACCAGGCTCCCCGGCGCGAAGGAAAGGCTGATGCCGCCAAGCGCGGTGATCACCCGCCCCCTTGCCTCGTAGCGCTTGCAGAGGTCGATCACTTCAATTTTCATACGTGCTCCTTATAAAAACAAGAAGGGTGCCTTTGGTAAGCACCCTTCTCAAAATGACGAGAAAGCAAAGATGTCGCCGGGTTTTATTCGGCCGCTGTGATCAGGCTTGGCTTTTTGCGGGCAAAGATCTCACGCGCATTGGTTACAAAATCCTCACAGGTCAGGTCGCGCGGGCGCGAAATGCTCTTGGGAGCCTTGAAGCCCAGCTCGTACAGCCACACGCCGCGGTAATCAATGGCAGCCATCGCCTGAATGAGAGAGGGCCAGTTCACGCGCCCCTCGCCCGGCAGCCAATGCCGCTCGTCTACCATATCGTAATCCGAAACGTGCGTGGTAATGATCTTGGTACCCAGGCGGTGAATGAAGGAGATCGGCTCCTCCCCCAGCAGGTGATTGGTATCAAAGCAGATACCGAGACGCGGGTCAATCTCGGTTAAGCGCACCATTTCGGCCGCGCTGCGGCCAAGGCAGGTGCGCGGCAGGTTTTCTACCGCGATGATCGCGCCGCAGTGGTTGGCCACGTCAGCCAGGTTATATAGGCTTTCCTGCGCGGTCAAAATATGCTCCTCACGCGCCTCGTCTGCAATCGGCTCGGTGCTGGGGTGCAGCACGAATTTTTGAATACCGATCTCGGCACCGCGCTTGATCAGCTCGGCATGGCGGGCAATGGTTCCACGCTGGATCTCCTTGTTCGGTGAGGAAATATCAAGGGGCATGCCGGTAAAGGGGAGGTGCAGCGACCAAAGCGTTACGTGGTGGCCTTCAGCCCATTTTTCCACGTCGGCATAGGGCAGTGTATCGTAATCGGCATTGCCCAAGCTCAACTCCATGGCCGCAATGCCGGCAGCCTCGTATTGCGCAAACAGCTCCTCACAAAGGGGCTTGCCGCAGCTTGAAAGTCCAATCGGGTACATAGCTTCCTCCAGAAATTTATCGTGTAATTATGGCCAGGTCAACTTCCCGCAGCGCAAGCAGGCGGCAGGCAAGGGCGGTGTGCGCAGCGTATACGCTGTGCACCTGATGGTCGTGCGCGTCAGAGCCAAAGGTAAAGCGGCAGCCACACTCCTTGGCTAAGGAAAACAGGTGCCATACCGGGTCAGCCTCGACCTCGGCATCCGTTTTCTGATACCAGCAGGACGTATTGATCTCTATGGCGATGCCCTTTTCCGCCGTGCGGTCAAACAGGCGGCGGTATTCGTCATCCGTGATTAGCGAGATCAGAATGCGGTTGTCATACGGGCAGCACACCGCCTGAAACGGGTGCGCCATGGCGGTAATATAGCGGCTGACAGGGCTTTCTATGATCTCGCGATAGGCGTTGACCATATAGGCAGCATGCTTTTCGTAGGGCTGGTAAAGCTCCTTTGGCATCATCATATGCGTGTGGGAATTGGGTACGATGATAAAATCCATCGTCTCGGCCACCTCTTCGGTAATGGCCACGCCGTGGTGATAGGGATCATATTCGGTCTCGCAGCCAAATAGCAGGTCAATGCCCTGGCCGCGCAACGCGTCTAATTGTGGGCGCAGCTGCTCGATGTGCGCGGTGTTTTGCGGGTTGTAAAAGCCGCTAACGCCATCGCGGCAGAAGGCGTGTGTGCCATCAATGCGCTCATCCCAGTAATGGTCAGCAAAGCCCAGCCGGGTCAGGCCGTGCTGCTTGGCAAGGGCTACGTAGCCGGCGGCGCTTGCTTCGCGCGAGGCACACAGCGAAAGGGAGGTGTGGATATGTAGGTCATGCGTGATTTTCATCAAAACCACCCCATTAAAGCGTTATTTTAACTATTATAGCACATTTTTTCCCCGAAAACAATAGCAGAGAGGACGGTTTTGCGATTTTTTTGCACCATCGAAGAAAAAATATTTTCATTCTAAAAAAATGATATCTGTTTTTTGAAAAACAAGAGAATAAAAAACAAAAATCCCCTGTATTCCCATGATTTTCGAGCAAAAATATTGCAAAAAAACAAAAAGAGTGCTATAATGAAACATACATATGCATGAGAATGCTTCAAGGAGGGGTTTTATATGAAATTCAGAACAGCAAGGCAGCTCGTATTGACCGCCGTGGCGCTGCTTGCCGCCGCGGTGCTTCCCGGCTGCCAGACGCCGTGCGAGCACAGCTACAGTGAATGGGAGACGCTGACCGCCTCTACCTGCCTCCAAATGGGTGAGGCAACGCGCACCTGCCAGCTGTGTGGCGAGCAGGATACCTCGGTGCTGCAATACGCCGCCTGCCAGCCGGTGCTTGACGAGGGGAAGGCACCTACCTGCACCGAGGACGGCATGACCGAGGGCAGCCATTGCGCCGTGTGCGGCAAGGCGGTGGTGGCACAGACCGTGCTGCCGGCTACCGGCCACACACCGGTGATCGACGCGGGGCGGGAACCAACCTGTAAAAAGCCCGGCGAGACCGAGGGGAGCCATTGCGCCGTGTGTGAGGAGGTGCTGGTAGCGCAAAGCACCATTCCGATCACGGATGTGCACGTGCCAGAAATCGATGCCGCCGTGAAGCCCACCTGCTCGTTCCCGGGAAAGACCGAGGGCAGCCATTGCGCCGTATGCCGCAAGGTACTGGTAGCGCAGGAGGATGTGCCGCGTGTGGAGCATACCTATGCAAACCCCACGGTAATGCTGCAGGCGACCTGCAAGGAAAGCGGTGGCATGCGCTACACCTGCTCGGTCTGCAGCCACCAGCGCACCTTTGAATACGTGTTAGAAAAGCAGAGCGCCGCCGCGATCCATCAGGCGGCCAGCGCCTACGTAGGTGAGATCGTGACCTACGGCCCAGCCGGCGAGCCGGTGGCGCTTGGCAGCTGCTTCGTGTATGAAAGCAACGGCAAGATCCTGACGAATTATCACGTCATCGAGGGCGCTTATTCCGCCAAGATCACGCTGGGCGGCAAGAGCTATGACGTGCTGCAGGTGCTGGGGTATAACAAGGATACCGATCTGGCCATGCTGAAGATCGAGGCAAGCGGCCTGCCCACCGCCCTGGTCTGCACCGAAAAGGTAGCGGTGGGTGACGTGGTGTACGCCGTTGGCTCCTCACAGGGGCTCAGCGGCACCTTCTCGCAGGGTATTATCACCTATGCCGCCCGCGAGCTGGAGGGCGTGACCTACGTGCAGCATGATGCCGCCATCTCAAGCGGCAATTCGGGCGGCCCGCTGATCAACGAGTACGGTGAGGTGATCGGCATCAATACCATGACGCGCAAGGATTCGCAGAATTTGAACTTTGCCGTGTTCACGGGCGAGCTTTCCTCGCTGACAGAGCTGAAGGATATGACCCTGGCGCAGCTCTATGCGGCAGGCAAGAAGAGCAGCCATAGCCGGCTGGCGGTATGGGTACAGAAGAACGGCCAAGACATTGAGGGGACCAAGGTCGTTTACTATTACCAGCCCGGCGTGATCATGATGCTGATCTACGAGCCCACGCAAAACGCCCTGGTGCTTTCCGTGCAGGAAACGGGCGGCAGCACGCAAGCGCTCACGGCGCTGCATCTGCCGTCAGACGGTAGCGCCACGTGGGAATACATGACCATGGTCAAGTCTGCAAGCTCCAGCATGAGCCTGATCGAGCTGTACGGTCAGATAGACGTCTCTGTCTACCAAGCAGACAGCACCCTGACCTACAGTGAGCACGTAGGCGCCACGGCCAATATTCAAAACGGTCTGGCCGTCACGCAGGAGCTGCTGAACCTGGGGCTGGATTGGCTTGCCTGGATGATGGAGACCTACGGCGTGGGTCTTACACTCAGCGACCTGGGCTTTTCTGCTTATGAAGGATGATAGAGGGGGCTTGACGTGAAGCAAGATGAAAGAGAGCTGCTGACAAGAGCGGCCGTCAAGGCACGGCTGATGGTGGATTTTAAGTGTGAGCTGATCGATTTCCTGTTCGTGCTGGTGTTTTGCCTGCTTTGGGGCTGGATGCTGTTTTCCTTGCTGGCCGCGGTAAGCGGCGCGCTGCTGGTCATCGTGCTGCTTTTCGAGCTGCCCGTTTTCCTTTGGGCGCTTGCCGCGCTGGCGTACACGCTTTGCATAGCCATCCGGTATTTACGGCTGGCGATCAAGGATGCATTTTCGCTGGCAGAGGACGTGCTGAAGCGGGTGTCGCTTGACGAGCTGGATAAGCGCATGTATTTCAGCCCCTCTATCCGAAACCTGCTTAGCCATAAGGCGCTCCTTACGCAGCACGCGCTGTATTTTGAAGAGCACGGCCGGTGCGTGGCACCCAAAAGAACGGTTGACCACGCCACCCCCGGCGAGCACTTTTACCTGGTGCTGGATCAAAAGGGCCGCGCCCTGTACGCCTATCATACTGAGATCTATCGCCTCGCCGCGTGATCGCGCGGCAGGGGAAAAAGGGGGTAGCCTATGAAAAAGAAGCTTGTGTTTCCTACGTATTCAGCCGTTGCACTGGCAGTGGTCGCATTGATTTCTTTTTCCGTGTGGGGCATTGATCGCTATTGCGAGCGGGGCAATACCATTTATATCAGCCTGCTACATCTGGGGCTTTCTGATATACTTATGTCCATGTTTTTCATAGGCGGCGGGATGCTGATCAGCGCTGTGGCGCTGCTGGTGTGCAAAAATTTTCGTTTTACTTTGGTGCGTGTGGTGGTGATAGCAGCCGTATGCCTTTGGGTTGGTTACTGCTTGCTGGGGGTCTTTATTAACGCGGCTTTTTCGCCCAGTGCTTATGTGGAAGTGTCCTCGCCCGATGGGCAGCACCGGATCGTGATCGGTGAGGATGCCTATGTCTTTTCGCCCTATGGCGGTGATGTTTATGAAATAACCTCGCCGTTCACCATGCATTGCATTGGCCGATACGAGGCAGAGAAGGATTTCTTTCGTCCTTTTTCAGACGGGGATTATGAGATTAAATGGTATGATACCTATTTTGAGCTGTACTACGACTACGATGGTGAGCCGGGAGAATACGAGGTCTTGAGGATGGATTACGTAAACAGCGATTGAAGATGTGTTACGAAGAAAAAACCGGGCGCTTGTGGCTTTTGCCACAAGCGCCCGGTTTTTCTTGTAGGGCGACCTTCTTCTACTGTCATCCTGAGCGAACGAAGAGAGCGAAGGATCCTTTCGCCGGTAGGCGAAACAAGGGGTAGCAGCGGCTGGAATTTCTCGCTCCGCTCGAAAAGATTCTTCGCTAACGCTCAGAATGACAACGATGGGGTTTTCTTCGCTCGCTCAGAATGACAACGATGGGGTTTTCTTCGCTTGCTCAGAATGACAATGGGGGTGCTCAGCTATGTACCGAACGGGAGGATGATATCCTCCCCCGCGGCAATATGGGCGGCGATCCTTGTAGGGGCGATTCACGAATCGCCTCACAAAATTGGCGCACCCGCTTTCGCAGGTGCGCCAAGGGAAAGGATTATTTGATGATCTCGCCCGTAGAGATGCGATATTTTGTTACCTTTGCCCCTTCCAAATAGCTGGCGGTGTAGGTCTCGGTATATTCATCCTTTTCCACGTTAAATTCGCAGATCGTCTGATGCCAATCACCTTCCGCGCCGGTCCATTTGTTGGAGGCGGTGAAGCGCCTGCCGTTGATATACACGTAGGTCCGCTCGGTTATTGAGCCATCAATGGACTTGGTCACGTATGTCAGATGACGGCCGGTATCGATCTCGTACGTTCTAATATACGTATAGCCACCGCTTTCGGTGTGTGTTTCGGTACGTACGTTATTTGCGTCATCATAGGTGTATTCGTACTTATTCCAGCCGCCGCCCACGTATTCTTCATAGCTGCTCAACAAGCGCTCACGCATCAGGTCGTACTGCTCTGTGCGTGTTTGACCGTCAGCATACTTGATCACCATGGTGCGGATACCAGCTGCGTAATCGTACGTATAGGAAGCCGTATAATGCAGCTTGCCGTCCTCGTGACGCTCCTCCTGCAGCGGCTGACCGTTGGGCAGATAGGTCGTAACCGTGGAGCCTCCATCCGTATCACCGCAGTACTCACAGGTATTGCTATAGATATACGTTACAACCAGGTTGCCATTCATGTCGATCAATACACGTCTTTCTTCACGGTGGTTGTTATAGAAGTGACCGTATTTCTCAACCGTCTTGGTCTCCCCGCAGAACATGCAGGCATAGGTCCAGGTATAGGGAACGTCGGAGAAGCAGCCATCCTTGGGGGTAGTGTACTCCTGCAGGGTGTAAACGTGCGGGTCAAGCGTGATGGCGTAATCCAGCTCGCCGCTTGCATCGGTGGGCACGAAGGCCACGCGAACCATGTAGCCGCACTTGCCGTAGCCCAGCTTTTCAGCCGCGGCGGCAATGGCTCCGGCATCCAGGCGCAGGCGGCATTCACCGTCCTCTACGACCTTCACGTCTACAAAGTCCATGCGCTCGCCGGCTACCAGCATCACGCTCCAGGTATAGGCATCACCGTAGTTGTTGTACCAGCCAAGCACGTAGTCGGTGCCGTTGCCCTCGGTAAGCGTCTTATCCTCAAAGCCTACTGCGCCGTTGCCGCCTGCGGCACTTTCCAGCCCGCAGCGCCAGCATACGTACAGCCCCTTTTCCTTGTCATAATCAAAGCTGTGGCCAGTCTGGTAGACCATCTCGATCCTGGTCGCGCCGCACTTATTACAGTGTTGCTCACACGGCGAGGGCGTGCAGAAATCTCCGCTCCACCACCAGTTGTGGTTTTCTTCCTCGTTAACCATTTCACTGCCGTAAGAATTCGACCATACGCGCACGCGGCTGCAATAATCGCCGTTTGCCGCGTTGGGGTACTGATATTCGTTTTGATCCCAAGAGGTCATCTTGCCCTCTGCATCGTAATGTTCGTATCTATACAGCAGGGGGTATTCGTACCGGTCGTTTTCAACGGTAATATACTTGTTAACGTTTTTCTGGCTCAACGTGCCGTTTGCGTTGTAGCCATAGTTCGTTTCGGTGCGAATGCTATTCGCGATCTCTACGGTCTCTATGACCGTACCGCACTGCACGCAGGCGGTGGTGGCAAAATAGCGGTTTTCATCCAGCTCGATAGCGGTATCGGTCTTTTCGTGTCTCTTGCTGCCGTTGGTATACGAGATGGTATAGGTGGTCTGGTAGCCATCGTTGGTCTCGTTGACACCGAGATAATAGATACAGTTGTAGGTCTCGTTGCAATCCTCATCCGTGGTGAACCAGCGATCTACCACGTATTTGAAGCCGCAGGTCTCGGGGTCGGTGACGGCACAGGTATATACCGTGTATTCATGCTCGATGCCGTTTTCGTCCTTTTGCCAGTAGCCATAACTGCCGAAATCACATTTGCTATCGACACGGATATCCTTTTTCTCACCGCACGGGCAGGCATACACCCTCAGGTAGCCCTCACAAACCGCGCCGAGCGTGCGCAGATCAATGATCTCGCTGATCATCACATCGGAGATAGAGAGCATGTGCTGCCCATTCGAGGTGTAAGCCTTTCTGCTGGTCTCCTCGCCGCAAAGCACGCAGTAGTAGACTCTGTCTACACCGTCTGCGCAGGTCTTGCTGCCCTCACTGAGCGCGTAGCCGCTTACGGAGCCGTGATGTGCGGTCTCGCTACGCAGGTTATCCATTCCGCCAGAATTAGTCTCCCGTACCTTGTAACTGCAATAGTTGCTATTCTCGTACAGGAATTCGTACAGCGTCCAGCTGCTTTCCTTTCCGTTTTCATCGTATTGGATGTACTTATTGGAAAGTGTGATGGTCGCTTTTCCTTGACCGAATTTGTAAGGAACCGTTACGTAGGTGTAGATTGAGGTGTAGTCGGGAACGGCTATCGTCTCGGTTTCGCTGAGCGCCACGTAGTTGTATGCATCCACGCGCTCATACGTGCAATCGCCCTTGGCATCGTATTCGCGGGTATAAACGTCCTTTCTAAGAGAGGCAAAGCAATCCTCGCAATACTCCTCGTACGCCAGGATCTCGGTCCACGAGCCGTCTGCGTACTTGATCACAGAGCTCTCGTCAGGCAGCTCCTTCATGGTGGTAGAGTGGCTCTTGCCGCTCTTTTCGCTGCAGGAAAGCTGCTCGCCGTCTGCCAGTGTGTAGGTGCGTACGGTGGTGGCATTGCAGAATTCGTCCTTGACCTGATAGATGTCCAGCGTGAACTGGTACCCACAGGCACAGGTATAGGTTGCCAGCTCGTGGAAGACGCCGTCGATCTCCTTGTTGTTCCACACAGTCTTGAACCTTGAGACGTTTTCTTCAATTTGATAGATCTCGCCGCAGGGGCAGGCAACGATCTGCAGCTCGCCCGTGCCGCAGGCGTGGCCATGGTCGGAAAGGGCAACGCGGTCGATGATAAAGCTCTCGTGCTCGTAGATCTGCCATTCCTTACTATAGGAGCAATCGGTGCAGAACTCACGAACGGTCACGCCCTCCTTGCAGTTCTGCTCCTTACCAAGGAAGGTGTAGGTCTGCTTGTAATTGTGCTGGTCGGTGTAGCCGGTGCTTTCGGCGGTCATCAGCACCTCCTTGCCGGCAAGCAGGGTCATGGTGGTGTAGATCGTTACCTGGCAGTTTTCGTCCTTTTCGCCGTAAACGTCGCGCTCGATCATCTGCACGTCACACGACGGGCAGGTGTAGTGCGTGCCCTCGGCCGTATCCTGTACCACAAAGCCGCCGAGCTTGTAGATGCTCGTTACGGTACCGCATATCGTGCAGGCTTCGTAGGCGCCGCGATGGAACTTGCAGCCGCCATAGGCGGTAAAGTCTATGGTCTGGCCCTTGGTCATATGGCCATACCGCTCCTTGCTATAGGAGTTGCCGCAATCCTTGCAGGTGTAGATGATCAGCACACCGTCCTCGCAGGATTTCGAGCCCTCCATCAGCTCGTAGGATTGCTGGTAATCGTGCCGGTAGCCAACGTATTTCTCTACGCCGGTCAGAATCACCGTATCGCCAACGGCGGCGGTGGTATGTGTCTCTCCCGTAACACGGCAATTTTCATCCTTTTCGCCTTCGTGCTCGATCTCTGTGAGCGTCAGGTCGCATTCGTTACAGCCGTAAATCCAGCCCTCTTCGGTCTTCTGTCCATAGCAGTTATCGCAGCCGATCCATGCGATCTGGCCGCAGATGATGCACTGATCATACTGCAGATTGTGAGACTTGCAAATGCCGTACTCGGCAGCATCGAGATATACCGTCTCGCGCTCGTGGCTCGTGGTCTGATAATCATCCGTATCGCCGCAATGCTTACAGGTGCTATGAACGGTTACACCGTCCTCACAGGAGGTAGAGCCCTCTGCGAATTCGTAGGTGGTCTCGTACTCGTGCGCAATGGTGCTAAAGAGCTCCGTAATGGTCTGCACGGTCTCTTTACCGCAGGCGATCACGATCAGCCTGGTTCCCCTTATGAAGCAATTTTCATCTCGCTCGCCAAGCGTTTGGGTCTGCGTGATGGTCAGGGGGCAGCTTTCGCAATAATAGAACCAGCCGTTTTCAGTCTTCTGGCTATACAGATCCGTATAGCTCCAAAGGTTCGTATTGTAATCGCAGGCAATGCATCCGTAAACGACAACGTTGTGATGCTCGCACACGCCGTAGGCGCTCAGATCCAGCTTCTTTTCAACAAGGTAGTGGTCCTTCTGCGTATCCTGATAGGAATCGCCGCAGCGCCAGCAGGTGTAGGTGATGACCAAGCCGTCCTTACAGCTGGTAGCGCCGGGTGCCAGCTCTACCTTTGCCTGGTACTCGTGCGCGTATGTGGTCTCGCTGAGAACAAGGCTTTCCTTTGCCTCCTTATCGGCGTATACCGTATAGGTCCTTGTATGAATAACGGTGCAATCCGCGTTGACCTCACCCCGCTTGGTGACCGTTTCAACCATGACGCTGCAAGCATCACAGAACTGCGTGTACACACCGTTCGAGCTGGTCATGCCGCGGTTAAAGCCGCGAATGCTGACGCTCTGCTCCTTGCCGCAGGCGCAGGACTGGGTGGTGAAGGAATGGCTTTCGCACGCGCCGTACTGTGCCAGGTCGATCTTGGTGGTAATGACCGGCAGGTGATCGTACAGCGTATAGCTGATCTTCTTTTCGCATACAGCGCAGGTCGCCGTTACAACCACACCGCCCTCGCAGGAGGCCTTGTCACCCAGGTAATTCACCACTACATCGGTCAGCGCGTGTGCTTCCTTAGTCATGGAAACGGATACATCAAACATATGCGCGTCGCCAAAGTAGAAGCTGATCGTTTGAGAAACGCGAGAGCTGCAGGCATCCTCTTCTATGCTATAGTCCTGCAGCGCGTACAGGTCGCATTCGCCGCAGCGAATGCCCTGGCCGCCCTCCGGGGTCATGAATTCCTCGTTGATGTTGGGATCCTCGAGAAATTCGGTTGCGTAGCCGCAGGGGCAGGTCATATAATCCAGGGCGTGCTTGCCGCAGGTATCGTAGTTAGAAAGATCTACCTTTACCAGCCACTGATAGTGCTCGCTGGTTCTGAACGTTCTTTCCTCACCGCATGCCGTACAGGTCTCGGTGATGCTTACACCGTACGAGCAATCCTTGATATCCTGATTGATAAATTCGTGGGAGGTGTATTCATAGACGTGCTGGCAATCCGGTACGTCAGGCTTCGGATCCGGCTTTACAGGCTTTTCCTTCTCGTTCTGGCAGTGCTTGCAGATGCCGTATTCATAGACGTGCTTGCACTCGCCCGCGCAATGCTTACACTTGCCGTTCTTTTCATAATGGTGGCCGTGCGCCTTCTTATAATCCGAATCATACTCGTGCTTGCAGTTCTTGCACTTATGGTGCTTATAGCCATCCTTTTCGCAATCGGCCTCGTGCTCCTCAACCTCGTAATCGTGCTCCAGCTGGGGCAGCTTTTCGATATAGTGATCGCCGCAGCCCTCGTTCATGCAGGCGGTATAGCGCTCACCCGTTTCGGTGCACGAGGGGGCCTTGCCCTTCGCTTCGTCTACCTGGTAGTTATGGCCGGTGGCCTTGATGATATCGTCATAGCTGGCCTCGCAGGCCTTGCAATCGTAATGCTTGATGCCCGTGGTGGTACAGGTAGCGGGCTTGGTGATCTTGCCGTCATCCCAGGCGTGGCCCAGGGCAGCCTTCTTATCCGAGATCTCCTTGCGGCCGCATCTGGTACAAATGGTCACGGTGTAGCCCTCGGTCACGCAGGTGGGGGGCACGGTGTTGATCTCGTCGCTGTGCTCGCCGTAGTAGGCGCAGCGCTCGGCCGGCGTCATACGCAGCACGGTGTAGTAGGAAAAGTGATTGGTCTCGAACACGGCATAGCCGTCTACGTACTTGGCATCGATCGGCTGAATGTTACCGTCATCGCCAATGTACCAGATCTTAATGCAATCCGGGTCATCGCCCTCCTGCAGCTCGTAGGGCAGGCGAACGGTCATCTTGTTGTCACCAAACTGGGAAACAGGCTGGTCGCCAACCGTCATGCTCAGGTCATAAACCACGGTATCGCCCAGCTGCTGCAGCAGCTCCTTGTTCTCAGGGCTCAGGTTTTCGATCGTCTCGGTCGAGGCGGTGCCAACCGAAATGGCAACCTCCTGACCGCCATACAGCTCCTTCAGACCCTCGTCCGGCTGCACGGCGGTATTGTTCTCCAGCACGACCTCCTCGGCCGCGCTGATGTCTACCTTGCCGTTTTCATCAGCCTTTACGGTCTTTTTGGTCTCACCGCAGGCCGCGCACGTATAGGTGGTAACAGAGCCGTTTACCACGCCCTCGTCAAAGCTGTGCACCAGCTCGTTCTTGTTTTCCGGCACCGGGATCACGGTCGAGGAAAGGGGAATGCCGCATACACCGCAGATGACGTCCTTGCTGCCGGCAACCTTACAGGTAGCGGGCGTTACCGTTACCTTTTCGGTGTGCTTGATAAACTCGGTGGTTCTTGTCATGGGCTCGCCGCAATCGGCGCAGGTCGCCTGCTCTACGTATACGTATTGGCAGCCCTCGACCTGCTGCTCACCGACCTCCTGCCAGCCGTTTTCGTCAGCCCGGTGGTCGACCGGTACCAGCTCTACGCGGTAGGTATCGTCACAATCGTTGCACTTATATTCCTCGTAGCCGCCCTGGCAGGTAGGTGCCTCTACGTGCACCGGCTCTGTGCCGTATACGTGGCCTCTGGCCGGCTCGGTATGGTCACAATTCGCGCAGGCAGGCCCCTCGGTACAGGTGCCGGCCGACATGCTGTGCCCGGTGGCCAGCTGCTGCTGGGTATCTACCGCGCCGCAGACTGTACAGGTGGCGGTAATGTAGCCGTTTTCCACACAGGTGGCCTGGTTGTCGGTGTTGGGATTCTCCCAATCAAAATCGTGGTCATCGGTCTTCGGGGTGGGGTTGATCCGCTCCGTCTTCCCACACGAGCAGGTAACGAGCGTGTAGCCCTCCTCCTTACAGGTAGCGCCAACAATCTCTGTTTCCTCCCACGTATCGGGGTGGTCGCAGATGTGGTAAATGTCCTCAAAGATCGTGTTGCCAAGCAAATAAATGGCATCCTCAGAGTCTACTACGCCATTATTGTCATAGTCACACGGCTGATCAAGCGGATAGATCTCTTCAAAGATCGTATAGCCAAGAAGATGGATAGCATCCTCAGAATCTACTGTGCCGTCGCGGTTCAAATCGCCCACGGCGTCACGCGCTGCAAAAACGTTGATACTGAACAGAACGGTCGCCATGATAACGAGCGTTGCTGCAAGCAATATCCTTCTGATCCGTTTACTCATAAAAACAACCTCTTTATGTAAAATATTTCAGATCGACGGTGGCTTACTTCTTTCTCTTTTTGAGAACGAATACAGTGGCGCCCGTTGCCCCTGCCGCAACGACCACAGAGGCCGATACGATCGCAATGATCATGCCGGTATTGTCGTCTGCCTTGGGCGGCAGCTTATCAAGCTGCTCGGTCTTGGTCTCACCACAGGTGGTGCAGGTATAGGTCTTTGTGCCCTCTGCCTCGGTGGTGGGCTCGGCGGTCACCTCGCCCGCGTTCCAGGTGTGCTGGGCAAGATCGCTCTGCTCGCCGCAGGCGCAGGCGTGCCAGTGCCCGTTTTCATCGGCGACCCATTCGTCACCGTAAGCGTGCGTTACCTCTCTGGTGTAGCTGCAGACGTCGCAGGTGGTGTCGCAATCATGTTCAAAGGTGTGAGCCGCTACGTCCTTCTTATCGCCGCAGGCGCAGGCGTGCCAGTGCTCGCTGGCGCTGGTCGACCAATCGGTGCTGTAGCTGTGCTCGTGCCCCAGCGAGGGGGTGATGATAAATTCACAAATCGTACAGATCTGGTCTGCTTCCTCGGTAGCCTCAGGGCCGGCTACGTGGGCGGCCTCATCCTTCCTTGTGTGGCAGGTGGTGCATTCGTGCCAGTGCCCGTTTTCATCCTTCTGCCAGGCCGCTGTGTAGCTGTGGCCAAGCGCATTGCCGCTTGCAAAGGTTTCGCTTCCCTTGGCGCCACACGTGCAGGAGGTATAGTAGGTTGCCGGCTGCTCGCAGCTGGCGGCGGTGCACAGGTAGGAGGTGGTGGCTACCTTCTCTACGTAGCTGTGGGGCAGGGTAGTGCCTACCGTAAAGGTGGCCGTACCCTTATCACCGCAGACGCAGGATTTGTAATAGGTCAGCTTTTCGGTGCAGGAGGCATCGTTTTTCTTGTAGGCAGCGATCTGCACCTCTTTATTATACGTATGCGGCAAAGTGCTGCCGTAGGGCTGCTCGCATCTGGTGCATACCGCACGCTGGGTGCAGGTGGCTGTGCCGCCCGTGTGACCAAGCGAGGTGCCGGAGGCAAAGGTCTCCGTTCCGCTCACTACGCCGCACGCGTTACACGACTTCTTGTACACCGCTGCGGCCGTACAGGTGGCGCCCGATACCAGATTCTCTTCCTTTACGTTGTTTCCATAAACGTGGTCGGCATATTCGGTACCGTTAAAGGTCTCTGTCCCCTTGGCGCCACACACGCAGGAATAATGGTATACCGCGTACGTGGTGCAGGTGGCGGGGGTCTTTTCAAACTCCTTGGTGGCGCTGCTCTGGTCATAGACATGCGCCGTCTCGCCCTTTCTTTCGGTGCAGCGGCTGCAGGCGAACCAATGGTTATCGGTATCAGAGGTTAGCGTGTCGCTCCAATCATGGCCCAGCGCTTCGCCTGCCTCAAAGGTTGCGTTTTCATTCTTTTTGCCGCAAGCGTTACAGGTTTCGTAATAGACGGCCTGGCTGGTACAGGTGGCGGGCTCCTTTTGCGCCTCGATCACCGCGTTTTTGCCGTAATCGTGTGGCTCGGTATTACCGTAAGAGAAAAACTCCTGGTCGCTTGCCTTCCCGCAGGTCAAGCAGCTCTTCCAGTATTCAGCCGGCTTTTCACAGGTAGCCGGCGCCTTGAGGTACGTATCATCTACCTTCTCGGTGAAGGAGTGGTTGCAAACAATGTTTACGGTAGCCGCCGTTACGCTGAGGTTGACCTTGCCGATCTTCACCACGGCGTTGATCGTGGTGGAACCAAAGCCGGCGTCCTCCTTGACCTTGAAGGCCAAAACCAAGACGTCGCCGGTTATATCAGGGTCGTTTCCTGCAGGGTCTTTATCCGGCTTGCACAGCGCCGTGCCAAGGCCGGGATCGATCGATTGCAGCTGGCCGTTGATCAGCCATCTGCTTTCAGCCTTCACCCATTCTAAGACGGTGGTGTCATAATATTGATCGTTCAGCATGACACCAATACTGTCAACCGACGTGGCATCCTGCAATGCCACCGTAACCTTGATTACGTCGCCGCGGTGAGCCTCGCTCACGTCCGCCGTCAGCGTGGCGGATGGCGTGCCGGCCGCCCATGCGGATACTGTGAATACAGCGATCAGCAGTACGGCTACTATGGCGGCCAGAAGGAATTTTCTCATGTTGCTTGTTCACCTTAATAAATAAAATACCAATATATACTACGCCTGAACAAAAGTTAATTCAAGTACAAATTGTAAACATTTTCCGTAACAGAAAAATTTCAGATTGTTCACAATTTCTTTGAAGAAAATTCATGGGTTTAGGCAGGGAATAAATCAAGGCGAAAGCCTTGTATATCATCAATTCCGTAGGAATTGCATATCATCAACACGAAGCGTTGTATATCATCAAGCCGCAGGGAATGCACGCTGGTGCGTGATGAGATGCAAGGGCGGCTTGCCGCCCTTGATGATATACGTTCAATGATATACCAAGCCTGCGGCTTCAGATGAAATTAAATCCGCCTCCTTCTCCTGCCGCAAGGCAGATTTCATCCACCGAAGGTGGATTTCTTCCGACGGAGGCGGATTTAGTTGAAAAAAACACACATTTGTCCGGTAGACAAATGTGTGTTTTTTTCTGGTGGGCCATCGGGGACTCGAACCCAGGACCAACCGGTTATGAGCCGGTAGCTCTAACCAACTGAGCTAATGGCCCGCGTGATGCGGTGCGTTTCTCAACGTACCGTCTATTTTATCAAAAATATATGAACAATAAATGTATATATCGTGAAAACAATATGAACAAGAACGCAAAAATACTTTGCTGTGTCATAGCGGGACAATTTTTTGTTTTTTTATCCCTTTTCGCTCACCTTTACGAGTGCTTTTTGCCGAAAAAGATATTGACACCCACCGCCCAAGGTGCTATAATATAATGTAATTTTATGCGTTCCGGAGGAAAAAACAAATGAAATGGACCTCTCTCAATGACCTGCGTGAAAAGTATCTCTCCTTTTTTGAGAGCAAGGGGCACCTGCGTCTGCCCAGCTTTCCGCTGGTTCCGATCCGTGATAAATCTCTGCTGCTGATCAATTCCGGCATGGCACCGATGAAAAAGTATTTTACCGGTGAAGAGGAGCCGCCCCGCAACCGCGTGACGACCTGCCAGAAGTGCATCCGCACACCCGACCTTGAGCGCGTTGGCCACACCGCCCGCCACGGCTCCTTCTTTGAAATGCTGGGCAACTTCTCGTTCGGCGATTATTTTAAGGATGAGGCTATTCCGTGGGCGTGGGAGTTTTTGACCGAGACTCTTGAGATCCCGGCTGATCTGCTCTGGCCCTCGATCTACGAGAATGACGAGGAGGCCTATGACCTGTGGGTCAACAAGGTGGGCGTAGACCCCAAAAAGGTAGTTCGCCTTGGCAAGGCCGATAACTTCTGGGAGCATGGCTCCGGCCCCTGCGGCCCCTGCTCCGAGATCTATTTTGACCGTGGCGAGAAGTACGGCTGCGGCTCGCCCGACTGTAAGCCGGGCTGCGATTGCGACCGCTATATGGAGATCTGGAACAACGTATTCTCCCAGTTCAACAACGATGGCAACGGCAATTATACCGACCTGGCGCAGAAGAATATCGATACCGGCATGGGGCTTGAGCGTCTGGCCTGCGTGATGCAGGGGGTCGATAACATGTTCGAGGTCGATTCGATCCGCAAGATCATCGACGAGGTCTGCGCCATTGCCGGCAAGACCTATGGTGAAAACAAGAAGGAGGATATCTCCATCCGCGTGATCACCGACCATATCCGCGGTGCCACCTTCATGATCGCGGACGGCGTTATCCCGTCTAACGAGGGCCGCGGCTACGTGCTTCGCCGTATTCTGCGCCGTGCCTGCCGCCATGGCAAGCTGCTGGGCATCGATCACCCCTTCCTTGTTCGCATGTGCGAGGTGGCCATTGGTGAAAGCGTTTCCGCATACCCGGAGCTGGATACCCGTGGCGACTATATTAAAAAGGTCATCTCGATGGAGGAAGAGCGCTTTGATGCGACCATCGACGCCGGCCTTGGCATGCTGAATAAGATCATTGCCGATTGCCGCGCAAACGGTAAGTCTACCGTTGACGGGGCAGACGTATTCCGCCTGTACGATACCTACGGCTTCCCGCTGGATCTGACGAGTGAGATCATCGTTGAGGCGGGCCTTGCCGTAGACGAGGAGGGCTTCAAGACCCTGATGCAGGAGCAGCGTGAGCGCGCCCGCGCCGCGCGCGGCAACATCAGCGGCTGGAGCAACGCAGAGGAAAGCGGCCTGGGCGAGCTGCCCAAGACCGTGTTCCACGGCTATGAGAAAGCTGCGTGTGACGCGAAGATCCTGGCCATTCTCGGCGGCGAAAGCGGCCGCGAGGCATTAGAGGAGATTTCTGAGGGCGAATGCACCATCGTGCTGGATGCCACCACCTTCTACGGTGAGAGCGGCGGTCAGGTAGGTGATACCGGCGTGCTGAACGGTGCTGCCGGCAGCGCCGAGGTACTGGATACCAAGAAGGCAGAAGGCATCTTCCTGCACGTATGTCGCCTAAGCGGCGGCGTGCTGCGCGTGGGTGACGATGTACGTGCCGAGATCGATACCGCTCGTCGCGCCGCCATCATGCGTAACCACTCCTGCTGCCATCTGCTGCAGGCGGCCCTGCGCGAGGTGCTTGGCACCCACGTAGAGCAGGCCGGCTCTTACGTGGAGCCCGGTTATTTCCGCTTTGACTTTACCCACTACGCGGCCGTTACGGCAGAGGAGCTTGCCCGCGTAGAGGAGATCGTGAATAGCCACATCCTGGCCGGCGAGCCCGGCTCTATGACCGAAATGGCGCTGGAGGAGGCACAGAAGCTGGGCGCAATGGCCCTCTTTGGCGAAAAGTACGGCAAGACCGTGCGCGTGGTGCGCATGGGTGATTCCTCGATCGAGTTCTGCGGCGGTACGCACGTAGACAGCACCGGCAAGATCGGCCTCTTTAAGGTCATTTCTGAAAGCTCGGTGGCTGCCGGTGTACGCCGTATCGAGGGTACCACCGGCTACGGCGTGCTGGCACTGATGGGCAAAAAGGATGCCCTGCTGGCCGAGACCGCCAAGGAGCTGAAGGTTCCCAACCCGGCTGACGTGGCCAAGCGCGCCGCCCAGCTGGAAAGCGAGCTGAAGGAGGCTCGCCGCGAGCTGGAATCGGTCAATGCCAAGCTCTCGGCTGCTAAGCTGGCTACTATTATTGATGGGGCTGTGCAGATTGGCGCCTACAAGCTGCTGACCGCCCGCCTGGAAATGAAGGTGGATGCCGCGCGCACGCTGTGCGACAGCATTCGTGCCGACCATCCCGACATGGTTGCCGTGTTTGCCCTGGTCAATGACGGCAAGCTGAATTTTATCGCCTGCTGCGGTGCCGATGCCGTCAAGGCCGGTGCCCACGCCGGTAATATTCTTCGCGCCGTTTCCGCCGTTTGCGGCGGTAAGGGAGGCGGCCGTCCGGATAGCGCCATGAGCGGCGGTAGCGACCTTTCCAAGATCGACGAGGCGCTTGCCTCTGTTGCCGGTCTTTTGGGCTAAAAAAGACTGCAAACGCGACCCGTGTGTCGCAAAATGATAAAAAGCAGGGAAAAACCGTACGGTTTTTCCCTGCTTTTTTAGCACTGCCGGTGGGTGACCAGATGTTCCATTTCGTCAATGGCATCCTCGGTCATATCGCACACGTTGTCTACACATTCGCAGCCCATACGCTTGGCTGCTCTTGCCAGGCCCTTTTTCTTTTTCTTGATGGCCATCACTACCCCGCAAACACCCAGTACCGCAAAGCCTACGACCACACCGCAGATCACCGGGTGGGGAATGATCGAGCATGGCTCACATTTCTTCTTGCCGCACATATACCGTACCTCCTTTTTTCATAGTATATCCTATTCCAAACCGCCTATACCGGTGACAGGTGTAAAAGGCGATGTGCGGGATATACTATAGCCTGAGAGAACCGAATATACAGGGCTCTCTTCGGCTATATAGGGAGAGAACGAATATGGGTGAAAAAAGAAAAAACTTATGTCGGATCCTTTCGGCCTTTATCTTATGTATTGCGTTGGCATTCGCCATCCGCGTTACCGTGCCGCAAAACGAGGGGCTGGCTGTGCCGGCCATGGTCTACCTTGATCCCGGCCACGGCGGGTTTGATTTTGGTGCCGTTGGCCACCTGGCGGGCGGGGGCAGGCTGCTGGAAAAGGAGCTGGTGCTGCACGTGGCGCAGGATTGTGCCACCCGACTGCGCACGGCGGGCGTTGAGGTGCTGCTCTCGCGCGAGGCTGACGAGCGCCTGACCTATACCACCGCGCCTGATGAGGTGCGCGCCCGCCGCGCCGCCGCCGGCGAGGCCGGGGTGGATCTGGTGCTTTCTTTGCATGCCAATGCCTACGCCGGGCAGGGGCGCGCCTATGGCCCACGCGTGTATTATAACCCGGAAAGCGAGCCCTCTAAACAGGCCGCCGAACGCATCGCAGCGGCCATTTCGCAACACACGGGTGCCCTCTGCGGCCGCGAATGCCGCCTGGTGGCGGATGGCAGCTACTATATCCTGGCCGACCCGGCCTTGCCGGCCGTGCTGATCGAGCTGGGCTTCCTTTCAGACACGCAGGAATGTGCCCTGCTTGCCGATGAGGGCTATCAGGCCAAGCTGGCAGAGGCCATCTGCGCCGGCCTGTTAGGAGAGGAGACGTAGCGGGGAGCGTTTTTTGGTGAAGAGGAGAGGCGTTGGGAACCTTTTTGAAAAGGGAAGGGAGCGCAAGGGAACTTTTTGGAAAAGGAAAGGGAGCGTAAGGGAACTTTTTGAAAAAAGTTCCCAAACCCTCAAAAACTTTTTGGGGAAAAGGGGGTTGCACCCGCAAGCATTCCGTGGGGGTGGATTCCGTATCCACCCGCAGGGGGCATGACGAACGCTATGGCTGGAATTTTTCCTGTGATTGCCATATTCGGCGCAGCGCCGATGCAGGTTAAAGAGGGACTGCCTGCTACGGCCCGGTTCTCTGAACAGCCTAACCGCACGTAACCTGTTTGCTGACGCAAACGAGCACCGAGCGGGCGGCTGCGGTGTTACATCGTGTAGCAATTCTTTCCAAAGTTCCATACGATTTCTCCTGTATGGGGATTATATCCCCTTAATAAAATGGATTATAACCCCCATAATAACAATTGTCAAGGGGGAAAAATATGATTATTTTTGATAAATTGTGGTCAACGATGAAGGAAAAGGGCGTTTCTACCTATCAGCTGCGCGAGGAATGCGGGATCGATAGTAAGACGATCCGCCGTTTGCGGGCGAACGATAATATCGAAACCAAAACGCTGAACAAGCTGTGCGCGGCTCTTGATTGCCGCGTTGAGGACATCATGGAATACGTCGCAGAATAAGAAAGAACCGGACGTTCGTCCGGTTCTTTCTTATTGTCACGGGGTCACACCAGCGGCGCGATGCCCTTCATCAGCGCGCCGGCCAGGCGGGTAGAGAGCTTTTCCTTCTTCAGCCCCGCGGGCGTAACGGCGCGGCATTTTTCGCGCGTGGCTGCAAAGTCTGCCTCGATATCCGCCAGGCAGCTCACGCCGTACAGGTAGGCGGCGCACTCAAAATGGTGGTAAAAGCTGCGGTAATCAAGGTTGATGGTGCCCACCACCGCTTCGCGCCCGTCCACCAAAAACACTTTGGCATGCACGAAGCCGGGCGTGTATTCATAGATCCGCACGCCGGATTCCAGCAACGAGGCGTAGTAGGTCTTTGCCAGCGCGTAGGGCATTTTCTTGTCCGGGATGCCGGGCAGGATCAGGGATACCTCTACCCCTCGCTCGGCCGCGTATTTCAGTGCGTTTTCCATCTCTCCGTCTAAGATCAGGTAGGGGGTCATGATGCGTACGTGCCGCTCGGCGCGGCCTAGCATGTCTAAATACACCTGCTCGCCAGCCTTGTAGCGGTCAAGCGGGCAGTCACCGTAGGGGATCACAAAGCCGCCCGGCTTTTTGATCGGCTCCTCAGGCAGGCGCAGATAGCGCTCGTGCTCGGCGCTTTTTTCATCTAGCTCCCACATATCGAGAAACATCAGCGTAAATGAGGAAACGGCATCCCCGCGCAGCATCACGGCGGCATCCTTCCAATGGCCAAAGCGCGGCAGCTGATTGATATATTCATCCGCCAGATTGACCCCACCGGTAAAGGCCACACGGCCGTCCACTATGAAGATCTTGCGGTGATCGCGGTAGTTGTAGTAGGTAGAAAAGAAAGGGGTGATCGGCGCGTAGATCTTGGCCTGTATGCCAAGCCGGCGCAGCCGCTTAGGGTAATCGTGTGAGAGCGTGCTGAAGGCGCAGGTACCGTCATACAGCACACGCACCTCAACCCCCTCGGCCGCCTTGCGGGCTAAGATCTCTAAGATCTGCCCCCACATCTCGCCCTCGGCGATGATAAAATACTCTAAAAAAATGAACTCTCGCGCACTCTCCAGCTCGCGCAGCAGGGAGGCAAATTTTTCCTCGCCGGAGGGGAAATAGGTTACCTCGGTGCGGTCAAAGACCGGGTAACAGCCGCTCTTGCGCAGATAGGTGACCAGCGCCGCCGCACGCGGGTCCTCTTGGGTAAAGGCCTCCTCAGCCGGGTAGGTGGGTGGCAGCTTACGCAGCGAGGCCTCGGCGATCGCGGCCACCCGGCGCTTTAGCAGCCGGTGCCCCAGGTCGCTGCGCGTATAGGCAAACAGCAGCGCGCCGAAAACAGGAAATAGTGTGATCACCAGCAGCCAGGTGATCTTGGCTGTCGGATCCATGCGCACGTTTAGTAAAAAGAGCGCCATAATGAATGAAAGCAGCGCCGTGCCCCCCAAGATCGGCGGCCATGCCTCCGCCGCGCGAAGGATCAACACCACCGACAAGGCAAGCTCTACCAGCAGCATCAGCGCGATCAGCCCCACGCGGCTGAATACCACGCGCACAAAACCGCGCTTGCTGCGCCGCAGCAGCGAAATGCCACGCCCTGTTTTCTTCATAAGCGTTCTCCCTTCAGCGTTGTTTTTATGGCCTTTTCCATAGGGGAAGGGCGGTAGCCGCAGGCCAACGGATGAGGTGCGCCGCGTATGCGGCATTGATCGATCACCCCGTCTCTCCCGCCGTGGGAAGGTTCCCTCACCGCCTGCGGCAGAGCTCCCTTTACACAAGGGGGGCGTTTTTTTGCCCCGGCAAGGCCCTCTCCGTCACGGCACCTGGCGGTGCCGCGACACCTCCCCCAAAAAGGGGGGCTACGAGCCGCCCCCACCGACGTTGGGCGGGGGCTCGCTCCTCCCGCATGGTGGGCCGTCCGGTCGGCTCCTACGAGTATCGACCGCACCCACAAACCGGTAGGGGAGGGCCTTGGTCCTCCCGCACCAACCGTATTCAACCCGTCGGCGGAGCGAGGAATTTTCCCATTTTGGCAACCTTTTGTTTCGCCAGGCGGCGAAAAAATCCTTCGCCTGGCGGCTCAGGATGACAGAACGTGGTATCCGTCTCTCGCCCAAGCTTCCACGCGGCGGTGGGCGCGCGGTGGGCGGTGCGTTCCTGCACCGCTCTGCATGACAATCGTTTGGGTAGACTCTCCGCCCGATAGGAGGATATCCGTTCTATAGGCTTTTCCCATTTTCTCCATCCTACCACGATTTTTTTCGTCTTGCAAGATGTAATTTGTAAATAAACAGGATTATCATGCTTTCGCATACTACGCACAACGGTCGCTTTTTGAAAAAACAACCACAATAAAACGACTATTTTGCAAGAAAGACACCATAAAAACGGCGTTTTTCTTCAAAATGCAGGAAATTTTGTACGAAACCACCTATCTGAATTACTATTTTTTGTGTAATGTGCTGATATTTTGATGAATATACCAAAAAACCTTGACTTTTTCCTCTCGAAAAGATATAATTGTGTAGCATTATATGATATTGTGGGCGTGGGATACCCATTTCTTAAAAAGCACCCACCGCTACCATGCACGATTTTTTCAAAAATCGCACACTGAGGATGAAATTTTTGTGCAAATTGATGGTATTTTGAAAAATGCTTGCGTGGCATTGACAAATCCCACCAAAAGTGATACAATAATGTATAATAATATGATAATTTGCCGCCCCAGGCGAAAAAGGAACAAAGGGGCGGACTATCGCTATCTTTTCGGTTATCTCCGCCTGTTGGCGTGATAATATATTTCGTAAACCTTACAGAAAGGAAAGAGGGAGAAAAAGAATGAAAAGATTTTCACTTCGCTTGTGGAGCTTCCTTCTTGCTATGCTCATGGTGCTGTCCTTGGTACCTATGGCTGTTATGGCAAGCGAGGAACAGAATGACGACGTGATCGTTCTGACCACCGAGGGTGGCGGCACGATTACCATCATCCGCTCCAACACGCAAACTGAGGAAAAGGAGGATGTGCTGACCGTAGCCGAGCCGAAGGAATACCAGGCTGGCGAGGCAACGACCGTTGCAACGGAGGCAGAGCTGAAAAACGCTCTTGCTGCCGGTGGCGAGATCAAGCTGACGGCGGACATCACCACCACGGCTGCGCTGAATACGGAAGGCGTGACCGCCACCATCGACCTGAATAGTTACACCCTGAACGTTCGTGCAGGCGATAACAAGTTCATCGATGAAAGCAATATTACCATCAAGAACGGCACCATCAATATTGATGGCGTTGTTGTAGGAGGCAATGCTGTCTTCTGCTTGGATGAGTACGAAAAGACCCTGGTCACCAAGCTGACCCTGGTAGACGTTGACCTGGTAGGCGAGAATTATTCCTCTGCTTACGGTATCTTCTATATCGGCGACAGCAGCGTGCTGACCGTAGAGGGCGGCGAATGGAAGCTGACCAATGACCTGTTCGAGGCTGGCGGTGTGTTCAAGGCTGATACCGCAAAGGCTACCTTGAATATTACCGGTACCACGATGGATCTGCACAACGTGCGCCGTGGTGTTACCTGGGCTGCCACCACCATCGATGGCGCTACCATCAAGATCACTGGTGATGCTGATGGCGTAGATGCCGAGATGGAGCACGGCTTTAACCGTAGCCCGCTGACTATCACCAATTCGACCATTACCATGGAAAACCTGGTTGGTCGCGGCATTACTGCCGAGGGCGGTGCCGTTGTGATCGAGGGTACCTCAAGCGTAACCATGACCAACTGCCAAGAGGCAACTCTTGACGTTCGTGCAGGTCAAACGGTAACGATTGAAGAGACGGCTACCGTAGAGATGGATGCTGCGCCTACCATCAACAACGGTACCATTGCCGGCGACGGCAAGGTAGAGATTATTGTCACCGGCCTTTCGGGTGCTGGTAAGGCAACGGATCCCTTCCTTATTAATAACATTAAGGAGCTCGAATGGTTCCGTGACGACGTAAATGCCGGTAACAACTACAGCGGCAAGTACGTCAAGCTGACGGATAACATTGATCTCAGCACGGTTGCAAACTGGACGCCTATTGGTAACAGCACCAATAAGTTCCAAGGCACCTTTGACGGCAATGACAAGACCATCAGCAATCTCGTTATTGAGGCAGAAGGCAAGAGCAACATCGGTTTCTTTGGCTTTACTACCAATGGCGAGATCAAGAACCTGACCATTAACAATGCAAAGGTTACCGGCCGCCTGAACGTGGGCGTTGTGGCCGGTACTCCCTACACCAGCAAGTATACCGATATCAAGGTTACCGGTCACGTTGAGGTGAACGGCATGGCTTATGTTGGTGGCGTTGGCGGTAAGAATGCATACGCCAACTGGACCAATATTACCGTAGACGTTGATAACACCTCTTACGTAAAGGGAACCTCTACGGAGAACGGTGTCGCTTATCGAACCTACGTTGGCGGTATTGTTGGCTTCAATGGTGAGGGCAGCCATACTTTCAAGAATATTTCCTCCAATATTAAGGTTATTGGTGACGTTTCCGATATCGGCGGTCTGTTCGGTATTGCTCACTACGGCAATAACTTTGATACGGTTACCTTTGCCGGCACGGTTGAGGCACCGGAGGGCGCTGACGAGGTCGGCGGTATTGCCGGCGTATGGCACAATCAGGCTGGTTACACTGTTACGATGAACAACGTAACTGTAGCCGATACGGCAAAGGTTACGATCAACGGTGAGGACGTTACCGCTACTAACGGCGTTGTTGGCAGTGCCTACAACGCGAGCAATGAGACGGTTTCAAACTCCGGCTCGCTGAAGATCGAGGGCGAAGAGGCTTGGCTTAAGCCTGCTGCCAAGATCGGCGAGACCGAGTACGCAACCCTGCAGGCTGCCCTGGATGCAGCTTATGCTGCAGGCGGTACGGTTACCGTTACCCTGCTGGCAGACGTTGCCGAAAACGTAACGCTGACCGAGAAGGTAGGCATGTACTGCACCATCGATGGCGCAGGCAAGACCGTGAAGGGTAAGATCACCATTGCCCCCCTGTCTGACACCAACGATAACAGACGCATCACCATTCAGAACGTCAACTTCGTGAACACGGCAGACACCGCTGTTGATTTCATTACCGCGAATGTGACGAACCACTATCCGCGTCTGTCCGTACTGGACTGCTCCTTCACCGGTAACGGCAAGGAGACGGACGTAGCCATCCGCACGAAGTCGGCTTACGATCTGATCATCAAGGATTGCACCGGTACCGGCCTGCACTCCTTCCTGCAGAACAGAGCCGGCGTGAAGGTAACGGTTCGGAACGTAACCGTGACCGAGTCTAAGGGCGGCTTGGCTCTGTCCACCGCGCAGAACGTGACCGTTCGCGGCTGTAACCTGACCACCGACACCTACGGTATCCGCCTGGATGCAGAGCTGGATACCTCTGTAACGCTTCACGGTAACGTTGTGAATGCTTACGTTCCCGTATCCGTTCGCAATGCCACCGCTACCGATTACAAGCTGAGCTTTAACGGCAGTGACTCCAGCTACACCGCCACCAATGCCGATGGCGTATGGTGTGCGATCTGCACCACCGAGTACGAAGAGGGCAAGTCCCTGAACGAGGCGACCGGTAACGTTAAGATCACCTGGAACACCGACGTGCTGGACAAGAGCAGCGTATACGGCGCTTACGAGTGGCCGATCGAGGTTGTTTATGGCGACGGCTACACCAAGGGCTTTGATAGCCTGATGAGCGCGATGAACTCTGGCTACTCCGGCAGCACCGAGAAGACCATCATCGTTCATAAGGATATCACCGAGTCGATGGATGAGTTGAGCGGTAACATCGCCACTGATAATCCGAATGGCGTTACCATTAAGAATACCATTGTAGACTCGTGGATCTACTGTAGCGAGGACTTCACCATTGGTGAGGGCGTTACCTATGATGCCACTGGCTATGCAAGCGGCTTGTTCGTGTACGCAGAGGATGCCGTGATCAACGGTACCGTGCTGACGGACTGCTATTATCAGCGTTATGCAGGTACCAAGCTGACCATCAACGAGCCCGGTAGCATGACCGTAAAGACCGAGACCTTTATTCTCCGCTATACGGATGGCGATGCCGAGGCTGGTATCTACGTTGTGGGCGATAACGACGATTCGACCGTCGGTCTGAACGCTTCTGTTATCTACTTCTACCAGGGCATCATCTCCGCCAAGAATGCGGATATCAAGGTTGGTACCTACTGGCAGACGAACGAGACCGATGGCACAGGCTCCGCAAACCTGGTTCTTGATAATTCCAACATGACCGTTACGGTCAACGAGCACAACATGAAGGCCACCGGTAACTCTACCGTTACGCTGACGAACGGTTCTTCCGTTTCCGTAGCAGGCGGTTACCAGGGTGCAGCCGTTGAAATGGATGAAACCAGTTCGATGACCAAGAACGGTGCGTCCGTACTGGTTGCTAAGGTTGGCGATGTTGGCTATGCCGCCTCCCTGCAGGCTGCTGTGAATGCTGCCGCAGAGGGCGACACCATCGTTCTGCTGGCTGACGTTGAGCAGGCTGACGGTGTGATCATCACCGATAAGAAGCTCACCATCGACCTGAATGGTAAGACCTTTACGGTCAGCAAGGGCGATTCTACCAACAACCGCAACTTCAAGATCAATGGCGCTTCCGTGGTCACCATTAAGAATGGTACCATGGTTGCAAAGGGCGATTACAGCAGCGGCGCATACGGTACTGTTCGTACCGAGGGTACTGCTAACGTGACCCTGACTGATCTGAAGCTGTATAACTACCGTGGTAACGGCCTGAATATCAAGGCTCTTAGCGGCACCACCGTTACCATGAATGACGTAGAGATCTACGCTCAGTACGGCGGCGGCGTTGAGGCTGCTGGTGGTACGGTCGAGCTGACTGACGTTACCATTGTGCAGAAGGGTATGTATACCGCACCGTACAACTCCATGGCGATCTCGGTCAATGGCGGCGGTAAGGCGATCGTTTATAGCGGCACCTACTCGACCGAATGTCTGACGGCCGAGGAGGCAAACAACCAGGGCACCAGCCACGGTCCTTGGGTTGCCGGCGTTCTGAACTCCGGCGGCACCTTGACGATCAAGGGTGGTACCTTCTCGAACGATAACTTCGGCGAGAACAACCTGGCTACCTATGCACGCGGTCTGTTTCTGGCTGATACCGGCGCTGTTATCGAGGTTGAGGGCGGTACCTTCAACGCATTGAAGACCGTCTTCGAGTTCCAGAACAACCTGGGTGATGCTTCCAAGCAGCCCGGCGCACTGGTAAGCGGCGGTACCTTCTCTGCCGATCCTACCGACGGCAACTATCCTTCTTTCATTGAGCTGGCAGAGGGCTTTGAGGTTGTTGAGAACGCAGACGGCACCTATGGCGTTGAAGAAATGATCGCCGTTGCCCAGATCGGCGAAAAGAAGTATTATTCCCTGCAGGCAGCCCTGGACGCAGCTGTTGTGGCTGGCGATACCGTAGAGGTCGTTCTGCTGGAGGATATTGATCTGACCGGCACGACCTGGACGCCTGTTTACTTCGATAGTTATAGTGCATCCGGCGCAAATACCCTGATCATCAACGGTAATCACAAGACCATCACCGGTCTTAGCGACATGCTGTTCAGCGGTATTTGGACCGGCACCAAGTTCGAGGTCAAGGATCTGACCATTGACAAGGCAAATATCAAGCATGACGTAGATGATGCCGCCGGAACCGTCGGTGTCGGCGCGATCGTTGGTAACGTAAGCGCGATCGAGACCGTTGTGCTGAGCAACGTGAAGCTGACCGACTCGTATGTCGAGGGTGGTCACTGGACGGGCGGCTTCTTCGGTTTCATTGCCGGCTATAGCAAGGAAAATGACGGCCCTGTCTTTACGACCGTAGAGATCACGAACTGTGCAGTGATTGAGTCCGTGATCGTTGGTAAGGGCTCTGTTGGTGGCGTGGTTGGTCACGCAACCGGCGATGCCTGGACCTCGTTCGGTATCGCAGAGTCTACCGTTACCGGTAACACCATCACCTCTACCGGCACCTCCAACAATAAGGCAGGTATCGTAGCAGGTACGATTGGCGCGGCTGGTACGGAATTGAATGGCAAGACCGGCGGCGTTAGCGTATCGGTCACCGAGAGTGAAAACACGGCTACGTCGCATGGTACGGAGATCACCACCGTATACGGCCGTCAGGGCTCCACTACCGGTAAGCTGACCGTAACCGGTGGTAAATACGAGAACAAGCCGGTTGAGGACAACGTTTCTTATGCCGCACCCGCTGAGGGCTTTGAGATCGTTGAGAACGCAGACGGCAGCTACGGCATCCAGAAGGAGAAGGTAGCTGAGGTCAACGGCACGAAGTACGAGACCCTGGCCGAGGCTGCAGCCGCAGCCCAGGCTGGCCAGACCATCATTCTGCTGGCTGACGTAACCGAGGACGTAACCCTGCCCGCAGGCGTTATCTTCAACGGTAACGGCAAGAGCGTGGGTGTGATCACGGCCGAGGGTACCATCACCTTTGAGGGGCATACCAAGGCTACCAATTTTGGTGTTGCATATACCAACACGGAGATCAACATTGGCGTGGGTGCTTGCCTGGAGATCACCGGCACTGGTAGATTGGTCATCGGCCACGGCTGCACGTTTAATATTGAAGGCAATATTACGGATGCCAAGACCGCAGATAAGTCCACCATTCAGCCTTCCCTGATCATGCCCGGCGCATCCTTCACCGGTGCGGGCGTGACCTTCAACGTAAAGAACGCTTATATCAAGACAACTGCTTCCTACTGCAGCAGCAGCAAGTCTGCAAGCGGCACGTTTGATTTCAACATCGAAAACAGCATTTGGGAACAGTTTGACAAGCTCGCGTTCGAGTCGCAGTCTGTAAACGCGACCGTCGACTTCGAGCTGAAGGATAGCGTGCTGACCACCGGTAGCCACCTGGTATTCGGCGTTTCTCGCGGCGAGGTCGTGATCGACAATTCCAACGTCAACGTTGGTACCGCCCGCCAGATCGAGAACCAGAGCACCATGACCATCAAGAATGGCGCTGTGGTAAACGGTGCTGTTGCAACCAGCTCCAACGCCAAGAACCCCGGTACCATCATTGTTGAAGATGCGACCTACGCGGTCACCGGTGAGTTCTCCGGCTCTGACCTGGGCACCGGCACGCTCATCATCAAGAAGGGCGCGACCGTTAGCGCAGGCAGCATTACCAAGGCAAACATCAAGGTCGATGCGACCGGCATGGCTGCAGGTGACACGATCAACCTCACTGCCAACCTTGCCAATCACGCAGGCACGCTGAGCGTTGTAAACAACGATAAGCTGGAAGCCAAGATCGTAGACGGCAAGATCGTTCTGGCCGTGAAGCCCGTGGCCCAGATCGGTGAGACCACCTACGCAACGCTTGAAGATGCCTTCAAGGCGGCAACGAGCGGCTGCACGATCGAGATCCTTTCTGACGTAACGGTCGACTATTATTGGGATGTTCGCTACACCGGCGCGAAGTTCACCGTTCCCGTTACCATCGATGGTAACGACCACACGCTGACCTTCACCAACACGGTCTACGATGGCGGTAACTATTTCTCCGCATTCCGCTTTGAGGATGATGCCACCGTCAAGAATCTGACCATTGACATGAAGAATGCACAGTCCGGGTTCCAGGGCAGATTCCGCGCGATCTCGGCTAAGGCAAATCTGACGGTTGATGGCTGTACCTTCATCGGTAACGGCTCGACCGCTAACACCCGCGCCATCATCTTTGGCGAGAGCGCAGGTGCGAACGTTGGCAACCTGGAAATCTCTATCACCAACTCTGAATTCCAGGGCTGGAGAAGAGCGATCAGCGATAATGAAAACGCACAGGACGTTAAGACGGTTGAGATCACGGGTAATACCGTGACTGACGCCAGCATTTACGTCAGCGCGACCGATACCGTGACCCTGACGGGTAACACCGTAGAGGACGGTTACGTAAACATTAAGTCCTACACCGCAAACAACACGCTGGACGTTACGGCAACCGGCAACACGCTGGAAGCGAACGGCGATCCGAGCACGACCAACTGCAACAAGATCAATGCCGGCGGTACGATCATCGCACAGGATGGCTTCGTCGTTCCCGCAACCGGCGATATTCAGGTCGGTTATGTGACCGATAACTTCAACCATAAGGGCTACAGCGCGATCTCGGGCGAGGCTGTTAAGGTCAACGCCAAGGAGAGCTTTGTAGTCAAGATGTACAAGGGCACGACCCTGGTCGGCACGGCCACGCTGAACGACCCCGAGCACGTTCTGCTCAACGGTGTAAGCAAGTCTATCTCCTGGCACGCTGCTCTGACCAATGACGGCGATACCTGGTGGGTTACCGAGTGGGTCGGCGGCGCGCTCAAGGCTGATTCTGTTCCCGACAGAGTAGAGCTTTGGGTCGATGGCGAGATGACCAGCGAGGGCGAAGTTAAGCTTAACAATGCGGATAACTCCTATCCCGTTGTTGCGGCAAAGGTTGACGAAAACGGCGTGATCGAGAAGTTCATCACGGCGGCACCCTACATCGGCAATGCCGATTATGCGGCAGCCATGAACACCGCGTTCGCAGAGGGTGGCAACCTTGTCATGCTGCGCGACCTGCAGCTGGCCGCTGCTTTGGTGGTAGCTAACGGCACAAGCGTCACGCTTGACCTGAACGGCAAGACCATTGCCGGTACGGATAATGCGACCGGCAGCTTTGGCCTGATTACCAACCGCGGTACGCTGACCATCAAGGATAGCGCCGGCAATGGTAAGATCACGCTGGTAGCAACCAACAATCGCGAATTTTACAACTATTCCTCCGTTCTTTCTAACACGGTTGGCGGCAAGCTGATCGTTGAGTCGGGCACCTTCGAGCATCTCGGCGGCACCGACATGGCATACGGCATTGACAACCTGACCAACGGCAAGGGTACCTATGCCGAGACCGTTATCAACGGCGGTACGGTTAAGTCCACCTACCGTGCAATTCGTCAGTTCCTCAACGGCGTTGAGGCGCAGAATATTCTGACCATCAACGACGGTACGATCGAGGGCACGAACAAGTCCGTTTGGATGCAGGATCCGAGCAAGAACGCCAACACCGGCGCGCTGACGATCGGTGAAAACGCAACCATCAAGGGCGACGTTTACCTGACCGTTACGGAAGACTCTACCGAATGGCCTGTTGAGGTTTCGGTTGCAGCCGCTGCACTGGACGGCGCGTCTAAGGTCCTGACGAACCAACACGTTCCTGCCGGCTACGAGCTGCAGCTGAACAATGGCAGCTACGGCGTGATCAAATGCGTAGCCTCCATCACCGATGCAGAGGGCAACGTAAAGAATTACGCATCCCTGGCAGATGCCTTTGCCGCCGTTCAGGAGGGCGAGACCATCGAGCTGCTGGCCGGCACGATCAGCGAGGGCACGATCAAGATGCCCGCTGCGCTGAAGAACGTCACCATCAAGGGTGCGGCTGATCATACCAGCATCCTGAAGGATATGAAGATCATGTCTTGCGATGGCAATAGCATTGCCTACGAGGGCCTGACCTTTGACGGCATCGTATTTGACAATTCCAACATCGTGATCACCGGTTGGAGAAGCAACGGTGTGACCCTGGCCGATCTCACGATCACGAACTGTATCTTCAAGGATATCGTTGGTGCCAATACCGAGGCTGCCGTTCACCTGAACCTGGCTGCTACCGAGGCTGTTAACGGCTTCACCTTCACGAACAACGTCATTGACGGTGTTTCGGGTGGCGATAAATCTGGTGTTTACTTCCAGGCTACTGGCGAGGTCATCTTTACCGGTAACAAGATCAACAACGTAGCATTCCGTCCGTTCGTGCTGCAGACCACCTCGGATGACGGCGTAGCCGACACCGTAGTGATCGAGGGCAACACCTTCTCCGGCAGTGCTGCCGGCCGCCTGCAGCTGCTGACGAACAATGCAAGCGGTACCGATGCCACGAAGATCACCACGACCAACAACGTGATCACGGGCATCACCAGCGCACAGCAGATCTGCTATTGGAAGCTCCCGGCAAATACCGAGGTCGATATCAGCAAGAACTACTATGACGTCGACATCGTGGCCAACCCGGGTCTGATCTATCTTAATAGCGCGGCCACCAGCGTTCGGGATCTGGCAGATATGGGCGTATTCCCGATCTACACCGAGCTGAATGATGACGGCACGATCGACGTGACCAGCGAGTTCACGCCTGTGATCATCCCGTTTGACGGCGAGGGCACGGCGACCGCTCCGTATCAGATCACGAGCGTTGAGGATCTGAAGGCTCTTGCCGAGCTGGTTAACGGCGGCATGAGCTTTGAGGGCACCTATTTCGTAGTAACGGCTGCCATTGATCTCGCAAGCGAGGCAAACTGGACGCCTATTGGTAAGTCCGGCGCTCCGTTCAGCGGTATCTTTGATGGCGGCAACTACACCATCTCGAACCTAAAGGCCTCTGGCGAGTCCCACGTTGGTCTCTTCGGCTTGATGTCTGGCGGAACGGCCGTGATCAAGAACGTGAAGATCAATAACGCGACCGTTAGCGGTATCTCGTACGTAGCCGCTCTGGTTGGTCAGGGCTACACCGGCACGATCGATAACTGCCACGTAAGCGGCAGCATTCAGATCTCCGGCAACTACATGGTCGGTGGTATCTCCGGCCAGGGCTACGCTGCACTCAAGAACTGCTCTGTCATCGGCGATGGCGCTGCAACCAGCTTCATCAAGGGTGTTTACAGTGCGGTAGATCTCGAGGGCGATAAGGTCGGTGGTATCGTTGGTCACTGCGCCGAGGGCACCAAGATTGCCATTGATGCATGCACGGTTTCCGGTGTGACCATTACCGGCACTCGCAGCGTAGGTGGTATTGTTGGTACTGGATTTACTAATCATACGATTACCGACTGCACGGTAACGGATGTGGTGATCGGCACCAATGCATCTACCGAATACGCAGCAGATAACGCTGGCAAGCTCAGCGTAGGCGGCATCGTTGGTGAGTACAGAAATAATGACACCAACGGCCAACTGAACAACTGTGTGGTGAAGAACGTTACCTTCACCAATGAAAATAGCGTAACCGCTTCTATCGGTGCTCTGACCGGCGGCTGGCGTAACGGTACGATGACGGATCCTGTCAACAACGTTACCCCGTCGAACAACGAGGTTTGGACCACCACCATCACCGGCACGAACAACGAATACCTGATGGTAGCCGTTGCCGACGTGGATGGCGCAACCTACTACACGCTGTATGAGGCAGTTGCTGCTGCAAACGGCAAGACCGTGAAGCTGCTTAGCGACGTTACCGTTCGCGAGAGCGTTGAGATTGCTGAAAACGACGTGATCACGCTCGACCTGAATGGTAAGACCATCAATGCGGCGTATGTCTCCGGCAGCACGACCAATCACGTATATGCATTTACCGTTAACGTTAACGGTGAAATGACCATTACTGGCAATGGTGTGATCAACACCCGTGGCATCTACAACTATGGTAAGTTGACGCTGGAGAATGGCACCATCAATGCCATTGACGGTAACGGTGGCTATGGCGTTGTTAGCTATGCGGGTGCGACCTTCACGATGAACGGTGGTACGATCGCCACGACCCTGGAGGATGACAACAAGGTTGATGAGGGCGGTTATGATGCTACTACCGTGCGTGTGGAAGCAGGTGCAACCTTCACGATGAAGGGTGGCGAGATCAAGAACATCTGTGATTTCACCGTTGCAATCGATAACCATGGTACCACTACGATCGAAGCCGGCAAGGTTTCTTCGGTTCATACCACGGTTGCCAACTATGGTACGCTGACCATCGAGGGTGGCGAATTTACCTGCGATGGCTTGGAGGGTATAACGGCTCATGCTGTTTGGGCAGCTGACGGTACTACCACCATCAAGGGCGGTACCTTCGACGGTAAGGATAACTATAATGGCTTTAACGTTGATGCATCCGAGGGTGCAGTAGTGAACATTACTGGCGGTACCTTCCTGGCAGTTCATAGCGGCTCTCTGTACGGTGAGGGCACGATCACCGTTTCCGGCGGTATCTTCTTCGATGAGGTACCTGCAGAGCGTTGTGCCGAGGGCTACGTTCCTGCTAAGAATGCAGACGACACCTACGGTGTCAAGGTTGGTGCAAGCGTTTATGGTTCTACCGTTAACCTGGGCAGCGCACTGGGCATGAAGTTCTTTGTAGAGAAGAACGTACTGCTGGCTGTTATGGCGGCAAACGGTGATGAGACGCTGGAAGGCTACTATGCTGTTATCACCAGAACCTATGCAGACGGTACAACCGATACGCAAACGGTTACCAATTGGATCGAATACGATTACTCCGGCAAGGAAACCATGCCGCTGTACGTATTTGGCTACGGCAACATCAATGCCAAGGAAATGATCGATATGATCTCCTTCCAGGTATTTGATGCAGAAGGCAACGCCATAACCGAGGTTTATACGGACAGCATTCAGGCGTTCACGATGAGATCGGTGGCACATGAAGAAGCAAAGGCATCTCCGAGTGCAAGCCTGCTCAAACTGCTGGTTGACATGCTGAACTATGGTGCTGCTGCACAGACCTATGAAACGTATGCGGTGGATAACCTGGCCAACAGCAAGCTGACCGAAGCACAGAAGGCATACGGTACAGCAAGCGAAACGGCTGTTCCGGATGATAACGATCAGATTCTGTCGGTTACCGGCGCTACGGAATATTACTACGGCGATACCCTGAACTTGGGTACAGACATCCGCATGAAGATCTTCTTCCAGAATCTGACGCCAGAGCAGCTGGCAAGTATCTCGGCTAAGGTTACCTTTACGAATCATGAAGGCGAAGCATACGAGCTTACCTATGCCGCTTCGGACTTTGCAAAGTATGGTGATACGGATTATTACGTAATCGGTATCGACAAGCTGGTTGCTGCTGATGCGAATACGGTTGTTACATGTGTAGTAATGATTGATGGGGAGACTACGCTCACGATTGAGAACAGCATCAACGATTACCTGTATCGTGCTTACTCGTATGATACGGAAAATCAAAGCATCTACCATGCGGTTTACTACTATTGCGATTCTGCGAACGCGTACTTCCACCCTACCACAACTGCAGCAGAATAATATGACATAGAAAGGAATTTAGAAAATGAAAAAGTATATTGCTCCTAAGTGTGATATTTGTGCGTTTGCTGCCGGCGATATTATTATGGACTCCTGGGTTGGAAGTGACGTGGGCGACCTTCCCATTATGGGCGGCGGTACAAGCACAAGCAGTGCCGTTCAGAGCGCGTTGGAAGATTTTAGTTAAGTCAGCCCCCACCCGGCGCGAAAGCGCCGGGTGGGGAAAGACCTGCATGCAAGCACAAACAAAACAAGAACCCGCCTGTGCGTTGGCACAGGCGGGTTTTCTTTATGCGTGGGAATTTGTCAACCGTTTTGCCGCGTTTTGGTGACAGAAAAGTTGGGTAGGCGCTTCGCCCCTACGAGGTGAGGCAAAAAGAAATGGCGTTGTGCCTTGAAAGCACAACGCCATCTTTACCTTTTCTTACTCCAAAATATTGCTGGTGATCATGTCAACGCCCATTTCCGCCAGCATCTCGCCCTGCACCTTGTCATCGCACGTCCAGCAATTGACGGTGATGCCCAGCACGTGCAGGCGGTCAACCAGCTCCCGTGTCAGGGCGGGGAAGTGGATGTCCAGATCCAGCCGGTGCTCGCATAGCAGCTCCAGCACCTGCTCGTCTACCTTGCCGCACAGGAACTGGATCTCAGCCATAGGCAGCAGCTTGCGCAGGTTAATACAGTTTTCACGGCTGAAGGAAATAAAGATCACACCCTCCAGGTAGCCAAGCGCGCGGATCTCCTCAACCATGCGCACCAGATCGTCATAGGGGAAGGTGTTCTTTACCTCCAGCACGCAGCGCTTGCCATACTTCTTGCAAATGCTGATATATTCAGCAAGCAGCGGCACGCGAATGTCGCGGCGCACGCGGCTGCCGTCACGATCCGGCAGAACGACGTTGGCCACGGCGGCAAAGGGGCTTTGCTCAACGTGTACGTCGATCTCGCCGTTGCTAACGCGGCCGGTGGTCTCGTCATGCATGATGACGAACTGGCCGTCCTGCGTGACGTGTACGTCGGTCTCGATGCCGTAATAGCTGCGGTTGGCGGCGGCAATAAAGGCGGGGCAGGTGTTTTCACGCTCAATGCCTGAAAGCCCGCGGTGGGCCACCATGCGCACCTGCCATTTTTCAAATTTGATCGTATCCATGGTTGCTCTCCCATCAACCGAGGTCGGGCTCGGCAAAGAATTCTACGGTGGTGCCGGCGGTAGCATCCGATTCAAACACAACGATCTCGTTTTCGCCCTCGCGCAGATAGGGGGCGGGAACGTAGAGCGTTTTCTGCGGCCCGGCCGGGTTAAAGTAACGGCCGATATTGATGCCGTTTACCATCACAAATCCCTTGGTAAAGCCGTCTAAGCGCAGGAAGGTATCCTTCGGCTGCCCCTCGATCACCAGGCTGCCGCGCAAAAAGACGGGGCCCTCGATCGCGCCGCCCTCGGCCGGGCGGTAGGCCAGGCGAGAAAGGTCGGTCATCGGCAGGGGATACATCTCCCAGCCAAAGTGGTGCTGGCCGCCAAAGCGCACGCCGTGAATACCCTTGCGGTCGCGCAGCTTCGGGCCGTAGTTGACACGCCCCATGTTCTCGACTAAGATATCCAAGTGGCCGTTTTCACCCACGCCAAGGGGCATACGCACAAGCTGCTTGTCGATGCCTTCCTTATCCCAGCGCTCCCAGGTCGCTTGCTTTTCGCCGTTGACCCAGATCTGGGCACGGTCATGCACAACTGCAGCGGCCATCGGCCAATCATTCTTCGGGCCGGGGATCGTTGTACGGTAGAGCACGTAGCCAAAGGCCTGGCCGATCTCCTCCATATACTTCGGCTCTACCACCTTGATCGGGGCAGAGAGCTTGTCAAGATTCTCAAAGAGAAGAGCCTCCTCAGTCAGGGTCAGCTTGCCGTAGGCGGCCTTTTCTGTCTCCTTGGCCGTCAGGGCAGGGGCCTTGCCGTAGCGCTCCTCTAAGATCTCGCGCAGACGGTAATAGGTCTCGGTGCGGTCACCCGCCTCGGAAAGTGGAGCGTTATAATCGTAGCTGGTGATGGTGGGCTGATAGGTGCCGGGGTGGTTGGCACCGTTGGTGAAGCCAAAGTTGGTGCCGCCGTGGAACATGTAGAAATTGAAGGAGGCGCCAAGCTCGGCAAATTCACGCACGCACTGTACGATCTCCTCTGCCGGGCGCACGTGGTGCTCCTCGTGCCAGTGGTCAAACCACCCGCTCCAGAACTCGCCGCACATCAGCGGTCGGTCGGGGTACAGCTCGCTCATGATGGCCAGCTGGCTCTTGGGCGCGGAGCCAAAGTTGGCCACGGCCAGATACTCAGGCAGTGTGCCACCGCTGAGCATGGTGTAGCTTGGCCCATCTGAGGTGAAGAATAGGCAATCCATGCCGTTTTCCTTGTACAGGTCTACAATGGCGCGCAGGTAGTCCTTGTCATCGCCGTAGCTGCCGTACTCGTTTTCGATCTGCAGCATGAAGATGGGGCCGCCTTTAGATGCCAGGTACGGCCGCACACGGCCAAGCAGCTCGTTATAATAGGGGCGCAGCTTAGAGAGAAATTGCTCGTCATAGCAGCGCAGCGGCATGTTTTCATAATTCAGCAGCCAGGAGGGAAGGCCGCCAAACTCCCATTCAGCGCAGATGTACGGGCCGGGACGAAGAATGACGTGCAGGCCAACCTTAGCCGCCTCGGCAATATAGGCCGCAATATCCAAATTGCCGGAAAAATCAAATTCGCCCTCGCGCAGCTCGTGCAGGTTCCAGCAGGTGTAGGTCTCTACGGTATTAAAGCCGCATTCCTTCAGCTTTAACAGCCGGTCGTGCCAGTATGCGCGCGGGATGCGGAAATAGTGCATCGTGCCGGATATAACAACAAACGGCTCGCCGTCTAAATAAAACTGTGTACCCTTGTAGGTTAAAACGCCCATGGAAAAATCCCCCTTTAGAAATCATATCTATCTGTATTGTAGCACAAGGCGCGAAGGAATGCAAGGGGCATTTTGCCCTCTTGCACTTTTTTGACAGATATGATATAATAAATACAGAAGGATGGTGATCTCATGCAATACAGACCGGATAAATACGGCAATCCGCTTTCGGTGCTGGCCTTTGGCTGTATGCGCTTTCCGCGCAAGCTGGGGCGTGTAGACATAGAGGCGACCGAGCAGCTGATCAAGGCGGCCGTGGCCGGCGGGGTCAATTATTTTGATACGGCCTATATCTACCCGGGTAGCGAGGCCGCGCTTGGCGAGATCTTAGAAAAGAATGGCCTGCGCGAGCAGGTGCATATCACCACCAAGCTGCCGCATTATCTCATCAAGAGCCGCGAACGGTTAGACGAGATCTTTGCCGAGGAGCTTGCCCGCCTGCATACCGACCACATTGATTATTATCTGATGCATATGCTGACCGATGTAGCCACCTGGGAGCGGCTGTGCGCGCTTGGTATCCGGGAATGGATCGCGGAAAAAAAGCAAAGCGGCGCTATTCGCCAGGTTGGCTTTTCCTACCATGGCAACGCCGATATGTTTTGCCGGCTGGTGGATGCCTACGAATGGGATCTTTGTATGATCCAGTATAATTATATGGACGAGAATAGCCAGGCTGGTCGCCGTGGCCTGCGCTACGCGCACGAAAGGGGCCTGCCCGTGATGATCATGGAGCCCTTGCGCGGTGGCCGCCTGGTCAAGGGCCTGCCGCCCAAGGCGCGCGAGATCTTTTCAAAAGAGGGCAAGCCCTATTCTCCGGCCGCCTGGGCCTTTCGCTGGCTGTGGAACCAGGGTGAGGTAACGGCCGTGCTTTCCGGCATGAATAGCCTGCCCATGCTGGAGGAAAATCTGAAAACGGCCTCGGCCACGCAGGTTGGTGAGCTGGGTGAGGCAGACGAAGAGATGCTTGCGCGTGTGGTAGGGGCCATCAGCGAGGGCATGCGGGTTGGCTGCACTGGCTGCGGCTATTGCATGCCCTGCCCGAAAAACGTAGATATTCCCGGCACCTTTGCCGCCTATAACCGCATGGCGGCAGAGGGGAAGTTCTGGGGGCTGAAGGATTATTTCATGTGCACCGCGCTGCGCAAAAATCCCACGGCTGCCTCGCAATGCGTGGGCTGTGGCAAGTGTGAGACGCATTGCCCGCAGGGCATTGCCATCCGCCGTGAGCTGGCCGCCGCCAGCGCCGCGTTAGAGGGGCCGCTTTACCGCACGGCTAAGCGCTTGGCCTCTAAATTTGTCAAGTTTTAAGTGCTTTTTTTAAAAAACCTCTTCCCAAATGCGAAAAAATAGTGTATACTGCAAGTAAATCTGATAAGAGAGGAACAAACCCATGACCAAATACGTAAAAACGCATTCGTTTGCGCTGTGTGCCTTGCTGGCTTGCGCATTGATGATCGTGTGCGCGCTCCTCACGCTGCCTGCCGGTGCGCAGAATGGCCCGATCGACATCTCGCAGGCCGAGATCGTGCTGGGCGAGAGCCTGACCTATCAGGGGGTAGAGCAGGAGCAGAGGATCGCCTCGGTACGGCTTGGCGGTAAGGAGGTCACCTCCTACACGGTAAGCGGCCACAAGGCAACCGATGCCGGCACCTACACGCTTACCGTCACCGGTACGGGCGACTATACGGGCGAGGTATCCTGCCAATGGTCGATCGCGCCGAAGAATATCGAGGGGGCAGAGATCTTTTTAGGCCCCACCCCGGTCTATAACGGGGAAAAGCAGAGCCAAACGGTCAAAGCCGTGCTGATCGATGGCTTGGCTGTGGATACTTACTACCTGCGTGGGGAGCAGGCCACCGATGTGGCTACCTATACCCTGATCGTATACGGCACCGGCAATTTTACCGGCAGCGCTGCCACCAAATGGAGCATCGAGCTGCACGATCTTTCCGGCGTTACTATTTCGCTTGGTGGCGTGCAGGCCTATAACGGGCAAGCGCAGACCATGCAGGTAAAGAGCGTGAAGCTGGGTGGAAAGGATCTGCCCTATACCGTTTCCGGCAATACCGCCCGTGAGGTGGGCGTTTACCGCTTAGAGATCACCATAGCCGGGGATGAAGCGCATAAAATGCGCATCTTTTGGCGTATCTTGCCAGATCTTTCACCCATTGAGGGGCTTACGGTCGATAACGTTAAGGTAAGTGATCGTGCAGCCGTAGAGCAGGTGCTTGGCATGATGCAGCGGGCGGATACGAGCCTGGCAGACGATGGGCTGCGCTCGGAATGGAACACCATCACCATGCGGTGTGAAACCATGCTCATTCGTATCGATGCCGTAGCCGCCGAGGTTGCGCGGCTGCAGGCCGCCATTGGCGCCTATGACCCTTTGACTGTTTCGCCGGCCGACCGCCAGACGGTCAGCCTGCTGCGTGGGGATATCGAGGCCCTGTTAGAGGATGATAACCTCAGCGACGAGCAGCGCGCCGCGCTGACCGCCCTGGCCGCACGGGCAGACGAGCTGCTTTCGCGTGTGGATGGTGCCGGCCTTGCGCTGCAGGACGAGCGCGTTACCGCCGCACAGGCCATCTCACAAGAGACCCTGAAGCCCAGTGATGCCGCCACGTTGAACGAGGCGCTGACCGTGCTGGAGAGCGCGCAGAGAGACTACGCCGGCAACCTGAGCGAGGAAGAAAAGGCGGCAATGGCCGCCGAGCTTGCGCGTATTCGCGCGCTGCTTGCCAGCTTAGAGCGGGTGGCCGCCGTGCAGGCTATGATCGATGCCCTGCCAGAAGAGGCAGAGCCGACCGACCTGGCGGCAGAGGATGCTTACCTGGCCGCCAACCGCGCCTATCTCGCGCTAAGCGAGGAGGAGCGCGCGATGGTAGATGCCACCAGGCTGCAGGCGCTTGCAAGCGCGCTGCAGGATTACCGCCTGATCGTGGGCGAGGGGGTCATCTATATCAAGGGTGAGCACACCACGCTCGATTTCGCCACCAACGGCCGCTTAAGCAAGCTGCTGGGTGTTTCGATCGATGGCGAGATGCTTGGTAAACATGCATATAACGCACAGGGGGGCGGTGTTATCACCCTGCAGGAGGCGTATATGCTGACCTTAGAAAACGGCGGTCATACCATCACCATCCACTATACCGATGGTGAGGCAAGCGGCCATTTTTCGGTAACGGGTGACGTGGCAGACGAGGGCTTCCCCTGGCTGTACGTGATCGTTCCGCTTGCGGTCTTTTTCGTGGCCATTACGGTCGTGCTGATCGTGATCTACGTAAAAAAGCATAAAGAGGATCGCGCTGAGAAAAAGGCTGCGCAAGAGACGGAGCAAGAGACTAAGACTGTATAAATAGAAGGCGAGGAAGGAATTCCTCGCCTTGCTTTTTGGCCAATTTCGGTTAATTGCTTGGCAGAAAAACTTGTAAAAATCATGGTGATATGCTATAATAAAGCATAACAAATCAGAAAACAAGCTACTGCTTTTGCGCCAACCGGAGATATACCATGACAGATACGCACATCAAGGATTTCACGAAAGGAAATATCACCCGCCAGCTGATCGCCTTCTCCTGGCCGCTGCTGCTTTCCAACCTGCTACAGGTCATTTACAACATGGTCGATATGATCATCGTGGGGAACGTGATGGGCAAGGCCGGTACCTCGGCCGTTACGGTAGGTGGCGACGTGGTCAACCTGCTCACCTTTGTGGGTATCGGCTTCGCCTCGGCCGGCCAGGTGCTGATCGCTCGCTACATCGGCGCGGGCGAGCGGCATAAGCTTGGCCGCTTTGTGGGCACGATGAGCTCGTTCCTTTTCCTGTGTGCCGTGGTCATCAGCGTGCTGGGGCTCTGCTTTCAAGAGCCGCTTTTGCGCCTGATGAACACCCCGACCGAGGCCTATGAGGGGGCCTTTGCCTACTCGGCTATCTGCATGATCGGTCTGGTCTTTATCTACGGCTACAACATCGTCAGCGCCATTCTGCGCGGCATGGGTGACTCAAAGCACCCCTTGCTGTTTATCGGCATTGCGGCCGGCATGAACCTGGTGCTGGACGTGGTGTTTGTTATTTTTCTTGGCATGGGGGCCGGCGGTGCCGCCCTGGCCACCGTGATCAGCCAGGCAACCAGCTTTTTGCTTTGCACCGCGTTTCTCGTGCAGCGGCGCGTGCAGTTTTCGCTTAGCGTTGCCCGGCGCGATTTTATCCGTTGGGATGGCGGTATGCTGCTTGATTTTATTAAGCTGGGTGCCCCCATGGCTATCAAATTTGCCTCGGTTATGGTCTCTAAGCTGTTCGTCAATTCCTGGATCAACGGCTATGGCGTAGCCGTTTCAGCCTTTGCCGGCATTGCCAACAAGCTGGCCACCGTTGTGAACATGTTTTCAAACGCGATGAACAGCGCCGGCTCTACCATGGTGGGGCAGAACATCGTGGCCGGGCAGTTTGCCCGTGTACGCAAAATTATGTGGAACCTGCTGGCTATCACCATGGCCATTACCGTCATCTTCTCGGTGCTGATGATCCTGTTCCCCACAGAGATCTTTGATCTCTTTATCGAGGGCAGCGATCCCGAGGTGCTGGCGCTGGCGCCCGGCTACGTGCCCATCGCGCTGCTCATGTTCCTTGCCAGCTCGCTGCGCGCTACTATGAACGCCCTGATCAACGGCAGCGGCAACGCCAAGATCAATTTTGCTACCGCGCTTTTAGACGGTATTATTTTGCGCATCGGCCTTGCGCTGCTCTTTGGTTTGGCTCTTGGTATGAAGCACACCGGCTTCTGGCTGGGTGATGCCCTGGCCGGCTTTACACCCTTTTGGCTGGGTATTATCTTCTATATCACCGGCGCCTGGAAAAAGAGCGCGAAAATACAGCCGGCAGAGGAGAAAAACGCATGAAAAAAACAGAAACGAGCTTGATCCCCAACCGGGTCAACCCGACCCCCGATTATTATTGCACCTGGCAAACGCAGCTGTATGCCACCAGCGATGGCAAGCCGGCCGGCCAGCGTGCCATCATTGGCGAGCGCGCGCTCTTTGAGCGTGAAAGGCCGTATGGCTGGGCCTATTTCTACGAGCAGATCCGCAGCGATCTCTATCTCGTGATGGATGATAGCTGGGACGTACCGCTTAACGGTGACCTTGGCTATTGCGGCAGCCTGGTGCTGGATGCTGAAAAGTTCCCGGCGGCCACCGCAGGGGGCGTGAGCAATACCAAGGCGCTTGCGCGCCTATGTGACCGCATAAGGGCCCTGGGCTGGAAGGGGCTTGGCGGCTGGGTCTGCGCGCAGGAGGCTGAGCGGCTGAACGAGGGCGGCAGCGCCGAGGACTATTGGCGCAAGCGCCTGCGTGAGGCGAACGATGCCGGCTTTGCCTATTGGAAGGTAGACTGGGGCAAAAAATCCACTGACCCAGCCTTCCGCCGGATGCTGACAGATCTGGGCAGAGAGCTGGCGCCGGGGCTGACGATCGAGCACGCCTGTGTCAAGGAGAGCCTTCCGTATGCCGACGTGTACCGCACCTACGACGTACCGGCTATTCTGTCTATTCCCATGACGATGCGCAAGCTGGCCGATTGCCTGGTCGGCACCACCGCAGCCCCCGGCTATGCCGGCTTGGTAGACTGCGAGGATGAGCCGTACATGGCCGCCGCCGGCGGCTTTTGCATGGGCATTATGCGCCACCCGTATAGCGGCCCCCTGCCAAACGGCCACCGGGATATGTCCTTCCCCGATCTGCACCGCAACATCAAGACCAAGATGTACGAGGTCATTCGCGCGGTGCATTGGCACCGCATAGCCCCTGCCTTTGGCGTGGATGCGGCCGGCCTGCGGATAGATACCAAGATCCTGCAGGATGATTGGTGCTTTGAAAGCGTAGAGGACGAGCTTGAGGCCTGGTGGTTAGGAAACGGCAGCCTGTTTGACCGCATGAGCGAGCAGGGCATGGCGGCCTCTGCCCCGGCGCGCATAGCGCGCGGCATCCCCCTGCCGCAGGTGGTGGCAGACGAGCAAGGAAAGCAGCCCTACGTGCTGGCCTCTCGCCATCCAAACGGTACCGCGGCGGTCGCTACGCTTGGCCGGACTTATGGCCGGGTATACGAGATCCCGCTGTGCGAGGTAACGCTTGCCGTGGGTGACGCCACGCAGATCGGCGTGTTTGGCGAATACCGCAGCCTGGTCATAGAAAGCACGCATGCCACCGTTGCCGGTGTGCTGATGCAGGACCTGGCAGGTGATACCGCCTATGACGTGACCGAGGAGGTAGTGATCTCGGGCTCCCGCCTCATCATTCCGGGCGGATTGATCCACCGGGTGGGAACCATGGCACAGCCGGCAGAGGACACCTCTGAGCCGGGCATTGTCATTCAATTGATCCTCGCGTAAAAAAAGCCCTGCGACACACCTCTGCATTCTTAGCGGAGAAAACACGAACACCACCAAGGATTTTTCTTTGGTGGTGTTTTTGTCGACGGGAACTTACGAAAGGCTCCCTCCGGGAGGGAGCTCCCGACGGAGTCGGGTGAGGGAGAGCGCGTTGAAATAAAGCTTATGTAAACTTAAAGTCACGCGGGCTCCTTCCACCACTTCGTGGTCCCCCTTCCTCTCGGAGGAAGGCTTTTGCGCGTCGTTTCTCTGCGGATGGTGGGTTCGGGCTTCTGCCCGGTATTGTCCCAGCGTGAGCGCAGGGACGGTGCGAGACGGGTGCTGCCAATTTGGCAGTGGACGTCCACGCGCTATGCTTGCCCCAGACGTAAGCGTCGAAAAAGCAGAAATTCAACCCAAGGTAGAGTTTGTGCAATAAAACTCAATACATTTACCATTGCAAGTTGTGTTTTGCTGTGATATACTATGCTTACAAGATAGCTATCTCGAAAAAATCTTGGAGGAAAAATATGTTGGATCAAAAAGTATTTGGCGAAAAGCTTCGCAATCATAGAAAAAAGCTTGGTATGACGCAGGAAGAAGTTGCAGAGAAGGTAGGTGTCTCTCCTCAAGCAATTTCTAAATGGGAGGCAGGGGTTTCACATAAATAAGGATACAGGAATCAATCCACAGACATACATTGCTTACGAAAAATAAAAAATGTATGGAGAATTGATACTATGAAAAAATCCTTATTTGAAAACAACAACCTTACTTACTGCGAGGAAAACGGACATCTCGTTCCCGATGTAGAACTCCCCGAACAGAAGGAAATCGGAGCATGGGGATTGCTTCACTTGGGTTGGCTCAAACGCTTTCGTGTTGCTCGCTACAACGAACTATTGATGTCCGGCGAGTTGAACACATATCTCTACAATGTCAACGAAGAAGCGCAAGAACGCTTTGAGTCTCTGATAGTAGATCTTGCCGAATCTCACGGATTAACCGAAGAACTGAAAGCCAAAGATCAAATGAAATGGGTGCAGCTTGCCAACTATGTTGCAAAAGCAGCACGGGAAATCGTCGAGAGTGAGGTGATCTTCATATGAAGAACGCCGAAAAACAATTTCTCGTCGATCTTGGACGAAGAATTGCACATTGTAGAACAAGTAAAAACATAAGCCAAGAAAAACTTGCTGAAATGGCAGATATATCAGATGTATATTTGAGCTATATCGAATGCGGCAAGAAAAATCCAAGCGCGGAAATCCTATTTAAGATCGCAGAAGCATTACAAGTTTCGCTTGATGTGCTGTTACTACCAAACGTTCCACGTTCAAAAAACGAATTAGATGCTGATCTGTGTAGAATGGTGCGAATATATACGCCAAAGCAAAAAGAAAAACTTGTTGCAATTATTCAAAACATAACTGCGCTTGTTGATATAATTAAACAAGATAATTAACAATTCGGGATACGATCCTTCAAGGTTCGTATCCCTTTTTTCATTTATTTTATCAAATGACAAACGATGGTTTAAGGGTTAAATCATCGTTTGTTCCTTTATTTTCCGAAACCTCGTAAAATATTATCGTGGTATAAAACTGCCTGTATCGAAGGTTTAGGGATTATTCGCAAAGATTTGGTAAAATAATAGTACCAAAACCTAACGTGAGGAGAGTGTTTTATGAGTAAAATTGAACCCAAAATATTGCAAGAATTTGAATTGTTTTTAAGAAATGAGGAAAGAAGCGAAGCGACGATTGAAAAGTATATGCGTGATGTAAGGTGCTTCGTTGGTTTTATAGGATCGGCGGAAGTAAGTAAACAAAGCGTGATGGATTACAAAAATAAACTTGGGAGATCATACGCGGTGGCAAGTGCAAATTCGATGATTGCCGCACTGAACTCCTTTCTGCGCTTTTGCGGTTGGAACGATCTATGTGTGAAGCAATTTCGTGTGCAAAGACAAGCCTACTGTTCCGAGGAAAAGGAATTGACGCGCGCCGAATATCTCCGTCTGCTTGAAGCGGCGAGCAAAAAACACAACGAGCGGCTCAATCTCATCATTCAGACCATTTGCGGAACGGGTATCCGTGTGAGTGAACTTCAATATATAACTGTCGAAGCACTGCACAAGGGCGAGGCTGTTGTGAATTGCAAAGGCAAAAACCGCAGAATATTCATTGTGCCCGAATTAAAGAAAAAACTGCTCCGTTACGTTAAGGAGCAGAAAATATCGTCGGGCGCGGTATTCATCACACGAAACGGTAAACCAGTCAGCCGTAACAATATATGGAAAGAAATGAAGTCCTTGTGTGAGCAGGCGCGGGTAGCGCCAAGTAAGGTGTTTCCGCACAATCTGCGTCATTTATTTGCGCGGACGTTCTACGGCATTGAAAAGGATATTGCCAAGCTCGCAGATATACTC
>JAGASL010000003.1 GCA_017621755.1 Clostridia bacterium
GCCGCCATCGTGGCGGCTATGCTGCGTGCGCTGCCGTCATCCGGGCAGAGCAGCAGGGTAGGGTGCCCCCCCTCGGTGGACAGGCGACCAAGCTCGGCGCATAGTGCCGGCAGCGCGCCGCCGCCCAGGCCGTTGACCAGCAGGGGCAGCGGCTTGGTGGCCGCCCATTCCTCGGCAAGGGCAGCGGCAAGCGCGGCAAATTCGCGCTCACCCGTAATGCAGGACGTGATAATTCTCATAGGTTCGTGTGGTGGGGGGGCGGGGCCTTTTTGTAAAAAGGCCCCGGACCCCAAAAACTTTTATGGACGTGTTTCTAAGGCTCCCTCCGGGAGGTTCTAAGGCTCCCTCCGGGAGGTTTTTTAGGCTCCCTCCGGGAGGGAGCTGTCGAGCGTAGCGAGACTGAGGGAGTAACGGGTAGTTTGAATAAGCAAAGAGATAAACTCTATTCTTGCTTTGTTTTATAAAGCATATCAACCGGGGAAGAGAATACCTATCAGAGAATTTACATATAAGAATATATTTTACCTATCAGCATTCTCTTCTACCCGGTACTCCTTCCGCCTCGTTTCACTCGGCACCTCCCTCCCGGAGGGAGGCTTAGATTGCTTCGCTACCTCCCGGAGGGAGGCTTAGATAGACGGAGGGAGGCTTAGATACCGGAGGAAGGCATAGAGAGGTTATTTTGAAAACCGATTCATGGCCGTGTCGATCCCGCCGGCCAGCACCAGCTTGATCGCCTCACGGATATCGGGGAACCGGGCGGCGATCGCCTTGCGATCCTCTAAGGGCAGCTTGCCCAGCACCCAATCCACCAGATCGTATTCCGGGCTCGGTTTTTTGCCCACGCCGATCTTCAGGCGGCAAAATTCCTCGCTGCCTAAGTGCTGGATGATATTCCGCAGGCCGTTGTGCCCGCCGTGCGAGCCGCGGCGGCGGATGCGCAGCACGCCGGGGTCAAAGCTGATATCGTCGCAAAGCAGGATCAGCCGGTCGGGCGTCAGCTTATAAAACCGCATCGCCTCGCCAACCGCCTCGCCCGAAAGGTTCATAAAGGTGGTGGGCTTCATCAGCAGGCCGCGCTCCTCGCCCAGCGTTACCTCGGCCGTCAGCGCGTGAAAGCGGGCGCGATCAATGCGCGTGCCCAGCGCCTCGGCCAGGTCGTCTATGGCGGCAAAGCCTACGTTATGCCGGGTGTGCTCGTATTCCGCCCCCGGGTTGCCAAGGCCCACCACCAAAAAGGAGATGGGGCCTGCGGCCGGTTTTTCTATTTTTTTGAACAGATCGAAAATGTTACTCACGAAAGTCCTCTTTCTTTGATCAGGGTGTCGAGCTCGGCAAGCCAGGCCGTGGCGGCGGCATCGCTCGGCATCCGCCAAGAGCCGCGCGGCGATAGGTCAATGGCACCCACCTTCGGCCCATCCGGCAGGCAGGAGCGCTTAAATTGCTGGGCAAAAAAGCGCGTAAGGAACACGCGCAGCCAGGTGGCGATCACCTTTTCCGAATAGCGCCCGGCAAAGGCGGCTACGGCATAGCGGAAGATCTTGCGCGGCGAAAAGCCATCGTGCAGCAGGTAGTACAGGTAAAAATCATGCAGCTCGTAGGGGCCTACGATCTCCTCAGTCACCTGGGCAATGCTGCCGGCTTCATCCGGTGGCAGCAGCTCGGGCGAGACCGGGGTGGCCACGATATCCTGCAAAAGCGAGGTCACGGTGCCCTCGCCCGCGTCGTAATATTCCTCAGCCACGTGCAGCACCAGGGCACGCACGGCCGTTTTCGGCAGCGAGGCGTTTACGCCGTACATCGACATATGGTCACCGTTGTAGGTGGCAAAGCCAAGCGCCAGCTCAGAAAGGTCGCCCGTGCCAAGCACCAGCCCCCCCTCGGCGTTGGCCAGATCCATCAGGATCTGCGTGCGCTCGCGCGCCTGGGAATTTTCATACACCGCGTCCCTCACGGTCGGATCGTGCCCGATGTCGGCAAAATGCTGTGAAACGGCCGCCCCGATCGGAATACAGGAAAGGCGAACGCCCAGCGCCGCGCATAGCTTGGCGGCATTATCCCGCGTGCGGGCGGTGGTGCCAAAGCCCGGCATGGTCACGGCGTGAATGGCCGTGCGCGCAAGACCCAGGCGGTCTACCGTGCGGGTGGCCACCAGCAGCGCCAGCGTGGAATCTAAGCCGCCCGAAATACCCAGCACCAGCGCCTTGGCGTGGGCACGCTCTATCCGGGCAGCAAGCCCCGCCACCTGAATTTCTAAGGCGCGGCGGCAGGCCGCCAGCGCGCGCTGCGGCGCGGCCGGCAGAAAGGGCGAGGGCGAGGGGGCTTTTGAAAAGCCCGTCTCCACCACCGTAAGCGAGAAGGGAACCGTGGCATAGCCGCCCGGCCGGCTCGGCCAGGTGCTCTGCCGCCGGCGGCGGTTCAGGCAGCGCCCCAGGTCACATTCTGAGACGGCAAGCGTGCCGTCCGGCGCAAAGGGCAGCCGCTCGGCAAGGATGCGCCCGCCCTCGGCCACCAGGCAATGCCCGGCGTAGACCAGGTCGGTGCTGCTCTCACCCTCGCCGGCGTCGGCGTAGAGATAGGCGGCGTGCAGCCGCGCAGAAAGAGAGCGAATGACAGAGCGCCGCGCGTCCTCGCGCGAAAGGATCTCGTCTGCTGCGCTCAGATTCACGATCAGCGTAGCCCCTGCCGCCGCATGCGTGCAGGAGGGGGGCACCGGCACCCACATATCCTCGCAGATCTCGCAGGCCACCGAAAGCGCCGGCATCTCGGCACAGCAAAACAGCTGGCGCGTGCCAAGCAGCACGCTCTCGCCACACAGCGTAAGCGGCAGATTTTCTGCCGGCGCGGGGGCAAACCAGCGCGCTTCATAGGTTTCGCCGTAATTTGGCAGGTTGGTCTTGGGAACCAGACCCAGCAGGTGGCCGCGCGAAACGGCCGCGGCGCAGTTGTATAGCTGCCCGCCGCAGGCAACCGGCAGACCAACGAAGGAGAGCATGTCAAGCTCCGCCGTCTCGCGGATATAGGTCGAAAGGGCACCTTCCGCCTCACGCACGAGCAGGTCGGAAAGCAGCAGGTCGCCGCAGCTATAGCCAACCAGGCACAGCTCTGGCAGCGCCAGCACGCGCACGCCGCGAGCAAAGGCCGCGCGCGCAGCAGAAATAGCCGCCTGGGCACAGGCGGCGGGGGTTGCTATGACCGCGCGGGGGCTACCGGCCCCCACACGGATCAATCCATCCTTCATGGTTATTCCTCTTCTTTTACTAAAATCAGATCGGCGGCGTAGGGCAGAGATTTGATCACGTCGCACATCTCGTGCCACTCGGCCAGCTTATGGCCGCGCCGGGCGTAATACATATTGACCAGCGTTTCATAGTTCATGGTCACGGTGCGCAGCTGGTTGTAGCTGGAGGGCAGCAGCTGAATGATATCGTGCCAGGCGGCCTTGTCCTTGGTCGCGACAAACGCCAGGCGGCGCTCCTCTAAAAAGGCGATCAGCGCATCCAGCTGAGAGAGGGCGGCCGGCGAAAGCCGATCGCAGGAAAAATCCTCGCGCGAAAAGGCCTTCGCGTGCACCTTATGCATGGTCGAGCAGGAATTGGCCACGGTGGCTACCTTGTAGGTATCAAATTCCTTCCACCAGTACAGCGGGGCGCAAATATCCATCGAAACAAAGATCTGGCGCAGATACTTGCGGTGGTCAGAGCCGGCCTTGGCCAGGCGGCGGCAAAGATCCAGATCGTTTTCACCTAAGATATAGTTGCCCTTTTCATCATAGTAGCTGTCGCTTTTTTGCCAGCTGTTCATCGGGTTGCGCGCGCCGCGCACGGCGTTTTCCAGATTCATGACGCTGATTTTTTCAATAGTGATCATGTCGTCCTCCCGCAGTTTCGTTCAATATTATCTATATTATACACGCGCGCGCGTAAAATGTCAACGCATACGAAAAAGAAAAAGCCGGCGCACCGCAAAAAGCCGGGTGTTGTCTATCCGGGCCTCCCACCGGCGAAGGCAAGGTAACACAAGAGCGGTGCGGGCCGCCCGGGAGGTCGGCCCCTACGAAACGAGGCCGCCCACATAGCCGTAGGGACCGACGTCCTCGGCGGTCCGTTTTGCGGGAGGATCAAGGCCCTCCCCTACCGTGACGTGGGCGAGTCGCAGATTGGGGCAAAAAAGGCTCCCTTGTGTAAAGGGAGCTCCGCCGCAGGCGGTGAGGGATTGTTCCCCGGCAAAGAGCCGAGCATCACCTTCTGCCGTGCATCCATCAGAGCGCCAAAAACCCCCGAAAAAGTTTTTGAAAAAAATTTCAAAAAGGTGTTGACAAATGAAAATCAATGTGTTATAATAACATCCGTCACCGAGGGAAGGCACCCTCGAGCGGGTATGGAAGCTTAGCTCAGCTGGGAGAGCATCTGCCTTACAAGCAGAGGGTCATAGGTTCGAGCCCTATAGTTTCCACCAGTCACAAACGTGACGTGCTTACAGCACATTGTGTAGTGAATGGCTTGGTAGCTCAGTTGGTTAGAGCGCCGCCCTGTCACGGCGGAGGTCGTGGGTTCGAGCCCCATCCGAGTCGCCATTACACATATGCCTCTGTAGCTCAGTTGGTAGAGCAGAGGACTGA
>JAGASL010000016.1 GCA_017621755.1 Clostridia bacterium
CCCGCCTACGCCGGGCAGCAGCGGCTCCTGCTCTGGCACCACGCCGCCCGGCAGCAGGTAGTTCGGCTTTGGCGCGGCTTCGGGCGCCGTCTTTTCGCTTTCCGGCACCGTGCTTGACGCCGGCTTATCAAGGCCAGAGGCCTCTGCCGCTGCCAGCAGCTCCTTCATTTTCTTATCCCAGGTGTTTTTCATGTTCGTTCCTTTCCTTGTGATGATCGTTTCAATCCTCGGCCACCAGCAGCTGCACGTCCTGCACCACCATGCGCCCCACGCCGGTAAAGACCAGGCGGCCGCCGTAGCTGGCCGGGGTAAAGGCCCGGCTTTCGTACCGCTTGCAGGAATCGTTGCCCGTGATGGCCAGCAGCATAGTCCCACGCTCGTCCTGGTCGATATACTTTACCTGCAGGCGCGAGCCGACCTCGGTAGTTGCCACCAGCGAAAGGCGGCATACCCGCCCAAGCTCCTCGTGAAGGGCCGGCCAGGTCTCGGCCGTAAAGCTGCCGCGCGTGCCGTAGCCGGTGGCGTATAGCGAGCCATCGTCTGAAAGCATGTAGCACCGTGTGCCGGCTGCCGCCATGCCAACCAGGTGACCAAGGGAAAAGGGCGTTCGCGCGCACCATGCTCCGGTCTCCTCTGCGTACACGTAAAGCTGCCCGTCGGCCGGCGTGTACAGATAATACAGGCCGTCTGCCGCCGTGGCCACCGCGCCGGTGTAAAGCAGCTCGCCCAGCGGCTCGCTGATGCGGGTGGCGGTATCCCCATTGTAGCGGTACACCCCGTCCTCCGCCACGAATAGCAGCTTGCCGTTCACCTCGGCCACCGTGCGGCTGTCAATGGTGCCCACCGTCAGCAGGTCGGCCACGCGAAAGGGGTTCTTGTTGTTGTTCAGCACGTGGCAAAAGCCGCGCTTAAAGGCCAGCACGTGCCCCTGGTACACGCACAGCGCGGTAAAATCACCGCCCGCGCGCGTGTTGGATTGTACCGTGCTTGCCCAGGCGTTCGAGCCGTCTACGTCTGCCGCCGTATCCAGATCCCAGTCGGCCGGGTCGTTAAAGCCGCTGGCGTATAGCCGGTCGCCATGGGCGCCAAACACGCGGGAAAGATGCACGCAGGCATGCGTGATGGTAGGCGCCGCCCCCGTAGAGATCGGTGAAAAGCTGATCGCTTCTGCCGCCGGGTCAAAGCACAGCCCGTCCGGGTAGACCAGCGCCAGGTGCGCCCAGCTGCCGGAAAGCGGGTCGGCCGGGTCAGAATAGCGGTTAAAGGGGATCACCGTTCGCCGCGCGTCAAGATCCTTGTCGGTCATCCTTACGGTACTCTCCTGCCCGCTTGGCAGGCGGCGAAGGAGGTAGACCGCCCCGGCGTTTTGGTAAAAGACCAGCACCGTCTCGCCCAGCACGTGCAGCGAAAGCATCTTGCCGGGCAGCCCACTCTTGAGCCGCTTTACCCCCGCCGTGGTCTGCAGCGCGGGCAGGGCGCGCGGGTCGATATTCTGCGCCTGGCGCAGGCCGCCCTCACGCACGCCGCGGCGGCAGTCTAAGCCGGTAAAGCCGTGATATGGGCGTACCCGTGTGCTGCGAACGGCCGGAATGGCCGCCTCACCTCTCCTTCTCGGCATGGCTCTCCTCCTCTCGCGCCGCCTCGCTCATGTGGCTAAGCAGGTGCGCCTCAAACGCGCGCGCCCGCTCTGGGTGCTGCTGGCGCAGGTAGGCAAAGCGCGCCTGCAGCAGGCAGGCACGGTGCACCTCGGCGTGCAGCTCGTGATCGTCAAACGGGCTGATCGCAAGCGCCTCGCCGCTCAGCGCGGCGGCGTTTTCACGCTCGGCCGCCTGCATCTGCAGCTCGTCGGTATCGGCACGGTCAATGGCCTGCCCCAGCTGCATCAGGCGGCGTGCCCGGCTTTTCACGGCGCGGGGCAGGCGGCCATGGTTATCATACAGCAGGCCGGCGTTCAGCGCGGTCAAAAAGCTCTGGCGCTGCATTTCCGGGCTGACCAGCAGCTCGTTTTCGGCATCAAACTCCACGTCAAAGGAATTGAGGTCCTCCGCGCAGAAGCAAAGCACCCCGGCGGCACGGTTGCCGCCCGCGATCGAAAGCGTGCCGTAGCCGCTTGTGTAGCGCTTGTACAGCCGCAGCCAGATCACCGCCAGGCGGCGTACCGCGCGGCGCAGGTTCTCGCCCGTCAGGGCCAAGCGCGTGTTGTCGATCTGGCGCAGGCTCTCGATCGCCACGCCGGAGGTAATTCCCTCCGGCGTCTTGCCCAGCACCATCAGCTGGGAAACACCGGCCACGTATTCCATATCCGTGCACAGCTGCTCGCATTCCATGCGCAGCTCGCTTGGCAGCGGGGCAGGGGAAAGCGGCTCCGGCCGCCCACGCTCGCTGTTGTATTCCACGATCTCGCCGGGCGGCAGGCCGCGTGTAGCCAGATCGTCAATATCTGCGATCGCGCCCTCGGGCACCAGCAGCGGGTTGGCTGCCACCGCGCGGATATAATCGTGGATTTTGTTTTTCACGCCGTTGTAGGCGCGCTGCAGCGGGATCAGCTCCGGGATCACCGAGCGGCCAAAGAACTGGCCGGCCGATTCCTTACACTTCAGCGCCACCAGCGGGATCTCGTCATAGGGCAGGTCGCTGTACCACAGCAGGCGGTCGCCCGCCGCCATGATCAGCCGCCCGTGCGCAAAGCGGGCGCTTGGCCGCTCTAAGTAGGTCAGCACCACGGCGCTGTCCTCTGCGCGGCGGCTCTGCATCGAAAAGGCTGTGGCCGTGCCGCCGTAGCTCTGCCCACCCTCGATCGGCAGCAGGGCATAGGTGTCGGCATCACCGCCTGATGGGCGCACGCCGTAGGCCGTTTCGATCTCGTCTAAGGTCATGACCTCGCACAAAAGAATGCTGCCCTGCTCAGAGACCTCGGCCCGGTAGAGCGTTTCCGGGAATACCGAAAAGGGCGAAAGCACCGCGTAGTGCAGGTCGCCCTCCTCCGGCGTTGCGCTGGCGGCCTCGGCCTTGTCGCCGCCCGCGCCCTGCCAGTAGGAAAAGAGAAAGGCGGTGCCGTACAGCTCGCTTTCCAGCAGCAGGCGGTCCTTTTTGTCATGAAAGCCGCCCGCCGCCTGCGTGTAGCGCAGCAGCTCGGTGGCGATCTCGCTCTTTTCGCAGTCCTCGGCCTCGTTGGTGCGCGGGCGCACCGTCATCTGGTAGGAAAGGGCGCGCAGCGAGGCAATGCGGGTCTCGATCAGCGGTGCGATGCGGTTGTATACCCCCTGCTCCTCGTAGCTGTGCTCGGGCGTAAAGTGCTGGATCTCGCCGCTCTCGGCGCACAGGGCGCAGTTTTGCCGGCCGGCAAAAAAGTCGGCGTTCAGCACCCATTGCCGCTCAAGCGGCTGGCGCTCGTCACGCCGGCGGCGCAGCTCGTCAGAAAGAAAGGCAAGGATCTCTGCCTCGCGCTGCGGCCTGCCGTCCGGCGTGTGGCAGAGAACGGTCTCTTCGCCGCGCAGGCGGTTCTTCGCGCCGCCACGGCCACATAGGCGTATAATGCTATCAAGGATCTTCATCAGCAGCCCTCACCCTCCGTCTCACGCAGGTAGGCCTTCAATGCCGAAACAGCCTCCTCGATCCAGCCCTCGATCGTCTCGCGGCGAAAGAGGATCTGCATCAAGGGCGGCATGGCGGCATACAGCTTGCCCAGCACAGAGGATAGCTTGATCGCCCCGGTGCCCGCGCCAAAATAGGCCTCTGCCTCGGCCACCAGGCCAAGCAGGATGCGCTTGGCATGGGTAGAAAGGCCGTTCCGCGCGAAAAAGACGGCAGCCGCCACGCAGCCGGCAGCGGCTAGAACCGCCAGAATGGTTAAAATGATGTTTTCCACAGGTTTTCCTCCCCTTTGGTTATTCTTTGTTCAGCTCGTCCAGGCGGTGGTGCGCGTGAAAGAGCGATTCACGAACGGTTGCTATGCCTGCCTCGTCTCGGCATAGCCGTGCCTCCAGCTCGTCTAAGCGCGCCTCGCAGCGCAGCGTGCGCATCTCTAAGCCGTCAAGCAGGGCGTTGAGGCGGGAAAGTAGTCCGTTCAGCCGCACAAGCGGCATCAGCAGCGATAAAAACGCGACCAAAATACTGGCCACCACGCCGATCTGTTCTAAGGTCATACGGTCTCCGATCGAGAGGGAACGCCGGGGTGCTTTTTGAAAAAAGCACCCCACCCTTCCGAAAATATAGTCATGGCCTATCGCCTCGCTGGCTCGGCTCTGCCCACTCCTTATTTTCGTTAATCCGCGGCAAAAACAATTATCAATTATTTTTGCCTTGTTCCCCCAAAAACTTTTTTTGAATAAAATTTTAGCACCTGCGAGATGAGAGCCGCCCCGCCATCGTAGGGGAGGCGTTTTGCCGCCCCTTTCTTTCTGTCATCCTGAACCCCCTTGTGGGGTGAAGGATCTTTTCGCCGCCAGGCGAAACAAGAAATAACAAAGGTAGAGAAGTTCCGCGTTCCGCGGAAAGATCCTTCGCTCGCTTCGCTCACTCAGGATGACAGTATGTGGAGGTCGCTCGCTTCGCTCACTCAAGATGACGAAAGGTGTGTTCGGCTCTCCGCCGGGAAAGGTGCCTTTCCTCTTCTTTTTACGCCGCGCAGTCGGTAAACTTCACGCAGCCGCCGGGGTTCGAGCAGATCAGGTTGCCGTAAGAGGCAAGCAGCGCGCGGTAGACCGAGCTGTTTGCCATCAGCGAGAAGATGCTGCCCTGGTTGGAAAGGAATTCCCACGGGGTCTGCTGCAGGATAAAGCTCTCGGTATCCACGCCCCAGGCCTCGTTTTCGGGAATCATGCTCTCGTTCACCAGAATAACCTCCTGGTCGCCCACCAGGATCGAATAGCCGGTAGAGCCGCCCACAAACTTGTGCTTGTCTACCAGGTGGGTGGTGTGCTCGTCCATGTAGGTCTGGTAGGCCTCAAAGGCGCGGTCACCCATCATGATCAGGTTGATCTTGGCACCACGGTACTTCTTGGCATCACGAATGCCCTGGTACAGGCCAAGATCGGTGATCTTGCCGCCAAGCGAGTAGGTAACGGGCACCAGGCAGGGGTTCTCTACGCGAGAAACGCCATAGATGGTGTCGCTATCGCCAAAGATGGCGCCAAGACCGGTGATCTCGCGGTTGTAGCTGCCCTGTACGGTCAGCATGCCGGGATCCTCGAAATACAGGTCATCGTAGTTCAGCGTCACGGTGTTCTGCTTGTGGTCAACGTGTACCACGCGCACGCCGTTCAGCTGCAGCTCGTAGGCGCCGGGCTCGCCGGCGTAAATATCCAGCAAAAGACCCTCCATCAGCTTGCTGGTGTCGTCCACCTTCAGGGTGTTGGTGCCGTCCTCGGTGGGCTCAAAGTGGGCAAGAATACCGCTGCCGTCGCCAAACAGGGCGCGACCCAGGTTCCACTTGGCAGCCGCGTACGAGCCCTTGATCTCGGCATCCAGCGCGTTGATCATCGAGCTTACGTTCGAAGAGCCAAGCACCACAGTCTTGTTCGAGATCTGCATGTCCACGTACATATCCACGGCCTTCAGCTCAAAATCCAGGTAGCGCTGCTCAGCCGCGTGCGGCGTGGCGGCGCCCTCAGCGCCAAAGCCAAAGCCGCCGTTCAGACCGATGGGCGCCGCCATGCGAACCTTGTTGTTCTGCAGCGGCTCCTTGCGGATCATCTCCAGAAACGGCGAGGGCTCAATGTTGATCAGGTTGGTCAGCGCCGGCTGGTACTTGTCCTTCAAAATGCCTTCAATTTTGGTAAGAATCTGTGACATCGTGTCTTTCTCCTTTTTCTTTCAAAAAATGTGTTGGTGTGTAGCGATTGGTGTTGTCATCCGGGGGGATGGATGAGATTGGTGCGGACCGTCCAGGAGGCCGGTCCCTACGGTGGCGGGGGCGGCCATTCCGCCTTCTACCTCCCGCCCCGGTGCCAATTCGCTTTGCGAATGGGTTCGGTGCGGTTAACCCCTGTACGAAGCGTTATTCTCCGCCTAAGGCTAAAAGCCTTTCCCCAAAAAGTTTTTGGGGGTCTGGGGTCTTTTTTCGAAAAGACCCCAGCGTCCTCCTCGTCTCCCAGCGTCTCCCTCGTCTCCCTCGTCCTACGCGCGTAAAAACCGCTTTGCTGCCTGCTTCGCCTCGCCCAGCGACTTGGGCTTGGCTACCGCCGTGGCCGGCGAAAGGCCGGCGCCGGCGCGCACGGGCGGCGTGGTTTTTTCCTGCGCCTGGCGCAGGGCGGCCTGGCGCTCGGCCAGGGCTCGCATCAGGGCGGGGTCAGAGAGCAGCGCCTCCAGCTTCTCCTGCGGGGTGGGTGCATGCCAGCGCATGCCGCGATCCATATAGCAGGCCGTCTCCAGCCGCTCACGCACCGGCAGGGCCTGCAGCCAGGGCAGCCTGCTGATCAGGGCTTGCATCCTGTCAACCTGCTCGCGGATGCCGGCAAAGGCCGGCTCACGCTCCATCTCTAAAAGACAGGCCGCCTCGGCCGCTGCGCGCGCCTGCTCGGCGCGGGCACGCTCATAGTCCTGCAGGCGCCCCAGCACCGCGCAAAGCACCTGCTTATCCTGCGGTGAAAGGGCGGAAAGAAAGGCGGCAAACGCCTCACGCGCCCCTTGCGAGATCGCCTCGCCTGCTTCTTCCTCGGCTTCTTCCTCGGCCGGCTTCTCGGCCGCCTCGGCCTCGGTCTCTTCAACCGTGGCGCTCTCCGCGGCCTTTGCCTCGGCCTCCTCTGCCTTGGTCTCGGTCTCGGCAACGGCCTCGGCCGTCTTGGTCAGTTCCTCTTGCTTACGTTCCTTCATGTTACTCCTCCACGGCGCATAGCCTGCCGTTTTCATCAATATAGACCGGCCGCATGCCGGCGGTCTTGGTCTTTGGGTTGTTTGCCAAATAGGGCATCTGCACGTAGCGCGGCGTGATGGTCAAGCTGTCAGACGAGCCGTAGTTGCTTGCCCAGGTCAGATAGATCTCGCCCGGCCGATAGTAGCCGGCCATCTGATTTTCGCTGCCGTCGCCGCCGTCTACCCGGTTGGCAAAGGAGAGCTGGCCAAGGCTCAGCATTGCCTCCTGCTCCCATCCCTGGGTAAACTGGCCGGAAAAGGCAATGCGATCGGCGTATATAGTCACACCGCCGGCCTCGTTTTCGGTGTGCACCTCCAGCACGCTGCTGCCGTCTGCCGGGTCGGGCAGAGAGATCCTGCCCCCGGTCACCTCCAGCGCCTTGCAGGAGGCAGAGCCGTCCTCGTGGATCTTGAAATTCTCGTTTGCCGTGACCGCGCCGTTGAGGTTGATGCGGTCGGCGTCGATCGTGACAGAGGCGCCGTTGTTGATGCGCTGCACGATCAGGTTGCCGTTCAGGTCGATCTTGTCAGCATCGATCGTCACGCCCGAGGTGCCGTTGATGGCCTGCACCAGCACCGCGCCGCGCACCTGCCCGTCCTCTACCAGCAGGCCAATGCTCTTTTCGCCCTTCACCAGGCGGGCAGCCACGCCGGGCATGTTCTCCTCCTCTAAATTGTAGAGGATGTCCTCCATCATCCGGCGGAATTTCGCGTTTTCTACCCGCTCAGCCTCCAGCTCGCGGCAAAGCGCCGCCATGCTCTTTTCTAAATGCCACACAGCGCTCGTCTCCTCTCAGCCAGATAGTCGTAAAAATCGGCAAGGCAGGCGTTGTATACCCCCAGCCACTTGGCCGAAAGGGCATCCTCGCCCACCGTGCGGTAGGCCTCGCCCCTGATCTTGGCCGCCAGCATGGGCACAAATTCCTGCGGCAGGGGCACGGGGGTGCCCTCGTCGCTCTCGTTGTATTGCGGCGGGCGCAGGGTAAAAATGACCTGCATTGCATAGCTCAGGTCTGTACGAGAAATGCGAATTCCCTCGTCAGTGATGGCGTAATAGCAGGTATCAAGGCCGGATGCCGTTCCCAGATCAAAGGGAGACAAGGCGTGCATTTGCTGCCTGCCACGATATACTGTGACTACATCCTGCGGCTGAACCTTGTCCGTCCCGGCTGGGGTAGGAATATTTTCATAGGCAATCAGCCCTGCGTTGGGGATGGCCATGCCGGCTGCCCGCATGCGGATCACCGCTGTGTAGAGAAAGGTCAGCGTCTCGTTCATCAGGCCGCGGTAAAAGGCGCGGTCACGGTCGGTAAACAGACCCATATCGGCGGTCACACTGTCCAGCAGCTCGCCGATCGTGGTGTTTGCCTGCAGCATGCTTACCACCCCCCTCGCATAGCCAGGCGCTTGCCCCTTGCCTGCCTGCGCCACACGGCGCGATAGGCCTGCTCCGCCTCGCTTAAAAAGTGGGCGTGGTCGCTCTCGACCCCCGTTTTGCCGGCCACCGCACCCAAGATCAGCGCCTGGTCATACGCCTCGTCAATGCCGCAATCCTCCTCTAACGTCACGGGCGCGGCAATGGCGCCATCCCCCGCGCGCGCCAGCAGGGCGGTGGGGTACCGGGCAAGAAGCATGCGCACACAGTCGCCTACGTGCGAAAGAAATTCCGCCTGCTCCATCGGGCAGATCTCCTGTGCCCGAAAAAAGAGCTCTTTTGTGTTCATCAGTTGAATCTTCCTTTCCTTCCCGCCCCCCGGCGCCGCGCAAAGTGCAGGGCAAGGGGGCTTGTTTCTTCTTCCTTTTTTGGCCGTGCAGGCATGGCACGGCTGC
>JAGASL010000004.1 GCA_017621755.1 Clostridia bacterium
ATAACGTCATAGCCTCCCACGATCGAGACCGTGAGAGGCTGTTTGCCTTGCACGCCGTCGCCACCGGAGCGGTGCGCGTAGTGGCGGCCACGCCGGGTGCTGCGCTGCAATACACCATGCCGCGCGCGCGCCTGCTCTCGCTTGCCCTGCGTTTAGCCCCCGGCACGGCCATCTCACCGGTCGAGCTTTCCGCGCGTCTGACCGCGCTTGGCTACGCGCCGGTTGAAACGGTAGACGGTGCCGGGCAGTTTGCCCGCCGCGGCGGCAGTGTGGATATCTTTCCCGCCGGGGAGGAAAGCCCGGTGCGCTTAGAATTTTTCGGCGACGAGATCGACGAGATGCGCTATTTTGACCTGCTGACCCAGCGGCGCGGCGAGCCCTGCCCTGCCCTTTCGCTGCTGCCCGCGCGCGAGGTGCTGTGCGACGGTGATGCCCGTGCCCTGCTGCTGCGCACCGTGCAAAAGGCGCGAAAAAAGGCCGAGGGGGATGCTGAGCGCCTGCTTGGTGGCGAGGAAGCCGCCCTGGCTGGCGGGCTTGACCTGCATTTTGCCGACAAATATATCTCTCTTATCTACCCGGAGCAGGAGAACCTGCTCTCTTACCTGTCTGCAGACGGCGCGCGCGTGACCGCGCTGCTGCTGGGCACGCCGGCGGTGCGCGAGAGCCTGGCTGCCACACAGGCGCTTGCTGCCGAGAGCACGCTTTCGCTCTTAGAGGGCGGCGTGCTGCCTGCCTCGCTTGCCCGCTACTATGGCGAGGAAAGCGAGCTGGAGGGCTTTTTAGAGCGCTCTTCTACCGTGCATATCAACACCTTTTCGGGCGGCGTGGGCAGCATCAAGACGGCCGGCCTGTTCGGCTTTCGCTGCCGGGGCGGCGTTTCGTATGCCGAGCGCTACGATCTTTTGCGCGAGGATTGCCGCCACCTGTTAGACAGCGGCTACCGCGTGCTGCTGCTGACCGGTGCGAAGGCCGAGGAGGAGGCCCTTTCCACCCGGCTGCGCGAGGATGGCTTTTTACCCGCGCCGGCCATGCCGGAGGGCGAATTCTTAACACCCGGGCGCCAGGGCGGCATTCTATACACGGCCACCGTGCGGCCGGACATCGCGCCCACGGGCTTTGAGCTGCCCACCAGCCGCGTAGCGGTGCTTTCCCTCTTGCCGGACGAGCACGCCCTGCGCCGCGCGCGCACGGCGCGGCCAAAGCGCAAAAAAGCCTCGGCCGGTGAAAAGCTGCTTTCCTACGCCGACCTGCGCGAGGGCGATTACGTGGTGCACGCGGTGCACGGCATCGGCCGCTTTGGCGGTATGACCACCATGACGGTAGACGGCATCACGCGGGATTACATCACCGTGCAGTACGCCGGCACCGACAAGCTCTTTCTGCCGGCCGACCGGCTGGAGATGATTACCAAATACATCGGCACGGCCGCCGAGGGAGGGGCTGTCAAGCTCTCGCGCCTGGGCGGCACCGAATGGCACAAGGCCACCAGCCGCGCCCGCGCGGCGGCCAAGGATATGGCACGCGAGTTAATCGGGCTTTACGCGGCGCGCGCGCGGCGGCCGGGCTATGCCTTTTCGCCGGATGACGCGCTGCAGCGGGATTTTGAAGCGGCCTTCCCCTTTGAGGAGACCGAAAGCCAGCTGGCCGCAGTAGAGGACATCAAGCGCGATATGGAAAAGCCGGTGCCGATGGATCGCCTGCTATGCGGCGACGTGGGCTACGGCAAGACCGAGGTGGCGCTGCGCGCCGCCTTTAAGGCGGTCTCGGACGGGAAGCAGGTGGCGATCTTGGTGCCCACCACGATCCTTGCGCTACAGCATTACGAAACGGCGCTTGCGCGCCTGCGGGGCTTTCCCGTCTCGGTGGAAATGATCTCGCGCTTCCGCACGCCAAAGCAGACAGAGCAGATTTTGCGGCGTGTCAAGCGTGGCGAGGTGGATATTCTGATCGGCACGCACAAGCTGCTTTCGGGCGGGGTAGGCTTTCATGACCTTGGCCTGTTGATCGTAGACGAGGAGCAGCGCTTTGGCGTGGGGCAAAAGGAGAAATTAAAGGAGCTTGCCGGCAACGTAGACGTCTTAACGCTGACGGCCACGCCGATCCCGCGCACGCTGAACATGGCGATGAGCGGCATTCGTGACATGTCGCTGCTTGACGAGGCACCCGGCGACCGCCTGCCGGTGCAGACCTACGTTCTCGAGCATGACGAGCTGATGATCACCGAGGCCATTCGGCGCGAGCTGCGCCGCGGCGGGCAGGTGATCTACCTATACAACCGTGTGGAAACGATGGACAGGGCGACCGTGCGCCTGACGCAGGCGCTGCCCGAGGCGCGCATCGTGGCCGCGCACGGCAAGATGGATAAGGATGATTTAGAGGAGATCTGGCAGGCGCTGGTGCGCGGCGAGATCGACGTGATCCTATGCACCACGATCGTGGAGACGGGCGTTGACCTGCCAAACGCGAATACGCTGATCATTGAGGATGCCGACCGGCTTGGCCTTTCGCAGCTGCACCAGCTGCGCGGCCGGGTAGGCCGCTCCGGCCGCCAGGCCTATGCCTATTTTACCTATCGGCCGGGCAAGGCGCTTTCGGATATTGCCACGCGGCGGCTCTCGGCCATTCGTGAATACGCTGCCTTTGGCGCGGGCTTTCAGATCGCCCTGCGGGATTTAGAGATCCGCGGTGCCGGCAACCTGCTGGGGGCCGAGCAGCACGGGCATATGGAGGCCGTGGGCTACGAGCTGTACGTGCGCCTGCTGAACGAGGCGATCTTAGAGGAGCAGGGCAAGGCACCCGAAAAGCCGGGCGTAGAGGCGCAGATCGACCTGCGCGTGAACGCCCACATCCCACCCGCCTACGTGCCAAGCGCCGCCGGGCGGATGGAGCTGTATAAAAAGATCTCCGGCATTGCGGAGCCGATCGACTGTACCGATATAGCCGAGGAGTGCCGCGATCGCTACGGCAAGCTGCCGCGCGAGGTAGAGCGGCTGCTGCACGTGGCGCTTGCGCGGGCGCTGGCCTCGCGCCACGGGATACCGAAAATTGAGCAGCGCGGGGCTGATCTGGTGTTTACTTTGCGCGAGGTGGCCTTAGAAAACTGGTCTGTGCTGTTTGCCGAGCGTAAGAATTTGAAGTTCTCTAAGGCCGCACCCCCCTGCGTGCTCTACCGCCTGGCCCCGGGTGAAGAGCCCGCCAAGGCCGCCGCCGAGTTCCTCGCCAGGTACGACGAGGTGGCGAAGGGGTGAGGGGGGGATGGGAAGAATTGTGGAAACTTTTTGAAAAAAGTTTCCACACCTTCAAAAACTTTTGGGGGAAAGGGTTTTTGGTCTTAGGCGAAAGGTAATGCTTCGTACTGGGGTTAACCGCAGGGAACCTGTTTGCGTGCCGCAAACGAGCACCGGGGACGGGAAGGCGAAGCAAGCCTCTCCCCTACGAGGCGATATCGCACATACCACCGGTAGGGGAGGGCCTTGGTCCTCCCGCTCCAACCTTATTCTACCTTTTATCCGTAGGGACAGGCCTCCGGACTGTCCGCTCCATCCTTGTTCTTTCTTTTCGCCGTCAGGCGAAACAGGGAGAGAATATGTGGGGTTTGGTGTTTTGAACCAACCCCATTCACCAAAAAAAGATCCCCACCACACAAAGGAGAAGCTATGAAAAAAATTCTTTGTCTGCTTTTGCTGCTTGCGCTGGCGCTCTCGCTTGGCGCATGCGGCGCGCGCGATCTGCCGCCCGTGATGGAATACGGCGGCCTGCGGCTGGATGGCGAGGTGTATTCCTACTGGCTTTCCTGCTACCGGGCACAGTTTGCCTACCAGGAAACGGCCGAAAACCGCGCTCGCCTTGCCGAGCTGACAGACCTGAATATTCAAAAGACACTGGTGGCGGCCGCCACCTTTGATAGCTATGGCCTACAGCTGGATACCGCCGCGCGGGATATTATCAACGCCGCGATGGCCAGCCTGGTGGAAAACAACGGCGGCACGCGCGAGACGTTAGAGCAGGCCGCCGCGGCCTACGGCATTGGCTACGATGGGCTGCGCTTAGCCATTACCTACGAGCAGAAGGCGCAGGCGCTCTTTAACTACCTCTTTGGCGCGAACGGTGCCTACGCCGTGACCGACGAGGAATGCGAGGCCTACTACCAAAGCACCTACGTGCGCGTGCAGATGATCTACATCCCCTACGTGGATTTTGTACTGAACGAGGATGGCGACCGCATCTGGGATCAGGCAAGTGGGCAGTACCTGTATACCGAAAAGACCGGCACCGCCCTGCTTGACCAGCAAGGCAAGGCGCAGGCCGTGCGTGACGCGCTGGTCAACTGCTATACGCAAAAAGAGTTTGCCGCGCTGATGGAGCAGTACAACGAGGACCCCGCCGCCAAGAGCTACCCAAGCGGCTACTATTTTTCAAGCGAGGTCGATTACAACGACTACATTCCCGCCCTGACCGAGGTGGCGCTGACCCTTGCGCCGGACGAAAGAGCCGAGGTCAAGACCGCCTACGGCGTGCACTTTTTGTTAGCCCTACCCTGTGACGAGGGCGCCTACGCGAGAGAGGAAAGCGCCGACTTCTTTGACGGCTTTGCCGAGCGGCTTTCCCGCCGCCTGTACGAGGGGCTGATCGAAAAGAGCCTGCCGGGCGTGACCGTCTATCGCGAGGAAAAGAGCAAATACCGCTACGAGGATGCCGTACCGAACTTTGACCTGTATTGGTAAGATAGGATAGTTGCATCGGGTTGGTGCGGTAAGGTGAACGTCGCCTTCCGCCATTCTGAACTCCCTCTATCTGTCATCCTGAGGGAGCAAAGCGAGCGAAGGATCTTTCCGCGGAACGCGGAACTTTCCTACCGTTGCTATTCCCTGTTTCGCCTGGCGGCGAAAAGATCCTTCACTTCGTTCAGGATGACAGCAAGTAGAGGTTGGTGTCGGAGGCCTTTCCGCCTCCCCGCCCGGTGCCAATTTGCGATAGCAAATGGGTTCCCCGCGGTTAACCCCAGCACGAAGCATTACCTTTTACCCAAAACCAAAAGCCTTTTCCCTAAAAGTTTTTGCGGGGTTTGGGGCGCTTTTTTCAAAAAGCGCCCCAACGTCCCCTCCCCCTCCCACTCAGAAAGGAGCCTCCTATGGCAAGAATCAAATGGCGAGGCGGCGCGATGCTGGCGCCGGTGCCGCCGGCGATCGTGAGCTGCGCCGACGGTGACAAGACCAACCTGATCACGGTGGCCTGGACGGGCATTCTCTCCACCGTGCCGCCACGCACCTACATCTCGGTGCGCCCGTCGCGCTATTCGCACGCGCTGATCGAAAAGAGCGGCGAATTTGTGATCAACCTATGCACCGCCCCGCTGGCCCGCGCGGCCGATTTTTGCGGCATGTACACGGGTGCCAAGGTAGACAAGCTCAGCCGCCTGGGTCTGCACACGGTGCCATCCGAGGTCGTTGCCTGCCCCTCGCTGGCTGAAAGCCCGCTCTCGCTGGAATGCCGCGTGTTCCAGGTAGTTCATCTTGGCTCGCACGATATGTTCATGGCCGACATTGTGGCCGTGACGGTGGACGACGCGCTGATCGCCGAAAACGGCAAGCTGCGGCTTGACAAGGCCGACCTGTGCGCCTACGCGCACGGCGAGTATTTTGCCCTGGGCAAGAGGCTGGGCGCCTTTGGCTTCTCGGCTGTGAAGAAGAAAAAGAAGCACGTGCCCCGCTAACGCCGAAAAACGAAAAAAAGAGAACGAAACGAATGGGTGTTGTCCTTATCGGAGAAATAAAATGAGGGTATGGGCATAGCCCGATGCGTTTGTTAAACAAATGCGAAACTGGCAATAAAAGCAGAAGAGAGAGTAACACGGTTACAAAATTCCGTGAAACTCTCTCTTCTCTGTTTTTTAGTGATATTCTTTGCTTTCGCAAAGAGTGATATTGCCCTTGTGGGCAGTGATATTGTTCGGCTACGCCTCACAGTGATATTCTATTCGCCCATAAACTCGCGAAGCGAATACCACTCGGCGTAAGCCGAATATCACTGCGTAGCAATATCACTCGCCGAGAGGCGAATAGAACTGGCGTGATACTCCGTTAAGAGTATCACGCCAAGGTTTCGTTCTCTTTTTTGATAGACTTACGCGCCAGCCAGCGCGGCAATGGCCTCGTACTCGGCGATCAGATCCTCCAGGCGGAGCTGATAGTTGAGCGACTCACCAGACCAGAAGTCGGCGGGGTTGCCGGCGTAGTTCGGGTCTGCCAGCTTACGGAATACGTAAGCCAGGCCCTGGCCGTTCGGCGTGTTCAGCTCGCTGGTGGACGAGGAGTGAATACCGGCGAGGTTATAGCGGCGACCCTCGTAGATCTTTTCGATCATCTCGATCGACTTTTCATCACGGGTGGCGTTATACTTTAAGATAACCTCGTAGTAGGCGGGCAGCACAGACTGGTGCGATTCGGCCGCCAGCGACTCGATCATGACGCCGGTTCTCTCCAGGCGCTCGGTCAGGTTCAGCGGAACCAGGATGGTAGACATGGAATCCTGGGTGCCGGCATAATATTCCTTCTGGTTCGTATCCGCCTTCGGGAAGGGCAGCACGCCGAACTTCACGTCTGACTCGTGAATAGTGTCGCTATCCAGCGAGCCCATCGTGCACATGTAGAGCAGCGACTGGCCGTTGGCAAACCGCTGTGCCCAGTCAGTACCGGTAAAGCTGTTGGTGCCGCGGGAAGAAAACAGATCCTTGATCTTGCCAATGTTGATGACCATGCCCTGCGACATGGTAGTCAGCTCGGGCACCATCTGGCCATCGTTGATGACCATATCGTAGCCAAAGGCGTTGGTAAAGATCTCGCGGGCGTGGATCGAGGAATAGGAAAGGCCATAGGTATCGTCAATATCGCGCTCGCCGGGGGCAGCGCCGTTGGGGTTATCCTGCCAGAAGTCCTTGACGATGGCGGTCATGTTGTCGATCGTCCAGGTACCGGCATCTACGGCATCGTAGAGCGAGGTGTAGCTCGGGTCGATCTTTTTGGCTATGTTGTTCTGGGAGGCCATCTCCTGGTTCCACAGAATGCACCAGGTAGAGCTGACGGCAGAGAGGTTGATATCGCACACGCCAACGTACTGGCGGCCAAGGATGGAATAGCAATCGTTCATCTTGGCGTTCCACCAGTCGGTCTTACCAACCGAATCCTTGACGTAGGGAACCTCAGAGCGCAGGTCGTACAGCATGCCGGTCAGCACGCAGGGGCCGGCCAGCCACAGCTGCATCAGAACCATATCCAGCAGGTCGTCATTGCCGTTCAGCAGCTCCATGCGCACGTCAGCCGCGTGATCGTTGGCGATGCCGGCGGTAAAAATGACCGGGGTGATGGTTGCGTTAAAGCGGTCGGTGAGGCGCTGGTTGCGAATCAGGATGGCGGTATCGCAGGCATCCGGCTCCTCCTCCTCCTTGTAGATCTCCCATTCGTAGGCCGCAAGGGCGGAGATCACGAACTCCTCGTTGCCGAAATTATGCTCACCGACGTTGTCGATGAATTCGTAGGCGCCCTCCGTGCCGCCGCCACCGGGGCCGCCGGTGCCGCTTCCGCCATTGCCACCACAGGCAGCAAAGGGCAGGCACATGCACAGAACAAGCAGACATGCTAACATGCGTTTCATAAAAACCCTCCTAAATAGTTTTTTACGTTTATATTGTAGCACAAATGGAAAGGGTTGTAAAGAGGGGATAAAATTTTTGGCATGTTGCACAAAAAAAGCGAGAGAATTTGTGCAGGGTGCCGAGGTCGGCGTGGTTCCTACCGTAGGGGCCGGCGTCCTCGACGCTCCATCCGGCGGGCGAAGCAAGCCCCTCCCCTGCCGTGATGCCTGCGGGCGGATATAGAATCCGCCCTACGGCGGCGCGTGCGGGCCTTTTGCGCAATGAAAAAAGCAGGCGCTTGCGCGCCTGCCTGGAGGGGGGAAAGAAGCAAATTTAGGTGATCACGAGAACATGTACACGTAATCGTCGATCAGGTCCTGCAGCTTGGGCTCGATCACATAGCGATCGCTGCCATTCCACTGCGAGGCGGGGTCGGTGGTGTTCTTGGCGCCCAGCATGCGGCGGAAGAACAGACCCAGCGAGCCGTTATCCGTATTGTCGATAGACAGCTCGGCATAATGATAGGTAGAGAGATCGTATACACGGCCAGCCATGATCTTTTCGATCATGCGAACCGAATCCGAATCGCGCGTGCTGTTGTGCTTGAGGATAGACTCATAGTATGCCTCACGCACGCTGTTGCAGCTCTCAGCCGAGAGTGCCTCGACCAGCACGTCGGTCATTTCCAGATTTTCAATATTGAACAGCGGAATAGAGAGACAGGTCCAGTGGTCCATGGTACCGGTCATATACTCCTTCTGCAGCTCGTCATACTTCGGGTAGGGCAGCACGCCGTAATCGGATTCCATTTCGTGGAACACGTCAGACTTCAGCTGCTCTAACGTAGAAAGATCGAAGAGGGCGTGCCCATCTACAAAGAACTGGGTACGCTCGATATAGTTATCGCCCCAAGTGCGGCCATAGGCGCCCTTAGACTCATAGATCGAACGCAGGGTAGAGATGGCCTGTACCGTCTTGCCGGTAACCGTCCACAGCTCGGGCATGTTCTCGCCATCGTTGTTCAGATAGCGGAAGCCACAGGCATAGGCCCAGGCATCGGTATCCGTACCGCCGCCAACGGCAATACCGAAGAGATCGTTCTCATCTACGGCGCCAGTGGTGCCGGCATCGGCCGAATCATAGTAGAAATCCTTCACGATGGAGTAGAGCGAATCGATCGTCCAACGGCCGGCGTCAACCGCCTCGTAGAGCGTGTTGAGGCCGAAGGTGTTGCGGGCGATGTTGTAATCGCGCTCTAAATCCTTATTATAGAGCACGGAATAGCACATTTCCATAGCCGTCAGACACATATCCGAAACGGCCAGGTACTGGTGCCCGGCTACGGTGCAGTCACGGTTGATATTTTCCGGCCACCACTCGTTACCGGCCTTGATGCTGCCGGCAGAGATAGGCAGATAGGTCCCGTCACGCCAGTCAAGATAGTTACCGCCGGTAACCAGCTTACCCGTCTGGTAGGCCATGAGCATGATCAGGTCAAAGTTATCTTCCATTCTCAACAGAGAATCGCGAACGTAGTTGTAATGCGAGGACAGGTCCTGCGCGCCGGTAACGGTGCAGGGGTCGGATACGATGGTAACGCCAAAGCGCGCCTGCAGGGCGGCGTTGCGCTTGTAGACCAGCTGGTCTACCGTTTCCTTAGAATCCTCTTCCGCGTACAGCTCGTATTCATAGTTGCCGTCTACAGTCACGACCAGCTCACGGTCAACGAAGGCACCGTCGTACGAAGCGGGGATCTTATCAATAAACAGCGAGCTTTGACCCGGTTCATCCGGATTGTCGTCCGGCTTTTGCGTGTTGTCAGCCGGCTGGCAAGCAGCAAAGCTGAACAGCATAGCGGCGAGCAAAAGCACCGCAAGTAAGCGTTTCATAAGGGCTCCTTTGGGAAAAATACTTTTAATCATGGGTATTATAGCATACAAATTCCGGTTTGTAAAGAGAAATTTGGGAAATTCTTTGTTTTTTTTCAAAAAATTTTGTTTTTTCGGTCAAAAACGGCCAAAAGCAGGCAGCCGCCGCAGGCAAGGGCAAGCAAAACGGTAACGGCCACGGTGGGCGCATCGTAAAGCGGGCCCTGTCCCAAGCGGGGCACAAGGTAGCCGCAAAAATTGTAAACAGCGTGAAAGGCAACGGCCAAGGACAGGCGGCCGTAAAGCAGGCAGAGCGCGGCGCACAGGCAGCCGACCAAAAAGGAATAGCCGACCTGCAGCAGCGTGGCGCCGGGCGAGGCGCCGGCAGCCAGATTGAACAGGTGCGAAAGGCCGAACACGGCTGAGGAAAGCAGCACGGCGGCCAGCCGGCCACGGCGCGAAAGACCAAAGCGGTCAAGCATGAGACGAAAAAGAAAGAAGCGAAAGAGCAGCTCCTCAAACAGGGCGGTGGCCAGGCAGGAAAGCGCCAGCGCCAGCGCCGCATCCACCCCGGCAGTGACGGTGGCAGCCCCCGAAAGGAGGCAGCTGATCGGCAGATTGTTCAGCGCCACGGCAAAGGAAAGAACAAGGCAAAGCGCGCCAAGGCGCCCCGGGCGCGCGCCAAGCGAGCCGAGCGCCAGCCCGGCGTAGGCGCCAAGCAGACAGACCGCGCCGGCATAGCAGAGCCGCACGGCGCCCTCACGCAAGAGCGAGGCCGCCAGCCCCTTTGGCGCGGGCAGCACCAGCTCGAAAAGCAGGCCAAGCCCCAGCGAAAGCAGCAGCAGGGCGGGCAGCGCGTAACGGCGGGCGTTATTCATGCGCTTCGCCCTCGGCCGCGGCCTGGGTGCTATCCATTTCCCCCTCGGCTGCATCCGCTTCGCCGTCCGGGAGGATGGCGAACTCCTCAGCGGCGGGGGTCTTTTGCCGGCTCTCTACCCAAAAGAGCAGGAAGCCGACGGCCACCAGCACCAGGGCGGTGAGCTGCGAGGGCGAAAGAAAGGGCACCGGCGAGGCACCGCGGTCATCGCCACGCAAAAATTCAATAAAATAGCGGAATACGCCATAAGCGACCAAATAAAGCGGAAAGCCGTCCCGCTTGCCGCGCAGGGCGCGCATGGCTAAAAAGGCAGAAAGGAGCAGCAAAAAGAGCGCCTCGTAAAGCTGCGTAGGGTAGACCCGTGTGTCGAGCGCGGGAAAATAGAGCCCGAAGATCGACGTGGTGGGCAGGCCATGGCAGCAGCCTGCGAAAAAGCAGCCGATGCGGCCACAGGCGTGCGCCAGGGTGATCGAAACAGCCACGAGCGAGGTGGTGGCAAAAAAGCTCTTGCGCGCCTCACCACGGGGGAGGAGGAAGTGGCCGCCGAGAAAATAGACCAGAAGAAAGAGGGCGGCACCGCCGATCAAGCCGCCGTAGAAGGTGGCGCCGGTATACTCGTCAATAAAAAAGCCGTAGCCGGCCAGGTAATCGTAAAAGGCCTGAAAAAGCACGGCCGAGCCAAGGCCGGCGGCCATGCCGACCACGCCGGCGGCCAGGGTGAGGTTGGTCAGGCGGGCGGAAAGGCGCAGGCGGTCGGCAAGCAGCCGAAAGACCACCAGGCAGGCGGCCGCGCCCAGCGTAATGCAGATGGTATAGAGATCAAAATCTCCGAAAATTTTGTAGGGGTACATACAATTCTCCTGTTTTTCTTGGGTTGAATAGGGGGCCCCGCGGTTTTACCGTAGGGGCGCGCCGTGTCCGCCGCCCGGCGCCCACGTTAGAAAAAAGCAGGGGCGGGGCCCCTGCTTTTTAGCAAAGAGAGCAGTCCCCCTTTGCGCAAATGATGAAATTATTCCTCGTCCTTCTTACGGAAGGCAAAGAAGCCGGTTGCGCCAACGAGCGCGAGCATAGCGACCGAGGTGCCGATGGCTACAGAGCCGCCGCAGCCGGAGCTGCTGGTGCTGGGTTCGGTATCACCGCCGGGGTTCGTGCCAGGATCGGTCTCACCGCCGGGGTTCGTGCCAGGATCGGTGGTGCCGCCCTGGGTAGCCTTGGTGGTGGTATTGCCGCTATCCTTTCTGGTGGTGTAAACACGGTCGATGGTCACCTTGCTGGTGTAGGTACGCTCGGTAGCGGCGGTGGTGGTAGCAGCCTCAAAGCTTGCATCCTCCATGCCGTAATCAACCAGCTTAGCCTCTGCAACGGCAGAGTAGGTGTTCTGTGCTACCTCGTCGCTCAGGGTCAGGCTATCGTAGTAGCCGATAACCGAGCCGGAGGCAGCCGCGCCGGTCTTCTGACGGTAGGTGGAGGCATAGAACAGGTTAGACTGCGTGCCGGAACCGTTTGCGTCAACGCCCCAACGGTCGTTGACCTGGAAGTCAAACTTAAAGGTCTGGCCATCGGCAAGGGTGATGCCCTGGCCGGCAGCGTTGATACGGAACTCTACCATGTAGCCGTACTGGGTCAGCGAATAGCCCCAGCAGGTCTTGGTAGCATCATCCGAATATTCCCAACCAAAGATGTTCTTGTTCTCGTTGATCAGCAGGTTCTTATCGTTTGCCAGGCGGCCGAGCTCGTCATCATAGAGATAGGTGCCGGCCTTTTCCTCCAGCAGGTAGCAGGAGGCAATGCCCTTAAAGCCCTCGATACGGTACTGCAGACCGCGGGACATAGCGCCATCGCCCTCGATGCCGGAAATGCCCCAGCTCTGGGTGCCGGTGTTGGTCAGGTCAACGAACATCTCAACAGAGTCGGATACCCAGGGAGAGCCGGCAGGAGGCGCTACCTCTACGTCGTTCATGATGACGTGGCAGTAGAGCGCATTCTCAGCCTTAGACCATACGAAGCGAGCAACGCCGCGCGTATAGATATCCGCATTAGAAGCATTGTAGAAGTTGATGGGCAGGGCGATAGCGGTGGTATAAGCCTCATCCAGCTCGCCGTCTACCAGGATGGGGTGGTCGGCATCGACCATCTTTACCTCGCCAAGGTTCGTGGTGTCGGTGGCGGTGTCATCAGCCGCGAGGACGGTACCGGTCAGCACGGTAGCCAAAACCAGAACGAACGCCAATACACCCAACAGAGTCTTTTTCATGGTAAATTTCCTTTCGCTTTGTGGTTGGTTTTTTGAAAAAAAAGCGACACAAAAATATCCTATTTGGACATTTTTAACAAAAACAGCATGTCTTTTTTGTGCATTTTGCCTGATTTTGGCCGCGTTTTTTTCGCTCAGTTTTTATTATACTATCCCCTTTTCCAATTGTAAAGAATAAAATCACATATACTATCTATATCTAAAAATATATAGTAAAAAATTCCCTTCCTTTATATATAAATACAAAAAAGCAGCCCCTGAAAAATTTCAGGGGCTGCTTTTATTTCAGAAATTATTCCTCGTCCTTCTTACGGAAGGCAAAGAAGCCGGTTGCGCCAACGAGCGCGAGCATAGCGACCGAGGTGCCGATGGCTACAGAGCCGCCGCAGCCGCCCTTAGCAGGCTCGGTATCGCCGCCGGGGGTCTCGTTACCGCCGGGGGTGTTACCACCCTCGTTGCCACCGGGGGCATCGTTACCGCCGGGGGTATCGTTACCACCCTGGGTAGCCTTAGTGGTGCTATCCTTTCTGGTGGTGTAAACACGGTCGATGGTCACCTTGCTGGTGTAGGTACGCTCGGTGGGCTGGGTGGGCATGGTGAACTCAAGCGTTGCATCAGCCAGACCGTACTCGCCAAGCTTAGCCTCAGCCACTGCCTCGTAGGTGTTCTGCACCTTCTCCTCAGACAGGGTGATGGTATCATAGAAGCCGATTACCGAGCCGGCATTTACGTCGCCGGTCTTGGTGCGGTAGGTGGAGGAGTAGTATACGTTCATCTGGGTAGCGTTGCCGCGGCCATCGTTACCGTAGGCATCGTTTACCTGCAGGTCGATACGAACGACCATGCCATCCTCAAGAACGGCGCCGGTACCGTCACCGTTTACACGGAACTCTACCATGTAGCCGTAGGGAGTGGTTACCTGACCCCAACCACGCTTGTAGGGATCATCGTTAGCATATTCCCAACCGAAGAGGTTGCGATTTTCGTTGATCAGAACGTTAGAGCCCCAGTTCGAGAGACGACCGGCCTCTTCATCCAGCCAGTACATGTTGCCCTTCTCACCGGACTTGTTGGACGGGCTGTTCGCGCCGCCGTTTTCACCCAGCTCCTCAAGCAGGTAGCAGGTAGGCGTACCCTTGAAGCCGTCGATACGGTACTGCAGGCCACGGGCAAGTGCGCCGCCGCCCTTGATCTCCTTATCGCTCAGGCCCCATTCCTGGGTACCGGTATTGGTATAGTCTACGTACAGCTCTACAGAGTCACCGTTCCAGGCATAGCCAAAGGGCGGGTTTACCTCAGCATCGTTCATGATCACGTGGCAGTAGAGCGCATTCTCGGCCTTCGACCAAACGAAGCGCGCGTAGCCGTGGGTGTACAGACCGTCTGCCTTACCGGCTCTTGCTGCGATCAGCAGAGGGGTAGCGGTGGTGTAAGCCTCGTCAAGCTGACCGTCAACCTTGATCGGATGATCGGCATCTACCATTTTAACGGTAGCAACGTTGAGGGTATCAGAGGCGGTTGTATCGTCGGCTGCGAGGACGGTGCCGGCCAGCATGGTTGCGATAACCAGTACGAACGCCAACGCGCCAAGAAGTGTCTTTTTCATAACGCAAACTCCTTTTTTTCTTGATTATACCATACGTTTTTTACAAAAAATAGTGAAAAATGTACAGAAAACTGTAAAAACGTACAATTCGTTTGTGCGCTTTTCTGCTCTTGACTTCTCTGCCCGCCGTGTGCTATAATGATAATGTACAAGGCCGGCTGCGCCGGCTTCGCCCTGCTTTTTGGGGGGCGCAAGGAGGAATGAACATGAACAAGGTACGCAAGGCGGTGATCCCGGCGGCCGGGCTTGGCACGCGCATGCTGCCCATTTCAGCCGCGGTGCCGAAGGAGATGCTGCCCATCGTGGATCTGCCGGCGGTCTATTATTTAGTGGAAGAGGCCGTGCAGGCCGGCATCACCGACGTGCTGATCATTACCAACCGTGGCAAGGGCGCGATGGAGGATTTTTTTGATCTTTCGCCTGAATACGAGGCAGCGCTGCTGCGCGCCGGGCGAGAGGCGGATGCGCGCCGCCTGCGCGAGATCGCCGAAATGGCCAACGTGACCTTTTTGCGCCAGCGCGAGGCCAAGGGACTGGGGCACGCCGTGGGGCGGGCACGCTCGTTCGTGGGCGAGGAGCCCTTTGTCGTGATGTACGGCGACGATATTATTTTTTCAAAAAAGCCGGTTGCTCTACAGCTGATCGAGGCCTACGAGGCCTACGGTCTGCCGGTGGCGGCGGTGAAGCCGGTGCCGCCGGAGCTTTTGCGCAAATACTGCTCGCTGAAGGTAGAGCCGATCGCGGGCAGCGCCGTGGCCTTTCACTGCACCGATATGATCGAAAAGCCGAAGCCGGGCGAGGAATTTTCCGACCTGGCCATCTTAGGCCGCGTGCTGCTGGAGCCGCGGGTGTTTGATATTTTAGATACGCTGCCGCCAGGCGCGGGCGGGGAGATCCAGCTGACCGATGCGATGGCCATTTTGGCACGCACGGGCGGCATGACCGCCTTAGATTTTGAGGGCACGCGCTTTGATATGGGCGCCAAGCTCGGGTTCTTGCAGGCAAACGTGATCCGCGCACTCGACCACCCCGAGGTGGGTGAGAAGTTTCGCGCGTTTTTGCGCGAGGTCGCGCGGGGGCTGTAAGAGAGACGGGGCTTTTTGATAGAGGAAAGAATGGGGGACGCTGGGGTCTTTTTGAAAAAAGACCCCAGACCCCCAAAAACTTTTTGGGGAAAAAGATATGGTGCCCGCAGGCAATTCGTAGGGCGGGGGCTTGCTCCCGCCGCCCGCAGGGGACCGAACGAACGCTATGGCCGCAATTTTACCGGGTGATTGCCATATTCGGTGCCACGCCGATATAGGTTAAAGAGGGACTGCCTGCCACGGCTCGGTTCTCTGAACGGCATGACCGCACGGAACCTGCTTGCTATCGCAAGCGAGCACCGGGGCGGATGTTACTAAGCCTCCCTCTGCTAACCAAGCCTCCCTCCGGGAGGGAGGTGGCTCTGAGCGTTAGCGAAGAGACGGAAGGAGTACCGGGTAGGAGAGTTTACAAAAAGAAAAAGAATATTCTTACGTATAAATTCTCTTGATAGGTATTCTCTTTCCCGGTTGATATGGATTACGAAACAAAGCAAGAATAGAGTTTATCTCTTTTCTTATTCAAACTACCCGTTACTCCCTCAGTCAGCCTAACGGCTGCCAGCTCCCTCCCGGAGGGAGCCTATTTCGCCTGGCGGCGAAAAGAATGTATAAGGTGGGCGCGGCTCGCCTTGTAGGGACCGGCCTCCTGGACGGTCCATCTTGCGGGAGGAGCAAGCCCCTCCCCTACGAGAAACGGCCACCCCCCACTACCGTAGGGACAGGCGTCCTCGACTGTCCGCACCAACCTTGTTCTTCTTTCCATCTGCGGCGGGCGGGAGGACCAAGCCCCTCCCCTACCGCGATGGGCGCGGCTCACCAACGCAAAAAGGCAGGACGATCGTCCTGCCTTTTCGTTATGCAAAATTAGTCTTCCTTTTTACGGAAGGCGAAGAAGCCGGCTGCTGCCGTGGTGGCCAGCATGGCGATGGCGGCGCCTGCCGTGATCGAGCCGCCGCAGCCGCCCTCGGCGGGTGCGGTATCGTCCTTCTTGGTGGTGGTGCCGGGGTCATCGACCTTGCCGGTGGTGGTCTTATTGCCCGTTTCGATGATGCGGGTGGTGTACACGCGATCGATCGTTACCTTGCTGGTGTAGGTGCGCTCGGTGGTCTTTTCGGAGATCGAGACCGGCTCGCTGGCGTCTACCATGCCGTAATCGACCAGCTTTGCCTCGGCCACTGCCTCGTAGGTGTTCTTCACGACCTCCTCGGACAGGGTGAAGTAATCGTAATAGTTCATGGCGCTACCGGCCGAGGTCATGCCCGTCTCTACGCGGCGTGCCGAGGAATAGAACACGTTGGTACGGCTGCCGTTCAGCGAAGCGTCTACGTTGTAGCGGTCGTTGACCTGCAGGTCAAAGAGGATCTTCATGCCGTCCTTCAGCGTGATGTCCTGGCCACTTGCCTCGATGCGGTATTCAACCATGTAGCCGTGCGGGGTGACCCGGTGGCCCCAGCCGATCTTGTACGGATCCTCGGAGTAGTGCCAGCCGAAGATGTTGCGCTCGTCATTGATCAGCGTATCCAGATCGTTGTTGGTCAGGCGGCCCTTTTCATCGCTGAACCAATACACGTTGCCGGGGGTATCGGAAAAGTTGGTCAGCACGTTCTTGCCGTTGGAGCTCAGCTCCTCAACCAGCACGGCGGTGGGGAAGCCCTTAAAGCCGTCGATGCGGTATTGCAGGCCACGCTTCAGCGCGCCGCCGCCGCTGATCTGCTTATCGGTCAGGCCCCAATCCTGGGTGCCGGTGCCGGTAAAGTCCACGAACAGCTCGACCGAATCGCCAACCCAGGGGCGATCCTGGTGCGGGGCAACCTCGACATCGTTCATCATAACGAGGCAGTAGAGGGCGTTCTCGGCCTTTGACCATACAAAGCGCGCCCAGCCGTGGGTATACAGCGAGTTAACGGCCGCCTCGCGCGAGTTGATCAGCAGCGGAACGGCGGTGGTATAGGCCTCGTCCATTTCGCCGTCTACCTTAATAGGGTGATCGGCGTCTACCATCTTGACAACGCCTACGTTGGCGGTGTTCTCCTTCTCATCCGCGGCAAAGACGGTAGCGGAAAGCAGCGTGCAAGCAACCAGCACGAAGGCCAGCACGCCGAGTAGCGTTCTTTTCATAACAAGCTCCTTTGCTCTTTTTTTCATGATACCGCGTTTTTCCCTTTTGCAAGCAGCGCGGGGGCGTTTTGAGGGCGATGATGTCCGTTTGGAAAAGCTCGCCGTATCAAGCTGCAGTACGTGAATATTGTACCATGTACGCAAAGAAAAGTAAATCTCAAAAACGGACAAAAAAAGCACGAAAATACGCCACGCCCCTTCCCCACCCGCCCCCTTGACTTGCCGCACGCCGTGTGCTATAATAAAGGATGATTTTACGAGGTGGGGGCCGGCAATCCGCCAGACCCAGTTGCTGTCATCCTGAGGGCGCGAAGCGACCGTTCTCCACTACCTGTCATCCTGAGGGAGCGAGGCGACCGAAGGATCTTTTCGAGTGAAGCGAGAAATCCCCTACCATTGTAACTACCAGTTTCGCCTGACGGCGAAAAGATCCTTCGCTGACGCTCAGGATGACAGGTTGAGAAGGCTTAGGATGACAGGTTGAGAAGTTTCAGAATGAAAAAAAAGAAAGCCCCGGATAATCGTAGAAAAAGAAAAACAAGGAGTCCCCTATGAAAAAGCTGCTTTCCCTGCTGCTTCTCTTATCGTTTACCCTGTCGCTTGCGGCCTGCCCGGCGCCCGTGCCGGACGAGGGCGGTGAGAGCACGGCCCACGTGCTGACCAGCCCGGCGCGCGACGTCTACTACTGTGCCGAAAACGGCGTGACCTACCGGCGCCAGCCGGCGCTCTATCTGCCCATGCGCCTGGCGCGTGAGCCCTACGCCATCTACGAAAACGAGCACGGGGCCCGCCTTTCCTTCTTCTCGCTTGCCGAGGGGAGCGAGGAGCGCTATCTGATGCTGGCGGACGAGGAGGATCTTTATCCTTATTATATGATCACGGCCGAGGGCTACGAGATGCCCTCCCTTGCCGAGATGGACCCCTACCAGATCGTCATTTGCACCACTGAGGAGGAGATGTTCTGGCTTTCGCCAAACGTGTACGATCAGATCCGCACGGTAGAGCGGGTGCGCGCCATCGTTTCTGCCTACGAGAGTGGCGAGGCGGCGCAGCTGCCGGTGCTTGCTGAGCCTACGGCCTGCGTGGAGCTGATCTTTGTTTCCGCGCTTTACGAGGATTTTGCCTACACCTGCACCTATTACGAATACGAGGACGGCGCCTGCTACTTCAAGGAGACGGCCACCGGCCGCTGCGTGCAGGTCGCGGGTGGCTTATTTGAGGGCTACCGCCTGACCGAGGACGCGCTATGATGACCCTGCGCGAGGCGTGCGAGCGTGATCTACCAGCCCTTGCGGCCATCGAGCAGGCCTGCTTTTCCGACCCGTGGAGCGAAAGCGCCCTACGCGCGCACCTTGCTTCCCCCGCCGCGCGCACGCTGGTGGCCGAGGAGGGTGACTGCCTGCTGGGTGCCTTGCTGCTTTCGGTGGCGGGCGACGAGGGCGAGGTCTACCGCCTGGGCGTGCTGCCCGATGCGCGGCG
>JAGASL010000017.1 GCA_017621755.1 Clostridia bacterium
CCCTTTTCGGCAGGGGCGCTCTCCTCGGTCTCGGACTGCTTGTTCTCTTCTTCCTCTTCTTCCTCGTCCTCGCCACTACCGGCTACGATCGGGATGGGGATGAAGCGAGCATCCTTGTCGGTCTCTTCCTTGTCAGAGGCAGCCTTCTCGTCCGTTTCCTCGGCCTTTTCGGCAGGAGCGCTTTCCTCGGTCGCGGACTGCTCGGCTTCTTCTTTCTCTTCTTCCTCTTCATCCTCGTCATCGCCGCCACCGGCTATGATCGGAATGGGGATGAAGCGAGCATCCTTGTCGGTCGCTTCCTTGTCAGATGCAGCCTTCTCGTCCGTTTCCTCGGCCTTTTCGGCGGGGTCGCTTTCCTCGGTCGCGGACTGCTCGTTCTCTTCTTCCTCTTCATCCTCGTCATCGCCGCCACCGGCTATGATCGGGATAAAGCGGGGCTTTTTATCGGCAGACTTGTTCTGCTCCTTATCCTTCGCCTGTTCTGTTGTCTTTTCTTCTGTCTGTTCTTTCTTGGAGGCAGATGTGGGATCACTTGCGGTTGCTTGCTTGTCGCTCGCTTCCGCAGGTGTGGGGTCAGAGTCTGCCTCTTTTTTCTCTGCCTTCTCCTCTACGGAAGCGTTAGATTTTTTTCCGGTTGCCGTTGCCTCCCCGGTTGATGAGCGCTCCTTCTCATCGGTGGTAGCTTTCTTTTCTTCTTCAGGCTTATCATTCGCTTCTTCGCCGTTTTGCTGCGCGGCGGTGTCTGCAGAAGCATCTGCCGCCTCGGTCTCTTGGCCTTGGTTTCCTTTGGCACCCTTGCCCCACAGACCGTGCGCACGCAGAACCTTCTTGGCGTGCAGGGTAAGGATCACTAGAATCAGCACGGTAACGATCAAAATACCGATCAACAGCAGCAGGCAGAAGATAATTGCCTGGTCATCAATAGGGGCACGGTACCCCTCGATTGGTGTGTAAATAGCCTCAATACGGATATCGGCATTGGTCAGCGTATAGCTTTCCCATTCGCCAACGTACCCATCTACCTCTGGCACCTCGATCACGGCTTGAATGCCGGTGGCCGGGTCAAACGGCACGGTAGCGATCAACTGACCGCTTGCATAAAATTCTGCCTTGTAGGGGGCTGATTCAGCCGCTGCGGCGGGCAGAGCGCCGAGTGCCATGCCGGCTAAGAGCAAGACTGCTATAAGCAGGAAGGAAAGCCGACGAGCACGTGTGTGTGTGATGCGTTTCATAATAACTCCTCTCTTTTTTGGTATTGATAAGCTGCCTTTTGACAGTTATTCATTTTCATTGTAGCATACTTCAAGAAAATTGCAAGAGAAATTCTCAACTTTTTTGCAAAAAAATGGTTTTTCACGGCATCCGTGTGTTGCACGCGCATAAAAACGGCGCCTTTGCCCTCTATCAAAAAGAACGGCACGCGAAAATCGCGTGCCGTTCTTTTTTTGCGGTATTTATTCAAAAACAACCTTCTTATAGCTCTTTTTACCGCGGCGGAACACCTTGCCCTCGCGCAGATCGTCTGCCGTGTAGGCGGTGCGGATATCGGTAACCTTTTCACCGTCTGCCGTTACGCCACCCTGCTCTACCGCGCGGCGCGCCTCAGAGCGGGAAGGAACCAGCCCAGCCTTGACAAGCACAGCAAGGATATCCATCTTGCCGTCAACCAGGTCAGCCTCGCCAACCGTAACGGTGGGCATATCGGCAGCATCGCCGGCCGAGAAAAGCGCACGCGCGGCGTTCTGCGCAGCAGTAGCCTCTGCTTCGCCATGCACGAGCTTTGTCAGCTCGAAGGCGAGGATCTCCTTTGCCTCGTTGATGCGGCCGGTGCCTACCCAAGGCTCCATCGCGTTGATCTCCTCTAAGGGCAGGAAGGTCAGCATGCGCAGGCACTTCATTACGTCGCTATCGCTTACGTTGCGCCAATACTGGTAGAACTCAAAGGGCGAGGTCTTGTTGGGGTCAAGCCATACGGCGCCCTTGGCCGTTTTACCCATCTTCTTGCCCTCAGAGTTTAAGAGAAGATTGATGGTCATGGCGTAGGCATCCTTGCCTAGCTTACGGCGGATAAGCTCGGTGCCGCCCAGCATGTTTGACCACTGGTCATCACCGCCAAACTGCATATTACAGCCGTACTTCTGGAACATATAATAGAAGTCATACGACTGCATGATCATGTAGTTAAATTCAATAAAGGAAAGACCGCGCTCCATACGCTGCTTATAGCATTCGGCAGCCAGCATGCGATTTACGGTAAAGCAGCCGCCAACCTCGCGCAGCAGCTCAACGTAGTTCAGCGGGAGCAGCCAATCGGCATTGTTCACCATCATGGCCTTGCCTTCACCAAACTCGATAAAGCGCTCCATTTGGTGCTTGAAGCAATCGCAGTTGTGCTGAATGGTTTCAGGCGTCATCATGGTACGCATATCGGTTCTGCCGGAGGGGTCACCGATGTAGGCGGTGCCGCCGCCGATCAGCGCGATGGGGCGGTTGCCTGCCAGCTGCAGGCGGCGCATCAAGCACAGCGCCATAAAATGACCGACATGCAGGCTATCTGCCGTGGGGTCAAAGCCGATATAAAATACAGCGCGCCCCTCGTTGATCAGATCGCGGATCTCGTTTTCATCGGTCACCTGGGCGATCAGGCCACGGGCAACCAGCTCTTCATAACAGGTCATAGCTTGCTCCTCTATATTTCACGTATTTTATAAACAAAAAAAATCGCCCCTCCGCAAAAAGGACGGACGAGCCGTGGTACCACCTTTTCTTCGCGCCAGGGCGCCTTAGCCGGCTATCATGCCGCTGCGCAATAACGGGCGCACCCGATGCCGCCTACTTTTGAGTTGTTCGGGGCACGGCTCTGGAATGTATTCACACCGCCTCGCCCGCCCTTCGCATCAACCAGGAACTTTCTGTGGGAGATTATACGGCGCTACTGGTTTCCCTCATAGCCTTTACCTTATTATTATATCAGCACAAAAAAGACTTGTCAAGTCCTTTTGCAGTTTTTCCCTATCATAATCAGCAAAAGAACGGAAAGGCTAAAAGCACCCCCCTTGACAAGGCTGCCATTCTGTGCTATAATAACTATGTACGGACATTTTCCCCACATGGAGGAAAGCATAATGAAAAAGCAACACATTCGCCCCTGGGCGTTGTTTCTAATAGCTTGCCTGCTCTGTGCCTGTCTTGCGCTGCCCACCATGGCTACATCAATGGAGGCGCCGAGCGATGATACCCTTGAGAATTTTGAGCAAGCAAAGCCTGATATTTCCGCCTTTGCCGCCTCTCTGTTCGCCATTGACAGCTTAGAGGATGCCAATGCGTTTATGGATAATTATAGCATTGGTATTTTGCTGATCACCGCACTGATCTCGCTAACGATGGCCTTTTGCGGCTACCGCGCCTTACGCATCGCCATTCTGCTGGGTGGCTTTTCTGCCGGCTGGCTGCTGGGCGCCATGCTGTATGGCTGGCTGCTGGGGGCTGGCGTGTTTGCGGCGTTAGAGCCTATTCCAACCTTTGTACCCTACCTGGTGTATGCCGTTTGCGGCCTGGTAGCGGCCATTTTAGCCATTCGCTTGATCCGCGTTGGTATCTTTTTGGCAGCGGCTGCCGCTACCTTTATGTTTTTGAATAGCATGCCCGTTGTAAACGAGCTGATCGACAAGCTGATCACCGAGGAGTGGGATGCGAAATACCTGATCATCCGCCTGATCGTTGCCGTGATCGTAGGTGCCATTTCCTTGGCGCTCACGCGCCCGGTGCTGATCGTAACGACCGGCGCCGCCGGCGGCATGGTAGCAGCCATTTCCTTAACCGTAGCCGTAGGCATGACCAGCAACATGAATTTAGAGGTGGTCATCGGCCTGATATTGGCCGCCATCGGCATATTCGTACAATTCAGCACCGGCCGGCGCAGACGCGCACGGCGCTGATCTACATAGGAGGGCCTCATGTCCCACGAAAAGAAGCATGTTTTAGAGAAGATCCCGCTTGATCTGATCGTCATTATCACCTACGTGGTGATCGGCGTGCTGACATCTGTCTGGCACCCGACCTGGCTGATCTTTTTGGCAATCCCACTTTGGCACAGCCTATTAGATGCCATCAAGCGCCGCCGTATTGGCTACTTTGCTTTTCCTATTTTTGTACTGGTGGTGTTTCTGCTGCTTGGCTTTATTGGCGGCTTTTGGCACCCCGGCTGGTTGGTATTTCTTTCTATACCGCTGTTTTACGCCTTTGTTGATAATTTTGCCAACGACAAAAAAGGCGATTAATAAGGATGAATAAAAAACGGCGACACCTGTCGCCGTTTTTTCACACAGGAGGCAATATGAAGCAAAAGATCTATCGAGAGCGGCAGGGCACGGTCTCCCTGCAGACGCCGTTTTTTTCGCCCTCTGCCACACCACTTTGCGAGCAGCCGCGCCCGCAGTTTTCCCGCCGGGGCTACGTGATCCTGAATGGTGAATGGGACTATGCCATCCGGCGCGAGGGCGAGGCGCTTGGCCAATACGATGGCAAGATCCTTGTTCCCTTCTCACCCGAAAGCACGGCCAGCGGCGTTGGCCGTGTGCTGCTGCCGGGTGAGGTGCTGTATTACCGCCGCAGCCTGACGGTAGACGAGGTGAGCGCGCACTACCTGCTGCATTTTGATGCAGTTGACCACGAGGCGACCCTGGCCGTGAACGGACAAGAGGTTGGCCACCACAGCGGCGGGTATCTCCCCTTTTCCTTTGATATCGCCCCTTATCTGACGGTGGGGGAAAACGAGATCATGCTTTTAGTGCGTGATGCAACCGACGTGGGCGACCAGCCGCGTGGCAAGCAAACGCTTTCACCCGGTGGCATCTGGTACACGCCGCAATCCGGCATTTGGCAAACGGTATGGGCCGAGCCGCTGCCGGAAAAGTACATCCCCTCTGTTAAGATAACGCCGGATCTTGATGGTCATTGTGTCCATTTTTCTTTCCCGGTCGATGGTGTTTGCGTAACGGTGGCTGACGGCAAGGATCGCTACTTTGGCATTGCCGAGGGCGGCGAGCTGACCATCTCGCTCAACAACGTGCACCCTTGGTCGCCAAGCGACCCGTACCTATACCCGGTTGTATTTCAGCTGGGAAAAGACCGCGTAGAAAGCTACTTTGCCATGCGCAAATTCTCGCTGATGGCAGATAAGCAGGGGCACAAGCGGCTTGCGCTGAATAATGAGCCCATTTTTCACAGCGGCGTGCTGGACCAGGGCTATTACCCTGAATCGCTGCTCACGCCCCCCTCAGACGAGGCCATGATCCACGATATTATGGCCGTAAAGGGGCTTGGCATGAATATGCTGCGCAAGCATATCAAGGTAGAGCCGATGCGGTTTTACTACCATTGCGACCGCCTTGGTATGCTGGTTTGGCAGGATATTGTTTCAGGCGGGGCCGATTACAAGCCGGCCGTGATTCAGGTGCTGCCCTTTATTGGCATTCATCTCAAGGATAGTGGCAAGCGTGCCTACCGCCTTTTCAAGCGTGAGAATGAAAAAGAGCGCGAGGCCTTTATTTGCTTTGCAGAGGAGACCGTTGCCCATCTTTATAACGTTCCGTCTCTTGCGCTCTACACCCTGTTCAACGAGGGGTGGGGACAGTTTGACAGCACCGCGCTGGGCGCACGCATGATGGCGCTGGACAGCACCCGCACCTGGGATATCGTAAGCGGCTGGCATGACCAGGGCAAGGGCAGCTCACCGCTGAAATCCCTGCACGTTTACTACAAGCCGGTCAAGCTGCAAAAGGGAGATGACCGCTGCGTGGTGCTGAGCGAATTTGGCGGCTATTCCTGCCCAAGCGCGGGGCATATGTTCTCCCCCGCCAAGCTATTTGGCTACCGCATGTACAAAAGCGCCGAGGAGCTACGCACGGCCGTGCGCGCGCTCTATGACCGTGAGGTACTGCCGCTGGTAGAACAGGGGCTTGCTGCTGCCGTATACACCCAGCTTTCCGACGTGGAAGAAGAGATCAACGGCATTCTGACCTATGACAGACGTGTGAATAAGTTAGAGGGGTTAGATCTTTCGGTCAGCTACCCGGCCGATCTATAAAAATAACCGTCACCGCTTTCTGTAAGAAAGCGGTGACGGTTTGTTTAATAACGGAAGATCAGCATATTCCAAGAATGCTTTCTAAGCGAAACGCTTTGCCCTGCCCCCTTGCAGCCGGACAAATCACGCGCAACAGGTGCCACCACCTGCGCATCGGCACTATTGGTTGCCTTTAGATCGTCAGCATACAGCTCTACGTGGGAAACGGGCAACAGCTCGCCAAACCCCTCAAAAGATAGAGCAAGCTCCATATCCGCCTCTAAGGAGCGGTTCACGGCGAACACGGTAAGCTCGCGCTTTTCCTCGTTATGAATAACAGAGCTTTCTAAATACGGAATACTTTCCCCATAGCAATCACATTCGGCTACCGTGCGCATGGTTGTACCACGGCCATAAAGCGAGGCGTACATGTAGGGGTAGAAGGTGGTCTGCAGCCAGGCGCGGCCGCCGTTTTCCGTCATAATCGGGGCGATTACGTTAACCAGCTGGGCAAGGCAAGCAAGCTTGACACGGTCACAATTGTTTTGCAGGGTCATCAGCATGCAGCCAACAAGCAAGGCATCCTCAAAGGTATAGATATCCTCCAGCTGAGGCTGGCCTGTTTGCCACTTAGCAAGCTTTTCTCCGTTGCTGTGGTACCATACGTTCCATTCATCAAAGGAGAGGTTGATCGTTTTTTGCGCATGCTTTTTTGCCTTAACGGCATCGCAAATGGCGACAACGCCCTTGATAAACCGATCCATGTGCACCGATCTTGCCAAGAAGGCAGGCGTATCGTTTGCTTGATTGCCGTAATACTGGTGAAGTGAAATATAATCAACAAGATCATAGGTGTGCTGTAAAACGGTCAGCTCCCATTCCCCGAAGGTGGGCATATCATAGTTTGAGCTACCGCACACAACCAGCTCGATCTCCGGGTCGACCCATTTCATCAGCTTAGCCGTTTCGGCCGCGATACGGCCGTATTCCTCAGCCGTTTTATGCCCCATCTGCCAGGGGCCATCCATTTCGTTACCAAGGCACCAAAGCTTGATGCCAAAGGGCTTCTCAAACCCATTCTCACGCCGCATATTGGCATACCTGGTATCGGTTTCCATGTTGCAGTATTCCAGCAGATTTTTTGCATCAGCCGGGGCTCCCGTGCCAAGATTAACCGCCATCATGACCTCGGCGCCGGCACGCTGCGCCCAAGCCTGAAATTCATCAATGCCGATCTCGTTGGTTTCGATTGATTGCCAGGCACACTCGATGCGCTTGGGGCGCTTGGCCTTATCACCAATGCCATCCTCCCAATCGTAGCCAGAGACAAAATTGCCACCGGGGTAACGAACAACAGGCACAGCCGCCTGCTTTACCAGGTCGATGACGTCACGGCGAAAGCCCATTTCGTCTGCCGTTTTGTGCCCAGGCTCGTAGATGCCACCGTAAACAGCCCGGCCAAGATGCTCGATAAAGGAGCCGTATATGCGTTTGTCGATTTCCCCGATCTGATAATGTCGATTAACGATCAATTTTGCCTTCATTGCATGTTTCCTTATTTATCAAAGAATTGATGGAACACCGGCCAGGAGATAGCAGCGTAGAAGCGGTGCCCCTCTGCCCCCTCGACCCAGGTGATGCGCGCGGGCACGCCGGCTGCTTGGTAGTAGGTCCTTGCTACCTCCACGCTCTCGGCTACGCCGTGCTTTGGGAAGATGGGATCCTCTGCCCCCGAAACAACGATCAGGCTACGCGGCGCGATCAGGCCGCAGAGGTCGCCCATATCAAACTCATTAGCAATACCCGGCACAAAGTTGCAGGTGCAATGCTCCATCGCGCCGATCGAATCCTTATAGGTACACAGGGCGCAGGAGGGCATGGCCAGCTTGATCCGCTCTTCAAGCGTAGCGGCGTAGATGGTGGCGGTGCCGCCGCCGCTATTGCCCATGCAGGCAATGGCATCGGCATCAACGACCGAAAAATTCTTTGTAACCACGTCGATGGCGCGGCTGATATCAAACACGCGTTCGCCAATAGTGGTACGGCCAAACAGCAGGGCCGACAGGGCGGGAACAAAGCAGGCAGAGCCCTTTTCTGTGCCGCCGCATTCGCCGAAATTACGCTGCTCGATCGCCAGGGCACAGTACCCCTCCTTAACGATCTGCACGGCAAAATCACGGTCACCACCCGAAATGGTTTTTTCGTCACCCGGGTATTTCGGCTTGCCCATTGAAATATGGAAGCCGGTGGAATGCCCCTGCAGGCAGATCACCATAGGGATCTTGCCGGTCTTTCCCTTCGGCACCCATAGGTGGCAGGGGACGAAATAGTTCTCTTCACTCTGGAACAGGAAGCGATAATCGGTATAACCCTCGCAATCGGTTTCCGATTCGAGTACAAAGCGGTCATCCGTTGCCGGGATCATCTTATCCATACCAAGCAGCGCGGCTACACGGGCACGGGCATCCTGCTGCCAGGCGGCAAAGGGCTGCTCACCATGATAACGGCGTGCCGGGGCCAGCCCCTTCAAAATGGCATGGTGGATCAGCTGCGGATTCTGATTAATCTTCATGGTTATATTCCTCTCTTCTGTTATATCATCATCAGCAAATGAGCGACGTCTGCTGCGGCGGGCGGTAGCGTTCCCTCTTGCATGCAGGCGGCACTGCCGTAGGCAATGGCGGTACGCAAGCATTCCTCATCCGTCCCCCCTGCCAGGCAGGCAGCCAAGAAGCCGGCAATGCTGCTATCCCCCGCGCCAATGGTGGAAATCGGCTTGATGCTTGGCGCGCGACAGGTGTAGCGCCCGCGCGGCGTAGCCAGTGCGGCGCCCATGGCACCCAAACTGAGCATCACGTTTTCTATTCCCTGCTCACGAATGGCATCGGCGGCATCGGCGGCATCTGCCAGGGTTTTGATCGGTTTATCGTAGTATAGAGAAATTTCTTCCTCATTCGGCTTGATCAGAAAGGGGCGTGCCGCTATCAGATCAGGAAGCGAAAAGGAGCGTGAATCGATCACGATGCGGGCCCCCCGTGCCTGCAGGCGGGCAAGCAGGGGCTGTATCGCGGCGGCGGTTATGCCCTGCGGCAGGCTGCCTGTCAGGGTAAATACCGCATTGGCATCTGCCAGCGGCAAAAGCGCCTGCTCGATCTGGGCAAGCAGATCGGCGGCCACCGCAAAGCCGGGAAAGCTGATGCGTGTTTCACCAAGCCCCTCGGTATGCAGGGTGATATTTTCACGGATGCGGCCGGGCACGGTGAGCGCGGTATAAGAAAGCCCCCCATCGGCCAGCGCACGGCAGAAATCGGCACCGTTTTCTTCCCCCACGACCACGTAGGCCGTGCTGGGCACGTGGCAAGCAGCAAGTGCGCGGGAGATATTGATGCCCTTGCCACCCGCATCGCGCGACAAAAGGCGCACCGCATTTTCACGCCCGGCGGCAAAGCCGGGGGCGGCACAGTGCACGTCAAAGGCGGGGTTCAGGGTCAGGGTTATTATGTTCATCGGCATATCCTTAAATCAGATGGTTGACGGTAAAATACTTAGCCCCCTGGATGGGGAAGGAATTCGTGCCCCACGGCTTGTGCCAAACAAGGCTGCCGTGCAACCGATCCTCGGGGTCGTAGACCGCGCAATACAACTGCGAGACCTGCGGCTGCAGGCCAATACCATCCTCGCAATCCAGGGCGTTGATGATAACAAAGCAAGGCCCCTTTTCCATACCAAAGAGATTTTCCCGCGTGGTGGTCACAATCATGCGGTTATGCTGGGCAACGATATGCCCGATGGTGGAAAGATGCGAGCAATCGTGAAAGGTAATGCCCTCCTCACAGTTATGGATATAAAGATACTCCGCCACCACGTGCTCACCGGCTACGATACCGTAGCGAAAGCCCTGCACGGCCACGTTACGCAGCACGTTATCATCATTCTGGTCGCCCGAAAGCACCAGGCCCGCCGTATGGCAGGGGTTGGGCTGCAGCTCCTTGTTCTGCAGGGCATCGCCTACCGTTTCGTTGAGGCAGAACTGGGAATCGGTAATGTTCACGCGGGCAATGTTCTGCAGGTTGGCGGCACTCTCGGTCGGGTACATCAGATCCTGATCCATGTGCACGCGCAGCTCTAAATTTTTAATAGAAAGCTGTGAAACGCTGAATTTGCCCTTGCACATCGTTCCCTCCGGTGCCGCAATGATGGCCCAGGGGCGCTTATCGGCATCGTGCACCTCGGGTGCCTGCCAATCAGAAAACAGGAAGGTATTATCGTTACGAATGCCGCCGAACACGGTGGGGGTAAAGGAGGTCGCGCTCATGGGGCGCACCTGGTAGGCATTAAGCAGGCGGCAGGGCATTTCGCCCTCCAGCAGGATGTTGTGATTGCCAGGGGGAATGATGATCTGCGCGCGCACCGGCTTGCCCTTATATTCCTCTACACCGGGGGATGCGATGCGGTAGCCGGTGGGGGTATAGGGGAAGCAGATACGGCCGCCACCACGCTTAGCGCAAAAATCAATAGCGCGCTGAATAGCAGCGGTATCATCGGTCTTACCGTCACCGCGGGCACCAAAATCAAACACGTTAAACCCGAATGCAGACATAACATCCTTCTTTCTCGCCGTGGGCGATCTTCTTTTTAACTATTATACCATAATTTATGATTTTTTCAATAAAAATTTTCACTCCTGCCATGCCGCCTGCTTGACGGGTGCCTGCCACTTTGCTATAATAAGAGTATCAAAGAGAAGGAGACCCTTATGGAATACCGTATCGAGCACGATTCTATGGGAGAGATGCGTGTGCCGGCTGACCGTTATTACGGCGCCCAGACCGCGCGTAGTTTAGAAAACTTCCCCTTTGGGGAGGAGGAGCGCATGCCGCGTGAGATCATTCACGCCTTTGGCCTGCTGAAGCAGGCAGCCGCCGAGGCTAATGCCCTGCTCTGCCCCGAGAAAATGACAGAAGAAAAGCTGACCTACATCCGCCAGGCAGCCGGCGAGGTAGCAAGCGGCAGCCTTGACGGGCATTTCCCGCTGGTGGTGTTTCAGACCGGCAGCGGCACGCAATCGAATATGAACGCAAACGAGGTGATCGCCGGGCGCGGTAACGAGCTGGCCGGCAAGCGCCTCTTGCACCCCAACGATGATATCAACATGTCGCAAAGCTCAAACGATACCTTCCCCACCGCCATGCACATTGCGGCGGTGCTGTCGATCGAGGGTGCGCTGCTGCCGGCGCTTTCACACCTGATCAAGGCGCTGCAGCGCTTGGAGCAGGAAAACCGCGGCGTGGTGAAATGCGGCCGCACGCACCTGCAGGACGCGGTGCCGATCTCCTTTGCACAGGAGATCAGCGGCTGGCGCTCTTCGCTTGAGCGAGATGCCTCGCTGATTAAAGCTGCGCTGCCACCCCTGCGTGAGCTGGCGCTGGGCGGCACGGCCGTGGGCACCGGGCTAAATGCCCCGCGCGGCTTTGATGCCGCCGCCGCCGAGGCACTTTCTGCCCTGGCGGGTACGCCATTTTGCGCAGCTGCCAACAAATATCACGCCCTGACCTCGAAGGATGAGCTGGTCTTTATGCACGGGGCGCTGAAGGCGCTGGCCGCTGACCTGATGAAAATTGCCAACGATATCCGCTGGCTGGCCTCTGGCCCGCGGCTGGGGCTTGGGGAGATCTTTATTCCCGAAAACGAGCCCGGCTCCTCAATCATGCCGGGCAAGGTAAACCCCACGCAATGCGAATCGATCACCATGGTGGCGGTGCAGGTCATGGCCAACGACGTCGCTGTTTCGATGGCGGCCTCACAGGGCAATTTTGAGCTGAACGTCTTTATGCCTGTACTCATTGATAATTTCCTGCGCTCGGTACGGCTGCTTGCCTGCGGCATGCGCGCCTTTACCGACCGCTGCGTGGCCGGTATCAAGCCCAATCGCGAGAAAATGCGCGACAACCTGCACCGCTCGCTGATGCTGGCAACCGCGCTCAATCCACACATTGGCTACGAAAACGCCGCCAAGACCGTGCACCTGGCGCACGAAGAGGGGCTTTCGCTGCGCGAGGCCTGCCTCAAGCTTGGCTTTTTGGATGGCGAGACCTTTGACCGCGTCTTCAAGCCAGAGGACATGACCGGCGAGGAATAAATAAACGGGAGGATGACATGAGTAAAGATCGGAAGTCGTTGCTACTGCTTATTTTCGAAGGCATTGCCAAATCACATGACGGCGCTACCTATACAGAATGGCTACAAAAGCATCACCCTGCTCGCTATCGTCTGATTCTTCTACTCGGGATAATTGTTCTTTTTCTTCCTATTTCTGCCTGGCTCATCATCACCTTAGGAATCTTTCCAACGCCAAACAGCGCCTTTCTGATATTTGGCGTTATAGGTTCATTCCTCCTTGGCATTGGATTGTTCAACCTTTGCGCCAAAATGCTTAGACAATATATGGGGCATGCTGTTACCGCTTTATGCTTTCTGCTTGGCGTGACGGGCATCATCATCTCTTGCATAGTTTTGTATATTCCTTCCATATATGCAAGTTTCAATGAACAAATGGCAACCTTCTGTGTCATCTTGTGGGCATTCCACATATATACAGCCATACAGTATTTCCTTTTCCGTGATGGCCTCCACTCCCACATGAGACGTCGAGGCATCACCGAAAGGCAGATTGATATACTGAAGGAAGGAAAACGAAACTTTTGGTTCTACCGCGCCCTGCATGATGAATACGGGCTGGGATTTTTTTACCATATCAACCGCATGTTTCTCTGGTTGGCAATCCCTTTCTTTCTATGCCTTGCCCTTCTTGGACTATTCTCTTTCATGCGCTGGCCATTAGTCACTTGGTCTGTCGCCATTCACATTTTGAGTGCCGCGATGTCCATTTTCTCCACAACAGGGGAAAATCTGAAGAAATACGGAAAGCCCTTTGTTTTTTGGAAAAAAGCAAAAGGGCAAAAAAGGCCGGACACTATCCTGTATCAGCTTGGAACGGTTGTGCTCCCACTTTTATTCGCACAAGTAGAAATCAATGTTATCCTATAACCCTTACTCGTACACCCGCCACACGAGCAGAACATCCCACTGCGCGAGGCCTGCATCAAGCTTGGCTTTTTGGATGGCGAGACCCTTGACCGCGTCTTCAAGCCGGAGGATATGATCGGCGAATGACAAAAAACACGGATAGCCAAAGGCTATCCGTGTTTTTTACAGCCGCTCAACCGCGACCACCGTTAAGGTATCCCCTGCCACCTGAAAGCGGATATCGTAGCCGGCATAGGGCATGCCGTAGATGCGTTCTTCATCCTCTTGATAGGAGGGGCGAGGGTCGCCACGCAGAAGCGCTAGGGCGCTTTCTTGCTTTTCTTTTGGCAGTCTTTCAAGCAGATCAGGCGGGAAGATCACCGTCAGTCGATCCTCATACACCTCGCCGGCAAAGCCTGCCGTTGCCTCGGGGTGGGCATCGGTATAGGGCAGATAGGGCTTGATATCATAGATCGGCGTTCCGTCTAACAGGTCAGCCCCCTCCACGACCAGATCCGTTCCCTCGATGGCGAGCAGGCGCACGCAGGAAAGGCCGATGGGATTGGGGCGAAAGGGCGAGCGGGTGGCAAATACGCCCATGCGGCGGTTGCCGCCCAGACGCGGCGGGCGCACGGTAGGCGACCAGGTATCCCGCTTAGCCTCGGAAAATTCCCACAGTAGCCAGACGTGGGAATACCCCTCCAGCCCCCGCAGGGCATCCGGGTTGCGGTAGGCGGGCAAAAAGACCACCCTGCCGCAAAGACCGGGCACCAGGCCGCTTTGCCGCGGGATGCCGAATTTTTCAGGAAAATCGGTGCGAATATGCGCAATAGGCTTCATGTGCTCTTCCCTTTCACAAAGCATGCCGCCCGCAGGCGGCATGTAACAAGCATTATACGTTCTGCTCCTCTTCTGCCAGGGCTACCAGATGCTGGGTCTTTTCCAGCACCTTGCCGGCGGTGTAGGTCTGTACGGCAGCCAGATAAGCATTCAGGATGCCTAAAACAGCAACACCCAAGGAGATGAACAGGTACTGGCTTTCCAGCATATATAAGATCACCCCGGCAAACAGGCTGATCAGCAGGCCAAGCAAAAAGCGAAGCGCGGCCGTGCGGCGGTAATGCCGCGCGCCACCACCAAGCAGCCGGTCAGAGAGGCGCTTAGGCTTCAGCTCCATGGCGGAATTATCATAGCGGCAAATGATGGCATATTCCTCATCCGTCACGGTAAAGGGCACCATGCGGTAAAATTTGCCGGTCTTATATTCCTGGTACGGGTAATCGGCCGAATAGGTCTGGCTTTCGCTATATTCCTTTTGGCACATGCCCAGGCGAATGAGCCGCGCCTCGCGCTCGGCAAGCGCACGCTCCTTTTGCGGGGCAAGTGCCTCGGCACATTTTTCACCCAATTCTGCCTGTTTTTCGGCAATAAATCTTTCTACAAAATCCTGCATCTATTGTTTCCTTTACAAAGTAGAGGTTACTTATTGTCGATGACATGTACATCCAGCTGGTCAAACGGAATCTCCACACCGTTTTCATCAAAGGAGGCCTTGATCTGCTCAGTCACGTCAAAAAATACATCCCAATAATCGGCACTATTCACGTGGCAGCGGGCTGTCAGCACGATAGCGCTAGCACCATGCTCCTTCATACGGATCATGTAGGCAGGATCCTTCAATACCTTATCATGACCTTCAAAAATAGCGGCAATCAACTGCTTAGCCTTCACAAAATCGGCCGAATAGGCGATCGAAACTGTAAAATCCACACGACGCGTATCCTTGACGCTATAGTTAACAACATTGGAATTAGCAAGAGAGCCATTGGGCAGAATAATGACCTTGTTGTCCGGCGTGCGCAGCGTGGTGTGGATGATATTGATGTCCTCAACCGTACCGCTAAATCCTTCTGCCTCAATAAAATCATCTACCTTGAAGGGGCGAGTCAAAATAATCAGCACGCCGCCAGCCAGGTTAGAAAGTGCCCCCTGTACAGCCAAGCCTACACCAACACCCAGTGCCGAGATCAAGGCGGCAACGCCAGAGGTTTCAATACCCAGGTAGCCGAGCAGGCAAAGCACGATCAAAATGCGTGCGCCGTAATCAAAAACGTGAAGGATGACATTTGAAATAGTCTTGTCCGTTCCCTTCTTTTCAAAGGCACGGCGCAAGCGTTTAGATATCATACGCACAATGGCAAAGGAGACGATCAGCAGAACCAGCGCGATCACAACCTTTACCCCCTCGGTCGTTATCCAATTGATGACATTTCCCATAATTTGTTCAAAAGTTGGCATGTTTTTTCCTTCCTTTATTTAAATTTCAAAAAGAGCAAAACAAGCAATGCCATCTGCCAAGCTAACCCCAGTATATTGACAGCATAGAAATACCAATGCTTTGTCTTGTGCCGCAGCGTCTGCATGGCTGCAAGCGCGCCCACGGCGCCGCCAAAAAAGCCAAGTGATAATAGAGCCGACTCTGGAATGCGATAGGCACGGCGCTTGGCGCGGCGCTTATCGATACCATACAGCACAAAAGCAACAAGGGACAATATAAGAAGATATAACAAAAACAAATATGGCATAAGCTTCACTCCTTTCTATTTCATTATATCGTGTGAACTCTTTACTGTCAAGAGCTTTGCAAAAATGTTACAAAAAGAGCCCTGTCACACAGGGCTCTTTGACACTTATTTTCCCGTATCCACCACGTAGGTGGGCACCAGCTCGGCAACCATTTCCTTCATGCGGTCGGTCTCTTCATAGGCGGCCGCATACAAGCGGTCAAGAGAGGCAAAGAAGGCATCGTCATCAAACAAAATCGGCTTGGCCACGCTGATCATGCCGTTTTGCGTGGTGCGCAGTCCCTCCTCGTCCATCAGGCGTTCCTCAAACAGCTTCTCGCCGGGGCGAAGGCCGGTACAGCGGATCTCAATATCCACGCCCGGCTCTAAGCCACTAAGGCGGATAAGGTTCTCTGCCAGGTCGTAGATGCGAACCGGCTCGCCCATATCCAGCACGAAGATCTCGCCACCCTTGGCATAGGCGCCAGCCTGCAGCACAAGCGAAACCGCCTCGGGGATGGTCATAAAATACCGAATGATATCCTTATGGGTAACCGTAACGGGCCCCCCCTCGGCGATCTGCCGCTTAAAGAGCGGGATCACAGAGCCGTTTGAGCCGAGCACGTTGCCAAAGCGAACGGCTACGTATTCGGTCTTTGAACGGCGGGAATAGGCCTGTACGATCATTTCACACAGGCGCTTAGTGGCACCCATGACGTTGGTGGGATTGACGGCCTTATCGGTACTGATCTGCACAAAGCGACGTACACCGTATTGATCTGCCATGCGCACCACGTTCAGCGTGCCAAAGACGTTGTTTTTAACCGCCTCGTTCGGGCTTGTCTCCATCAGCGGTACGTGCTTATGCGCAGCGGCGTTAAATACGATCTCAGGCCGGTAGGTGCGGAACACGTCCTCCATCTTGCCACGATCACGCACGCTGGCGATCAGCGCCAGCAGCGGCAGATCTGGGTATTTACGCTTCAGCTCCTGCTCGATATCATAGGCGTTATTCTCATAAATATCCAAAACGATCAGCTGCTTGGGCTTATGGCTGGCGATCTGCCGGCAAAGCTCGCTGCCGATAGAGCCACCACCGCCGGTGACCAGCACCACGCGATTTTCAATATAGCCCATGATCTGCCCCAGATCCACCGAGATCTGATCGCGCCCCAGCAGATCCAAAATGCTGACCTCACGCAAGGCGCTAACAGAAACCTCGCCGTTTAGCAGCTGGTAAACGCCGGGCAGCACACGGGTATGCACACCGCTATGCCGGCATTTTTCCAGCACCACGCGCAGCTCCTTCTTCGGCACCGAGGGCATGGCCACAAAGATCTCCTCTACCCGGTAGTGCGCTACCGCCTCGGCCGCGGTGCTAACGGAACCGTGCACCGGCACGCCGTTGATACGGCTGCCATGCTTGGTCACGTCATCATCCAAAAAGCAAACGGGAATGTAGTTGGCATACTGTGAGGTGCGCATTTCGCGCAGCAGCATACGGCCTGCTTCACCCGCACCAACGATCATCACACGCTTAGAAGGCTGCGTTACGGTGCGAAAGCCGCGCCGCACATAGCGCAAAAAGCGGCAGACAAAGCGCAAAAACAGCATGGCCATCGTTAACAGACCAAAGAAGCAGCAGGCAAAGCGAATATCGCAAGAAAAAGCCAAGCAGCCTATACAGGCAGCAACAAACACGCCAAACGCGGCAAAGCAAGCGCGCATGGCCTCTATAACACCGGCATAGCGGAAGGAGCCGCGGTATAAGCCAAACAGCACCTCGGCAACCAGCAACGCACCGAGCGAAAGCAGGAATACGGGCAGGTAGTGAGCAAGCACCTCGGCGCCGTAGGGCTCTCCAATTAAAAACAGGGCAAAAAACGCCGCGAAAGCAGCAGCGGCCATATCTAATAAAACCTTGATGATGATGCGCACAGCGCGATTCAAAGCAACCGCCTCTTTTCCTTCATCATAATATAAACACATACTTCATTTATTTTATCGCAAAATTCTTCGTTTGTCAAGGAAAATGCTATATTTACGCAAAAAAGGCCGCCCATTTTGCATGAGCGGCCTCTAAAAAGGCTTATTCTTCTTTGACAGCAGCCGCGCGGGCAGCTGCACTCTCGCGGCGCAGGGCGGCAAGAAAGCCTTCATCTGCCTCCAGCTTCAAAAGCAAGTCAACGCCCTCAGCACGGCCGCTGACATATTGATACCGGCCGCCATGCATGGTAGCCACATAAACGTAGGCCTTACCACCGCGGTGCCCTTTTTCCGTCTCGCTGATGCGAAGGATCTGCTCAAGCGGCACGCGACAAACAAGGCTTACCCGCTTGCCTTGCGTTTGCTCGATAAGCAGGTAGGGGGTACCGTCACCAGGATCTGTTAGCACATAGGTATAAGAAGACAGAATAAACTTATATGCCACAAACAGCCCGACCACCAGCATGACCAACCCCAAAAGCTGCATCACACCGCCATAGTTAGGCATAGCGGCTGAAACGGCAAACAGTAGCACAGCGGGAAGTGACAGCCCAATAGCCAGCGCCACCGCGCGGCGGTTTGCTGGGCGCGGCGTATAGCGAAGCTCCTCGATCACCATGGCACCAGCTCCTCTGCGCGCAGGGTGAATACCGTATCGTCTCCCACCAGTTCTTTTTCGTATACGGGAATGCGGGAATACGCCTCTTCCCCATAATCAACAGCGTCCTTATAATACACCTCAATGCGGATCCAGCCGGGATCCTTGGAAAAATCTACATCTGAGGTGACCAGCTTCATATACTGGTACATAAATTTGCTTTCTGTCCACACACAGGTAAGCGGTGTGCGGTTTCCTTTGTTATCCACCAAGGAATAATCAAACAACGCAGGGTCTGCGGTAGGGATCTGCGGCAGGGAAAAATCCTTAGCGACCTCCTCTAAGGTGCTGTTATTATAGCGCAGGGTAATCTGAAATTCGCCGGTTGTGGGGCAATAAAATTGGTTTGAGGCCATGAACAGCGAAAAATTCGGATCATCATAGGAAATGCGAAGCCGCTGGCGATGCATCTCTAAGGAGGGGTCTGCCTCGTAGGCGGCTACCAGCTCCTCGCTGGGGTAAAGCTGCTTCATCCGAGCAGGATAATATTCCGCCAAAAAGATGCGCAGCAGCAAAAAGGCGATCACTCCAAAAATAACAACCAAGCAGATGGCTTTTAATAGTTTAGAGACCAAGCCACCGGTGCGGGTTTCTTCACTCATACACGTTCTCCAGCTTTCATAGTATCGTTTGGACAGGCTATTATTATTATAGTCGATACGGCGCGCTTTGTCAATCAAAGAATATAGAAGTTTTTTGTCCTTTCCGTGAATTTATTTCAGAAAGACCTTGACATTTCAGCTGGTTTTGTGTATAATATCTTGTAGACTTTTGACAAGTCGGTTTTTTCGCGCGGTTTTCGCCAAAGGAGGGTTATATGAAATTAGATCTGCGCCCTTTATTGGCGGAAAATATTCGTGTCCTGCCGGTTGATTTTCTTCTTCCGCCCCCGGTGGAGGAGGATGGTATTGCCGCCAACCTTTACGGCGTTCATTTTCCGAGTGAGCTGCTGGTACAGGGTGAAATCACCAACACGGCCGGGTATATGCGCATGTCGCTTTCTGCTTCGATCCCTTACGTGGCGCCCTGCGCCCGCTGCTTGGAAGAGGTGACCGGCACATTCTCCTTCCGTTTTGAAAAAACGGTAGCGCCGGCAAAGCTGCTTGCCAACGTGGCGGAGGAGGATGCTGACGATTACGTGATCGTAGAGGATGGGTTTTTAGACGTGGACGAGCAGCTGCTGGAAATGCTGGTGCTTGAGTTCCCTGCTAAGCTCCTCTGCAAAGAGGATTGCGCTGGGCTTTGCCCGCAATGCGGCAAAAACCTGAATGACGGCCCCTGTACCTGCAGCAAGCAAGAAACCGACCCGCGCTTAGCGCCCCTGGCCGCCTGGCTTGAACGGCATAAGGAAGCCTCGTCAAAGGACGAACCATAAGTTTATTCTAAAAATGAAAATATGACGCGCCCACGCGCAAAGGAAATCAGGAGGTGTATCCGAAATGGCAGTACCGAAGAGAAAAGTATCCAAGGCTCGCAGAGATTCCAGACGCTCCAGCACCTGGAAGCTGGAAAACCCCACGCTTGCAAAGTGCCCCAAGTGCGGTGAAATGAACCTGGCTCACCACGTTTGCAAGAACTGCGGCTCTTACAAGGGCGAGACCATCGTTGCAAAGGCTGAGAAGTAATTGCACCGGGTTTCGTATAAAAAGACCGTGTCACGGATCACTGATCCCGACACGGTCTTTTTATTGTTTGCCTACCCCCACAAAGAAAGAAGAGATCCTTTTACAGGATCTCTTCTTCTTCATATGTACCCGGGAAGGTCTTTCCCCCCTCGGCTAAGACCGCACGCCCATTGGCAAGAGAAAAATTACCGATCGCGTGATCATGAACGGGGGCTACCCCCTTCACAATACGGCCGTGCTCCTCTGCCAGCTCGCCACCGGCGCACAGCGTATAGGATACACCATTCTCAAGGAGCGAGGAGAAAATTACCATTTTATAATACTGGCGCGGCGAAACGGCCGTTACCAGTGCTTGCCCACCATGGCGCACGCAAACAGGCGTTTCTGCCGGCTGCACCCCCGCAAAGCTTGCCTCCACCATCGAAACGGTAGATTGCTCGGTCAAGGTAGGCAGATAGACCGTTCTACCCACGGCGAACAGCGTGCCGCCCGTCATGGTAAAGCCCATATCGCAATCCAAAGGATCACCGCCGGTAAACTCGGGCCCTGCCAGCAGGGCAAGACCGCCGCTCATCAGCATGGTGCCGCGCACGCAAACCGCATCGCGGTCGGCATTTACCACCAGGCTACCGCCACGCATATACATAGCCGCAGTAGAGGGGGCAATACCGGTTCCCTCTGGGTACAGGTCAAAGCCGTTATTTTCAAGCAGCGCGCGGATACGCGCATTTACACCGTCCATTTGCGAGGCAATGCTGATCCTACCGTCAACGATCTCGATCACCTCACCCACCATGCCCTCTAAGCAGGTGCGCACGGTAATATCACCGCCGCCCACGTACAGCTGGGTAGCAAGAATGGCATCATCACCCGCGTAAAGCGAGTAGCTGCCGCCCATAATAGCCATCCTCTCGTCTGCGTGGATAGCATCATCCGAGGAGTCGATCTCAAAATGGCCACCGGTGATCACCAGCTCGCGCATGGCCTTTAGCCCCTTGCGGCTCTCTAACCCGCGTGGGGAAGAATAACCGCCACCACAAACGAGGTAATAATCACCGCCTGTGATCAGCATTCGGCCATCGGCCTGTATGGCATCGTTACCGGGATACAGCTCAAAAACGCCGCTTTCGGCATACACGTAACCAAAGCCCTCGGCCGGGTTGTTGGCCTTTAGGCAATCCAAGCCGCATTCAGCCTCAATAGTAGCGGTGCGAAGCAGCAGCGCGTCCCGCGCCACCACACCGTCCTCCTTGGCCGTGATGCCAAGCGCCAGGTCGGAAATGGTGATCCTATCCTTACCGTGAATGGCATCGCGGAAGTTACCCTCTACCTGTAATTCGCCCGTTCCGCAAAGGATCAGATCATCCTCAGAAAAGATGGTTGCATCCGGCTCCATATATACGGGGTCAAGGTAATCATATTCAGCACCATCGCTCAAGCGGTTTACCGTACCGGCCTCGGCGATGATGCGCACGGCAGATGCCTGGCGCACGTAGATGGGAGAGGAACGTTCGCAATGCAGCGTAGCACCAGCCAGCACCAAATGAACACGCCCCTGCGCCACGTCAACAATGATCTGCCCATCCTGCAGCTCGCCGCTGATGACGTAGGTACCGCTTTGCTTGATGGTCAGCACACGCCCATCCCGCGACAGCGAAACGCCAATGCTGGGCACCGACATCCGCTCCCCCTCCAGGCTGACGTAAACTGCCTTGGCGGCCGTCCACGTTGGATCAATATCCTTTGCCGGGATCGCGATCTCTGCCTCGGTCAGCGTGCTTTCCGGCAGCACGATCGGCGAGGGCGGGATATCCCCACCCTGCAGCCGGCTAAGGCCGCCAGGCAGTAATATAACTGCTGCGGCGATCAAAACGACCGCGATAGCAGCACATACGATTTTCTTAATCAAAGCTACTCCTTCGCCCGTTAAACGGGCTTATTCGTATCAGAGTTCGTCCTTCTTCGGCATGGTGATGGCGCAGGTAATCGGCAGGTTGCCGTTTCTTTCACGCAAAGCATCCATAAATTCCTTTTCCTTGCGGCGATTCTTCAGGGTCACCTTATAGTGCAGCTCGTACATGCTGCCCATGTTGGTGGTACGAACAAGCTCCAGGTTGTGCTTACGGGTATAGGCCTTAAAGGCATCGTCAAACACGCCGGTATAATCCAGCGATTCGGGGATCAGGATCTTGAGCACACGATCAAGGCCTGCATCCTCGCCGAACGGGGTAAGGCCAAGCAGCACCATCACAGCACCCAGCACCACCGTCAAAATAGCGGCATATAGCACGTAGCCCATGCCCACCGAAATACCAACGGCCACACCGCAGAAGATGGCAACGATCTCGCGCGCCGTGCCGGCAGCGGAACGGAAGTTCATCAGCGCGAAGATACCGCCAACGGCCAGCGCCGCGCCGAAGTTCTGGTTTACGAACAAAATCACGCTTTGGATCACGGCAGGGATCAGCACCAGCGAGATCGCCAGGCTCTTGGAATATGCGCCGCTAAACATATAGGCAACCGCCAGCACAAGGCCAAGCAGCAGCGAAGCACCCAGGCAGATCATGACGTCAGCTGCGTCAAAAACGATGTTGGTTGGAAACAGGCTGGAAAAAGACATATCCAAAATCTCCTTCATTCTTCCGATAACTAAATCGGAGCAAATTTATTTGCGTTCGCCCGCCAGCAGGCTGGCCAGCGCAACGGCGGAAAGAAGCACGGTGCCAAGGCAAAGCGTGCGCAGCAGATCAATGCGGAAGCGACCGCTATACGAGCGGGATAGCAGCGGCTCCTTAGCGGTGGGGCTTTCATACAGCTCCTCCGTTACGTGAAACGCTGTTTTATATACCGGGTGGCGCAACCGCTTGGGCAGCTTTTTCTCGGGCATGGCAGTTTCTCCTTCCTCCGTAGAAAATATACAGATACATTATACAATACTTGCGTGCAGATTGCAAGTATAATTTGTACAATTTCGCAAAGAATATTTTTAATGATAAAAGGAGGTGCCGCCATGCGTACACCGCCCCCATTTTGGTTTCTTTGCTGCCTGTGCGGCGTGCTGATGGCGCTGCTCGTCTGCCTGCTGTTCTTCCCCGCTACCGCCCAGCCCGGCACCGTGCAGATCGGGCAAATGACCTTTCGTTTCTGAGGCACAAGATTTTTTGCCCCCTCTGAAGAGAATGACAAAGAGATTGCCCGGCAAAGAGCCGAGCACCACTTTTTGTCATCCTGAGGGAGTGAAGCGACCGAAGGATCTTTTCGAGCGTAGCGAGAAACGCCTACCGATGTTACTCTCTGTTTCGCCTGGCGGCGAAAAGATCCTTCGCCGGAGGCTCAGGATGACAGATTGATTAAGATTGGCGCGGGAGGAGCAAGCCCCTCCCCCTACGGTGGTGTGTGCGGCATACCAACGTAGGGGGCATTCCCCCCTCCCGCCCCACCGCCGCGAAGCGGCTCTCTCTTAGGCTCCCTCCGGGAGGGAGCTCCCGAATAGCGGGTGAAGGAGTACCGGGTAGTAACAATAGGCTGATAGATAAACGCTATTCCTGCTTTGTTTCGTAAAACAAAGCAAACAAATAAACAAATACTTTATAGCAAATCTACATCAAAGAATACATTTTTACCTTCTGTATTCTCCCCTACCCGGTACTCCTTCCGTCAATGGCTAACGCCATTGCCACCTCCCTCTCGGAGGGAGGCTTCCATCCGCCAGCCTTTTCTACCAAAATCTACCTGCTGTTCTTCCCCGCTACCGCCCAGCCCGGCACCGTGCAGATCGGGCAAATGACCTTTCGCTCTTGAAACGGATAAAGTCACAGCCACCGGTTAGACCTGTGGCTTGACGGAGAGATTGTAAAAGTCTGGTTGCGCTACAAAACAATCCCTCACCGCCTACGGCGGAGCTCCCTTTACACAAGGGAGCCTATCATAGAGACACTTTGCAAAACAGTAAAAGCCGTTTAGGGAACAGGTTAAACAGGAGAACCTGCTATACACCATTCTTCTCGCCTCACCATGCTGCTCTACTTTGAACCCACACGAATATCCATGTCTTATTTCATATTACTTTATGCGACTTTATGCGACTTTTGCGCTTTTTACTAAAACTTTGATATACTATAAAAAAAGCAGACACTGAAGGAACACATGGATGAGGCCGCTAAAGGAAAAAATTAGCATTACACTTGACAGCGATCTACTTAAAGATCTTCGACAAAACGCTGAACTATATGATCGTTCTCTGTCACAATACATTAATCTTGTGCTGAAAGATCACATCGCACAAAAAGAAGAAAAATGCGAGTTCGTTGCCGTATTAAAGGGAAAGTAGTATGAAAATCGCCATCATCGGCTCAAGAAATCTTACCGTGAACAACTTGGACACCTACATCCCAAAAGAATGTACAGAAATCGTCTCAGGCGGTGCAAAGGGAATTGATGCCTGTGCGGCGGCGTATGCGCAAAAAAACGGGTTGCTGCTAACCGAATTTTTCCCCGATTACCGCCGCTATGGAAAGGGGGCACCTCTGAAGCGCAATCGGCAGATCGTTGATTATGCAGATGCCGTTTATGCCTTTTGGGATCAAGCATCGCACGGCACGAGATCCGTGATTGACTATTGCAAAAAGACGGGAAAGCCTTGCACCGTCATTCTCAGCAAAGCATAATGAGCCGGGAATTGCAGATCGCAATTCCCGGCTTTTCTCATTCCTTTTCTTCCGGCGGCAGCTCGCCCTGCTTTTTCACGCGCAGCGAGCAGATCGGGATGCCCTGCGAGGAGAAATTGGTCTCGTACTCGGTCATCACGTTACCCTCTGCCTCGGGCGTGGCGTGGAAATCGCGCGTGACAAAATAGGGCGCAAGACCAAGTGCCTCCATTTCCTCCAGCGTGAAATCAAAGAGGCCGGTGTTATCGGTCTTTAGCCACAGCTCTCCGCCCTCACGCAGCAGGGACCAATAAAGGCGCAAAAAGCCGCGGTGTGTCAAGCGGCGCTTGGCATAGCCCTTTTTCGGCCACGGGTCGCTGAAGTTCAGATATATGCGCGACAGGCTGCTTTTGGCAAAATAGGCGCCTAAATCGGCCGCGCCACCAAGAATAAAGCGCAGGTTATCCGGCCGCCCATCCTTTTCGCGCTCAGCGCGCTCGGCTGCCAGCACCATCACGTCATTTACCCGCTCCATGGCGTAAAAATTCACATCTGGCCAGGCCTTGGCCATCCCACAGGCAAAGCCGCCCTTGCCGCAGCCAACCTCTAAGTGCAATTCACCCGGGCGGTGAAAATCCGCCTCGGCTGAGGCGATCGGCGTTTCCGGCTTCTCACAAAGCAGATGCGCGCAGGCCGCCAGGCGGCTGGCGCCGTTTTTCTTTTTTCTCATTCGCATAGGTAGATACCTCGTTTAATAATCTGCTCTATTTTACCACACAAAACAGAAAAAGTCAAAAATATTCTGCACATTTATTGACAAAACATGAAAAAAGGTATATACTGCTTGCAGGTGCTTGTATTCTGCACCTTGGGAGGTCATTATGTCTAACAAGAAAAACGGTGTCATCATCGGCTATGGCCACATGGGCGGATGGCACGTCAACCATTATCTGAAGAGCGACGTTGTTAATCTGGCGGGCATTTATGATATCGACCCGGCCAAGATCGAAAAGGCAAAGGCAAACGGCATCAATACCTACCCCTCGTTTGAGGCGGTGCTGGCTGACCCGACCGTTGACTTTGTTCTGATCGCTACACCGAACGAATTTCATAAGCCGCTGGCCATTGCCGCGCTGCAGGCAGGCAAGCACGTGATTTCTGAAAAGCCGGTCACCCTCTCCTCGGTCGAGCTGCAGGAGATGATCGACGCTGCCAAGGCAGCCGGCCGCGTATTCTCGGTTCACCAGAATCGCCGCTGGGATTGCGACTACCTGATGATGAAGGAGGTCTACGCAAGCGGTGATATGGGTGAGGTCACCTCTATCGAATCACGCTACCACGGCTCGCGCGGTATACCCGGCGACTGGCGCGCGCAAAAGGAGCACGGCGGCGGCATGATCTATGACTGGGGCGTGCACCTGATCGACCAGATGGTAGGCATTGTTTACGATCGCGAGATCGAGCGTGTTTCCTGCTACTGCCACCACATTACCAACTTTGAGGTAGACGATGGCTTTAAGCTGGATCTGTACTACACCGGCGGTCTGGTTGCCCGCATTGAGGTAGGCACCTCGAACTTCATCGCCCTGCCCCGCTTCTATATGACGGGCACGAACGGCGGCGCCGTGGTTGACAACTGGCAGGACAACTGCAAGGTCGTTTGCTGCAAGAACTGGGATGAAAAGGACGTAAAGCCGGTGGTGACCCCCGGCGGTCTGACCCGTACCATGGCCCCGCGTGATGAAAAGACGGTAACCACGCACGAGATCCTGCGCCCGGAGCCGGACGTGCATGACTACTACCGCAACCTTGTACGCGCGATGGACGGTAAGGAGGAGCAATACGTGACCCACGCCCAGATGCTGTACGATATGCGCATCATGGAGGCGGCCTTTGAATCTGACCGTCTTGGCCAGCCGGTAGAATTCGGCTTTAAGCGTGATTTTGGTACATACGCGGTTCCCGACTATAAAAAGCAATAAAGATAAAGCAAGCACCGGCGTTCAATGAACGCCGGTGCTCTTTTTATTGCTTCGGTGGCAGCTCGAACCAGAAGCGGCTTCCCTCACCCAAGCGGCTCTCAACGCCGTAGCGGGCGTGGTGCAGCTCTAAGATGCCGCGCACGATCGAAAGGCCGAGGCCGCTGCCGATTACGCTGCGCTTATGCTGCGCATCTACCTTATAATACCGCTGCCAGATATCAGCCAGCTTATCAGGTGGAATGCCTTCGCCGTGGTCAACTACCTCTACGCGCAGGTAGCCGTCTGCCAGCTGCTTGCCGATCAGCATAATCTCGCGGCTATCGCCGGCGTAATTGACGGCGTTGCTAACCAGGTTGTTGATCACCTGTTGCACCCGCAGCCGGTCAGCCGTGACGGGCAAGGCACCCGGCACCTGCACGAAAAAGTGAAAGCCCCTTCCCTCCAGCATCTGCCCATAGCTGGCGGCGGTGTGCTGCAGCTCCTCTGCCAGGTTAAAGGAGGAAATGTCAAGCGTCTCACACCCTGCCTGGTAACGGGAAAGCTGTAGAATATCGTTGACCAGCCCCGAAAGGCGCTTTGCCTCGTCTATGATCACCTGCACGTTTTCGGGCTTATTCTCCCCCTCGATATCCCGCATGATCTCGCCGTAGCCGATGATCATAGTCAGCGGTGTACGCAGATCGTGCGAGATGTTGGCGATCAGCTCCTTTTGCAGACCATCTACCTTAGAAAGCTCGCCGGCGGCATAGTCCAGCGTGGCAGAAAGCTCGCCGATCTCGCGGTAGCTGCTCTCCTCGGCAAAGGAAACGTCATAATGCCCGCCGGCCAGGCGGCCGGCCTTCTCTGTCAGGCGCGTGATGGGCGCTACGATCCGCCGTGACATAACGTAGGCAAGGCAGAGCGCGCCAACCACCAGCACAATAGAAAGCAGCAGTATCTCTACCTGTAGCGCACCGGCAGCCGAGCCAACCGGCATCATCGCCGCATCTAAAAACACAACGATCTGGTTGCCGCTTGGCGTTTCCATGAGCCGAACGCGCACGATGCGGTGTGCATCTGCCGTAATAGAAAGCGGCGGGCGCAGCGTGCCACCGACCTCCGAAGGCGCGAAGTCAAAACGGTCGGAATACGTGCGCGTTACGCTGCCACTTACGCTGGCGGCGGCATATAGCTCGGCATATTCGGCATTGGTCAGGCGCGAGAGAACAGAGCCACCCTCGCCACCCGCCCACAGCAGGCGCGAGCCAAGACCGGTATCGGTCAGATCAAACACGGCAATACCGACCTGGTAATTAACGGCGATGACCTCAGCACCGCGCTGCGCCCCCTCAGAATCGCAGATGGTGGCCAGGTCACCGGCGGCCGCATCCATACGCGAGAGCATGATGCGAGAATAAATACGGTTCAGCAAAAGAGACTGCGAGGACCAGATGAGCAAAAGAATCACCCCGCAAAAAACAGCCAGGTAGGCAAATAGCATCCACCGCAGGCCGGCTTTTTTTGGCGAGGTGCCCTTTTTAAGATTCGGGCGCCGCATCAAAACGGTACCCCACGCCACGCAGCGTAACGATATGGTCGCTATACGGCGCAATGCTCTTGCGCAGTAGCTTGATGTGCGTATCCAGCGTGCGATCCACGCCGTAAAAATCATACCCCCACACGTCACAGATCAGCTTCTCACGCGAAAGGGCAATATTCTGATTACGCATCATGTAAAACAAAAGATCGTATTCCTTGGGTGAAAGATCGACCCGCTTACCGTCTACGGTAACGATGCGTGCCGTTACGTCAGCCACTAGGCCATCTACGGTGTAGATCTCCTTTCCCTGCTCGGGGGCCCGTTCTGGTGCCGTGCGTGGGGATACGCGCTTAAGGATCGCCTCTACGCGCAGCATCAGCTCACGCGGCGAAAAGGGCTTTACGATATAATCGTCTGCCCCAAATTCAAAGCCGTTGATCTTATCGTACTCCTCCCCACGGGCAGAGAGCATCAAGATCGGTACATCGGAAAACCGGCGTATATCCCGGCAGGCCGAAAAGCCATCCAGCTCCGGCATCATGATATCCATAATGATCGCATCATAGCTGCCGCCGCGGGCAAGGCGAACGGCCTCCATGCCGTCCGCTGCCTCGTCAGCCGTGTGGCCCTCGTATTCCGCATACTTGCGTATCAGCATGCGAATGGGCGCTTCATCATCCACGATCAAAAGCTTTGCCATAAAAAAGCCCTTCTTTACTGTACAGGATTTTCCGCCACGGGAACGTATTCGTGCACGGTAATGGTAAATTCCAGCGGGATGCGGATATAACCGTAGCCACGGCGCTCATAACGCTCGACCTGGATGACCATGGTATCCCCTACCTTTTTACCGGCGATCACGGTGCGCAGATCGGTGAACGAGGTGATCACGGTACCGTCTGCCGAATAGAGCATATCGCCATTTTGAATGGTCTGGCCGCCAGTCAGCTCGTCGTTATAATCATAGGAAATGATCTTCAGACCGGAGGAGGATTCCTCAAAATACAGGCCAAGGTAGGGCCGACCGGAAACGTAGCCCTGCGAATAAAGCTGCTTATACACCACAACGGCATCCGAGATCGGTATGGCGAAGCCGATCCCTTCTACCGAATCTCCGGTGGATTTGGCATTCACGATGCCGATCAGCTCACCGTACATATTGAACAAGCCACCGCCAGAATTTCCGGGGTTCACGGCCGCATTGGTCTGCAGCAGGGTCATGGGTATGCCCTCGACCGTTACCTTGCGCCCCAGCGCACTGATAATGCCGTTAGAAACCGAGCCACCCAGCTCGCCAAGCGGGTTGCCGATGGCGATCACCTCTTCCCCCACAGCCAGATAAGACTTATAGGCAGCATCGCTCTTGGCAGCGGCAGCGGGCAGTTTGGCTGCCGGCAGGCCGGTTGCGTTGATCTTCAAAAGTGCCAGGTCTGACCAGCTATCCTCGCCATAGATCTCAGCAGTGTACTCCTTACCGTCGGTCAGAACCACGGTAATGATGCCGGCGCCGTTGATCACGTGGTCGCAGGTCAGGATCAATCCATCCTCAGACAAGATCACACCGCTGCCAGCGCCGCTTTGCACGTAATCGCCATAATAGGCAGAGGTGACCGTTGTCTCGGTGCGGATCTCAACAACGGTATCCTGCACGCTCGTCACCACGGCGGGAATAGACTGGGGGCCGTATTCGGTTTGGTCACGCTCGATCACGTTCAGCACCACATCGCCGCGGCCAATGCCGATCTGCGTCTCATCCCCCCCGTCCGGCGCCTGGATATCGTTGCCGGGGTCAACCGTTTCATTCTGCCCTGGCAGAGGGCCTAAGCCATAGCGGCCAAAGGCGGCACCGCCGAAGAAGGAGGCGATCAAGAGTGCCACAGCAAGCACCGAGCACAAAACCGCCACGCGTGCGCGGCCTGTGCGCGGCTTCTCAGCCTGCTCCTCGCGGCGAACCTGATAGCCCATCGAGGAATACGGATTATACGAGCTACCATAGGGATTGTAATTGTTGCCCGGCGTATAGGAAACAGAGGGCGTTGCCTCCTCTGCCTGCGCGGCAGGCTCCTCCTGTGCGGCAGGTTCCTCCTGTGCATCAAGCGGCTCTTGAGCAGCCGGCTCCTCTTGGGTAGCGGTTGCCGGCTCTGCAGCGGCGGGCTGCTCTACCACCGCATCAGCCGATGGCGTAACGGGGGTATCTACCCGATCGGCCTGGGTCTCGTTTATGTCAGAATGGGTATTCTCGCCCTGCTCGGGGCGAAGCTCGTCATAGGTTGCCATAAAATGCTCCTCCTTGCTTTACTGGTAACAGTATACTCCCCGCATGTGACGGTTTTATGAAGAGAGCGACAAGTTTTGCTGAATTTTAGAAATTTTTCCCGTTTTTTTCACGGTCAAGGTAATCCTGCAGGATAATCTGGGCAGAGAGCGTATCGACCACGTTCTTTCTCTTTTTACCGCCTGTGCCGGTGCCCTGCAGATAGCGATGCGCCTCGCAGGTAGAAAGGCGCTCGTCAGAAAAATCGATCGGGATATCCGTCTCGGCCTTCAAAAGCTCGACAAAGGCGCGAACGGCCTCTGCGCGAAAGCCCTCGCTGCCATCCATATTTTTCGGCAGACCAACAATAATGCGCACAACGCCCTGTTTTTTTGCCTCGGCGGCTACGTACTGTGCCGTGTGGCGCATGCCACCGGGTGAGACCTGGCCAATGCCGCCGGCCAGATAGCCGCTGATATCTGAAACGGCAAGACCGGTACGCACGTCTCCGTAATCAACGCCAAGATAGCGGCCATGCACTTTTCCTTCTAACATTGTATCTCCTCCAAGCCGGAACTATACGCGGTTTTTTCTACACGTTTTCAATAATTATAGCAAAGAACCGCTCCTCTGGCAAGTACATTTCTGCAATTTTCTTGACAAACGGCTGGAATTTTGGTAAACTATGGGTAGAAAACGAGAGGAAACCGCCATGACTACCAATCTATTCCGCTGCCCCCATTGCGGTGCCCAGCTCACCGCAATGAATGGCAGCTATCTATGCCCTGCCCGCCACACCTTTGATATCGCGCGGCAAGGGTACGTCAATCTGCTGACCGGGCGTGCCACACAGCAGCACGGCGATAACAAAGAAATGATCTGCGCACGGCGCGATTTTTTATCTGCCGGCTATTATGACCTGTTAATGGAGCGAGTGGCCGATATCGCCGCCCGCTATGCCCTGCCGGACTGCCGCATCTTAGATGCCGGCTGTGGCGAGTGCAGCTATACCGACCGTATCGCGCGGCGGCTGCAGGAGGCAGGCATCACCTGCCAGATCCTTGGCATGGATATCTCGCGCGAGGCACTGGCCATCGGCGGCAAAAGGAATAAGCAGCTTGCTCTGGCGGTAGCTAGCCTATATCACATTCCACTGGCGAACGAAAGTATAGATCTCTTGTTTGAGATCTTTGCACCGCATTGCGGCGAGGAATATCACCGCGTGCTTTGCAAGGGTGGAAAGATGGTCATGGTCATTCCCGGTACGCGCCATCTCTTCGGCCTCAAGGCGGCGCTTTACGATACCCCCTACGAAAACGAGGTAGCCGATACCGCGCTGCCTGGCTTTCAGATGGTAGAACAGAAAAGCATACGCTACACGATCACCCTGTCAAACGAGAAAGACCTGTGGAATTTGTTTACCATGACCCCCTATTTCTACCGCACATCCCCCAAAGACAAGGAAAAATTAAGGCAGAGTTCCCCACTTGACACCGAGATCGCCTTTGAAGTGTTGGTATACGAGAAACTCTGACCTCTCTATTTAAGAAAAAACCACCCAGACGGCATTTACCATCTGGGTGGTTTTTTGAAACTATTTTTAAGATACAACGCCGTATCGTGTCACTTATTGAATAAACATCGCATCACCAAAGGAGAAGAAGCGATACCGCTCCCGCACGGCCTCCTCGTAGGCGGCCAGCACGTTTTCGCGGCCGGCGAGGGCCGAGATGAGCATGATCAGCGTGCTTTCCGGTAGGTGGAAGTTGGTAACCAACGCATCCACCGCCTTGAAGCGGTAGCCGGGGTAGATAAAGATGCGCGTTTCACCGCTCATGCCGTGCAGGCAGCCGTTTTCATCAGCGGCGCTTTCCAGCACGCGACAGGAGGTGGTGCCTACTGCTACGATCCGCCCGCCGGCGGCGCGGCGGCGATTGATCTCGTCGGCGACCTCATCGGTGATGAGAAAATGCTCGGCGTGCATCTCGTGCTCCTCGATGTTCTCTACCTTCACCGGGCGGAAGGTACCAAGCCCTACGTGCAGCATGACCTCGGCATACCCCACGCCCTTTTCGCGAATACGCGCAAGCAGCTCCTCGGTAAAATGCAGGCCGGCCGTTGGCGCAGCGGCAGAGCCCTCTTGCTTGGCGTACACGGTCTGGTAGCTGCTCTTATCCTTTAGTTTTTCGGTGATATATGGCGGCAGCGGCACATTGCCTACCTGATCCAGCACCTCATAGATATTCGCAAAGGTACCGGGGTAGGAGAAGCGCACCAGGCGGTTGCCGCTTTCAAGCACCGCGGCAATTTCGGCACGAAGAAGCCCATCACCAAAGGTAAAGGCTGCGCCCTCCCTTGCGCGCTTGCCGGGGCGTACAAGCGTTTCCCAGCAGCCGTCTGCCCGGGCACGCAGCAAAAGAAGCTCCATCGGCGCCCCCGTCTTTTCAGAAACGCCCAAAAGGCGCGCCGGAATGACCTTTGAGGAATTGACGACCAGCATATCCTCTGGCCGGAGCATATCAATGATCTCGTGAAAAACGTGGTGAGAGACCTTGCCACTCTCTTTGCCAAGGCACATCAGGCGGCAGGCATCGCGCTGCACGGCCGGGTGCTGGGCGATCAGCTCCTTTGGCAGGTCATAAGAAAAATCTTCGGTTTTCAGCGCGCAGGCAGCGCGGGAATTTTCAATGGCGGCATTCTCGATCATGGTGCCCCTCCTTCATCCTACTTCATATACTACTGATAGACCATTATACATCAACCTTCAAAATTTTGCAAGTACTATATGAGGTAAATCATGAAACAACCGAAAAGACCCCTTCCCTTTACCGGTGTGGCAACGGCGCTGGCCACCCCCTTTGACGAGAAGGGGATCGATTACATCGCGCTTGGCAGCATGATCGATCATCAGATCGACCAAGGGATAGACGCTCTGGTGCTTTGCGGCACCACCGGCGAGGCCGCCACCATGGACGAGCGCGAATTTGAGGAAACGGTAGCCTACGGCGTTGCCCGCATTGACCACCGCGTGCCCTGCATTGTTGGCTGTGGCTCGCCGGATACAGTGCGCGCCTCTCGCCGCGCCGCCATAGCGGCCAGGCAGGGGGCAGATGCCATATTACTGGTGACCCCCTACTATAACAAGGGCACCCGCGCCGGCATCCTGCAGCATTTTATCAAGGTAGCGGAGGTTGGTCGCCTGCCAACGATTATCTACCACATTCCAGGAAGAACGGGGGTCAGACTGCCGATAGAGGATCTCTCGCACATTGCCGCCCACCCGCTGATGTGCGGCATCAAGGAGGCTTCAGGCGATATGGAATATTTTGCCGCGCTTGCTGAGCGGCTCGGCGACACCTTAGGCCTCTATACTGGCAACGATGCCCTTCTTCTACCTTCTCTTTCGCTGGGTGGGCAGGGGGTCATCTCTGTCATCTCTAACCTTCTGCCGGCCGCAACCTGCGCGATCTGCCGTGATTTTTATGCAGGAAACATTGAAAAAGCCGCCGAGGAGCAGCTGCGCCTGATACCGCTGATACGCCTGCTGTTCACCGAAACGAACCCAGCGCCGCTGAAATGCGCGCTGGCGCTGCAGGGGCAATGCGAAAACCGCCTGCGTCTACCGATGGCCCCGGTAGAACCCCTATTGCAAAAAGCCCTGGCCGAGGAGCTTGACCGGCTTACCTAACCTAAAAAGAAAATGGCCGCCTGCGCAAAGCAGGCGGCCATTCTTCATGTATTATTGATTGATCTTATACTTGGTGCCCTGCGGCGTATCCTCCAGCACCACGCCACGCTCAAGCAAGGCGGCACGAATGCGGTCTGCCTCGCCGTAATTCTTAGCCTTCTTGGCGGCCATACGGGCGGCAATCGCTTCCTCGATCTCGGCGATGAAGGCCTCGTCTGCCCCACTCTCACGCACGAAGCCAAAGAGGGTAGTCAACTCGTCAAGCACCTCTTTACCGGCAGCAATAGCGGCGGTAGAGGCCGGGCTTTCAGCATTCAGCGCGCCGTTAAGGTCACGCACCAGGTCAAAGATAGCGGCAATACCGCCACCGGTATTGAAATCGTCATCCATTGCCTCGATCAGGCTCTCTCTTGCTGCGCGGAACTTAGCAACCAGCGCCTCCTCGCCCGGGCGAAGCGCCTCGGCTGCGGAATTTTTCAAGAAGAAATCAACCGCATCGGCACAGTTAAAGATACGCTCAAGCGCGGCCTTCGACTGCTCAATGATCTCACGCGAGAAGTTGATAGGGCTGCGGTAGTGTGAGGAAAGGATGAAAAAGCGAATGGGCAGATACCCATACTGCTCGGCGATCTCGCGCACGGTAAAGAAATTGCCAAGCGACTTAGACATCTTGCGATTGTCGATATTGATGTAACCATTGTGCAGCCAGTAGCGCGCAAAGGAATGACCCGTGCAGCATTCAGACTGCGCGATCTCGTTTTCATGATGGGGGAAGATCAGATCCTGGCCACCGCAATGCAGATCGATACTATCGCCCAAGAAGCGGCGCACCATGGCCGAGCATTCGATATGCCAGCCAGGTCTGCCCATGCCCCAGGGGGACTGCCATGCGGGCTCGCCGGGCTTTGCTGCCTTCCAAAGGGCAAAATCCAGCGGATCCTCCTTCTGCTCGGAAACGTCGATACGGGCGCCAGATTCCAGATCCTCGATCGGCATGCCGGAAAGCTTGCCGTAATTCTTAAACGAGCGGGTGCGGAAGTACACGTCACCGTTCGAGGGGTAGGCATGGCCCTTTTCCACTAGGGTCTTGACAATATCTAAGATCATATCGATATTGTCGGTAGCTAAGGGGTGCACCGAGGCCGGGCGAACGCCAAGGCCCTTGGCATCAACAAAATACTCATCGATATAGCGCTTAGCAATATCGCTGTAGCCAACGCCCTCTTCGTTTGCGCGGCGAATGACCTTGTCATCAATATCGGTAAAGTTCTGTACGAAGGTCACCTCATAGCCGCGATATTCAAAATAGCGGCGCAGCATATCGAACACAACGAAGCAGCGTGCGTTACCGACGTGAAAATAGTTATAAACGGTAGGCCCACAGGCATACATCTTCACCTTGCCGGGCTCGTTGGTGATAAACTCCTCTTTTTTACCAGCCATGGTATTATAAAGCTGCATAGAATACCTCTTTTATGTGTTCCCCACGCTTGGCGGGGGATATTTTTACACTATATTATACAATGTTTCTCTCTATCTGTCAAGTTCTGCCGGCGAAAAAGCAGGTTATTTTCGAAAAAGCGCTATGCCACCCATCAAAAGCAGCAGTCCCCCCAGTGCCATGCGCAGCACACCTGCCTCTACCACCCGTGCCAGCAGGCTGCCGCAAAGCGCGCCGGCGGCGCCGAACACGAGAATGAAAAGCAGAATGGGCAGCGACAATTGCCGCCGGTGCAGGTGCACCACCAGGGCCGCCCCCAGGGCAAAGACAAAGGTAGCCAGGTTTAAGCCTTGGGCAGCCAGCTGGCTCATGCCGTCTGCTGCCGTGAGATAAACGATCAATATACCCCCGCTGCCGACCCCAAGGCCGGCAAGCATGCCGATGAGTAGCGAAACCAGCAAATCCAGCATCAGCATCACACGACCCCCATCAGCTTCAGGCCAGAGTAGATGAGGATCAGCGCGAACAGACGCTTCACCCACAGAAGCTTCAGCTTATCCAAGAGAAAGGCGCCAAGCACACCGCCAACGGCCGCCGGTAGCGCAAAGCGCGGTAGCAGCGCGGCATCTACGCTGCCGCCTCGACCGTAGGTGGCCACCGAAACAAGGGAAAACACCAGTATGCCGAACGAGCTGAGCACAAAGATCTCCTTACCGCGCTCTCTGCCCAGCAGCGCGCCAAGTGTAAAGATCAAAACAACGCCGCCACCCGTGCCAAGCAGGCCGTTCAACCCACCTGCCAAAAAGGAGGCGAGCGCCAGGATGCCTACCGCCCACGGTGCAGGAAGGCTTTTATTTTTCATCATACGAACCCTCTTTTTGCATAAAAGCCGCGCAAGAAGCCAAGGATGAAAGAAGCTAATTTATTTTGTTATTTTCAGCAAAGGGCTTGCTTTTTTTTCGCAGCTTTGGTATTATAATTATATATAACCCTATTTATTTGTAATATACCGGGTATTGACCCGGTGCCGATAGATCGATTTTTTGAACAACGAGGGGGAACGATATGCTTTCAAGAGAGGAAAAGCGGCAGCGCAACGCTGCCAAGAACGAGCGCCGCATTGCTGAGGAGCAGCGCGCCGCTGAGGAAGCACGCCAGAAGGAAATGGAGGCGCGCGCCCGGCAAAAGGACATACGCCGCCGCGAAAAGCTGGAGGATGCCGAGGCAAGGCAGGAGGCAGCCGAGCAGCGCTTAGAGCACAAGGCGCGCCGCCGCGCCCTGCGCGAGGCCGAGCAAAAGGAGCGCGATGAGGACAAGCGTGCCCGTACCGCCTACCGCGAAGCGCACCCCGGCTTTTACAACCCGAATCTTAGGCTGCACAGCATCATCGTGGTTGCCCTGGTGCTGCTTTCTGTCTACACGGTTCTGAGCTTTCTGCTGAAGGAGCAGGCCGGCAGCATTGGCGGCGCGATCGCCGACGCCCTGCTTGGGTGCTTTTCCTATACCGCTTACCTGATCCCTGTTTTTATGCTGGTTCACGCCGCCCTTTGGCGGCAGGACGTGCGCAACCGCGCGCTGGTGCCGAAGGCGATCTGCTTTATCCCCATGCTGCTGCTCTCCTCTGCCCTGGCGGCCGTGCTGGCGCCCGGCTTTGACGGGGCCGCATATGATGCGGGTGCTGCCTATCTTGCCGGCAATCAGCTGACCGGTGGCGGTGCAGTGGGTGGCGCCATCGGCTACGTGCTGCATAATGCCTTTGGCTTGGTTGGCCTTTGGCTGTTTTCTATCATCACCTACCTGCTGTTTGGCGCTCTTTATTTCCGCGATCTGATCCGCCTGCTGTATGCCAAGGCACACATGGCGATCAAGGCGGCCCTGGTAGAGCGTGCCAAGCGGCGTGAGGCCGAGCGTGCCGCCCGTGCCGAGCAGCGCGCCACAGAAAAGGCAGCACGCGAGGAGCAGCGCCTTGCCCGCCGCGAGGAACAGCGTGAGGAAGCCGCCCTGCGGCGCGAGG
>JAGASL010000018.1 GCA_017621755.1 Clostridia bacterium
GGAGCAGCCGCAGGAGCGGGAGCGGCGGCGGCGGCAGGGGCAGCCGGTGCAGCCACGGGGGCAGCTACGGCGCCATCGGCCTCTTCAACAAAAACCTCATAGGTATTGCCATTCACGGTAATGTTATACTTTTTCATGATCTGTTTTGTTTTCCGCAGTTTTCTGCGGCCTTTCTTATTTATTTACGCGGTGGAAGGAAACGACGCGGAATTTGCCGCCGCCATTCTCGGCGGTGGCTGCGGCGATAGCGGCAGCGATCACGGCGATCAACTCGCCGTCATCGGTAGCGGCAGGCGCCACGGGTGCGGCGGGCGCACCTTGCGGTACCATGGGGGCGGCCTCCTTTTTCGAGGCAGCCTCTGCCTCGGCCTCGCGGCGGCGGGGCAGATCGTAAACGAAGAAGCGAACGATGCTGAGGAACAGCCAAATAATGGCCAGCACGGCAAATACCGTGCAAACACCACGCAGGAATACGCCACCGCCAACGGTGAACTTTTCCCAAAAGCTCTCTAACGGGATCGTTGCCTCCGGCTTCACGTCAGCCAGTAAAAAATCATACATCAAAGGAACCCTCCCTTACAGAGGCAGTACGCTGTGGCGATAGGTGGATACCGTGCCCTTCGCGGCAAGCAGCATCAGGGCAGAGCAGATGCGCTGGCGCAGCTCGGTACAATCAATGATATCGTCGATCTCGCCGGCAGAGGCAGCGGCCACAGGAGAAGAGAGCTTCAGCTTCCATTCCTCCTCCAGCTCCTCGCGGGATACGGTGCTGCTTACCTCGTTGTTCTTGGCAAAGGCAACGGCAGCGGCGGCGTTCATCGCGCCGATCTCGGCCCCCTCAAAGGCATAGGCTACGTCAGCGCCCACGCTCTTAGAGCCCAGCAGGGTGAAGGCACCGCCAATGGCGTGGCCAAGCACCACGGTGATCTTGGCGTTTTCAGACTGGGTGTAGGCCATAGCCAGCTTACCAAGCTCGGCAGCGAAGGCTGCGTTCTCGTTCTCGCGGCATACGGCGAAGCCGGTGCTGTTGACCAAGGTAACCAGCGGCAGAGAGAAGGCATCGCATAGCGAAACAAAGCGGGATGCCTTGCGTGCGCCGGCAGACGTCAGCTTGCCCTCGTTTTCGGTATAGGCACTAGCTAAAACACCGCACTTTACACCGCCAATGCGGGCAAGGGCGGTCACCATCTCGGGTGCGTTGGCAGCGCCCAGCTCCAGGTAATCGGCACTGTCGGCGATTGCGGAAAGAATGGCGTGCACGTCGCCGTCAAGCTCCAGCTCGCCCAGCTGACGGTTCAGGTCGTCAGCGCAAGCATCGACCACCACGCCCTCTTCGCTGTTCTGCGGCAGCAGCGTGATGGCGCGGCGCACGTAGGCGGCAGCGGCATCACCGTTTTCGGCATCGTAGGCCTTCAGGGCGGCCTGTGCATCCTTGGCGCCGGTCAGCGCGTCGGAATTGACGTAGAGCTTAGCGCCCTTCTCACAGACCAGAATATCATACATAGCGGTAATGGCGGCAAACGAGCCAAGGCAGTTCCCGCTTACCCATGCCAGCTGCGGGATCACGCCCGAGGCAGAGGAAACGGCAGCCATGATCTTGCCATAGCCGGCAAGGGCAGCAACGCCCTCAAAAATGTCTGCACCGGCACAATCAAAGATGCCAACCACAGGGGCACCGTTTTTGATAGCCATATCGTACAGGGCGCAGATTTTCTTGGCATGCGCTTCATCCAGCGCACCCTTCATACGCGCACCGTCCTGGGCAAAGGCAAAAACCAACTGCCCGCATACGGCACCGTAGCCGCAGATGACGCCGGCAAACTCCTCGTCCTTGGCACCAGCCTGCACCTCGTTAAAGCTGCGCTTGGTATAAGCCCACAGCTCAACGAAGGTTTCGGCGTCAAAGAGCGACTTGATGCGCGCCATTGCGTCGGTCGCACTCACCTTGGCCAGCGCATTGCGCAGCTCGGCCGCCGTGGGAAGACCGGTGTAATTGTTTTCGGCGTTTTGTTGCTTATTCAAACCGAATTCCCGATTTGCCTTTCGGCAAATCTCTCCTTCCATTTATATTTCCTATATATATTATTGGCGAAAAAACCAATTTCCACCGCAATATACTATACCACCAAAAAGCAAAAAAAGCAAGGGGATTTTCAAACATTTTGTTTTTTTCTTCACAATTTACAAAAAAGCCCCAATTTTCGGATGAAAAAGCACCGAAAATTGCGGATTATCATAGGATAAGAGCAGGAGGTGATCCTATGCCTGCTCGTTATACGCTGCCTGCGTACCGTACCATGCCACGCCTTCCCCAAGGGCGGCTACGGCGCTTTTTGGTCTTTTTGCTGATCATAGCCCTGCCGCTGTACGCCATTTATAATTTTCAGCTGTACCCCGGCATTTCTGAGCTTGCCGTGGCGGCCGCGCAAAACAAGATCGGTGGGCTGGTCGCCCACGCCTTTACCTCATCGCTTGATGAAGAGGATGTCGAATATGAAAATCTGATCACCATCCGCTATCGCACAGATGGCAGTGTGGCCAGCATCTCTTGCCGCATGCAGGGGCTGAACCGCGCGCGCAACGCGCTGCTGCTGGCGGTGATCGAGGGCCTTTCGGGTGAGGACGGTGTAGAGGTCAGTCTGCCCATTGGCAACCTGCTGGGCGGCGAGGCCTTTTCCGGCCGGGGGCCAAGGATCCCCATTCGCATCCTGCTGGCGCAGGGCGCCCACGCGCATATGGAAAGTGATTTTCGTACCGAGGGCATCAACCAGACCCTACACAGGGTCCTGTTCTCGGTAACCGTGAATCTCACGATCATGACCCCCTCGCGCCCCATTCAAACCAAGGTCACGCAGACCTATTGCGTGGCCGAAACGCTGATCGTGGGTGACGTGCCGGATGCCTTTACCCAGATCAACCGCCTGACTGGGGATATCACTGAGGAGGAATTGGATGATATCAACGATTACGGCGCGCAGCTGTAAATATTATTTACCATTCACTTGATTTTTTGCAAGCAATGCGGTATAATAGGGGGGAATACAAGAGCAGGAGCTTTTTTATGGAACTGGGTGAAAAGATCAAAAAGCGGCGGCGCGAGCTGGGCCTCACACAGGCAGAACTGACCGGCGAGCAGATCACGCGCAATATGCTTTGTCAGATAGAAAAGGGAAAGGCAGCCCCCTCGCTGCCCACGCTTACCTATTTAGCAGACCGGTTAGGCATGCCGGTGGGCTACTTCTTTTGCGAGGAAGAGGAGGAATTCTTTTTTCGCAAGCAGCAGGTATTTCCCCGCCTGCAGCGGCTGTATCACGCCGGCTCGTATACCGAATGCCTGCGCACCTTTGAAAAGGAGCTTGGCGAATGTGATGACGAGCTGGGGCTGATGATGGCGGTCTGCTCGTTTGATTGCGGCCGCCGCGCCTGGCACAACGGTGCCTTTGAAAGCGCGCTGGCTTATTTTTCCAGCACGCTGGATTATATCAATGAGACCACCTATCCCACCGCCTATCTGCGTGCCGGGTGTGAGCTGTATATGGCCATCAGCGCCAATGTGCAGGCTCCGCTGTTAGAGTTTAACGCGCTGGGGTATTTAGATTGCCTGCGTGAGGCAGGCTGCTTAGACGTATACTGCTACCTGACTGAAAAAACCGAATACGTGTTTGAAAATTCCTTTTATGCCGACCACCTGCGCGCGAGAGAGCTGATGCGTACCGGGCGATACGTAGAGGCGTTAGAGATCCTTACCGAGATCGAAAAGCAAAAGGGCGCTGAGCAAAGCACCGCCTTTCTTTTGTTCCGCGTGTATTCGGATATGGAGATCTGCTTCCGTGAAAACGGCAACTACGAGGGAGCCTACCGCTACTCCACCAAGCGACTTTCGCTTCTCAACGCTTTCAAATCATAAAAGCAGCCCCGCACGCGTACCTGCCGTAGAGCAGGTACGCGTGCGGGGCTGCTTTTAATCTTCTTCCTCAAAATTGATTTTTTTATATTTCGGCCGCTCGATCGAAAGGGTGGCCAGCGGGTTCTGCTGCATGGCGCTTTCCATGCTCTCGGAAGAGACGTGGGTGTAGATCTGTGTGGTGTTGAGCTGCTCGTGGCCAAGAATATCCTTTAAGACGCGCACGTCCACCTGGCCGCTCTGGTACATCAGCGTAGCGGCTGTGTGGCGCAGCTTATGCACCGAAAGGCCGCGGTTTTCAAGACCGGCCAGGCGCAGGTATTTATACACCATCCATTGCACGGTCTTCTGGCTGATGCGCTGGTTCCGCTCGCTTAAAAACAGCGCGTTCGTTTTGGTGGCGCCGCTGACATGCTGCTCGGCTCGGCGGCTGATATATTCCAGCAGCGCGCGGCGGCAGGCATCGTTGAGGTAGATCATGCGCATCTTGCTACCCTTACCGGTCACGCGCAGCGAGCGCAGCTCGGGGTCTATATCCGGCAGGTCGATGCCGCATAACTCGGAAAGACGCATGCCGCAATTGAGAAACAGCGTAACGATGGCGTAATCGCGCACCGAATGCTTGGATTCAATATCCTCGCGAATACAGGTCAAGAGGCGCCGGCTCTCCTCCAGCGTTAGAAATTTGGGCAGGGCAGAGTGCTTTTTCGGAGAATCGATGTTTGCGGTGGGGTTGTTTTCCAAAAGGTGCTTTTTCGCGCACAGATAGCGGTAAAAGCCCTTCAGGGCAGAGAGCTTGCGCGAACGGGCTGCCCAGCCGTTTTTTCGCCCGTTTGAGGCGTAGAGCAGAAATTCGTAAATATCCGTCGGCGTCACCGCGCCGATATAGTCAAGATCGATATGGTCGATCTTAATCTCCTCAAAGGCCGGGTCGGCCGGGTCGATGCCCAGCCGCACCGATTCGGTGTAGCGAAAGAAGGTGCGCAGGTCAAGCAAATATTCGCACACGGTTTTTGGCGAATTGCCCATAATGACCGATTTGTAGGTGGCAAAATCCCGCACCAGGGGCGGAAAAGCCTTTAATTCCTCGCTTTTTAGCGTTAGCGTGGCCATGCATACACCTCCTTTTTTACACCTCTATTATACAAAATCCAAAAAAATATTAGTGGATAAACTGTAAACAATTCAGAATATCCTTGCATTTTTTGATTTTGGCGTGTAAAATAGAAGCATTACAGGCGGCCTTCCGCCGGGATTCTTGGGGCTTTTTATGACTTGGTTCAAAACAAATTCCTATACCATCACCAAAATGATTCTTAACCAGTTCGGCATTATGCTGCTGGGCATCATCATGGTCAACATCTTAACGGTCGATATGCCCGTCTGGCGCTTGCTGGCCAGCCTGTACGCCACCCTGTTTTATATGTACCTGCTGTACGTCATGACCTGGGAGCAGGGGGCAAAGGATCGCATCCGGGCGGATGGCGGCTTTATGGTGATCGACCGGCTGACCGGCCTGAAGCTCTCGCTTTTCGCGAACCTGCCAAACTTTTTGATCGCACTTTTGCTGCTGGTGGGCTTTTTGTTCGGCGCCGCCCTGACCGTGCAGCCCTGGGCACAGGGGATGTTTGGCATTGCGCACGTGCTGGGCATCTGCTGGGAATCCATGTATACCGGCTTTATCAATGCCGTGCTCGACCCGCAAACCACCTCCAGCATGGACCCCGGCTACGTGGTGGCCTACCTGCTTACGCCGCTGCCGGCGCTGCTTGCCTCTACCCTTGGCTACCTGATGGGCAGCGAGAACAAGCGCATTTTCGGCTTCCTTGCTACCAAAAAGAATAAATAAAACATAACGAGAAAAAAGCCCCCATATACTGGTTTACAGAATGGGGGCTTTGCTTATGAAACGAATTTTTGATCTTGTCCGCCTGGGGGCCGGGGTGCTTGCCTTTTGCCTGCTGTTTGCCTTTACCACGCTTTGGATGCGCGGTGCCCGGCTGCCGGCAGTAGCCACGGCCGCTGCCGGGGAGGAACGTCCGGTATTCGTGCTGGATGCTGGCCACGGCGGTGAGGATGGCGGTGCCGTGGGCGCAAACGGCGTGCTGGAGAAGGATCTGAATTTGGCCGTTACCTGTATGCTGGGCGATATGCTGCAGGCGGCCGGGCAGTGCGTGGTCTATACCCGCACCGAGGATAGGCTGCTGTATACCGAGGAGCAAAATATCCGCGGCCAGCGAAAGAATTATGACCTGCGCAACCGCTTAGTGATCGCCCGCGGGCAGAAAAACGCCGTTTTCGTCAGCATCCACATGAATAGCTTTTCAGACACGCGCTATAGCGGATTGCAGGTCTATTATGGCAAAGGCCATACGGGTAGCCGCCTGTTGGCCGAGGGGATCCAGGCCGCCGTTCGCACCGACCTGCAGCCGGACAACCGCCGCACGGTCAAGGCAGCGGGCAGCAGCATCTATCTGCTCGCACATGCCGATATGCCGGCGGTGCTGATCGAGTGCGGCTTTCTCTCTAACCCCGCGGAATGTCAAAAACTTTCAGAACAGGATTACCAAAGACAGTTGTCTTTTTCGATATTTTGTGCTATGATGGAATATATCAGTCAAGATGGAGGACAAACATGAAAGCACCAAAAAGTGTTTTTGTCTGCACCGAATGTGAATATACCAGCCCCAAATGGCTGGGCAAATGCCCCTCCTGCGGCGCCTGGAACACGCTGGAGGAGCAGCTGCCGCAGCCGGCCGTAGTCGCCACGCGTGAGCGGCGTGCGCAGCCGGTGGCGCCCGCCGTGCCGATTTCAGAGCTGGAGCTGCCTACCTACATGCGCAGCGATACCGGCATGGGCGAGCTTGACCGTGTGCTGGGCGGTGGCCTGGTGCAGGGCTCTGTTGTGCTGCTTTCCGGCGAGCCGGGCATCGGTAAATCCACGCTCCTGATGCAGATCTCAGATACGCTTGCCGCGCGGCGGCGCGTGCTTTACGTATCGGGTGAGGAATCGCGTGGGCAGCTAAAGCTGCGTGCCGAGCGGCTTGGCGTGGGCGGTGATAGCTTTTACCTGCTTACCGAAACCGCGATCGACAGCATCATCGGCGAATGTGAGCGCCTGCGCCCGGACGTGATCATCGTTGACTCGATTCAAACCATCTATAGTGACCGCCTTAATTCCGCGCCCGGCAGCATTACCCAGGTGCGTGAAAGCGCCATGGCCTTTATCGCGCTGGCCAAAAGCGTAGGCTGCGCGGTGATCTTGGTCGGCCACGTGAATAAGGAGGGCGGCATCTCCGGCCCGAAGATCTTAGAGCATATGGTGGATGCGGTGCTGTATTTTGAGGGCGACCGCCGCCAGGCCTACCGCCTGATCCGCGCGATTAAAAACCGCTACGGCTCTACCAACGAGATCGGCGTGTTTGAAATGGGCGACCGCGGCCTTGCCGAGGTGCCAAACCCCTCGGAAATGATGCTGGAGGGCCGGCCGACCGATAGCCCCGGCAACTGTGCCGCCTGCGTGATGGAGGGCTCTCGCCCCCTGATCGCCGAGGTGCAAGCCCTGGTCAGCCGCACCGCCTACCCGGCACCCCGCCGCACCTGCGACGGCTTTGACTACAACCGCATGTGCCTGTTGCTGGCGGTCTTAGAAAAGCGGCTCAATCTCCGCTTTAGTGAAAATGACGTGTATCTCAACGTCGCCGGCGGTATGCGTATTGATGAGCCCGCAGCCGACCTCTCAGTCGCGCTGGCGCTGCTTTCCGGCATTACCGACCGGCTGGTGCCGCCGCGCCTGATCGCCTTTGGCGAGCTGGGTCTTTCCGGCGAGGTGCGGGCGGTCTCGCATATTGATTACCGCGTTAAGGAGGCGGCACGCCTGGGCTTTACGCAGATCCTTCTGCCGGAGCGGTGCATCGGCAAATCGCTGAATATCCCCAAGGACGTTGAGGTCATCGGCGTCAAGAACCTGGTCGACGTGATCCGCGTGCTTTCTAAAAAGCAGGAGCCGCCAGTCATTGAATAAAGCAAAAAACAGCCTCGCGTGAGGCTGTTTTTGCTTTTATGCTGCTTTGCGTAGAGAAGGGGAGATCATTGCAGCTTTCTCGGCTCATCGGTCAGGCCGAGCAGATAATCTAAGGATACGTTATAATATTTGGCCAGCTTGATATATTTATCAACACCCATCTTTTGAATGCCCAATTCCCATTTTCCGATCTGCTGTCTGGTGGTGCCTAAGACCTCTGCCAGGTCTGCCTGCGAAAGCTTTCTTTCCAATCGCAGGTCTTTTAGTCGTTCAAAATGCTCCATCATATTACCCTCCAATTTGCATTATAGCATAAAGTTTTCCAAAAATACTTGGCATGCACCCTAAGAGGTGCTATAACATTTTTTGGCATCTTTTAAGATGCATTTTTGAGAGCTGTTAGGGTATTGTGCTACAATGAAGGAACCTAAAAAATTCAGGAGGTATTTATGCAAGTATTACAGGATTTATGGATCACTTACTTAACAGGTGGAGACGAAACGCAAAGCGCAGAGGAGAGGGGGATCCTTTCGCGGCTGATGGAGGATGATGAAAAGCTGCGCGCGGATCTGAGCCAAGAGCAGATAGCCCTGCTTGAAAAATGCGAAAGCCATTGGGATGATCTGCAAGAGCTGACTGCACGCGAGGCTTTTTTTAAGGGGATCCGCTTGGGGGCGGGCTTCATGCGCGAGGCGCTGCTTTCTTAGTCGCCTTTGCTTTTTTCATGAAAAAGCCGCTTTCACTTCCACATATTTCCATTTATAGGTATTAAATGGCTTCTATTTGTGAAAGTTGCACAAAAAACAGGGCAAAATTTTTACATCCGATAGACAAAAACATGGGTCCTTTTTCTTGCTTTTTGAAAAAGGATACGCTATAATAGTAGCATAAGAGCGCTTATGAACCATAAGTACCTTATTATTCTATCACAGCAAAGGAGAACCCCTATCATGGAAAAAGTATTGACCAAGAACATCCGTAACGTATGCCTGCTGGGTCACAGCGGCGGTGGCAAGACTTCTCTTGCAGAGGCGATGCTCTACATCGCTAAGGAGACCGACCGTCTGGGCAAGATTCCGGAAGGAAATACCGTATGCGACTACGACCCCGAAGAGGTACGCCGCGGCTTTTCGCTTTCCTCGTCTCTTGCATCTCTCACCTGGCGCGATATCCGTTTTCACATTCTGGATGTTCCCGGTTACTTTGATTTTGAAGGGGAAATGCGCCAGTGCGTGCGCGTGGCTGATGCGGCCGTTATCGTGGTTGACGGTAAGGCAGGCGTACAGGTAGGCACCGAGCAGGCATGGGAGGCCGCTACCGAGGCCGGCATTCCGAAGGCCTTCTTTATCAATAGATTTGATGATGGCGAATGCCGCTTCCACCGTGCCTTTGGCGCGCTGCGCGATCACTTTGGCGTGACCGTGTGCCCCATTCAGATCCCGCTGATCGAGGGTGACAAGGTTATCGGCTTTGTTAACCTGATCGATATGGTCGTTTACACCTTCGAGTCGGCTACCGGCTCCTACGTGCAGAGCGACATTCCCGAAGAATTCCGCGAGACCTGTGACGAATATCACAACATGCTGCTGGAATCCATCGCCCAGACGAGCGAGGAGCTGATGGAGAAGTTCTTCGGCGGCGAGGAGATCTCGCATGACGAGGCTGTTGAGGCCATTCACGAGGGTATCATCCACGGTGATATCGTGCCGGTATTCTGCGGCGCGGCTATCAAGATGTGGGGTATTAAGACCTTCATGGATACCATTGCCGATTCCTTCCCGCGTCCTACCGCCCGCAAGGTAGAGCACGTGGTGCTGGCCGATGGTGAGATCGGTGAGATCCCGGTAGAGAAGGAGAGCGCCGACACCTCGCTCTTCGTCTTTAAGACTGTAGCTGACCCGTTTGTTGGTAAGATGTCCTTCTTTAAGGTCATGAGCGGCGAGGTAAAGGAAAACGATACGCTGCGCAACACCCGCAGCGGCGTTGCTGAAAAGCTTGGCCACCTGTACATGCTGCGCGGCAAGAAGCAGATCACGGTTGATTCGATGGTTTGCGGTGATATCGGTGTTACCACCAAGCTTTCGGATACCAATACCAACGATACGCTGACTACCCGCTCTGATGATCTGCGCTATCAGCCGATCACCTACCCGAACCCCTATGCCTGCCGTGCCGTTAAGCCCTGCAGCAAGGGTGATGAGGATAAGATCTCAATGGGTATTGCCCGCCTCCTGGAGGAGGATCCCACCATCCGCTTTGAGAACAATGCCGAGACCAAGCAGCTTCTCCTGTACGGCCTGGGCGAGACGCATCTTGACGTAGTGGTTGCCAAGCTGAAGAGCCGCTTTGGCACCGCCGTAGAGCTGACCACGCCGCGCGTTGCCTATCGTGAGACCATCCGCAAGAAGGTGGATGCCGAGGGTAAGCATAAGAAGCAGTCCGGCGGATCTGGCCAGTACGGTCACGTAAAGATCCACTTTGCCCCCGGCGAGACGGATGAACTTACCTTTACCGAATCGGTATTCGGCGGCGCCGTACCGAAGAACTTCTTCCCGGCTGTTGAAAAGGGCCTGCGTGATGCCATGGTTGAGGGCGGCGTGCTGGCCGGCTACCCGATGGTGCGCCTGGCGGCTGACCTGTATGACGGCTCCTACCACGAGGTAGACTCGAACGAAATTTCCTTTAAGCTGGCTGCGCGTTTGGCATACCGTGAGGGCCTTCTGCGTGCTGACCCGATCCTGCTTGAGCCTGTGGTCTGCCTGCAGGTAACCGTGCCGGATGACTACGTAGGTGACGTGCTTGGCGATCTGCCGCGCCGTCGCGGTCGCGTAGGCGGCATTGAAGCACATCCCGATAAGAGCGGCTACCAGACCGTAACGGCTGACGTACCGCTGGCAGAGATGAGCGACTACGTAACCGCACTGCGCGCTGCAACCCAGGGCCGCGGCCGCTTTGACTATGAATTTGCCCGCTACGAGGAGGTTCCCGGTAACCTGACCCAGAAGCTGGTAGAGGAAGCCAAGGCTTTGAATGCACAATAATTTTGTTCGGCATATCTTGATATAAAGAAGAAGAGGGGCTTGCCCCTCTTCTTCTTTGGTTTGTTCACAATAATGATGTATCCGCAATATCCGTGAGTTTGATTCGTGTTACCTCAACGGCCTCTTTGAGCAGAGAATAGGCGACGTACATGTATTCTTGGTCAAAGCAGACTGCCGGGTATCCAAACAGGCCGCCCTTATGCATGCCGGGGGCCTTCAGCGTGTAGCAGTTTCCTTCGTTTCTTATGTAATACCATTGATCGAAATCAATGCCGTTTCGTGAGGCCATTAAAATGATCTCAGCGCGGGAAGGGTTGTAATTGCCGATATAGAAGCTTCTCCCATCGGGAAGTGTGCCCATTTGAAACCTGGCAGAGGCATCATTGAAGTTGGTTTTGTAAAGATCTGTCCAGGTCTTTCCCAAGTCATAGCTGATCGTTCCGTAAAGGCGCGGGCCGTTTGTTCTGAAAAGCATGACCAGCGCGCCGTTTGGCTCTTGGTAAACGCTACCCTCACACAAGAGCGGCGGTGCAGGGAATTTTGGATGCACCCGGGTGGCAAAGCCATGCCATTCGCCCAGGCCGGAAGGGTCGGTAGAATAGGCCGCGCCAATGTTGCCCGGCCAGATCAACACCTGTTCCTTGGTCAGCAGGGGGGGAAGATTGCCCGCTGTGACGTCATAGGTGCCGGTGCTTGTGGCAAGCGGCGCTTGCGGAAGCGTAAGGTCTGTTCCTGCGCCCGCTGCACCGGCAAATTTGCCCGGCAATTCGGCCAATGGGCTCCAATGCTCGCCATCCTCGGTTTCGGTATAAAACATACCGCAGTAAGAGAGGCGATAATCGGGCGTATCGATATGGTACGGCGTGCCATCCGCGGCTCGTATGATGGTATCCGGGTCGTGCGTTCTTGCCGAGCAGTAGACCACCATCTTACCGCCATAGACGTGGCAGCCGCTGCAGGTCAGAAACCACAGATCGTTTCCGCCGGGAATGTTGTCAGCGATCACGCGGTTTTCCCAATGGTAAAAATCGTCTGAAACCGCCATGACGACCCGTTGGCCGCAATCGTCCTCGTTCTTTCTGCCGTTTGAATAAAAAACGTATAGCTTTCCCTTGAAGGATGTTATCGCGGCATGGTGTGAATAGTTCCATGCGTTTGGCGCTCCATCCGGGGCGTAGACCCGCACGTTTTCCGCCAAGCCAACCAGGTTTTTCACTTCGTAGGGCATCGAATTGATGGCCGTTAGCCGGTGCGCTTCCATAAAACGATCACACCTTTCATTTTCGTATTACAGGCTCTCTAAGAACTTGCCCAACTTGCGGGCGATGACGGCGTGGCCGGCATCGTTCGGGTGCAGGCCGTCGGGGGCGTAGAGCAAGCGCTGTGCCTCCAGCTTCGGCTGAATGCCGCCAAAGGCGTAGAGATCGAGCACGGGCAGGGCGTATTCCTCTGCCACCTCGCGTATGATGCGCACGTAGTCGATCAGGCGGCCGTAATCGGTCTCCTTGCGGCCGTCGCCGCGCGGGTTATCCTCGTTGGCACGGTGCAGGGGGGTCATAATGGCGATCACGGCGGCAGGGTACTTCTTGATCAGGGAAGAGAATAGCTGGTGGCAGGCACCGTAAAAGGTGGTATATTCGCGGTCGGCACGGGTTCCAAGCGGCGCGTTGCCATGGCCAAAATCGTTCGTGCCGCCGAAAACCACGATCACATCTGCATCAGCATCCATTTTGGCTACCCGGTCGCAGAAGTTCTGGTCCCATTCTGCAGGCTCATTGGAGGCGCTTTGCTTGGCAAAGCGGGTGCCGCTGATGCCGTAATTGCGCGCTACGGCGCCGTATTCCTTGGCCAGCACGGCGTGAAAAATATGCTCGGGCGCGCTGGTGCCAACGCCCTGTGTAATGCTATCGCCTAAAAAGTTGATCTTTTTGCCTTTCAGTTCCATGTTGCTTTCTCCTAAAAAGGTTTTTTTCATTGTAGCACAGGCTGCAAAAAATGTCAACTCCCATGCCCAAAATCGTGAAAAATGCTTGCTTTTCGGGGCGGCGCGTGATAGAATGAAGAAAAGAAAAACGGAAAGGTGATACGACTATGCTGCATTTGATTCCCATGCCCAAATCCATCCGGGTGGAAGAGGACCGGTTTCCCTATACCGCCGTTTCGCTGCCAGAGGTGGCAGACGCGCGATTGGCAAAGGCCCTAAAAAAGCTCCCCACCGCACAAGACGGCGCCCCTATGCGTATGCATTTGACGGGTGGAGAGGGTGAAGCATATGCGCTGTCCTTGACGAAGGATGGCGTTACCCTAACAGCCGCTTGCGAAAAGGGGGCGTTTTACGGTATTCAAACGCTGCGTCAGCTGCTCGATCAGGGTGAGATCCCTTGCCTGCATATCGAGGATAAGCCGGATTTTTCCTATCGTGGCTTCTACCATGACGTCACGCGCGGCAAAATTCCGACCATGGAGACCTTTGAAGAGCTGATCGATCGCATGGCCTATTGCAAGATCAACGTGTTTCAGATCTATTCCGAGCATGTGCTTGATTTGAAGGAGTTCAAGCCCATTACGCGCCGCACCGGCTGCCTGACGGCAGAGGAGCTGCGCCGCATTGACGATCTGTGCTATGAGAATTTTATTGAATTTATCCCATCCGTTGCCACCTTTGGCCATTTGTTTGAGCTGCTGCAGCTGGAGGAATACCGTGAGCTGCAGCTGGCTGAGGATTATCAACCCAAGAACTTGTTCTGGAACGAGCGCGTGTTCCACCACACGCTTGACCCGTTGAACCCCAAGAGCCTCGCGCTGGTAAAAAGCATGATCGACCAGATCATTCCGCTCTTCCGCACCGATAAATTCAACATCTGCTGTGACGAGACATTTGATTTGGAAAACGGGCGTTACCGTGGGCAGGATACCGGCAAGATGTACACGGATTTTGTGCTGGCCATTATGGACTACCTGCACGAAAAGGGAAAAACGCCGATGATGTGGTCGGATATTATGGTGCAGCACCCCGAATATTCTCCCGCCTTCCCGAAGGATGCGTATCTGCTGACCTGGTGGTACGGCAGGGGCGGGCTTGAGCGGGTAGACAACTGGCTGAGCAGCCTGACCAAAACCAACCCAAGCAATCCGCATATCGTCTGCCCCGGCACCAATAGCTGGGCACGCCTGGTAGAGAACATTGACCAAAGCAGTGTCAACATTCCCGAAATGGCAAGGCGGGGGAAGGAATATCACCTGACCGGATTGATGAATACCAACTGGGGCGACTGGGGCACCCCCTGCCCGATCGAGCTGTGCACCTACGGCTTCCTGCTGGGGGCGGAAAACGCATGGAACGCCGGTAGCCCGGCTGACGATGCCTTTGACGCGCATGCGGATGCGCTCTTCTACCGTGCCCCAGGCGCTTCTCTAGCGATGAAGGAGCTTTCTGCCTGCGCGAGTGAGGTGCCGTGGTGGCAGTTTGCCTCTTACCATTCCAACTGCATGTGCCCGGAAACAGGGAAGCTGGACGTATATATTCCCCCCATGGGCACCGTGGAGGAAACACGTCGCCGCATCAGCAAGCTGATGGATGAGGTGCGCTTGCAGCGTTGGGGCTGGCAGGCGTGCCACGAGGCCTTTCTCGTTTCGGCTGAGGGCGTGCTGTACATGGCTGATTGCTTTGCAAGAATGGGCGGCTATCCGCTAGAACGCCTAGCAGATGCCCCCGCCTGGATCGCGCGCTACCGGGCGCTGTGGCTGAAGCGCAATAAGCCAAGCGAGCTGGATGCCGTTACCGACATACTGACCTATATGGGAAATCTTTGAGGCAAAAGAATAATATGACAATAAAAAGAGGGAATTGTTGCAATTTCCTCTTTTTTGTGCTATAATAAATCGTTAAGAGGTGGCTACTATGCAGTATTTTCAGCGTTTTTCTTCTAACACGGTTGCCGGCAGCGGTAACCAGCATTGGTTTGCTATGCCGGCGGGTGAGGTCCGTACCGCACGTGCGTTTTATAAGATTACCGCAGGGGGCGAATATTCGTATTCGCTGCTGTTCTCCAATATGATCGACAGTACCTTCTCTAAAGGTGACGTCAGCCATAAAAATCTGATTCTGGATTCCTGGAGGATCCACAGCGCACGTATTGGAAAATGCAAGCAGATGGGAACAGACAAGCCTCTTGCCGCTATGCGCGTGGGGGATGAGGATACGCAGGCCGATATCAACGTGACCGAGCTGCGCCCTGTTACCTTTAACGGCAGCCAGGAAAAAACAGTAGCCCCCGGTGAATTCTTTGCAACCGACCCGCTTACGCTTTCCTTTGCGGCGGGTGAGTTTCTCTGCTTAGAGCTGACCTTCTCGGGTGAGCGGCTGCCCTACCACCATGAATCGATGCTGCCCATCTACGTAAAGGGCGAGGATGAATGGCGCTATGACGTGCGCATGCCCTTGCCCGGCATGGTGGGCTGTGACCGGCCTGTGAAGGCTAAGATTGCCTATTTTGGCGATTCGATCACACAGGGGCTTGGCACTCCCTATAATTCCTACACGCATTGGAACGCAAGACTTTCTGCCATGCTGGGGGATGATTATGCCCATTGGAACCTTGGCCTTGGCTTCGGCCGGGCAGAGGATGCCGCCTCAGATAGCGCCTGGATGTATAAGGCCAAACAGAACGATATCGTGGTGGTCTGCTTTGGCGTAAACGATATTTTTCACAGTGGTCAGGGGGCGGGTCAGATCAAGAAAAGCCTGGCCACCATCGTCGATTGCCTGCTGGCCGCCGGGGTGCGTGTGGTGCTGCAGACCGTGCCGCCATTTGACTATGCAGAGCCGCACCGTACTATGTGGCAAGAGATCAATGCGTATATCGAGGCAGAGCTTGCCCCGCGCGTTTCGCTGCTGTTTGATAACCGCGCCGTGCTGAGCAGAGAGAATGCGCCGTACATGGCAAAGCATGGCGGCCACCCGAATGCCGAGGGCTGTGCTGCATGGGCTGATGCGCTGTATCAGGAGATCAAGGCGCTTTTTTAATGTAAAGAAAGGAGACCGATATGGTTACGATCACCGAGGTAGAGCGGCGCAGCCGCGCACAAAAGGCGAAGATCAAACCGGGCGACGTGCTGCTTGCCATCAACGGTAACGAGATTCAGGACGTGCTGGATTACCGCTTTTATTTGGCCGAGGAGCGTGTGCTTCTCTCGCTGGAAAGAAACGGCAAGCCCTATGCGGTCACCATCAAGAAGGGTGAATACGATGATATCGGCCTGGGCTTTGAAACGGCGCTGATGGACCGTAAGCAGGCCTGTCGCAATAAGTGCGTGTTCTGCTTTATTGACCAGCTGCCGCCCGGCATGCGTGATACCCTGTATTTTAAGGATGATGATGCACGCCTATCCTTCCTGCACGGCAACTACATCACGCTGACCAACCTGAGTGATCGGGAGGTAGAGCGCATCATTCGCATGCATATCTCCCCCATCAACATTTCGGTGCACACCACCAACCCCGCGCTGCGCGTGGAGATGATGAAAAATAAGCACGCGGGCGAATCGCTGCGCTACTTGTATCAGCTCGCTGAGGCAGGGGTCGAGATCCACGGGCAGATCGTGCTCTGCCGCGGAATAAATGACGGAAAAGAATTAGATCGCACACTAAGCGACCTGGCCGCCCTGTATCCGGCAGTCAGCTCGGTTTCGGTGGTGCCGGCCGGCTTGACCAAGCACCGCGAGGGGCTGCATCCACTTACGATGTTTACGCCGGCGGAATGTGCCGCCGTGATCGAGCAGGTGGATGCCGTGGCCGGGCCGTTGTATGAAAAGAACGGCTCGCGCCTCTTCTTCTGCGGGGACGAGTTTTATCTGGGCGCCGGCAGAGACCTGCCGGATGAAGAGTTTTACGAGGGGTACCCCCAGCTGGAAAACGGCGTGGGTATGATCACCTCTCTGCGTACCGAGTTCGCCGATTGGCAGACCTATGATGCAGCGCCGGGCGAATGCCGCCGCACGGTCTCGCTTGCTACGGGCGTGGCGGCCTACCCGCTGCTGTGTGAGATCGCGCACCGCATGGAAAAGGCCTTCCCGGGGCTGGTTGTACAGGTCTATGAGATCAAAAACCGCTTCTTTGGCGAAAGCATTACCGTAGCCGGCCTGTTGACCGCTGGGGATATTATCGAGCAGCTGCAGGGGCAGTCGCTTGGAGACGAGCTGCTGCTGCCCGCTGCCGTTCTACGAAGCGAGGGCGACCTGTTTTTAGATGACAAAACACCCGCGGAGGTCGAGGCAACGCTTGGCTGTGCCATCCGCTTTGTAGAGAATGACGGTGCGGCGTTGGCCGCCGCCATATTGGGTGAAGAGTGAGGAGGAGAGAGATATGGGAAAACCGATCATTGCCATCGTTGGCAGGCCAAACGTGGGCAAAAGCACGTTGTTTAATAAGATTATTGGTGAGCGCCGCTCGATCGTAGAGGATACGCCGGGTGTCACCCGTGACCGCATCTATGGCGAGGGTGAGTGGTGTGGCCGCCGCTTTGTGCTGATCGATACCGGCGGTATCGAGCCAAAAACGGATGACCCCATCCTGCAAAAGATGCGCACGCAGGCGCAGATCGCCATCGACTCGGCCGACGTGATCATCTTTATGTGTAACGTGAGGGATGGCCTGTTGGCGGATGACCGCGACATTGCCGTGATGCTGAAAAAGAGCGGTAAGCCCATCGTGCTGGCCATCAACAAGGCAGATAGCATTGGCTCGCTGCCGCCGGCCTACTACGAATTTTACGAGCTGGGTTTTGACGAGGACCCCATCGCGCTTTCCTCGCTGCACGGCACCGGCAGCGGTGACCTGCTGGATGCGGCGCTGGCCGCTGTGCCGCCGCGTGAGGATGAGGACGAGAACGACGAGCTGATCAACGTAGCCGTGATCGGCAAGCCGAACGCCGGTAAATCCTCGCTTGTCAATCGTGTGCTCGGGGCGGACCGTATGATCGTTTCTAACGTGGCGGGCACCACGCGTGATGCGGTAGACAGCCGCGTGGATAATGCTTACGGCTCCTTCAATTTCATCGATACGGCAGGTATCCGCCGGCAGAGTAAGGTTGAGGATCGTATTGAAAAGTTTTCTGTGCTCCGCGCCCATATGGCGGTCGAGCGGGCAGACGTATGTCTGATCATGATCGATGCGGCAGAGGGTATTACCGAGCAGGATGAGCATATTGCCGGCATCGCGCACGAGGCAGGTAAGGCCTCGATCGTGGTGGTGAATAAATGGGATCTGATCGAAAAGGATAATAAAACGACTAATAACTATACCCGCGATATCACCAACGCACTTTCTTATATGACCTATGCGCCCATCATGTTCATCTCGGCAGAGACGGGGCAGCGCGTTAGCCAGATCTATGAGCAGATCCGCTATGTGTATGACCAGGCAAAGACCCGCATCTCGACCGGTATGCTCAACGACCTGCTCAACGATGCCACCACCAGGCACGAGCCGCCCTCTGATAAGGGTAAGAGGCTGAAGGTCTATTACATGACCCAGGTCTCGGTAGCACCGCCGACCTTCGTCATTTTCTGTAACGATGCCGAGCTGTTTCACTATTCCTATCGCCGCTATATCGAAAACTGCATCCGCGAGACCTTTGGCTTCCGCGGTACGCCGATCCGCATCGTGATCCGCGAGCGTGGCGATAAGGACGATAAGTAAGAAGGGGGGAATTCCCTGATGTTTATTGACCATATCCAGATTTATATCAAGGCAGGTGACGGCGGCAACGGTGCCGTGGCCTTCCACCGTGAAAAATACGTGAATGCCGGTGGTCCCTCGGGTGGTGACGGCGGTCACGGTGGTAATATCGTGTTCCGCGTAGACCCGGGCAGCAATACGCTGCTTTCCTTCCGCTATAAGCGTAAGTTTATCGCCGAAAACGGCGAAAACGGAAAATCAGAAAAAATGCACGGCAAAAACGGGGCAGACACCGTGATCATGGTGCCACCCGGCACACTGCTTAAGGATCCTGAAAGCGGGCGTATTCTGTTTGATATGTCCGAGAGTGAGGAGTTTATTGCTTGCCGCGGCGGCCGCGGCGGCTGGGGAAACCGCCATTTTGCAACACCCACGCGCCAAATCCCGCGCTTTGCCAAGGGCGGCACGCCCGGCGAAGAAAAGGAGCTGTTGCTGGAGCTGAAGATGATCGCTGACGTGGGGCTGATCGGCTTTCCCAGCGTAGGAAAATCCTCGCTGCTTTCCAAGATCTCGGCTGCCAAGCCCAAGATCGCCGATTACCATTTTACCACGCTATCTCCCAACCTTGGCGTTGTGCCGATGGGCGAGGGGCGCGGCTTTGTAGCCGCCGATATCCCCGGCCTGATCGAGGGCGCGGCAGAGGGAGCTGGCCTTGGGCATGACTTTTTGCGCCACGTAGATCGTTGCCGCCTGCTTCTTCACGTGGTAGATATTGCCGCCACCGAGGGGAGAGACCCGATCGAGGACGTAGAGATCATTAACCGCGAGCTGAAGAGATACAGCCCAGAGCTTTCTGAGCGGCCGCAGATCATGGTGGCCAATAAATGCGATTCCGTCCTCTGGGAGGAGGAGCCCTACGTGCGCGATTTTGAAAAGCACGTGAAGGCTCTCGGCTATCCGCTCTTCTTTGTTTCTGCCGTGACCGGCGAGGGCATTCCAGAGCTGCTTCGCGCTGTGCGCGAGCGGCTTGACGAGCTGCCGCCCATTAAGGTCTACGAGCGTGAGATCAGCGAGGAGGAGGCTGCCATTCGCGCCTCGGCAGACGAGCGCGAGACCACTGTTAAGGTAGAGGGCGGCGTGTATTATGTGGAGGGTAAGTGGCTCTATAACTTCATGGGGCAGATCAATTTTGAGGATTATCAGTCGCTTTCCTTTTTCAGCCGTGTGCTGCAAAAGAACGGCGTGATCGACCTTTTGCGCGAAAAGGGCGCAAAGGATGGCGATACCGTCAACATCTACGATTTTGAGTTTGATTTTGTGCAGTAATCTGCGGGGGGATCGGTATGGATTATAAAATCTACCACAATTGTCTGAGAATACAGATCACGCCGGATGAGCGGCAGGATGAGCGTATCGAGAGCATCGTACGGCATTGTGTGCAGTACGGCTTTGACAATGTGATGCTCATGCTCAATTTAGAGGAGTTTCACTGCGGCCATATCTCTATAGAAGAAGAGAAAACGTGGATCGCGGTGCTGAAAAAGGCAGCGACTGCGCTGCGGGAAAAGGGTATTACAGTCAGCGTGAACAACTGGATCGAAATGGGCCACGCCGACCGCGGCAGGCACTTTGCGCCCGACCAGCACTTCACGCCCATGGTTGACCCGTATGGCACGGCGGCTACGGCCATCCCATGTCCGTTATGTAAGAACTGGCGCGCCTACTTTGCCGAATATGTGACCCTTCTTTGCAAGGAGCTTACCCCGGATACCTACTGGATCGAGGATGATTTCCGCCTGATGAACCACGCGCCGTTGCGCTCTGCCGGCTGCTTTTGTGACCTGCACATGGCCGATTATAACAAGCGCCTGGGTACCACCTACACGCGTGAGGAATTTGTCAAGAAGCTCCTTACCCCCGGTCCCTGCAACCGCGAGCGCCAGGCGTGGCTGGATTCTAACCGCGACGTGATGGTCGAGCTGGCAGACGAGATCGCCAAAACGGTAAAAAAGGCCTGCCCGCATACCGATGTGGCCATTATGACCTCCGGCCCCGAGCAGCATTGTATGGAAGCGAGGGATTGGCAGGCGCTCTTTGCATCACTCTCGCAGGGGGGCGGCCATAAGATCAACCGCATCCACCTCCCTTATGAGGAAATGACCGGTAAGGGATATGTCCACTATTTCAACAAGGCCAGCATGGGCGTACGCGCCATGTGCGAGGATGACGTTCTCGTGATGCCGGAGGTCGAGCATGGCTCTGCCTCATGTTATCGCCGCAGTCCGCGCTTTTTGCGCTTCGTGTTAGAGACGGCCATTCCGCTGGTGCTTTCCGGCATGACCTATTCGCTTTACGATTTTATCGGTAACGGCACGCGCGATTCCTTTGGCTATGGCCAGGTGGTAAAGGAGGAGCAGCCCTTTATGCAGGGTGTGCTGGATCTTGGCCTGCGTTACTCGTCACTCTCTGGCGTGGTAGTTCCCATTGACCCTCATTCATGCTACCACCAGGCCATGCGTGACGGGCGCTTAGAAAGCCTAATGCCAAGCGAATATCATATCGCGGGCTACCTGTCTGCCATGGGTATTTCCTTCCGCTACTCGCGTGAAAAGCGCTTTGCCGGGCAAACCGTGTTTATGGGTGCCTCGTCTATCGCCACCTTTACGGATGAAGAGCTTTGCGATCTGTTCGCCCAAAACTTCGTGCTTTTGGATGGCGGCGGCGTATTGGCACTGCAGGAGCGCGGTCTGCTTTCGCTGATCGGCGCCCGCCGTGCCGAGAACAAGGGCAGGGATACCGGCTATCATACCTATGAGGAATGTGCAGACAAGGATCTTCGCATCGATGGTGTGCGCGGTCTGCGTGCCTCCTGCCGCACAACGGCCGGTGACTTTGTAGAGATTGATTACGAGGGTGAGGTATCCGTAAAGACGGAGGTGTACGGCTACCGCATGGATCGGCTGGCACCGGCCATTGTAACCGGCCGTGGCTTTGCCGTGATGCCATATATCATCAACGAGCATCTTCTTGCACAATACGTTACTCTGCGCCGCCACTTCCTGTTAGAGACGGTTGCGGCACAGCAGGCGCCTGTGGCTATTTCGCTTGAGGAGGGTGTCAGCCCGTACCTCTATCTGGATAAAGATAAGCAGGTACTGATCCTGACCAACGGCAACGTAGACAGCTTTGCTGAGATCACCCTTCGTCTGCCGCATGTCTCGTTTGCAGAGATTTGGCGTGTCGGGCGTGACGGTAAGCAAGTCCCCGTCCCCTTTGCGCGAGAGGGTGACTGCGTAACGCTGCAGACCGAGATCGAGTATCTTTCTTCTACGGTGTTGATTTTGAAATAAATCGAAAACGGCAGATCTTATCTGCCGTTTTCTTTTGCCACGCTCTTGCAATGTGCGCAAAAAAATTGTATAATACAAGCAGTAAAGAAAATGGGGGAAAAACCGTTATGCTGACCAAAAATATGCTATGTGACATACAGATCACCGACCTCAACAATCTTGGCTTTGGGGTGGGGCGCGTAGAGGGTAAGGTGGTCTTTGTCAGCGGCGCGGTGGATGGCGACCTGGTAGAGGCGCGTATTATCCGCGTTAATAGCGGCTATGCCATCGCGCGGGCAGAGCGTATACTGGTAGAATCCCCTTACCGCGCGCCCTCACCCTGTGCGGCCCTTGGCTGTGGTGGCTGTGCCTACCGGCATATTACGGCCGCACACGAGGCATCCTTAAAGGAACATTACGTGCGCGAGGTCTTTCGCAAGCAGGGCATGCCAGAGGTAACCGTGCTGCCGCTGCTGACGACCGGCGAGCGCTATCATTATCGCAACAAGGCGCAGTACCCTGTCGCGCCCGAAAAGGGCGGCGGCCTGCGCATCGGCTTCTACGCGCCAAAGAGCCACCGCGTGGTAGCAGCCGAGGATTGCCCCCTGCAGGATGCGGCCTTTGCCCCGATCGTGAAGCGCCTGCATCGGCTGCTTGTGCAATATGCCATCCCCGCCTATGAGGAAGAAAGCGGAAAGGGGCTTGTGCGCCATATCTATCTGCGCGCGGGCAGGGTAAGCGGCGAGCTGCTGCTTACGCTGGTTTTGAATGGAGATCGCTTGCCGCACGCCGAGGAGATCGTTGCCGACCTGCGTGAGAAATTCCCCGCGCTGGTGGGCATCCTGCTCAACGTTAACCGGGCAAATACCAACGTCATCTGCGGTGACGAATGGCACACCCTGTGGGGTAAGAGCAGCATGCTTGATACCCTTTGCGGTGTAGAGCTGGAGATTGCGCCTGCCGCGTTTTATCAGGTCAATCACGATGCGGCAGAGCTGCTGTACCGCCGCGCACGAGAGCTGGCTGATCTGCAGGGGGACGAGCTGCTGCTTGATCTCTTCTGCGGTGCGGGCAGCATCGGTCTTTCGATGGCAGACGGCGTGCGCGAGGTCATCGGTATTGAGATCGTAGAAAGTGCGGTTGCCTGTGCCAAGCAAAACGCCGCGCGTAACGGCATCGGGAACGCCTCGTTTTATTGCGGCGATGCCGAGGATACCGAGCGGCTCTTAGCCGCCGCCGAGGAGGCCAGGGGAGAAAAGATCACCCCGGACGTTGTTCTGCTCGACCCGCCGCGCAAGGGCTGCGGCGAGGAGCTGCTTGCCTATATTGCGCGCCTTGCGCCCAAGCGCATCGTCTATATCTCCTGCAATCCCGACACCCTCGCACGGGATTGCGTAACGCTGACCGCCGCCGGCTATCAGCTGGGAGATGTCACGCCGGTTGATCTCTTTCCGTGTACAGGACATGTTGAGACGGTATGTTTATTGTCCAAACTTAATACCAAGCAACATATCGAGGTAGATATCCACATGGACGAGCTTGATCTCACCGATGCGGAGAAGAAAGCAACCTACGGGGAAATCAAGGACTATGTGCTGGAGCATACCGGACTCAAGGTCAGCAGCTTGTATATCGCTCAGGTGAAGCAGAAATACGGCATCATCGAGCGAGAAAATTACAACAAACCGAAGTCCGAGGATGCAAGACAGCCCCAATGCCCGCCCGATAAGGAAAAAGCAATTAAGGAGGCGCTTCTGCACTTCGGAATGATCTAAAGGAGGTCAAAAATGAAGCGCTTACTTTCTTGTAAGTTCAATATGGATACTGCCTGTGTGGAGCTGAAATTTGCAGACGGCAGCATGATTGCCATTGATACAATCGCTGTGGAGAACGAGGTTGCCGACAACATGTATCAGCGGTCGGAGCTTGACTATCTGATCTATAACGACCCCACTGCATATGCCGACCTTGTGCTGAACGGCGATCCCGAAGCGTATTTGAAAGCCATAACCGAGTATAAACCTTTGGATAGTTGACAGAGATACCGCCCGTGTTTTCCACGGGCGGTGTTTTAACGGTATTCAATATAATCCAAAAAGCGTTTGACGGCGAGCGATGCTGTCTTTTTGCTTTTCAGCGCAATTCCTATGTCACGATATGCAGGAATATCTAATGGCTTTGCAATAATTTTATATGGAATGCGTTTCAAAATGAGATTCGGCAGAATGCTGATACCAAGTCCGCTTTCCACCATCGACATAACCGCATAATCATCCCACGTTGTGAAATGCACCTTGGGCGTAAGATTATGCCTTTCAAAAATTGCGGAGATTTCTGCTTTTGCACCCTTTTCAAGAAGCATGAATGGCTCATTACAAAGTGCCGCCACTGGAAACGATTCGCTGTCTGCGTATGAATGTCCTTCCGGTATGATTGCCATAAGCTCGTCTTTTTCAAGAAAGATCGTTTCAAACTCCGTCAATGTCGGAAGTCGGATAAATCCCAAATCTACTCTACCGGTATGAATCCATTCCTCTATTTCCGTGTAATCTCCAAGCAGAAGCTCGTAATCAATGTTAGGGTAGTCCTTTTGAAATTCCTTGATGATGTTCGGTAGCCAATGAGTTGCTACGCTTGAAAAAGTACCAATACGGATGATGCCGGATTGCAAACCGTTCAAGGCATCGACTTCCATTTGCAGTTTCTCATATTCACCTACAACTGCCTTTGCGTGAGGTAAGAGTTTCAGCCCATCACTTGTCAGCTTAACCCCCATTTTGCTTCTCTCCAAGAGGGTAACTTTCCACTCTGTTTCAAGATCATTTATCATTCGGCTAATGCCAGACTGTGAATAATTTAATATTTCTGACGCCTTCGTAAAGCTGCCGTATTCAACAGTTTTCACAAAAGCAAAGTATTTAAGCAAGTTCTTATCCATAACAACCTCATATACATCTGGTATTGTGATTTATAACATGAGAAACATTCGCTTTTCTCATAGACGATTATATGATATAATAATCTTGAAAATAAATCAACACAAGGAATGTAAATAATTATGAAAAACGCATTTTTCAAGTATATACTCGCACTTCTTTTGTTTGGCTCAAACGGAATTGTTGCAAGCTATATTGATCTGAGCAGCTATGAAATCGTTCTTTTGAGAACACTGATCGGCAGTATTCTGCCGATCTCAATTTTCTTGTTGGGCAGAGGAAAGTTCGGCTTCTATAAGAACAAAAAAGATTTTCTGTTCCTTGCTGTGTCCGGTATTGCAATGGGAACAAGCTGGATGTTTTTATATGAAGCATACGCACAGATTGGTGTCAGCATTGCCTCTCTCTGCTATTATTGCGGACCGGTGATCGTGATGATTTTGTCGCCATTGCTTTTCAAGGAAAAACTGACTTCCGCTAAGATCGTTGGATTTCTTGCTGTGCTGATTGGTATATTTCTTGTGAATGGTTTCGGAGCAATCGTTGCAAACCGCTTCGGACTCTTGTGTGGGCTTGCATCGGCAATCATGTATGCTTTTATGGTGATCTTTAATAAGAAAGCTACAGCTATCACGGGGCTTGAAAATTCTGTCCTGCAGTTGTTTATCGCATTTGCAACTGTGGCTGTGTTGGTTGGATTCAAGCAGGGCTTTGATATCGACATCCCTGCTGACAGTATTTTGCCGATTATTATTCTTGGCTTGCTGAACACGGGCATCGGATGTTACCTGTATTTTTCGTCAATAGGCAAGATCTCAGTCCAAACCGTGGCTATTTGCGGATACTTGGAGCCGCTGTCAGCTGTATTGTTCTCTGTAATATTTCTCCGAGAGAAATTGTTGCCGGTACAGATTATCGGCGCAGCAATGATTATTGGGGGAGCGATTGTAGGCGAATGCGTGAAGCCGAAAAACAATCATCTCACACAATAAGCAAATGAAAACCGCTGTATTTTTCATCCCCGTGTAGGATGGAAGTTACAGCGGTTTTGTATTTTCTGAGGAAAGGTGTCAAACTGCATTTTTACAGTTTGGGTACCATTTGCGAAGAAAATATGCGGGTGTCCAGAGGGATGCAATCCCTTGGCTCTGGGTTTCCAATAGGGGCGAGAAGCATCCCTGTTGGCACACGATTTTCCTTTGGAAAGTCTAGTGTGTTATACCTTTGGCGACCGCTGACGCTGGAAAGGGGCTGTCCCACTTTCGACAGACACTTTTCAGCGTCAGCATGAACAGCGGAGTTCACGATGTGAACTCCCGATTTTGTGGCTACACAGCCAACAAAAACGAAGGATTGAGCATGGGCAAAATCCGGCTGTTCGGGTGTAGTTGGCATAGGAAATCTTGAAGCTGTGCGGAAAGATTTGCTGTGCCAACGGGGGAGCAAAAGGTATAAAACCCGCCGCAGCGATCAGCCTCCGTAGCGTATTCTTTCCATTTCCAACTCAAAGGGTATCGTCAATTTTTTCGGCAGCTCACTCATGGAGATTTTCAGAATTTGACGAATTGCAATTTTTGCAAAGACGTTCGTTCTGCAAAAATCACCGTCTACCAATTTCACGATCTCCGCAGTTCCGGCAGAAAAGTCAAAACGAATTTCTCCCCATTCATCGTCGTCGTTGGCATACCGATGTACTGCTTTGTACTCGTATGCAGCGGCGGCGATTTTTTTGTTTTTCTCAATCAGCTTCAATTCCACCACACCGAGAACACCGGCATCCACCAGATGCCACATCAGCTTATCCACGGCTTTCTTATATACTTTCTCTGCGCCGCCGGTGGTGCTGTACTCATAGTCGGTTGCCATTTTTTCAAAAGAAGCACGTTCATCCCATGAGCCGACACGTCCGCAGGTCATGCAGATAGCGTTTCGCATTTCAAGGAAATCCTGCTCCATGTAATCGAGCTTGTCAAAGGCGGCTCGCACCGCATCGGCACGAATACCGTTCCAGAGAATATCTGCATAGTTCCAGCTATCGTCACAGGTAACGTCCTCACCTGTTTCTTCTCCGTCCTCGTCCTGCATGGTGCAGTAGAGTGGAACACGGCTACGGTTCTGCCTTGCCAGCGTCAGATATTCGGCGGCAGTTTCCTTGGAACAATTCTGCTCGGCGGCATATTCGCTGATAACTTCTTTTTCGCTCTTGCCGGAATTGTTGTAGAGCCAAGCGATACCACGGGCGGCTTTGTATTCGTCCAGAGACTTGAACGAGCCTGCTTCTTCCTGTCGGCGGCAATCCAGAAGTGCGTTGCCGATGAAGTGATGGGCATAGGTCAGAAAATCTGCACCCTTGTCGGGAGCGTAATTCTGCAAGCACTCCAACATGGCAAGAACGCAACTGAGCTTGTAATCCAAAAAGCGCAGAGGGTCATATCGGTCAATACCCTCGGTCAGCAGAAAACGATAAACACGCTTGTTCAGCCTTGGCTCGTAGTGATGCAGGAAGTATGTAAAATAGGTCAGATCGTTTTCACGGACGGCGGAAACAATGTAATCATTGATGTCCTCTGCCTTGGGCGGCGCAGGGTCAAGACGGAAGATACGCCCTGCCTGTCGCATGGTCATAGCTCCATCATGCACAGCGAATTTTGCTGTGCTGATAGATTTATCGGTTGTCCAAAAGCGTTCTTCCGACATCGGCGCACCTCCCCTCTAAAATAGTTTGAGTAAAGTCTTTAGAAAATGAAATTTGTTGTTACAATTTCTTTCTGTACATAAGACATTTCAAATCAACATCGCCTTGAAGTTCAAGTACGACATTCTGTTCGCCTATGCGCTCGAATCCACGGTGTTCATAAAACTGATAGGTGCAATTAGTATCTGTATAAAGGTATATTTCCTTGCCTTGCTTTATCCGTGCAAGTTCGTTTAATAGAAATGTACCGACACCCTTGACCTTACTATCTGGATTGGCTGCCAAAAATCGAATCTCCCCATCGGGCTTGTACAATTCGGTATACTTTGCATACATCTCTTTGTTGGCTGTGTTATAAGGCATAACACCACCGCCGAAAAACAGATTTTGAATCACATCTACAAACTTGACATACACACTTTTCCAAAAGGACTTATACGGTTTCGGTTCGTCTTTCATATCCACAACAAGAACGCCCAAAAGTTCATTTTCTTCATAAGCGGAAAGCACTTGTGTGGCATTTGTATATTCCAAATACCAGAAGTATCGTCCATAGGCATTTAATATAAATCTGTTTTTTAAGTATTCTTCAAAATGCATTCCTTTGATAGCAAATTGAATGACCTTTTTGAAATCCTTTTTTGAGATTTCTTTTATCTGCATTTCTGTACCCCTTAATCTAATTCAAATTTTTGCCCTTGCCTCTTTCAGCAAGGCATCCTGTTCCATTTCCTTGGCATAATCGCCTTGGGCATAGGCAAACTCTTTGATTGCCCGTTTCATCTTATCCTTTGCCAACCGTTTCATCTCCTTGGCGGTCAGCTCGTCCAGCGTACCACGGTGAAGATACTGCGTAATCGTGTTCATGCGGCGTGTGTATATTGCCTTGATGGGGTGATCGTCCGCAAGCTCCCTCTGCTCTCTGCCTTTGAGATTGCCGATCTGACGGCAGGTGCGACCGAGCTTGTCACCCGGCGCAAGACCTCCGCAGTATTTTGTCTGCCTTGCATCGGTAGTCAGAAACCACTTTCCGCAGATGGGGCATAACCTCGGTGCATGACCGACACATAAGCCCTCAAATAAATCAGAACGGAACATTCCCACAAAAGAAACGTAGTGCATACGTTTTACAAGCTGCGGTGTTTCTTTCTCCGGCATGGCAGCGGATACATACTGCATCGTGGTATTGGATAATGCCATCCATGACGGGTCATTCAGCGTAAGTTTGTCCGTGTTTGAAAAATGCTCTGCGAAAGCGGCGGCATATCCGTCCGGGGTGCGCTTGCTGTCGTGGAGTGCATGGGCGAAAGATGTCATAGATTGCTTGTAGATCAGCAGAGTATTTCCAAGCTGCGCCATTACCTGTATCAGCTTCATCACGCCGACACCACGGGTATATCGTTCATCCAAAGAAGCTGCCGCACCGATTTCCTGTGCCGCCTTGATGTATGCGAGGATATTTTCTATGTGTTCTTCATCAAAAAGACGGTGAAGCTCCGTTTCATCCGTTGCCAAGTCCAGATACGAGAACGGCTCTGTGTTCTGCAAAAAACGAACGATCTGCAATAGACTTTCCTCTGCCTTGGGGAACACAGACACATCCACATTACCCGTACCGAGCATGAAAATTATTTCGGTCAATGGCTGACATAGCGTTGTTAATGCGCCGATCTGCTCGTCTGTGATGTTGAGTGCGGTACATCCAATGCTGCCGGTGGGAACGATGCGCTTGCCGTAGGTTACTTTGTTCTGCCAGAAATCAAGAGTCAGCAGATTTTGGTTGAGGATGCTCATAATGTGTACCTCCTTCCATAGCTGTCATGTTTTTTGTTTTTCTTTATTATACCATAGATGTGTGTCCAAAACATGACTTTCAAAGAATTTTTTTCAAATCTGATACGCTTTTTTTGCAACGAACAGCGTAGATCATACTGTCATGTTTTTTGAAACGGGCTTGTCATGCCATTGTACCCCTTTTTTCAATTTTTCTCATAATATACACGAGGGGATGAAAAATCGTCCCTATCAACAAGAATTATGGAGGAATTGGATGAATGTATTTGGAACAGTAAAGACAAGCATCAACACAAGAGAAGCTGCCGAGCATTACGGTATCGAGGTCAACCGATACGGGAAAGCACTCTGCCCGTTTCACAATGACCGGCATCCGAGCATGGTTGTGTACGATGACCACTATCATTGCTTCGCTTGCGGCGAGCATGGGGACGTGATCGACCTCGTTGCCAATCTCTACGGTCTGCCTGTGTTGGACGCGGCGAACAAGCTGGCGTATGACTTCGGTATCTCGCAGGACAAGCCGCCTACCAAGGAAATGCAGGAACAATTGAATAGAAAAAGCGAAGCACAGCAACTCAGAGAAAATGAGAAGCTGTGCTTTTCTGCGCTCTTGGCGTATATGAATCTCTTGCAGGAGTGGAAAGTGCTGTATGCGCCGAGAACGCCGGAGGACGAGCATCATGACCGCTTTGTGCAAGCCTGTCATTGGCTCGACTATGTGGAGTATTTGGTGGATTTGCTGATTATGGGCGATTCGTATGAGCGCACCGAGGTTATCAACATGATGCTGGCCGATGGCAAGCTGACGAAGCTGCAAAGGTATCTGGAAAAAGTGAAGAAGGAGGAACACAGTATTGGCGAACAAACAATTTGATGGCATCGAACAGCCCTCTTGGTATGACGGCAAGATGATTGATGAAGTCGCTTTCTGCGGCTCGTTTCTGCATCAGCACCCGATGAAATGTGTCCGCAATCGGCTGTTTACCGTGGACGGTATGATTGAGGACGAGGGCAAAATCCAGCAGATGATCCTGGATGAGGTCATGACCTGTCAGAGCATCGGGATTGCAAAGAAGGTAAAAAGTCTTTTTGATACCCTAAAGCTCATGGCGTATTCCGAACCGCTGCCCATTGAAACAGACCGCATCCATGTGGCAAACGGCACTTACTTTCTCAATGGCACGTTTACCGAGGACAAGACCTACTGCAACAACCGTATGAGGGTCAAATACAATCCGAACGCACCGCAGCCGCAGAGATGGCTGCATTTTTTGTCTGATCTGCTCGTGCCGGAGGACATCCCCACCTTGCAGGAGTATTTGGGTTACTGCCTTATCCCCTCCACCAAGGGGCAAAAGATGCTCATGCTCATCGGCAAGGGTGGCGAGGGCAAAAGCCGTATCGGGCTTGTGATGCGCTCCATCCTTGGGGACAGCATGAACACCACAAGTATTCAAAAGATCGAAAACAACCGTTTCAGCCGAGCCGATCTGGAAAACAAGTTGCTGATGGTGGACGATGATATGGATATGAGTGCATTACCGAAAACCAACTATATCAAGTCCATTGTTACAGCGGAGTGCAAAATGGATTTGGAGCGCAAGGGCGTACAGAGCTATCAGAGTCAACTGTACGCTCGTTTTTTATGCTTCGGCAACGGTGCGCTGACAGCCCTGCATGACCAATCGGACGGTTTCTTTCGCCGTCAGATCGTGCTGACCACCAAGGACAGACCCGCTGACCGTAAAGACGATCCGTTTCTTGTTGAAAAGCTCATGTCCGAGATGGAGGGTATCTTCCTGTGGTGTCTGGAGGGGCTGCACCGGCTGCTTGCCAATAACTATCAATTCACCATCAGCGGACAAGCCACCCAGAACGTGGAAACGGTCAAGCGCAGCAGCAACAATGTCATCGAGTTTCTACAATCGGAGGGATATATCCGCTTCAAGGCAGATGCACAAGCCAGCTCCAAGGCACTCTATGAAGCCTACAAGCTGTGGTGCGAGGACAATGTGCGAAAACCGATGTCGGCAAACAGGCTCAGTTCCGAGCTTGCACAGAATGAACGTCTTTACAACGTGGAGGCCACCAACAACATCTACGTCGGAGTAAAACGGGTGCGTGGATTTGTTGGCATTGAGGTCTTGGCAAAGATGCCTTTTCTGAAATGGTGAGCGAAGTGAGAAATTGCCGTACGTACCGTACAGTACGTACGGCAGTTTTCAACTCCACCGCTAAGATGAGCATTGCATCGGCATTTTGGCAAGTGGACATTTTGTCCACTTAGCACATCCGTAACACACCAGTTTCAAGGCGATTTTTCTATGCTCAAAATCAAGCCTTGTGCAATCCGTAAAGGTTTACACCGTATGTAGTACCAAAATCATCATTCGGTGATTTACGGAACAGTATAGCAATTTCACGGAACTGTGGAGTTTCTTCTGTTTCGGTCAGCTCTCCCACACATCCGTAAACCCGATAGGGTGCTGTTGTGGACAGGACTACGCAGAGCGAAATTTGAGAGGAAAACACCATCTTAAAAAATATCATCTGTCGGTAAATGCAGTTCACCGCACAGAAAACCAATATCACGAAATTATGGAGGAATTTTTATATGAAATCAAATTTGAGAAATGAAATTAAGTCGTACATTGTACGGCAAGGGATGACCATGCAGGAGGTCGTTGACCTCTTGGCAGACGAGTACGGATGGAGCGACAGCGTTTCCAATCTGTCCAACAAGCTCCAGCGTGAATCGCTCC
>JAGASL010000019.1 GCA_017621755.1 Clostridia bacterium
GTCCTCTATGCGGGTGCCGGGCAGCGCCATCAGGTGCTGATTGATATATAGGTCGTATACGCCGGCAATATACAAGGAGCCTGAGAAGAGCATATCGAATACGTTACCCACCTCGCCGGCGGTGCTGTTTTCAATGGGCAGTACGGCGCAATCGCAGGCACCGCTGACCACCGCGTCATACGCGGCGCGGAAATCGGGATAGGGCACGCGCGCGGCCGTGGGAAAGATCTTTTTGGCGGCAATGGCGGCAAAGGCGCCCTCTACCCCGCAAAAGGCGACCTTCATACCGTTTACCAGCTTTTCCTGGTAGCGGCGGGAAACGCGCATGCCGTCGGCCAGGTACTGCACGTAGAAGGAGCGCAGCTCCTCATCCTCTACCCGGGTGGCGTTGCGGGCGATCACCTCGTTTTCACGCGCCTCGTCATAGATGGGCAGGCCGTGCGCGATCTTATAATCGGCCACGCGGGAGACCGCGCGCATGCGGCGCACGAACAGCTTGGCCATCTCTTCATCTACTTCATTGATCTCTTGTCTTGCAAGAGCCAGCTCATTCTTATCCATTCATCTTTCCTCTTTTTCGTAATCGTTCATCGCCGCGCGGAAGGCGGGTAGGGCACGGCGTATCATATCGGTTGCTACGCAATAGGAGATGCGCAGGTAACCGGGGTAGCCAAAATCATCGCTGGGCACCAGCAAAAGCTCATGCCGCTGTGCCAGCTTGCAAAAGGCGCCGGCATCGCCGCCAGGGGCCTTGACGAACAGGTAAAACGCGCCGTCAGGCTTGACGCAGGTGTAGCCCATCTCGGTCAGTGACGAATAAAGCAGGTCTCGGTTTTCGCGGTAGACGGTCAGGTCTGCCGTTTGGCCAAGGCAAGCGGGGATCATATACTGAAAGAGCGCCGGCGCGCACACAAAGCCAAGCGCACGCCCTGCCCCCATCACGGCGGCGTACACCTCACGCGCAAAGGCCGCCTCAGGGGAAACGAAGATGTAGCCGATCCGCTCGCCAGGCAGGGAAAGCGATTTGCTGAAGGAATAGCACACAATGGTGTCTTGGTACAGATTGGGGATAAAGGGCACCACCGCATCGCCATACACCAGCTCGCGGTAGGGCTCGTCCGCTACGAGGTAGATGGGGTGGCCGTAGGCCGCCTCTGCCTCGCGCAGCACGTCGGCTGCCTCTCGCAAATTTCCCTCTGTCAGCACGCTGCCCACGGGGTTGTTGGGGGAATTGACGATCACCGCGGCGGTGTGCTCGTTCAGCGCCGCGCGCAGGGCGGCAGGGTCGATCGAAAAATCAGGCTCGCGCAGCGGCAGCACGCGCACGCGACCGCCTGCCTGCTCGGCAAATACGCGATATTCCGGGAAGAAGGGGGCAAGCAGCAGCACCTCGCCCTCTCCCCCATCCGGCAAAACGGCCGAAAGCGTGATCGTTAACGCGGCGGCGGCGCCAACCGTTAAGTAGATCAGCGCGGGGTCTGCTGCGGCGCCGTGCGTTTTCTCTAAATAGGCGGCAATGGCGCGGCGCACACCCATATCGCCGGCGGCGGTGGTATAGCCGTGCAGGGCGGCCGGCTCACGCTCGGCAAGCAGGGCGGCCAGCGTTTCATTCACAACGGGCGGTGCCGGCACGCTGGGGTTGCCTAAGCTGAAATCAAAGACCCGCTCTGCCCCGATCTCAGCCTTGCGGCGGTTGCCGTATTCAAATATCTCGCGGATCACCGAGCGGCGTGTGCCTAAGCCTTCCATTTTTTGAGATATACGCTTTTCCATACCCTGCCTCGTTTCTGTTAACAAATGTTAACAGTGTTAACATTTTTGAAAGATGGATGTATTATACCGCATTGTTACCGATTTGTCAAGAGAAAGCGGCGAAAAAACACAGGTTTTTCTTGCTTTTTTGGCGCCGCTGTGGCATAATAGAGAAAAAAGAAGAAAAAGAGGAGAAGGCCATGGCCAAGGGGCAAGAAAACGACTCGCTGCGCGAGCGGCTGATCCGCGCGGGGATTGAGGAGATCGCGGCGCACGGCATTGCGGATTTTTCACTGCGACGGGTGGCAAACGCCTGCCAGGTATCCTGCGCGGCACCATACCGTCATTTTGAAAACCGCGAGGCCTTTATCGGCGCTACGGTGGCCTATATCAACAGCCAATGGGGGCTTTTGCGGGAGAACATCACCCGCCTCTTTCAGGGTGACCCCCGCCGCCAGCTGACCGAGCTATGCGTGGCCTACATCCGCTTTCTTTTCGCAAACGATAATTATCGCTCGGTGCTGATCGCCTCTGGCGAGGGGTGGGATGAGGATGAGCGCATTGCCGCCTTGCTGCAGGCCTGCACGCCGGATGGCAGCGAGCAGGAGAAAAAGCGCCGCCATTACGCCATCCGTGCCATCATTTACGGCACGGTGGCCATGCTGGAAAGCGGCGAGCTGGCAAACGAGGAGGATTCCTTCCGCATGATCCGGCAAACGGTTTTGTACGAAATAGAAAGAACGGAAGGTTAGTTCATTTGTGCTATCATTTTCTAAAAAACAAGGGGAAGAAAATGAATATATATCAAAGATTAAAGGATCTTAGAGAAGATTGCGATAAAAGTCAAGAGGACATTGCCAAAATAATAGGCACCAGCCAATCCTATTACGCACAATATGAGAATGGGAAAAGAGCCATTCCGTTTGAGCGTATGGTCACTTTGGCAAAATATTACAACGTTTCTCTTGACTATTTTGCCGGCTTTATCGACACGCCAAGAAAACTAAAATAGAAGATACCCACCGCAGATAGGTGCTTTGTTACATGAGGTAAAAGAACAGCTTTTATTAACACTACCTTCCGACAAAAAGGACAGAGAATTTCATTTCTCTGTCCTTTTGCTTTATAACGTCTGCAGATGCGCGGTATCGTTCACGCGCAAGAGCTCTACCTGCCCGCCATCATAGCGGATCACGGTGAGCGAGGTGTTGGAAAACGGGGCGAGCTCCCCATAGCGGCTGAGCGGCCAGCCCTGCCACGTGCAGCACAGGGTACGAATCAGCCCGCCGTGCGTGGCCACGGCCACGGTCTTGCCCTCGTTTTCAGCAGCCATGGCGGCAAAGGCGCGGGCACCGCGCGCGGCAAGCGCAGCAAAGCTCTCGCCCCCCGGAAAGGTAAAGAGACCGGGAGCGGCATGGTAGCTGGCATACAGCGCCGGCTCCTTTGCGGCCACCTCGTCAAACGGGCGGCCCTGCCAATTGCCCACGCTGATCTCGCGCAGGTCGCTTCGCTCACGTATCGGCAGGCCCAGCCGCTCGGCCAGCGGGCGCGCGGTATCCCGCGCGCGGGAAAGGTCGCTGGAATAGATCGCATCAATGCGAAAATGCTTGGCTACGTATTCTGCCATGCAGGCAGCCTGGGCATGGCCAAGCGGTGAAAGCGGCACGTCCTGCTGGCCGGCATGCCGCCGATACAGGTTGGCCTCGCTTTCCCCATGGCGAATGATAACAAAGGCGGTCATAGTCTCCCTTCTCCTCTATCACGATACTCGTTCCCAATAATTCCGCCAATATTTTTCTGCCAGCGCTACGTTGTCAGTAGAAATATTTACGTTAATATCCATAACGCCGTCTATCTTCCAGCCCTTTTTGTTTTCGAACACGATCGCCACCAGGCTCGTGCAGCCCATAAATGCCTGCTGGCCGATATAAGTGACGTTTTGGGGGATCGTAATGATCTTCAGACTGCTGCACAGCCAAAACGCGCTTGCCTCTATACGGGTGACCGAGGCGGGAATGGCGATCTCCTTCAGCGACGTACAGCTATAAAACATACCGGCGCTGAGGGTGGTCAGCGATTTGGAAAGCGTGACGTCTGAAAGCGCCGTGCATTCGTAAAATACGCCCGTGCCGATCGACGTGACGCTATCGGGTATGGTAATGCTCTGCAAGGCCGTGCATTGGCCGAAGGCGTGCCCACCGATCGACGTGACGCTATTCGGGATCTCAATATACTCTAATGCCACGCCGTGCTGGAACGCATAATCACCGATGCTGGTCACACCGTAAGGGATCTTGACAGATTTTACCCCCTTACAAGCGCTATATACGTAGCTTCTCAGCTCCGTGACCCCGGTGGGTATGTGGATCTCGGTAAAGGCCCAGCATTCGGAAAAGGCACCGGAGCCCAGGCTGGTAACACCGGCGGGCAGCGTGACGTTTTGCAGGCTGGTGCAGGTGCAAAAGGCATTAGAGCCAATGCTGGTCAGGCGGCTGCCGGGGGCAAAGGAAACAGTCTGCAGGCTGCGGCAATCATAGAACGCCTCATCGCCAATGCTGGCAACGCTGGCCGGAATATGGATGCTGGTGATCTTACACTGATAAAAGGCGCGGGCAGGAATGCTTTCGCCACCGGTGATGACCACGCTTTTCAGCGAAGCCGGAATCACGCTTTTCTGCCCCTTTTCGTTTTCTCTGGCGTCAAAAATATAGCCGAAATACCGGTTGCTGCCGCCATCTCCCACAAACGGCAGGGTAATGCTGGCAAGCGAGCTGCAGCCGCGGAAGGCAGAGGGGCCGATATATGTAACACTATCCGGCACCACCACACTTGTTATGCCGGTCTGATTACGAAAGGCCAGCTGCGCAATGCTAACGACAGGCTTGTGGTTGTACGTAGAGGGAATGACCACGTAGCCCTCGCTGCCGGTATAGCCGGTTACCTGATACCCACCCTCAACCTCTACAAAGGTAAAGGGTGAAAGCGCGGGGATCTCCACATAAGACGTATAATCGCAGTTTTCACACGTCTCATAGGGCTTCCAGCCGGGCGAGGAGGTGGTAGGCTCCTTCCCCTCGTGCGTGACGATCGCATGCGGCAGTGCCTCTATTTCCCGATAGGTGGAATACTTGCATCTCTTGCAGGTAACGTAGGCCTCCCAGCCTACCGCCGCGCAGGTGGGTGCCTGCGCCTCATGCGCTACCTCGTCATGCCCCAGTGCCGGGATATCGATATAGCTCTTATACGTACAGTTCACGCAATATTGATAGGCTGCCCAGCCGTTTTCCGTACAGGTAGGATCCTTGCCGCCCTGGGTTCGGATATCGTGCCCGGCCTCTATTTTCACATACGTGGTATAATCACAGCGGGTGCAGGCCTCATAGGGGTGATAGCCGTCTGCGGTGCAGGTAGCCGGCTTGCCCTCGTGCTGCAGGATATCATGCCCGGCAGGCAGGATCTCCTCCTCCTGCAGCAAAGTACAAGTGGGGCAACGTCTTTCACGCTTGCCGTCTGCCGTGCAGGTAGCCAGGCTGACCGTTTTCCATTCCCCCTCGCTATGCCCTAAGGCCGGAATGCTCTCGTAGGTGGTATAGTCGCAGCGCGTGCAGGTCTCGTAGGGGTAATAGCCCTCCCTTTCACAGGTAGGCTCGCGGCCCGGGTTAGCCACGGGCTCGTGCGCGGCGGGGATCTTCTCCTCATCCTGCAGCTCACCGCAAGTCTCACAACGCTGCTCACGCTTGCCGTCAGACAAGCAAGTCATTTCCAGCACCACCACCCATTCACCCGGCGCATGGCCGGTGGCAGGAATGGCTTGGTAGGTGGTATAATCGCAGTTTTGACAGGTAACGTAAGCCACCCAGCCCTCCTCAGTACAGGTGGGTGCCTTTGCGGCATGCTCAACCAGCACGTGATGCAGGGCGGGCAGCTCTACGTAGGTGGTATGGTCACAGCGGGTGCAGGTCTCATATGCCTGCCAGCCGATATGCTCTAACGTAGGCGCTTGCCCCGCGTGCGAAACCAGCTCGTGCCCGACGGCCGGTATTTCCCGATAGGTGGTATAGCTGCAATCGCGGCAGGTCACGTAGGCAGCAAAGCCTACCGTAACACAACCGGGCTCACGACCCGGATGCTCTTCGGTATCGTGGGGCAACATGGGAAGCTCTTGATAGGTGGTATAATCGCACTTCTCGCAGGTGACGTAGGCAGCCCAGCCTACGGCGGTGCAGGTAGCGCTTTTGGCAGCGTGGGTGATCAGCACGTGCTGCACGGTGATCACCGGCAGCTCTACGTATGTGGAATAGCTGCAGCGGCTGCAGGTCTCATACGGTTGCCACCCGATAGCGGTGGTGGTAGGCGCCTTCCCCTCGTGCTGAACGATATCGTGCGTAAGCGCAGGGATCGTACCGTAATTGCTGTAGCTGCAATGTTCGCAGGTCTCGTATTTATACCAGCCGGGCGCGGTGCAGGTAGGCTCCTGCCCGGGGTGAACGACGATGGTATGTGGGGCGGTGTAGCTTTCGCTTTCGATCTCCTCACCACAGGTCGTACAGCGGCGCACACGCTCGCCAGCCACGGCGCAGGTGGCCGCCTGCTTGATCTCCCAATCGCCGGGCACATGGCCACCGGCAAGCGGCTGATAGGTAGAATAGTCACAATACGCGCAGGTCAGATATTCCTGCCAGCCCGGCTCACGGCAGGTGGGCTGCTTGCCCTCGTGCGTGATCAGCGTATGCGAGGCGGGAATGACCTGGTTCAGCGTGCGACAGCCACAAACGGTGCAGACCACCTTTTGCAGCCCATCCTCGGTGCAGGTGGCCTCTTGAATGGTGGTGGCATGCCAGCTGTGCGCCGCCCGGTCACCAAACACCTGGCCAACGTGCCCGCAAATATCATCGTGCCAATGGCCGCTTTCGTCATATGACCACTCGTCAGAGAAGCGGTGCTCCTCTTTCGGCATATCCGGTATTTGCGGTTCCTCCGGCTTCTCCGGCTCGCCCTCACTGTTCGAGCCACTGATCTCCCCCTCCGTACCGGGGGAAGACGGTGCCTCCTTACAAGCAAAGAGTGACAAAAGGCAAGCAAGCAGCAGCATGGTCAGCAGTAGCTTTTTCATCGGTCAAGCCTCCTTTCCTCGGCTAATGCGTGAATAGATCAGCACCGCCAGCGCCAGGGCGCAGGCGCCGGCCAGCAGCTTACCCACGATCATGGGGGCCAGATACGCAGCGTCAAAGGCCAGCGTAAAGGCCAGGTGACCGGCAAAGGTAAAGGCGGCTGAGGTGGCAAAGGCGGCATTAAGCATGGCGCCCTTTTTATCCATCTGATCCATCAGACCAAAGGTGGTCACGCTGGTGGCAAGCGAGGAAACGAAGCCAACGGCAGACGTCTCGTTAATACCCATCAGGCCGCCCAAGCGGCGCAGCGGGCGCGCAAACACGCGCGAGATCACATACATCAGGGGAAAGGCACCGCTCATCACAATCGCGGCATTCAGGCACACGGCGGCACCCTCCTCAATCGGGGCAAGCCCCTTGATCGGCTCCCAGCCGATCAAAAATTTCAGAATACCCAGTGCAAGGCCGAGGGTGATCAGAATCATAATACCCTTGCCAAGGATGCCGAACACCTTAACGCATCCATCCGGGAACAGGAGCAGGCAAACGGCGATCACGGCCGAAAAGATCACCAGCGGTAAAAGATCGATCAACAGGGCCGGCAGCGGCAGCGCGCACATCAGCCCGGCCACCAAACAGCCGATCGGAATGGTGACCACACCGCAAAGCAGACCCAGCAGCAGCTCGCGGTGCCGCTCCTTCCCCACCGCGCCAAGCGCGTAGGGGATGGTAAAGGAGACGGTGCAGCCCATCATTGAGGAAACGACCAGGGCATTATACAGACCCATTTGCGGGTCGGCCGCTACCTCTACTGCAAGGGGGGCACCCCCCATATCGTTGGCAAACAGCGAGGCGGGGATGATCGAGGGGTCGATATGCAGCACACTCCAGACAAAGGAAAAGGCAGGCTGCAGCAGCTCGGCGATCAGGGGGGAGAGGATGATCATACCGGTCATCGAAAGCATCATGGTGCCAAGCAGCATAAAGCCACGCTCAAACTCGCGTGCTAGACCAAAATGCCCCCCCGTGATACGGTCAAGCACCGCCAGCATAGAAAACACGACCATGATCCAAGAAACGATGTTCATAGAAGCTCCTTACAAAGAGACGGCAGCAAAGCCGTTTTTCGTTAAGATATACCGCTCGCGAAAGCCGGCCTCGGCCAATAGCGCGCGCGCCGTGTCAAAGCCGAAATCCAGATAGCGGTTATCGTGGCAATCCGAGGTGATCACAGCACCAAAGCCCAGCCGCCTGAGCTCACGCAGCAAAAACAGCGGCGGATACGGCACACGCCGCCCATAGCGTGACATGGCGCCGGTATTGACCTCAAAAAGCGGGATCTTGCCCGCCAGCGCCTCGGCCGCCTCGATAGCAGCGTGGCGGTAAACCGGATCATCCTCATCAAAGAAGGTAACCTGATCGGCATGCTTGGTAATGATATCAAAGTGGCCAAGAATATCAAATTTCCCATACTGCGGCAGCGTGGCCAGCGTGCGGTAATAGGCAAGCGCGTAGGCCATGCCGTCACCGCCGAAATAGGTGTCGATCACATCCTTGACCACCGCGGCAGAGCGGTCAAAGGCGACGATCTCGTCGCCTATCTTCAAGTAATGCACCGAGCCGATGATATAATCGTAATCATCCACCTCGACCTGGGAGAATATATCGAATTCCAGCCCGCAGAACACATCGATGCGCCCTTCATATACCCTTTGCAGGCGGCGTATCTCGGCGCGGTAGGCGCGATCGCCCGGTGCCTTCATGGGGGTGGCAAAGGTGGGCGTATAGTACATATAGGAGTGGGACGAGAAGCCAATACCGGAAAAGCCCCGCTTGAGGGCCACCTTGACCGTTTCCTCCGGCGTGTCGCGCCCGTCACAGAAGGTGGAATGCATGTGTAGATTTTGTAGATTTTCCATCGTCTTATTTCTCTTTCATCAAGCGCACAATGCCGTGCTTTTGGGCACGGCATTGCTCAATTACAGCTTTTCAAACATATCAGCCAGGCGGCGTGCAGCAGCGGCCATATTTTTAATGCCCTCAAACACGGTATTCTCGTCAAACGCGGAAAGATACCGGTCTGCCTCCAGCGTGAAGTAGCCCTGATAACCGATCTCCTTCAGTGAGCGCACGATCTCGTCAAAATCCATCTCCATCGAGAAGGGGATCTGGTGGCTATCATGCCAGCGATCGTTATCGTGAATATGCAGGGCCTGCAGATGCTCGCCCAGCGTCAGAATAGACTCTCTTGCGGTGGTGCCCAGCCCCTTCATTTCGGCGTGCCCAAGGTCAAGGCAGGCGACCAGATAGGGATCGTTTACTGCCTGAACGTGAGCAAGAAAATCGTCATGGTGCGAGCAGGCAGCCGGGGCGGCCTGGTCAAGCTCCTTATTCCAGTTCCACATATTCTCGGTGGCGATCTTCACGCCGTGCTCCTTGGCAAAGGGCAGCAGCTCAAGATACATCTCGGCGTTTTCCTCAGCCGATTTGTTATTATCCGGGTGGATGATACAGATCTCGCCACCGGCAATGGCGGTACACTCGATAGCGCGCTTCAGGCAATCGCGTATTTCGGGAATACGCACCGGGAACGGGGCGTGTGACTGGTTACAAACGATGCCGTTATCCAGGCCGATCTGCCGCAGGCGCTTGGCATAGGCAGCATACGCGGCCGAGCGGAGCGGGTGACCATTATCCTGCACGCACTGGTTGGCCCAATCCCAGCGTGCCATAGCAAACATAGAAAAATCCCATGCGTCAAAGCCGGCCTTGGCGATCAGCTCTACGGCTCTTTCTTCGCCCACAATACGGGCAGCCGAAGCAATCTCGGTTGAAATCCTCATGGCTCATCCTACCTCTATATATAAAATATATCAAGATTTTACTTGCATCCCACATTATAGCACATTCGCCCTGACAAGTCAATTCCCAATCCGTAAAAATCAACTTTCACTTGACACGATTTTGGCATTGTGATACAATGAAAAAAACAATAAAAAAGGAGCTCTGCTATGAACGCTACGATATACATGACCGATCAGACGGGAAACCGTCTTTCTTGCCTTGGCTGCTACCCGATGGAGGAAAACGTGCCCGATATCATTGAGGCGCAAAATCACCCCGGTGACATAGAGGCGAATTTGATCACCATTCACCCGGATGTGGAATACCAAACCTACGGCGGCATGGGCGGCGCCTTTACCGATGCAGCCGCGCACGCCTGGATCGCCATGCCGAAGGACAAGCAGGAGGAGCTGATCCGTGCTTATTTTGATAAGGAAAACGGCATAGGCTATACCTTTGGCCGGCTCTCTATCGCCAGCTGTGACTTTTCTACCGAGGATTATACCTACGTTGAGGAGGGTGACGAAACGCTGGATAGCTTTGACATCTCACACGACAAGCTTGCCGTGTTCCCAATGGTCAAGGCAGCTATGGCCTATACCGATCTGACCCTATTTGCCTCCCCTTGGTCACCGCCCGCCTACATGAAGACCTCGGGCAATCGTATCGGCGGCCATCTAAAGCCGGAATGCTATCCGCTCTGGGCTAAATATTTTCAGAAATACATCACGGCCTGCCGCGAAAACGGCATCCGCATTTGGGGGGTAACGATCCAAAACGAGCCGCGCCACCACCAGATCTGGGAATCTTGTCTATACAGCGAGCAGGAGGAGGCAGAGTTTCTTGGCCACCTTGGCCGTGCGCTGGAGGGTAGCGGCATCAAGATCCTCTGCTTTGACCACTGTCGCGAGCGGATCATGCGGCGCGCCAACGCCATCATCGGCAGCGAAAACGGTAAATATTGCGATGGCATAGCCAACCATTGGTATTCGGGCGATCATTTTGGCGAGCTTCGCGCCTTTTACCACAAGTATCCGGACAAGCTAAGCGTAGCGAGCGAGGGCTGCCGCGCGATCATTGGCGAGGGCATCCAGCCGGAGCGGGATCTGGAATTTGCCGAATCCTACGCCCATGACATTGCCGGCACCTTCAACAACGGCCTGCATTATTACTGCGACTGGAATCTGACACTGAACGAGAAAAACGGCCCCTATCACAACCGCGAGGGGCGCGGCTGCTCGGCCGAGGCGCCGGTCTATTGTGTTGCCGCCACCGGTGAGATCGTCTATCGTCTCTCTTACTACTATATCGGCCATTTCAGCAAATTTGCCGAGCCGGGTGCCCGTATCATCGCCACCAGCTCCTATACCACGGCCATTGAGCCGCTCTGCTTCAAAAATCCGAACGGCAGTCTGGTCACCGTGCTGCTCAACCGCACGGGCAATCCGCAGAAGCCGATCCTCCGCTGTGGCGATAGCCTGCAGCGCATCACCCTGCCGCCGCACTCGATCGCTACGGTGATCATGAATGAGGCATAATACGGCAATACGAATTTCAGCAAAAAGTGGCTCAGCAAAATTCCCGTAGAAATTCTTTCGCGCGAGGTGAGCAACGGAGTAAGTCGCGTAAAATTAAACATCTAAAAGAAAAAAATACGAGAGCGTTTTTAGGACGTTTCTCGTATTTTTTAATCGGTACATTTGCAGTATTTCGCCTTTGTAGTACACTTAAAGCACCAAAGGAAAGGAAGGTGCAATAAAATGAAAAAGTACATTGAACAGAACGGAATTACCTACGAACTCAGAGGCGAGCAATATTGCCCCTTGCTTGAACTCCCCGAACGAAGGAAGATCGGCAAATACGGAAGATTGCACCTCGAATATCTCAAAACGCATCGCAAAGGGCGTTACACCAATCTTCTCTCGGAAGGTACACTCAATCAACGGCTCTATGAGATTGATCTTGAATCCAAACAAATGGTAGAAAGTATCATCACCCGCCTTGCTACCGAAAGAGTTATAGACGAGAATATGAAAGATCGCGATATGCTTTGTTGGGTTACCGAGATGAACAACATCAAGGCGAGTGCCGAGGAAATCGTCTTGCGGGAGGTGGTTTACGTATGAGTGTGATAAAAGAGCTATGGCACGGGAACATTATTCCGCAAGAGGATAGTAGGACAAATTCAAAAGAAATGAAGGAACTGCTCGGTTATATGTCACGCCATCACGAGGACTTAGAGAAAAGCTTCTCTGACGAGCAAAGAGAAGTCTTTGAAAAGTTCCACGATTGTTGGAGCGAGTATATGAGCTTGGCGGAGGCTGCCATCTTTGAATATGCTTTCAAGCTCGGTATGCAGATTGCTATCGAATCACTAACGGATAAATAATATCAACTTAGGCATCGGTGAAATATCCGATGCCATCTTGTTTGGCGCATATCAAGGTAAAAGAAAGGAAACGCCTTGAATTATTCACAGTTTTGTGATATAATAAAATAAATATGTAAGCAGTGCAATGAGAGGAGGACCTGTATATGAATATTCTACATATAAAATACGCGGTCGAGGTTGCAAGACTTGGATCGCTGAATAAAGCGGCGGAAACGCTGATGATTGCACAACCGAATATCAGCCGATCTATAAAAGAGCTTGAAGCCGATCTTGGAATTACCATATTCCAACGAAGCGCAAAGGGAATGGTTCTGACTCCCGATGGCGAGGAGTTTATGGATTATGCGCGGGATATTCTTCACCGTATCGATAAGATCGAGCAGTCCTACCGTGACGGCTCGCATAAAAAGCGTAAGTTTTCAATATCCGTTCCACGCGCGTGCTATATCTCTGCCGCAATGGCGGAATTTTCAAAAAA
>JAGASL010000020.1 GCA_017621755.1 Clostridia bacterium
ATGCTGTTTGATGGCACCGCCATCGCGGCCATGGAGCCGGGCACCGTTTTTTATGACCTGGGTGGCGGCGCCATCGACCGCGAGGCAGCGGCGGCACGCGGCATTCTGCTGCCGCCGGCGGCCGGCCTGCCGGGCAAGATCTCGCCCGAGAGCGCCGGACAATACCTATTTGACGAAATACAAACCATTCTGTTAGAGAAACGAGGTGTCCTTCTTTGATTGGATATGCCTTTTGCGGCTCCTTTTGCACCCTTTCTGCCTCTCTATCCGCCCTGCGCGGGCTGCTGGCCGAGGGGCTTGCCGTTCAGCCGATCATGTCGGCGGCCACCTACGAGACTGATACGCGCTTTTACCCTGCCGCTGCCCTGCGCGAGGAGGTAGAGACGCTGTGTGGACGGCCGATCATTCACACCATTGTCGAGGCTGAGCCGCTGGGGCCCAAGACCCCCTTAGATTTTTTGATCATTGCCCCCTGCACGGGCAACACGCTGGCTAAAATGGCGCACGGCATCACCGATACCGCCGTGACCATGGCGGCCAAGGCGCACATGCGCACCGGCCGGCCGATGCTGCTGGCCCTGGCCACAAATGACGCCATGTCTGCCAACCTGCAAAACCTGGCCGCGCTTTCCTTGCGCAAGGGGGTATATTTCGTGCCCCTTAGGCAGGATGACCCGGTCGCCAAGCCAGCCTCGCTGGTGGCGGATTTCACCCGCGTGGGCGAGGCCTACCGAGCGGCAAAGCAGGGGGTGCAGCTTCGCCCGCTATTTTTATAACGCAAAAAAGGCGAGCAACGGCGACCTGCGATAAAGCAGGTCGCCGAACGATGTTTGCCCTTATGGGCAAGTGATGTCGGCTTTGCCTAATGATGTAGCCTTCGGCAATGATGTTGTGCCTTCGGCACAGTGGGCAAACATCACATCATTGCGACCTTCGGGAGCAACATCATTACGAACGAAGCGAGTAACATCATTTTTGCGTAAGCAAAAACATCACTTTTACCACCCGGTAGTAAAACGCGGTGTAACCCACTACACCTTGCAAAGCAAGGTGGTATACAAAAAGGACGAGATTTTCTCGTCCTTTTGTGTTGTGTTATAAAACTGCTTTACGGTAGGCACCCCAATGCTCGCCTTTTTTGCGTTTGTTTTTACTCAGCGTCCGGGTACAGTGTCTTGCCGTTAACAACCACGTCTGTGCCGTAGACGTTCTTGATGTGCTCGGCTACGATGCCGTTTTCGGGCGTGATGGCAGGGTTCGAGTAGGTGTTATCCGAGATCTCGATGTTCATGGCACCATTGAGGTGGATATCGGCCTCATACTTGTTACCCAGCTCGTTCACGGTACCGAAATCGTTGTTCTTGATGACCACGCCCTTAGCCGAGTTGATATATACGGCATAGTTGGTGGTACGGTTCTTGATCACGTTATCGGTAATGACGATATTCTTGTAAAGCAGGTAATCCTCATCTACACGAGAGCCAAGGCCCTCTACCGAGATGGGCGCGTAGCGGTCGATGTTGCGGAAGTAGCCGGTGTGGTCGAACAGGTTGCGGGTAACCTCCATGTTCTCGGTAACGCCGGACTCGCCCCAGAAGATCTCATACAGGATGGCCGCGCAGGACATGCCGATGTTTTTGAAGGAGCAGTTGACGATCTTAGAATCGGATGCCTTGATCAAAAGGCCACGAGAACGGATGTTGCGTACCAGCACGTTATCAAAGATAAAGCCGTTGGATGCCAGCGACATATTGTCGATCAGCACCTTATCGCCGGGGCGATCGTCCGGCGTGTTGCGGGCAAGATCGTAGCCCTCCAGCGCCTTGAAGTTCACGGCATCGGTTGCCACGGTCACGCTCTTCATCAGGTACTCGGTGCCGTATTCGGGCGCAATGGCCTTGCCGGCGGATACGGTAGCGGTGAGCGCAGGTGTATCGCAGACCAGCTGGCCGGCCGAGTTATACACGTATACGCGGTCGCCGACCGAGAAATCGGCGCAGAAGCCGCCACAGGTATGCTTCTCATACTTCTCTCTGCCGTGGTAGTTGTAGCTGAACATGGAGAGGCAGCCCTTGTAGACCACGGTGGTGGTGCCATCGCCGTTATCGGTCATAGAGGCGATACGGGCGTGGGTGTGGTTCTGGTTGGTACCATCGTCACACATATTCTCAAACAGACAGGCCACGCATACAGAGCCCTGAGCACAGCGGGTGGTATGGGTCGCATCAATAGAGCCGATATGACAGGGTGCGCCGCGGAAGCGGCCAAGCTCATCCTGATACACCTCGGTCGATACGTTATACTTCTTCTCGATCTCGCGGTACCAGTTGTAGGTCTCCTCATCGATCACCTCGCCCGAGCGGGTGGTGTTCAGCACACGGTAGTAGGTGGTGGCCGTCTTGTTATCATGCTCGACCCACGCAAAGCCGGCAGCGCCGCCGTACATGGTCAGATCGTAGAACACGATATTCTCACAGCCGGCCTGCACGGGAATGGTGGTGCCACCGTTGCAGCCACGGCAGGTCAGAATATCGCCCTCGGCCAGGCGGTTATATACGTTGGCCGCAACGCGCATGCGGCGGGTGCCGTCCTCACCGGTCTCCTCCAGCGTCCAGAAGCCGGCATCCATATAGGCGTAGAAGGTACCCATTCGCTGCGCGCCCATGCCCTTGGTATTGTAGTAGGCCTTGTTGGAATCACCAAACTCATCCATCAGGCCGGCGCCGGTGACCACGCGTACCCAGCCGGTCACGCCATCCTCCTCCATGCCCAGCTTCTCGAGCAGGAATACCTGGCCGCAGGACTGCTGCTTGAAGGCGAAGGTAATACCCTTCAGGGTCACGTTCTTGGCACCGCGGAAGCTTGCCTGGCTGCCCAGATCCTTCTGGCGCTCGGCATACACGCCGTAGGCGTAAACGGTGGTGTTCGATGCCTCAGACGGGAAGCTCCACGCCTCATCCGAGCAGTAGGCACCGGGGGGAACGATCACAACCTCCTCGTTCAGCACGCGGTTGTTGATATACTTAGCCAGCGGCAGCTCGCTCTTGCCATCCGGGTCACGAACCACGGCGTTGCGCGGCATGCCAACGAACAGATCCTTATCCACGTGGGGCAGAAGCTTCTCGTCTGCGCCGTAGGGCAGGCGGGCATCTACGTCCATGAGGTTGTTACCGTTGGCATTTTCGTTACCGGATTGCACCGTCTCATCCCCCGTGCAGTTGCAATCGGCGATGATGTAGTTATTATCGGTAGCGGTCAAGGCGTGCTTGATCTGGTTTTCGATCACATATACGGCGTGGCAATTCTTAACCGTGGCGCAGCACATGCTGTTTTTCAGGATAACGGTGTTCTTAGCGCCCTCGGCAATGATGGGGCCGCGGGATTTGTTCATAGCGGCGATCATGTTTACGCCCGCGCCAAACGCAATACCGGCCTCACCCTTCAGGGTGCTATACATGACCTGCGCGTTGCTTGCGGCGGTGGCCACGGCTACGCCCTTACCCTCGATCACGCAGTCGCGTACCAGGGTGCCGTTCTTTGCCTTATCAGCAATACCGGCCTCCTCAAACAACAGAACAGAGCGCAGGACTGACAGATCGTCTGCCTCGTTTTCAATAGCGACCTTACCCTCGATGCGGCAGCAGCAGAGCGTGGTGCCGGCAGCGGCAGCGGTAACGCGAACAGTACCGCGCACCACCAGGCCACAGACCTTAGCCGGCGCGCTGATCACCAGCTCGCCATCATAGATGGCGCCGGCGGCATTCCATTCGCCGGTGGCAAGGGCGGCTTGCGCCTCGGCGGCGGTAACGGTAGCCTTGGCATCTGCCTCGATCGCGCGCAGCGCGGCGGCAGAGACGGGTAGACGTGCGCCTTTTTCACAAAGTATGCTTTTCATAATTCTCTCCTTTTTCCGGGGGTGGCATATGCCTCTTTCCCCTTCGGTTGCCCGACTGTATTGGAAAATTTTTGTTTTTCGGGGCATCTCCATTATACCATGCTTTGCTAAAAAATAACAATTGACGATATCAACAAAAATAATTTTATTTTTTGTGCAATTTTCACAAAAATTTTGCCTTTTCTGTTTTTGGCCGCTATGGCGGGACTTTTTTTCATATCCCACAAAGCGCGCGCATACATTACAAGGAGCCGGCTTGCCGGTCTTTATGCCGGGAGGGGAAATGATGTCTGGTGTGCGCCGCTATATCAAAAACGCATTGATCTTGGTGGGGGCGGCCCTGCTGATGCGGGGCGTTTCGCTCTTGTTCAATGCTTACGTCAGCCAAAAAATAGGGGCTGAGGGCATGGGGCTGTTTTCGCTGATCATGAGTGTATACGGCTTTGCCGTGACCTTTGCCACCTCCGGCATTAACCTGGCAGTAACGCGCCTATGCGCGGAGGCGATCGGCGCCGGGCGGGAGGAGGACGTGCGCGCTACCCTCCGTCGTGCCGTTCTACACGCCCTGCTCTTTGGCGGGGTCGCCTCGCTCACCCTGCTTCTGCTGGCAGAGCCGATCGGCGCGGGGCTTTTGCGTGACGCGCGCACCATTCCCTCTCTGCGGCTGCTTGCCTGCAGCATGGTACCGATAGCCCTTTCCTCTGTCCTTTCAGGCTATTTTACCGCTGTGCGGCGGGTGGCGCGCAACGCGCTGACCGCGCTGTTTGAGCAGGGCGTGCGCATGATGCTAACGGTGTATGGACTGCTGGCCCTAGCGCCGGCCGGGCTGACCTATGCATGCTTAGCGCTGGTAGGTGGCTCGGCGCTGGCGGAATTTTGCTCCTTCTTTTTTCTGCTGCTGCAATACAAGCTGGACAGGCGCCGCCACGCGCGTGGCGTGCCGGTCGGCCGGGGGCGCGGGCTAATGGCCAAGCTGCTTGGCATTTCGATGCCGGTGGCTCTTTCGGCCTACGTGCGCTCTGGCCTGGTGACGGCCGAGCATATTCTGATTCCACTCTGTCTGGCAAGCAACGGGGGCGACCGCGCGACCGCGCTGGCCTCTTACGGTGTGCTGCACGGCATGGCGCTGCCGCTGATCCTGTTCCCAACGGCCATCTCCTCTGCCTTTTCCGGCCTGCTGGTGCCCGAAATGGCCGAGGCGCGGGCCCGGGGTGAAGAGGGACACATTCGCTATATGGCCGAGCGGGCGATCAGCTTTACCCTGTTTTTTTCCTTTCTTTCAGCCGGGCTGCTTGCTGCCTGCTCGCGCGAGCTGGGGCTTTTACTGTATGGCAGTGCCGAGGCGGGGCGCTATATCCGCCTGCTGGCACCGGTGGCGGTGATCATGTACGTAGACACCACCGTAGATGCCATCTTAAAGGGGCTTGGCCACCAGGTCTTTTCGATGGGGGTGAACATTGCCGATTCCATTCTCTCGATCCTTCTCGTTTGCCTGCTGCTGCCACGGATGGGGGCAGAGGGCTACGTATACGTGATCCTGCTTGCCGAGCTGTTTAACTTTTCGCTCAGCATCACCCGGCTGCACAACGCCATTTCCTTCCGCTTTTCGCTTTACCGCTACGCCCTGGCGCCCTTTCTTGCCACGGTGGGCGCCACCTCGCTCGTGCGCCTGCTGCCGCTTCCCTTTTCGCCGCTTGGCTTATGCCTACAGCTGCTGCTTGCCGCCCTGCTCTACCTTTCCCTGCTGCTGATGCTGGGGGTTTTCCCCGGCAAGGAGCTTGCCTGGCTACGCTCGCTTTTTCGCAAGAAGGGGCAGACCGATATAGCCACCTTGACTTAAAAGAGCGAATGTGGTATAATAAAAATGGCAAAAATGGATATTTTATCGGCAAAAATAGGCATTGCGCTTTTCCGGGCTATCTGTTATAATAATAACATCCTTTTGCATATCCAACGCAAATCGAAATCGTAAAAATAGCAATAGAAATCCTGTTTTTGCCTCTGTTATAATATTTTTAACTGAGGGGAACGGCTATGGAATTTGAGCGTTGCTGCTTTACCGGACACCGCAGACTGGCACCGCCACTGCTGCCGGCGCTACGCGAGCAGCTGGATACCACGCTGCTGGCCTTATACAACGCGGGCTGTCGCCATTTTTACGCGGGCGGCGCCATGGGCTTTGACACGCTGGCGGCAGAAAGAACGCTGCTTTTGCGCAATGCCTATCCCTCGCTTGCGCTACACCTGCTGCTTCCCTGCCGGGGGCAAACGAGCGGCTGGCCGGCGGAGGAGCTTTTTCGCTATGAGACTATTTTAGCCCAATGCGACAGCTATCAATACGTCTCGGCGCAGTATTCACCCAGCGCCATGGCTACACGCAACCACGCCCTGGTGGCACACGCCGACGTGTGCGTGGCCTTTCTACAGCAGGAGACCAGCGGCACGGGGCAAACTGTGCGCGCCGCCAAGAGGGCGGGGCTTACGGTCATTAACCTGGCAGACAGACTGCCGGCAAATCAAACAAGCGAGGTGACACTTTGAAGCATTCCTTTCGTGGGGGCATCCACATCAACGAGCATAAAAACACGGCTAACTGCCCGATCACACCCCTGCCACCGCCAAAAACGGTGGCTATTCCGCTTTCCCAGCATATCGGCGTGCCCTGCGCGCCGCTGGTAGCGGTTGGCGATTACGTAAGGAAGGGGCAGCCGATCGGCCGTGCCGAGGGCGGGCTGTTTTGCCCGATCCACAGCAGCGTTTCCGGCAAGGTGATCGCCATTCGCCGCCGCCAAAGCATGCACGGACAGGCCCTGACCGATATCGTGATCGAAAACGACGGGGCCGACACCTGGCATGAAAGCGTGCTGGAGGCCGAGCAGCCGACAGACAGCCTCACGCCTGAGGAGATCATTGCCGCCACCGAGGCGGCAGGTGTGTGCGGTATGGGCGGTGCCTCCTTCCCCACGCATGCCAAGATCCGCTCGGCACTGGGCAAGGTAGATACCCTGCTGATCAACTGTGCCGAATGCGAGCCGTACATCACCGCCAACCACCGCCTGCTGCTGGAATCCCCGCACGACGTGCTGCGCGGCACGCTGCTGCTTTTGCGCGCGCTGGGGCTTTCGCGCGGCTGCCTGGTGGTAGAGGATAACAAGGCAGATGCCATTCTGCTGCTGCGCCGCCTGTGCGAGGAGGGCTACCCTGCTATTTCGGTAGAGGTGGTGCGCACCAAATACCCGCAGGGGGATGAGCGGCAGCTGATCTACGCGATCACCCGCCGCCAGCTGCCGCCCGGCAAGCTGCCGGCGGATATCGGCTGCGTGGTCTTTAATGCCGAAACGGCAGCGGCCATCTACCGTGCCGCCGCCTGGCACAAGCCGCTTTGCGAGCGCATCGTCACCGTAGACGGCGACTGCATCCGTGAGCCAAAGAACCTGCTGGTACCGGTTGGCACCCCCTTCTCTGCCCTGATCGAGGCCTGCGGCGGGCTATGCCAAACGCCAGAGCGCCTGGTTGCCGGCGGGCCGATGATGGGCTTTGCCGTCTGGGGGGCAGACGAGCCTGTGACCAAGGGCACCTCGGCCGTGCTGGCCCTTTCGGATGCGGATACGGACGGCTACCTTGGTGAGCACGACTGTATTCGCTGCGGCCGCTGCGTAGGGGTATGCCCCATGCACCTGTTACCAAACTACATTGCCTCCTACACCCGCATTGGTGATTACGAGGGGGCGGCCGAAAACGGAGCCATGAGCTGTGTGGAATGCGGCTCCTGCGCCTATATCTGCCCCGCCGGCATCCCCATTGTGCAATTCGTGCGCGCGGCCAAGACCGTGCTGCGCCAAAAAAGATCCTGAAAGAGAGGTGCCCCGTGCAAGAACAGCTTCATTCAACCACACCCGTGGCGCTTCCCGATCAGCTGACGGTAGCCGCCTCACCCCATGAAAAAAGCCGCACCCACGTGCCGCACCTGATGCGCGACGTGCTGATCGCCCTGATGCCCGCCTGCCTGTTCGGTATTTTTTGGTTTGGCTGGCAGGCGGCGCTGCTATGCGTTGTTTCGGTGACGACCTGCGTGGCGGCCGAATATCTCTACCAAAGGCTGCTGCATCGCCCGATCACCGTGCGTGACGGCTCTGCCGCCGTGACCGGCCTGCTGCTGGCCATGAACCTGCCCTATACCTTCCCCCTGCCGATGCTGATCGTGGGTGACCTGTTTGCCATTTTGGTGGTCAAGCAGCTCTTTGGCGGTCTTGGCAAGAATATCGTTAACCCCGCGCTGGCGGCACGCGTTTTTCTATTCTCCTCCTTCCCCGCCGCTATGGCCGGCTTTCCGGCACGGCCGGGTCTTGGCAGCAGCTATGCCGATGCCGTGGCCACAGCCACCCCGCTTTCGCTGCTGAAGGAGGGCGGCGTGACCGAATTTTCGGTAACCGACCTGTTTTTTGGCACCACGGGCGGCTGCATTGGCGAGGTTTCTGCCCTGCTTTTGCTGGTGGGCGGCGTATACCTGCTTTGCCGCCGGGTGATCACCTGGCACATTCCCGCCTCCTACTTAGGCACGGTGGCGATATTGACCCTTCTCTTTCCCCGTGCGGACGGCAGGTTGGAGAGCATGCTGCTGGAGCTTTGCGCCGGCGGCCTGATGCTGGGTGCCTTCTTTATGGCGACCGACTACGTGACCAGCCCCGTTACACGCGGGGGGCGGCTGCTCTTTGGCGCGCTGTGCGGCGCTATTACGGTGCTGATCCGCTATTTTGGCGCCTACCCCGAGGGGGTCTCCTTCGCGATCCTGATCGGCAATCTGCTGGTCTATTACTTAGACAAATTCACCCGTCCCACCCCCTTTGGTAAAAGGAGGGCGAAAAAATGACCGGATGGCGTTATTACGGCCGCATTGGCGGCACGCTGCTGATCATCTGCACGGCGGTGGCACTGCTGCTGGCCGCGGTAAACGTGGCCACGCGTGACGTGATCGCCGCGGGTGAGCAGCGGGAGCGAGAGGCAGCGACCATCTCGCTCTTCCCCACCTTTACCGAGATGGAGGAGCTGACAGGCAGCTACCCTGCGGGGGTACATACCGTTTACCGCATCGCGGCAGACGGCAGCCTGCTTGGCTATGCGGTAAATCTGGAGACCCGTGGGTTTGGCGGGATGATACAAATGGTGGTCGGGCTGGATACGAGCGGGGCCGTTTGCGGCCTGCGCGTGCTTTCACATGCCGAGACCCCCGGCCTTGGCAGCCGCGCCATGCTGGAAGGCTACCTGGACGGCTACCGCGGCATGCACCACGAGCCGGTGCTGGGCGAGGATATTGACGCCGTTTCGGGCGCTACCATTTCCTCGCGCGCCGTGAAAAACGGTGTGGCGCTGGCACTATCGCTGAGGTTAGGAGGTGGCGAGGCATGAAAAACGAAAAGACCTCCTTCTACCGCGAGCACCTGATCGAGGGGCTGTTTACGAACAACCCCACCCTTGTACAGCTGCTGGGCATGTGCCCGACCCTGGCGGTAACGACCTCGCTTGCCAATGCCATCGGCATGGGGCTTTCTGCCACCGCGGTGCTGATGTTTTCTAACCTGTTTATTTCCCTGCTGCGCAAGCGCATACCGGCCGAGGTGCGCATTGCCGCCTATATCGTGATCATTTCCGGCTTTGTAACGGCCATAGAGATGCTGCTGCACGCCTTTATCCCCTCGCTGTACGCCTCGCTTGGCCTGTTTATCCCACTGATCGTGGTCAACTGCATCATCCTGGCGCGGGCAGAGGCCTTTGCCTCGAAGAACCCGCCCCTGCACGCGCTCTTTGACGGGCTTGCTATGGGTCTTGGCTTTACCCTTGCCCTTGCCCTGCTCGGCTTTATTCGCGAGCTGCTGGGCGCGGGCACGGTGCTGGGCTATGACGTTACGCTGGGCGTCGCGCAGCCGATGCTCTTCTTCATCATGCCGGCAGGTGCCTTCTTTACGCTGGCATTTCTGATCGCGGCTGCCAACGCCATCCGCGCAAGAGCCACCAAGAAGAAGGAGCGTGCAGGAAAGGAGGACGGTGCCAATGGCTGATATCTTTGCCCTGATGCTTTCGGCCGTGCTGATCGAGAATTTTATCTTCTCGCGCTTCTATGGCTGCTGCCCGTTCCTCGGTGTTTCCGAAAAGCCGGCTACCGCGCTTGGCATGGGCTGTGCCGTAGTGTTCGTCATGACGCTTGCCTCGGCCCTGACGTATGCGATCTATTATTTCATCTTGGTGCCCTTTGCGCTGACCTATCTGAAAACGATCGCCTTTATTCTGGCCATTGCGGCCCTGGTGCAGTTTATTGAGATGTTCTTGCGCCGGTTTTTGCCAGCCCTGCACGGGGCGCTGGGCATCTACCTGCCGCTGATCACCACCAACTGTGCCGTGCTGGGTGCCGCCCTGCTGAACATTGAAAACGGCTTTGATTTTTTGCACGCCGTGGTCTTTGGCTTTTCGGCCGGCCTTGGCTTTACCATGGCCATCGTCATCTTTGCCGGGGTACGGCAAAAGATGGCCTTTTGCACGCCACCCAAGCCCTTTCGCGGCTTTCCGCTTACCCTGCTGGCGGCCGCGCTGGCGGCGATGGCCTTTTCCGGCTTTTCCGGCATGCAGATCGGGTAAGGAGGTAGACGTATGGAAATAGAAGAGCTACTCTACCCCCTGCTTTGGTTTGCGCTGCTTGGCGGCGGCTTTGGCCTGGTGCTGGCGCTGGCGGCACGCGTTTTTACCGTGAAGCGGGACGAGCGTATTCCCCAAATTGAAGAGGCCCTGCCCGGCGCCAACTGCGGTGGCTGCGGCTATAGCGGCTGTGCCGCGTATGCCGAGGCGATCGTGAAGGGCGAGGCGCCCGTAAACCGCTGCGCGGTGGGTGGCGCTGCCGCCATAGAGAAGATCGCCGCTATTATGGGCGTAGAGGCTGCACCCACAGAGGCGCGCCGCGCCTATGTGCTTTGCTGTGGCGAGCACGGCGTGGCACAGGAAAAATACCGCTACGAGGGCGCGCCCGATTGCGCCTCGGCCGCCCGGCTGGGCGGCGGGCCAAAGGCCTGCCCGCAAAGCTGCGTTGGTCTTGGCAGCTGCGCCGCCGCCTGCCCGTTTGGCGCCATTACGGCCGAAAACGGCCTGGCTAAGGTAGACCCTGCCCTTTGCACCGGCTGCGGCACCTGCCTTTCCGCCTGCCCGAAGCGCCTGATCCACCTGATACCGGCCACGGCCAGCTATGCGGTATTCTGCCGCTCGACAGAAAGCGGCAAGGACACCCGCACGGCCTGCACGGCCGGCTGCATTGGCTGCCGCATCTGTGAAAAGAAGTGCCCCACCGGCGCTATCCGTGTAGAGGGTAACCTGGCCGAGATCAATTACGATCTATGCACGAACTGCGGCGCGTGTGCCGAGGCCTGTCCACGAAAAATCATACGCGCGTTATAAAGAAAGCGGCATCTGCTATCAAGCGGGTGCCGCTTTTTCGCAATTTTGTTATGGTTTTTTTGCGCGGAATATGCTATCATCAAGAAAAAAGGAGGGCTTAGGATGCTGATTACCAACCAAGAAATGCTGAAGGGATATCGCACAGGAACTCGTCTGTGGCAGGGAATTCCCAGCATTGAAAGAACAAAAAACGGCCGATTTTTCTATGCCTTTTATGCCGGCGGTACCAAAGAGGAGATTGGCAACTACGTGCTGTTGTACGCCTGCCGCGAGGGCGAGACGTGTGATATCCCCGTGGCCGTTACCTACCGCGAGGGCTCACGCTGCTTTGACCCCTGCCTGTGGATAGACCCACTTGGGCGTCTGTGGTTCATCTGGTCGATGATGCCGGAGGATGCCGTCTACGCTTCACTTTGCGAGCGGCCTGACGATGAGGTTCTCTCGTTTGGCGAGCCATTTCGCATCGCCGAGGGCGTGATGATGAATAAGCCCACCGTACTTTCCACCGGTGAATGGCTGTTCCCCATCGCCTCCTGGCACCCCTCTATGCGCGGCTATTATGTAGGCGGCAACCTGTCACTGTGCGGCGCCTTTGCCTATAAAACGGTAGACAACGGCAAGACCTTTACCTGCCTGGGCGGTGCCGATATTCCCCGCCGCTCGTTTGACGAGCACATGCTGCTGGAGCAGGAGGACGGGCGACTTTCCATGTTCATCCGCACCCATTACGGCATTGGCTTGAGCGAATCCTATGACCGCGGTGCGCACTGGTGCGAGGGGCGCGACAGCCGCTTGGGCGGCCCATCCTCACGCTTTCATATCCGCCGCCTGCCCTCCGGCCGCATTCTGCTGATCAACCACTATCAATACCAAGGGCGCAACAATCTGACGGCCTTGCTTTCTGAGGATGACGGTAAGACCTACCCCCACACCCTGCTGCTGGATGAGCGGGCAAATGTTTCCTACCCCGACGTAGCAACGGATGAAGAGGGGAACCTGTACGTCATCTATGACCGTGAGCGCGGCGGCTTTCTTTCCTCACTGGATGAGGTCTACAGCCAGGCACGCGAGGTGCTTGTAGCCCGGGTGACCGAGGCGGACATTCTGGCCGGCAAGCTGGTCTCCCCCACCTCTTACCTTTCGCGTGTGATCTCAAAGCTGGGCAAATACGAAAAGGAGCAGGAGAACCCCTTCGGCGAGTACCACCGCTACAGCAATGACGAGCTGGCCACCCGCATCCTACAGGCACACAAGGGCGAAGCCGTCGTGCAGGCGGTGTTTGATGCCTACCCCCCCAACTGCGTAAACCGCCACCGTCTGGATAGCGAGAGCATTGACCGGAGAATCGCCGCCTTGGCCGCCGGCGGCTACACCGACCATGCCCTACTGTGCAGCCTGATCGACGAGATGCGCCGCGCCTACGAGACGGGCAGCGAATGGCAGCCGGTAGTAGAGCGAACCAAGCAGCTGATCAGCCAGCACCTGGCAGAGCCGATCACGCTTTCTTGGCTGGCCGGGGAGATCGGTATCAGCATGCACTACCTTTGCCACCTGTTCAAAAAGACGACCGGCACCACCATCGTTTCCTACATACAGGCATGCCGCATGAGCTATGCCAAGCAGCTTTTGTTGACGGGCGAGGAGCGGATCAGCGAGATCGCTGCCCGCTGCGGCTTTGATGGGGCCAGCTATTTTACCGAGGTATTCACGGCGGCCGAGGGTATTTCCCCCAGCGAATACCGCCGACTGCATCAATAAACAACGGACAAGGGCTTTCGCGGTGCGAAAGCCCTTGTTTTTATAGATAGGCGGAAAGCGTAAGCTCCGCCAGGCGGATGTGCCGGCGGGAGACGGTGTAGGACATGCCCAGCTCCTCGCCCATATACTGAATAAAGGGGTAAAAGCAGCTGCCGCCCATGTTGGCTTGCAGCAGGATCTCGCTTTTCCCGATATCCGACGTGTTGATCCGCACCACGCCGATATGCTCGCGGTCGATGGGGGCGTGGAAGAGGTACAATTCGCCGTGGTAGAGGATGAAATCCGAGCGGGATTGGCAATCCTCGATCAGCACCGGCCTTGCCCATTTTCCGCTGCTAAGGTCATAGTAGGTCAAGAAGCCGTAGCGCGTATCATCCTGCTGGCGGACGAAGTAGTAGCACCTATCGTCCAGCAGGTAGACCGCGTTTTCCCACTTTGACCAGTTGGGAAAATCAGGCTGAGAAACGTATTCCCAGGTGATGAAATCCGCGCTCTTCATCAAGAAATTCATATCTCCGCTGTAGGCGCCGGTATAATAGTAGCGCACGCCGTTTTCGATACGCGAGGTGAATTTTTGCATAATGCCGATATCGCTGTACATTCTTTTACAGCCAATGCCGTTTGCGCCCAGGCCGGAAAGAATACCAGCCGTGCTGAAATCGTTGACCGTATCGCCGACCCGCAGCCGGTTCACACCCACCTCACCCAGCGTGTGGGAGGAAAGCGAGAACGGGCGGTAGAGGCGGTAGTAGGTATCCCCTACCTTGGCCGTCCACAGGATGTAAAGCGTATCGGCATCTCGCCTTGCAAGAATGGTATCGTAGACCAGATTCACACGCAGGCCGCCGCATTCGTCACCCACCGTTTGAATATCCAGCACGGTCATGCGGTCGGGGGCGTCGATTGGGCAATAGGCCAGGCGGGCGGTCTGATGGTTGGGGTCCTCGGCGGCCGATTCGGTATTGGCATAGTAGGTCATATAGATGATGTCATCGATCACCATAAAGGTGGAAACGTGCACCATCTGGTCGCCTTCCTTTTCAAAGTCGGCCACGCGACGGGCGTTGATCTCACGAGCAAAGGCCTCGCCCCTTCTTTTTGCCTCCTCGCTCGCGTCGGCAGTGCGCAGAATGGCGACAGCATCGGTAATCTCTACCCCGGGGATATCGGCACACGGATTCTTTGCTTCAAAAACGGTGGAAAACAGTTGGCTCATACAGGTTTTTTCCTTTCCTTGAAAAACGAAATGATCATGGATAGAATGGCAATGCTTTCGTTGACAACGCCGACATACGAACCAATCAGGATATCGTATATCAGAAAGGTAAGTGAAACGGGCACAGAAATCAGCTTTGTCAATTGCGGGCGGCGTAGCCAAAGCGAGATCGTGACGAAGGTAGAGGCGGCAATCGGCAGAATGTTGATCGGCGCCTGGAAGGTGCTGATACCGATGGCCCAGTTAATGAGGATGAAAATGATCGGCACCCAGATGCCGCTGGCAAAGCGATCCTTATCTCGCCGAACAAAGACCAGCTCGCGAAAGATGCCCACAAAATTGGGCACCATGCCGCCATAGCCGCCAAGACAAAAGTAGTGTATCACCCAGCACACATCCGCGCACAGCTTGCTGATCAGCAGGCGACGGCGGCTGGTCTGCTGGTAGATCGAAAACAGCGCGACCATGGCACCAAGGCCAAAGACCTGTGCGACAATCTGCTGCGGCATACACTCACCTCATTTCGCGGCTTGACAAATCCCTTTATTCTGCTGTATAATAGTATATAGACTTTTTTAGCAGCTGTCAAGGCAATATGTTGACTATTACCAACACGATATTGACACAGAGGATATATGGAGAACCGTTACGAGGAATACAGCAGCTTTCCCGATGGATTGCCCTTTATATGTATGCCGCGCCTGCACCGCTCGGCCATCAACCTAAGCCGTGAGGCAAACTGGCACGAAAACCTGGAGATTCAGCTTTGCGTTGCCGGTGATGGCAGCGTATTGCTGGACGGTAGGCGCATTCTTTTTTCACCCGGCGAGACGGTGGTGGTCAATTCGGGGGTGATTCACCATACAAGAACCGAGAGCGAGCTGTGCTACAGCTGCCTGATCATGGATCACACCTTCTGTCGCGAGGCAGGCATTGACCCAACCGGCCTGCGCTTTGAGGAGCATATCGCAAGCGAGCGGCTTGTCGATCTTTTTCGTGAGATAGAGCACTACTATACGAAAGAAAGCACCCCCTGCCGCATAGCAAGGCTACGCCTGCTGGCGCTCTCTATGCTGATCGAGCTGCGGGAAAAGCATACCCTTTCCGCCGTAGCGGGCATAGCAGACACCGCCATGCATCAGAACGTCAAAAATACCATTCAATATATCCGCCTACACGAGGGGGAGCGGCTTTCGCTGGATAGCATTGCCCATGCGCTCTATATCAACAAATACGTGCTAGCACGGCAATTCAAGACCATTACGCGGCAAACGGTCGTACAATATATCCACAGCTATCGTTGCCACCGCGCCCACGCGCTACTGCAAGAGGGGGCCACGGTAACCGAGGCCGCGCGGCAATGCGGCTTTGCCAATCTTTCCTTCTTTGCCAAGACCTTTCAGCGCTATATCGGCTCTCTGCCCTCAGCATGCCGAAAAAGATAACAAGCAAGGCACCCCAGAAACGGGGTGCCTTGCTTGTTATTCAACGGTCAGTACCTTGCCGGGCTCGGCGATATACTGCTTGCCGTTTGCGTAGAAATATACGGGAATGGTGGTGGGGTTATAGCAATAGCGGCCGTCTACCGAGATCTCAAGCCGCTCGATGGCCTTGGTATAATCGTAGATCTCGCCGTTGGTCGCGTACCAGATATCCGCACGCCCTGCCATCTTTTCGGCAAATTCCTCAATGACATGCCAGTTATCGTTATCGTCAAACTCGTAGCTGTGGCCCCAGACGTAGAACATTGAGAGCCGCGGGCGGTCACGCCGTGCCTCGTCATCCGCTAAGGCAAGGAACTGGTCGCCCAGCGCCATCAGGTGCGGGTTGTTGTGGTGGCAGGTAGCCGGCAGACGCAGCCAGTCACCGGGCATATCAAACCGCTCGGTAGAGACGGTAGTGCGCGCATACTTGATGCCAGCCTGGCGCAAAACCTCAACCACGTGGGGGGCGTGTGTGCCATAAGGGTAAGCCATACCGGTAACGGGGTAGCCGAAGATCTCCTCTAAGGCACGGCGATCCTCTACCACCTCGTGCATGACGGTGGCAGACGTCTCCCACTCTAAATGCGGGTGGGTATAGGTATGCACGGCCACCTCAATGCCGGGGGTGTTATACACCTCGCGCGCCGAGCTTACGGAAAGACGGCCGTGAGGCGCAGCCAGGTCATCCACCTCGCCAAGGGCGCTGCTGTTCAGGTTGAACGTGCCGGAGAGGCCGTTTTTGTGCAAAATCTCAACCAAGCGGCGATCCTGCCGAACACCATCGTCATAGCTGAAGGTCAGCGTTTTCAGGCGAAAGCCGGGAAACCGATAATAGTACTGCATATCCTTCTCACTTTCTCTGACTCAGGTGTAGGGCGTAGCCCATGATCTCGTCACGGAAGTAGATCACGGTCAGCTTGCCCTTTTCATCATAGCCGGCGCTCTCGTCGATAAAATCAAAGCCGCGACGCTTAAAGTAGGCAACGGCACGCTCGATGCAATCGGTCTCGATACCGATGTGGCCGACCCTGCCGCGGCCGTTTTCACCGCGAATGACCTCAAACCAGTTGCCGTAGAAATAGGCACCGGGGAACTCGCGCACCGGCTGACCAAACATCTCGGAAAGCAGGCGCACGCCGGCATCGGCCTCTTTGCCGGCATTGATGCCTATATGGTAGAGCTTGAAGCCGAAGATGGCGTTAACAGCCTCGCGCACGGCGGCACGGATCTCATCAAAGCGCCCCTCCTCCAGCATGTCGCTCTTCATCATAAAGCTACCGCCGCAGGCGATCACGCTCGGGCAGGAGAGGTAGGCGGTCACGTTCTCGGCCGAGACCCCGCCCGTGGGCACGAATTTCATCATATGATAGGGGGCAGAGATCGCCTTGATGGCGGGCAGGCCACCGATGGCCTCGGCCGGGAAGATCTTGACCGTGGTCAGGCCGAGCGCGCGCGCCGCCTCTACGTCTGAGGGGGTGGCACAGCCGGGCATGATCGGGATCTGCTTTTCGATGCAGTATTTCACAATATCGGAAGAAAAGGCGGGGGTCACGATAAAGCGAGCGCCGGCGGCGATCGCCTCATCTGCCTGCTCTCTTGTCAGCACCGTGCCGGCGCCAACCAGCATGTCCGGCTCGGCCTCCAGCATGCGGCGAATGACCTCGGCAGCACCGGGCACGCGGAAGGTGACCTCGGCAGCCGGCAGGCCGCCCTCGCAAAGCGCGTGCGCCACGCCGGCGGCGTTTTCAACGTTTTTCAGCGTAATGACGGGAAAAAGACCAACGTCATACAGCTTTTGTTCCAGATTTGTCATATTCTATCTCCTTATTACCGTTCGATACGGCTGTTTTGTTGTTCGCAAAGGCGATCGATCTCGGCGGCGGTGAGCATATTGAAATCCCCCTCTACCGAATGCTTGAGCGCGCAGGAGGCGGCGGCAAAGCGGTTTGCTTTGTCGGGTGCATCCCCGCGCGAGAGCGCGTATAGCAGGCCGCCGGTATAGGCATCGCCGCTGCCAACACGGTCAACCGCGCGCATGCGGTAATCGGGCGAGTGGTAGGCCCCTTTGCCATCGTAATAAACAGCGCCAGTCATGGTCTCCTCGGCCGAAAGGGTGGTGCGCAGGGTCATGGCCACGGCGGTGAGGCCAAAGGTTGCCATCAGCTGCCCCGCCATGATCTCGGCGGCTGCGCGGCGGGCGGGCAGCTCGATCTCTACCGGCTTACCCTTGCAGGCGGGATCAAGCGCCGAGGGGATGCCAAGCACCTTTTCGGCGTGCTCTTCATTCACGATCAGGTAATCCACACCCTGGCACAGCTCGCGCATCACGCGCCCAGCCTCCTCATACGACCAGAGCTTGGCGCGGTAGTTGACGTCGCAGGCCACGCGCACGCCCAGGCGGTGCGCGGCGGCAATGGCATCCCGGCAGGCCTGGCAGCAGGCAGGGCTAAGGGCGGGGGTGATGCCGGTAAAGAAGAACCAATCGGCACCGGCCAGCAGGTTTTCCCAATCATAGGAGGCAGGGTCAGCCAGAGAGACCGAGGAGCCGGCACGGTCATAGACCACAACAGACGGGCGCTGTGCCGCGCCGCGCTCGACGTAGTAGGTGCCAATGCGGGGGCCGCCACGGTTGATCGCGCCGGTATCCACCCCCTCGGCACGCAGGGCGCGAATAGCGGCCGCGCCAAGCGGGTTGTCCGGCAGGGTGGTGATATACGCGGCCTCGCCGCCCATGCGGGCGTAGGTGACCGCCACGTTTGCCTCGGCACCGCCAAAGCGGGCATCTAAAGAGGTCATCTGCTCTATGCGGGCGTAGCCCGGGGGCATCAAGCGGAGCATGATCTCGCCAAAAGCAACCAGTTTCATAGCATTTCTTCCTTTTTGCTGTTTTGATAATCCTATTATAGCACGCGCCGCCAAGGAATGCAAGAAGCAAGCATAGCAGCATGTGTTTTTTTGCGTTGTAAAATCAACGATTTTGCCGGCAGTAAAAAATGCAAGCGCTTTGCTTTATTATAAAAGATATCAAAAAGGAAATCAATATCTCTTTCGGCCAATTTTTATCACATTCTTGCGAAAAGAGCCGGGAGGAGCGCTTTCCGCGTGAAACGCGGAACAAGCCTCCCTCCGGTATCTAAGCCTCCCTCCGGGAGGGAGCCTTGGTTTCGCCTGGCGGCGAAAGGATCCTTCACCGGAGGCTCAGGATGACAGTAGAAAAAGAACGCAAACACCTGTGAACGTAAAAAGCGCCGACCACATGGTCGGCGCTTTGCTTTACTTATTGAACAGCTTCTTAAAAAAGCTGGTGCTTTTTTCGTTGTTGCTTTCGCCGCAGGAGTCAGCAAAGGCGCGCAGCGCCTCCTTCTGCTTGGCGTTTAGCCCGCGCGGAATCTCTACGTTCACGGTGAGGTAGAGGTTACCCTTGGCACGCGGCTGGTTGATGTTGGGAATACCGCGACCGCGCAGGGTAAAGGTGGTGCCCGTTTGCGTTCCCTCGCCGATGGTGTACTTTTCCGTGCCCTCCAGCGTGGGGATGTCGATCTCGGCACCGAGCGCCGCCTGGGCGAAGGTGATGGGCACCTCGCAATAGATATCCATGCCGTCACGCTCGAAGATGGCGTGCTCGCGCACGCGTACCTCGATCACCAGGTCGCCTGCCGCACCACCATCGCGGCCGGCGTTGCCCTCGCCACGCAGGGCGATGCGCTGCTCGTTATCAATGCCGGCGGGGATGGTGACGGACAGCTTCTTCGTCACCTTTACGTAGCCCTTACCGCGGCAGTTGCCGCAGGGGTTCTTCACGATCTTGCCGGCGCCGTTACAGGCCGAGCAGGGGCGTGAGGTCTGGAAAATGCCGAGCGGCGAATTTTGCTGCACGGTGACCTGGCCGCTGCCGCGGCAGACCGAGCAGGTCTCGACCGCCGAGCCGGGCGCTGCGCCCGAGCCGTGGCAATCTGAGCAGGCCTCTACGTGGTCAAAGCTGATATCCTTTTTACAACCGGCAACCGCTTCCTCGAAGTTGATGGTCAGGCGGGTGAGCACGTCGCTGCCGCGCATAGGCCCGCGCCGGCGCGAGGAGGAGCCGCCGCCACCGCCGCCAAAGAAGGAGGAGAAGATATCGCCAAAGTCAAAGCCGCCAAAATCTCCAAAGCCGCCAAAGCCGCTGCCGCCACCGGCGGCGGGGTCAAAGGCTGCATGGCCAAACTGGTCGTACTTCTGCCGTTTTTCCGGGTCGGAAAGCACGGCGTAAGCCTCGTTGACCTCTTTGAACCTCTGCTCTGCCTCTTTATCACCGGGGTTCATATCCGGGTGGTATTTCTTAGCCAGCACGCGGTAGGCCTTTTTGATCTCCGCGTCACCAGCCGACTTCTCTACCCCCAGGACCTGATAATAATCTTGTTTTTCTGCCATAGTATCTCCCTAACCGGGTAAAGGCTGCCGGCATGGCCGACAGCCTTTGATCGGCTAATTCGCTTATTTCGTGGTCTTATCCTCGTAGTCGGCGTTGTAGTAGGTGTTATCGCCGCCCTGGCCAGCATTCGGGTCAGCACCGGGGTTGGCGCCTGCCTCTGCCTGCTGCTGCTTATACAGCTGCTCGGAGATGGCGTAGAAGGACTTCTCCAGCGCCTCGGTATCTGCCTTGATGGCCTCGGTATCGCCACCCTTGACCGTTTCCTTCAGCTTTTCGATAGCGGCAGTCACGGGGGCCTTATCGCTGTCACTTACCTTATCGCCCAGCTCGGAGAGCGACTTTTCAGCCTGGAAGATCATGCTCTCGGCGCGGTTCTTGGTATCAACCGCATCCTTCTGCTTCTTATCCTCTTCTGCAAACTGCTCTGCCTCGCGCACGGCGCGGTCGATATCCTCCTGGCTCATGTTGGTAGAGGAGGTGATGGTGATGTGCTGCTCCTTACCCGTGCCCTTATCGGTAGCGGTTACGTTAACGATACCGTTGGCATCGATATCAAAGGTAACCTCGATCTGCGGCACGCCACGGGGTGCGGCCGGAATGCCGTCAAGATTGAAGCGGCCGAGCGTGGTGTTGCCGGCAGCCATCTCGCGCTCGCCCTGCAGCACGTGGATCTCTACCGAGGTCTGGCCGTCTGCGGCGGTGGAGTAGATCTGGCTCTTCTTGACCGGGATGGTGGTGTTTCTTTCAATGATCTTGTTGAACACGCCGCCCAGCGTCTCGATACCGAGAGACAGGGGGGTAACGTCCAGCAGCAGAAGATCCTTGACGTCGCCGCCCAGCACGCCGCCCTGAATAGCGGCGCCAAGGGCTACGCACTCGTCGGGGTTGATGCCCTTGAAGGGGTCCTTACCGATGAACTTGCGCACAGCCTCCTGCACGGCGGGAATTCTGGTAGAGCCGCCAACCAGCAGCACCTTATCAATCTCACCGATCGAGAGGCCGGCATCAGCCAGTGCCTTCTTGGTGGGCACCATGGCACGCTCAACCAGGTCAGCGGTCAGTTTATCAAACTCGGCACGGGTCAGGGTCACATCAAAATGCAGCGGCCCCTCTGCCGTGGCGGTGATAAAGGGCAGGTTGATGTTGGTGCTGGTCATGCCGGAAAGCTCAATCTTTGCCTTCTCGGCCGCATCCTTAAGGCGCTGCAGCACCATCTTATCCTTACGCAGGTCGATGCCGTGCTCGGCCTGGAACTTACCGGCCATCCAGTCGATGAGGCGCTGGTCGAAATCGTCGCCGCCCAGCTGGGTATCACCATTGGTGGCAAGCACCTCGAACACGCCGTCCGAGATCTCAAGCAGGGATACGTCAAAGGTACCGCCGCCCAGGTCGAATACCATGATCTTCTGCTCCTTCTTCTCATCCTTGTCTACGCCGTAGGCAAGGGCGGCGGCAGTCGGCTCGTTGATGATACGCTTGACATCCAGACCGGCGATCTTACCGGCATCCTTGGTTGCCTGGCGCTGTGCATCCGAGAAGTAAGCGGGAACGGTGATGACCGCCTCGGTCACGGTGGTACCGAGATAGGCCTCGGCATCTGCCTTCAGCTTTTGCAGGATCATCGCAGAGATCTCCTGCGGGGTGTACTTCTTACCGTCGATATCCACGTGATAGTCGCGACCCATGTGGCGCTTGATGCTCATGATGGTCTTATCGGGGTTGGTGATAGCCTGGCGCTTTGCCACCTGGCCGACCATACGCTCACCAGTCTTAGAAAAGCCAACGACGGATGGCGTGGTTCTGGCCCCCTCCGGGTTCGGAATAACGATAGGCTCGCCGCCCTCGAATACGGCGACGCAAGAGTTAGTTGTACCAAGGTCAATACCAATAATTTTTCCCATGATCATTTCTCCTTTATATATAAGAATCTTTTTAATCGAATTTAATTCGCTACCTTGACCATCGCATCACGAATGGTCTTATCGCCGCGCCGGTAGCCGCGCTGCAGCACCTCAACGATCTCGCCCTCGCCGTAGCTCTCGTCCTCTACGTGCATCACGGCGTTGTGATAGTTGGGGTCAAAGGGCTCGCCGGCCTTAGCCGTCTCCTCTACCTTCAGCTTAGCGAAGGCAGAATCGACCTGCTTCAGCGTCAGGGCCAGGCCCTCGGCGATCTTAGAGGGGTCGCCCACCGCGCTGGCTCGCTCAAGATTGTCGATGATGGGCAATAGCTCCTTCACCGTGTCAGCCACGGCATCGGCATACACGCCCTCACGCTCCTTTTGCGTGCGTTTGCGGTAATTATCGTACTCTGCCAGCATACGCAGGTATTTATCCTTGCTGTCTGCCAGCTCTTTTTTGCAGGCATCCAGCTCTGCAAGCGCGGCGGCTAAGGCCGCCTTTTCAGCACTCTCGGTGCTCGTCTGCTCACTCACGGTCTCCTCGGTGACGGGATCCGTTTCCTGCTCTTTCTTCTTAGACATGTGCCTACCTCTACTTTCTTTGATTGCCGCCATCCTCATTCATGGCGCTGCCAATACCCTCGGCCAACTGGTTGAGGGTCTCGATCACCTTAGAATAGTTCATGCGACAGGGGCCGATGATGCCAATGGCGCCGACCACGTGCCCATCCCGCTTGACCTGGCGGTATACCAGGGTGGAATTGTTCATCACATCCACAGTATTCTCTTTGCCTATATAAATATGCACGTTGTCATCATCCGCGCCGGTGGCGATCAGATCAAGAAGCTCATCCTTCTTTTCAAACATCGTCAGCATATCCTTCATACGGCCAACGTCGGCGTATTCGGGGTATTCCAGCAGGTGATTGACGCCCTGCACGCGCACGTCGCCACCGTCCATCTCGCTCATGGTCTCGTACACCGCGCGCACGATGGGGGAAACGGCTGCCGCCGCAATGCCGGCCTGCTTTTCCAGCGCGCAGATCACGGAAATGGTAATCTCCTCTGAGGTCAGGCCGCACAGGCTGGCGTTTAGCAGGCGAACAAGGGCTGCCTGCTGCTCCTCGTTGAGGTCAAAATCAAGATGCAGATACTTGGTCTTGACCGCGCCACCATGAAAAAGCATGACCAGCACGAAGTTGCGCGTATCCACGTACATGCTTTCGTATCGCTCTACCCGCACAGTGGCCGGGCGGGGCTTGATGGCAATGGAGGTATAGTTGGTAAGTGAGGAGGCCAGGCGCGAGGCGTTGGAAAGAATCTCATCCAGCTCGTGCAGCTTATCGCTTAGCGTGCGGTTGATCGCCTCGATCTCGCTGTTGGTCATGCGGTAGCGCTCAAGCAGGGCATCCACGTACAGGCGGTAGCCAAGCTCAGAGGGCACGCGGCCGGCCGAGGTGTGCGGCTGCTCTAAGTAGCCCAGCGCCTCTAGCTCTGCCATTTCGTTACGAATGGTAGCAGACGAGCAGGCCAACTGCTTATCCTGCGCCAGATATTTCGAGCCAACCGGCTCACCATCGGCAATGTGGGCTTCAATGATCGCCTGCAGGATCTTGATTTTTCGGTCACTCAAGCCATGATCCATGCGTTCTTGCTACCTCCATTCTCTTTTTTTGCTCCATTTTAGCACTCAAAAGGTGCGAGTGCTAAAATCTGATAATAGAATACCACCTCTCCCCCAAAAAGTCAAGGGGTATTGCAAAAAATCTTATGAATTTTTCGTGAACAGTTTGCATTTTTTCATGCAATGAATGGGGCTATAGCCAAAAAACACTTGACAGATGGGAAGTTTTCATATATAATAGAATTGTATAAGTATTAAATCCTTCCGTATGGTTTATACGGTTATCCCTTTTAATATTTGTATTATTTTCGAAAAAACGTAAAAAGAAAAACCGAACAAGGAGGTGTACAACAACATGCCAGAAATTCTTTATGCTATTATCGGCGTCGCTGTCGGCGTGATCGTAGGCTTGATCATTGGTATTGCCTACCGCAAAAAGGTTGCAGAAAAGGCAATCGGCTCTGCTGAAGAGCAGGCAAAGAAGATTGTCAACGATGCCATGCACGAGGCCGAAGCAAAGAAAAAGGAATCTCTGCTTGAGGCAAAGGAAGAGATCCTGACCCTTAAGAACGAAACAGAGAATGAATTGAAGGAGCGCCGCAAGGAGGTCTCTCGCCAGGAGCGGCGTATTGCCCAGAAGGAAGAAAACATTGATGCCAAGATGGAAGCCCTTGATCAGAAGGAGGCTGCGCTTGGTGACAAGCAGCTGAAGCTGGACGAGCTGAAGGGCGAGATCGAGGCGACCCTGCAAAAGCAGATCGTGACCTTAGAAAAGATCTCCGGTGTGACGAGCGAGGAAGCAAAGGACATGCTGCTTGCCCGTGCCGAAAGCGAGATCGCGCACGAAACGGCACTCAAGCTCTCGGAATACGAGGCACGCTTTAAGGAGGAGGCTGACAGCAAGGCGAAGGACATTCTGTCGCTGGCCATTCAGCGCTGCGCGGCTGACCACGTAAGCGAGGTAGCGATCTCGGTCGTTCCGCTGCCGAACGAGGAGATGAAGGGCCGCATCATCGGCCGTGAGGGCCGTAACATTCGCACCATTGAGACCATGACGGGTGTTGAGCTGATCATTGACGACACGCCCGAGGTCATTACCATCTCCGGCTTTGATCCCATTCGCCGTGAGGTGGCGCGCCTGGCGCTGGAGAAGCTGATCTCTGACGGCCGCATTCACCCCGCCCGCATTGAGGAGATGGTGGAGAAGGCACAGCGCGACGTAGAAAATTCCATCAAGCAGGCCGGTGAGAAGGCGATCTTTGAGACCGGTGTACACGGCATCAATCCCGAAATGATCAAGCTGCTTGGCCGCCTGAAGTACCGTACCAGCTACGGCCAGAACGTGCTACGCCACTCGATCGAGGTTTCGCTGCTTAGCGGTATGCTGGCAGACGAGCTGGGCGTTGACAGCACGCTGGCAAAGCGCGCAGGTCTTTTGCACGATATCGGCAAGGCGCTGACGCAGGAGGCTGAGGGCTCGCACGTGCAGCTGGGCGTTGAGGTAGCGCAGAAGTACCACGAGAACAAGGACGTTATTCACGCGATCGAGGCGCACCATGGCGACGTGGAGGCCAAGAGCGTGGTTGCCTTTATCGTTCAGGCAGCCGATGCGATCTCGGCAGCACGGCCGGGCGCACGGCGTGAGAACGTAGAAAATTACATCAAGCGTCTGCAGAAGCTGGAGGAGCTGGCCAACGAGTTTAACGGCGTAGACAAGTCCTTTGCGATCCAGGCGGGCCGTGAGATCCGCATCATGGTCAAGCCCGAGATCATCAGCGACGATCAGATGAAGCTGCTGGCACACGATATCGCCCAAAAGATCGAGGGCGAGCTCGAGTACCCGGGTCAGATCAAGGTAAACCTGATCCGCGAGAGCCGCATTACCGATTACGCAAAATGATCCAAGCCGGGAGAGACGGCAGGCCGTCTCTCCCTTTATTATATGTAGAAAACCGATAGATTCGGATAGAAACGAGAAAAAAGACCATGAGAATTTTAGCCCTTGGCGATGTGACCGACCCACGCGCCGTAACCTATCTAAGCGAGCGCCTGTGGGCGTTTCGCCGCCAGCAGAGGATCGATTTTACCGTGCTGAATGCCGAAAACGCCGGCTTTATCGTTGGCCCGGCGCCGGAGGACGCCACGCGCCTGCTTGACGGTGGCGCCGACGTGCTGACCGGCGGCAACCACACGCTGCAAAAGAAAGCGCTGCACGCCATGCTGGATAGCGACGCACGCCTCTTGCGCCCGGCCAACTACCCGCCCGAGGTGCCCGGCGTGGGCTATACCATTTTGCCGGCAAACGGCTACCGCATGCTGGTGATCAACGCCATTGGCCGCATAGAGATGGAGCCGATCGATTGCCCCTTCCGCGCGGTAGACCGGATCCTGACGCGTGAGGAGGGAAATTACGATTTCTCGATCCTTGATTTTCATGCCGAGGCCACCGGTGAAAAGGTGGCCATGGGACGGTATCTGGACGGCCGTGTAAATATCGTATTCGGTACGCACACGCACGTACCGACAGCCGACGAGCAGATCCTGCCGCACGGCACCGGGTATATCACCGATATCGGCATGTGCGGCATCCGTGAGGGGGTGCTGGGCATATCGGCAGAAACGATCCTGCAGCGGTTTCTGACCCGCCTGCCAGAGCGGCACCAGCCAGCCGACGGCGAGGTGCTGGCCGAGGGCGCTGTCTTTACCTTAGACGAGGGCAGCGGCCGCGTAACAGCGGTAGAGAGAGTACGGTTTTAGCCATAAGCGCGCATAGCACACTTTTCCCCTTCCCCGCATATGATGATAGCAAAGCGGCTATCGCCGTATGCTAACACGGGAGGAATAAAAGGGTGATGAGATCAAATCAGCTATGCAGGACGCTGGGGATCGCCGTGCTTGCCTTCGGCGTTGGGATCTTAGTCTCGTTCTTTTTGCCGGAGCAGGTTCTGGTGGTGATCGAGGCCTTGACCATTATCGGCGTCGGATTTATTTACTTTTCCGGGAAGTAAGCGACCCTCTGCACGAGGTGCTACTTATGAAAATCGTCGTTGTTCGTTCCCCGCGCTTTCTTGCGCCGCTTTTGCGCCGCCTCTTTCACATTGGCCGCAAGGAAGCGTAACAAAAGGCAGCCGCTATCAAGCGGCTGCCTTTTGTTTTTTGAATTATACGCGGGTCACCGACAGGCTGACCTTTTCACCATTCAGGTTCCATTCCTTGGCGGTATCGGCCACGCTGCCGTAGGTAACGGCATTGGCCAGCACCTGGGTGGTAACGGCGGCCTCGTTACGGCGCAGGATGTCGGCTACCTTATCGTTGCCGGCGATGCCAAGCGTAATGCGGTCTGTCACCTCAAAGCCGCTATCCTTACGCATGTTCTGCACCTTGCTGACCAGCTCGTTGACCATGCCCTCCTCCAGCAGTGCCTCGGTGAGGTTGGTATCCAGCACCACGGTCACGCCGTTTTCAGAAAGCGACTCATAGCCCGGCAGGCGGGTCATCTCGATCAGCAGATCCTCCTTCTCAAGCGGCAGCACCTCGTCCCCTACCGTCAGCATCAGCTTGCCCGTCGCCTCGATCTCGTCCATGGCGGCGTTGCCGTCCAGCGCGGCAAGGGCGGTGCGAATGCCACCAAGGTACTTGCCGTACTTGGGGCCTACCGTGCGCAGCTGCGGCTTAAAGGTGTAGGTGGTATAGGCGCGAACGCTATCAGAGAAGGATACGCGCTTGACGTTCAGCTCCTCCTCCACGATCTCTAAGAAGTATGCGGGCAGGTCGAAATCGGCCTTGACGAACATATCGCCGATCGGCTGGCGGGTCTTAACGGCGGCAGCGTTACGGCAGGCACGACCAAGCGCCACCACGCGAAGGACCTCCTCCATGCGTGCCTCCAGCGCCGGGTCGATCATGCTCTCATCCGCTACCGGGTAGGTGCAAAGATGCACGCTCTCGGGCGCGGTCTTATCGTTGGTACACACCAGATTCCCGTACAGCTGCTCTGCCATGAAGGGGATCATGGGGGCGGCTACCTTTGCCAGCTTGACAAGGCAGGTATAGAGCGTCATGTACGCGTTGATCTTATCCTGCGTCATCTCCTTGCCCCAGAAGCGCTCGCGCGAGCGGCGAACGTACCAGTTGCTCATCTCGTCTACAAAGGCATCCAGCTTACGCGCAGCCTCCGGCACGCGGATCTCGGCCAGGTCTTCGTCTACCCCGCGCACCAGCGTTTCTAAGCGCGAGAGCATCCATTTATCCATCACCGACAGGGTGTCGTACTTCAATTCATGCTTGGTAGCGTCAAAATTGTCGATGTTGGCGTACAGCACGAAGAAGGCGTAGGTATTCCACAACGTGCCCATGAACTTGCGCTGGCCCTCCAGCACCGCCTCACGGAAGAAGCGGTTCGGCAGCCAGGGGGCAGAATTGGAATAGAAGTACCAGCGAATGGCATCGGCACCAAACTCATCCAGCGCCTCAAACGGATCGACCGCGTTGCCCTTGGATTTCGACATCTTCTGCCCATCCTTATCCAGCACGTGGCCAAGCACCAGCACGGATTTGTAGGGTGCGCAATCAAAGAGGAGGGTGGAAATGGCCATCAGCGAATAGAACCAGCCACGCGTTTGGTCAACGCCCTCAGAAATGAAATCGGCCGGGAAGGTACGCTCAAACTTCTCTTTGTTCTCAAAGGGGTAGTGCCACTGGGCAAAGGGCATAGCGCCCGAATCGAACCAGCAGTCGATAACCTCGGGCACGCGCCTCATCTCGCCGCCACATTCCGAGCAGGGGAAGGTCACCTCATCGATGTACGGGCGGTGCAGCTCGATATCAGCGGGGCAGTTCTTTGACAGGCTGCGCAGCTCCTCGATCGAGCCGATGCAATGGCGGTGGCCACAGCCGCATTCCCAGATCGGCAGCGGCGTGCCCCAGTAACGGTTACGGCTAACGCCCCAGTCCTGAATGTTCTCCAGCCAGTCACCAAAGCGGCCCTTACCGATCGATTCGGGGATCCATTTGACGGTATTGTTGTTGCGGATCAGATTGTCGCGCACGGCGGTCATGCGGATGAACCAGGAATCGCGCGCGTAGTAGATCAGGGGGGTGTTACAGCGCCAGCAATGGGGGTACTCGTGCTCAAAGTTCGGCGCGTCAAACAGCTTGCCTTCCTTATCCAGGTCGACGAGCACCATGGGGTCTGCCTTTTTTACGAACACGCCGGCATAGGGGGTCTCGGCCGTCATGTTGCCGTGGCTATCGACAAACTGCACAAAGGGCAGATCGTAGTTGCGGCCAACGCGCGAGTCATCTTCACCAAAGGCGGGGGCGATATGCACGATGCCGGTACCGTCTGAGGTGGTTACGTAACCGTCTACGGTGATGAAGTGGGCGCGCTTCTTCTGCTTAGCAGCGGCCTCGCCCGCACAGGCAAAGAGCGGCTCGTAGGCGCGGCCCTCTAATTCCTTACCCGTATAGGTGGCAAGCACCTCATAGGCAGGGGTATCCTCCGTGCCCAGCTTGCCAAGCACCCGATCAGCCAGTGCCTCGGCCAGGTAATAGGTATAGCCGTCTGCGGCCTTGACCTTGATATAAGTCACATCCGGGTTCACGCAAAGCGCCACGTTGGAGGGCAGTGTCCAGGGCGTGGTCGTCCAGGCCAGGAAATAGGCATCCTCATCCGCCACGCGGAAGCGGGCGATGGCAGAGCGCTCCTTGACCGTTTTATAGCCCTGCGCCACCTCGTGTGAGGAAAGCGGCGTGCCGCAGCGCGGGCAATAGGGCACGATCTTAAAGCCCTTATAAAGCAGCCCCTTATCCCAAATGGTGCGCAGCGCCCACCACTCAGACTCAATGAAATCGTTATGGTAGGTAACGTAGGGGTCCTTCATATCCAGCCAGAAGCCAACGGTAGAGGAAAAATCCTCCCACATGCCCTTATACTTCCAAACGCTTTCCTTACATTCGTCAATAAAGGGGGCAAGGCCATACTGCTCTACCTGCTCCTTACCGTCCAGCCCCAGCTTCTTTTCTACCTCCAGCTCAACGGGCAGACCGTGGGTATCCCACCCCGCCTTACGCAGCACCTCGTAGCCCTTCATGGTACGGTAACGCGGGATCATATCCTTAATCACACGCGTCAACACGTGGCCGATGTGCGGCTTACCGTTGGCGGTAGGCGGCCCATCAAAGAAGGTATAGGTGGGCTGGCCGCGCCGTGCCTCTACCGTCTTTTCAAAGATCTTGTTTTCTTCCCAAAATTTGCGAACGCCCTTTTCGCGCTCGACAAAATTCATACTGCCGGGAACCTTTTCGTACATAATCGCTCTCCTTTTCTTTTTTTACCGGAAAGGGACAAAAAAACGCCTGCCCCGCGAAAAACAGGACAAGGCGCAAGCCTTGCTATACCACCCGTTACGCATACCGGCATATGCTTCTCTGATCACGGGGAGAGGCCGGCGGCACCTAATCGGACATGCCTTTTAGCACCGCAGCTCGGGAGTGATCTTCACGCAGGGCTACCGGAGGTCGGCTCACACCGTACCCGACTCGCTTGCTCTTTCGCTTCTGCCTTACTGTCTCCGTCAATGCTTTTCTTGGTTTTTTACATCTATATTATACAAACCAAGCGGGTCTTTGTCAAGTCCTGCACAAAAAAAAGCAAAAAAATGACATTTTTGCGCAAATATATCGTAGACGAACACAATTTTTTATGCTATACTGGTGTTACAAGTTCTAAAACTGGGAGGGGATCCTGATGAGACTGGGAAGAATTCAGAACAACTATACAACAGAGGGCTTTGATCTGGTCAAGAACACCGGGCTTGATTTTATTGAGATCTGCTGCAACAGCGCCGAGGATGCCGATCGCCTGATCGCGGCAAAGGACCGCGTGCGCGCCGAGATCGCCCGCACGGGGATTGACGTTTCCTGCGTTGGCCGCTGGTGCCACAGCCTGCAGGAGGGCGGAAGGATCAACGAGGAAAAGAAGCAAAACTACCTTGCCCTGCTGGATACCGCCGTGGCGCTGGGCGCGCGCACCTTTGTCTGCGGCTGTAACTATGACGAGAGCATCAGCCTTTACCGCAACTACGAAAACGCCATCGGCTTCTTTTCAGAGCTGATCGAGCGGGCAAACGGCCGCCTTCGCGTAGCCGTGCAAAACTGCGACTGGAATAACTTTATCGTATCCCCCAAGCATTGGGAGGTGGTGCTGGGCGAGCTGCCGGCCCTCTCCTTAAAGTTTGATGCCTCGCACGCCTATAACCGGGGCGAGGACTATCTTGCCCAGCTTTCCGACTGGGGTGAGCGGGTAGCGCACGTGCACGTCAAGGGCACCACCCATGCGGGCAAGCGCGCCGTAGCCGACCCGCCCGCCGGCATGGACGATATCCGCTGGCGCTCGCTCTTCTCGGTCCTTTACGCGCGTGGCTACACGGGCGATTTGAGCATTGAGCCGCATTCCGGCGTTTGGATGGGCGAGCTTGGCGCGGCAGGCGTTGCCTTTACGCGCGATTTTATCCGTCAGTTTATTCTTTAATTTTTACATAAAAAAGGAGAACAACATCATGGTAGGAAACGTAGTTAAGGTTGGTATCATCGGCTGTGGTGGCATTGCCAACGGCAAGCATATGCCCAGCCTGAAGAAGGTTGCCGATTGTGAAATGGTCGCCTTCTGCGACATTATTCCCGAAAGAGCCGAGAAGGCAAAGGCCGATTTCGGCACGCCGGATGCCAAGGTGTACACCGATTACAAGGAGCTTCTCAAGGACGAGAGCATTGACGTGGTGCACGTTTGCACCCCGAACCGCGCGCACAGCTTTATCACGGTAGACGCGCTGCACGCCGGCAAGCACGTTATGTGCGAAAAGCCCATGGCCATCAACTCGGCCGAGGCAAAGAAGATGCTGGATGCCGCATGCGAAACCGGCAAGCTGCTTTCGATCGGCTACCAGAGCCGCTTCCGCCCGGATGCCATGTATATGAAGCAGGAGGCTGAGGCCGGCACCTTTGGCGACATCTACTACGCCAAGGCAACCGCCCTGCGCCGCCGTGCCGTTCCTACCTGGGGCGTATTCCTCAACGAGTATGAGCAGGGTGGCGGCCCGCTGATCGACATTGGTACCCACGCGCTGGACCTGACGCTGTGGATGATGAACAACTACAAGCCGAAGTACTGCGTAGGCACCACCTATCACAAGCTCAACAATGACAAGGACCAGGGCAACTCCTGGGGCAACTGGGATCCTGAGAAGTTCACGGTTGAGGACAGCGCCTTTGGTTTTGTGGTGATGGAAAACGGCGCGACCATCGTGCTGGAATCCTCTTGGGCGCTGAACATTCTTGACCCGCGCGAGGCTGTTACCACCATTTGCGGCACCAAGGCCGGCGGCGATATGAACGACGGTCTGCGCATCAACGGTGTACGCAACGGCCGCCAGTACGTCTTTAAGCCTGATTTCAAGGCAGGCGGCGCCGCCTTCTTCAGCGGCCAGGGCAACGAGGAGCCGGCAGACCGTGAGGAGAGACTGTGGATCGAGGCCGTTCGCGGTGGCGCGGCACCGATCACGAAGCCGGAGCAGGCCTACTGCGTGACCCGTATTCTGGAGGGTATTTACGAATCTGCCAAGAGCGGCAAGCCCTATTACTTCGACTAACACCATGCGTGGCAAGGGCCGGAGGCTTTTTGCCTCCGGCCCCTATTTTTGAAAAAAGAAAGGAAAAACGACCTATGCGCCATTTACATTGGTTAAAAGTGCTGCTTTCCCTGTTGCTGGTGATATGCACCTCCTTCCTGCTTTGTGCCTGCCCCATGGCCACCGTGCCCGGCGGCAAGGATACCCCCGGTGGGGATGATAAGCCGAGCGGTGACGATACCCCCGGTGATGACGATACCCCCGGTGGCAACGATACCCCCGGTGGCGACGATACCCCCGGTGGTGACGATACCCCCACCGTAACGCCGGAGACCTACGGCAACGGCGCGCCCGTCAAGGGCGGCGGCGCCACGATCGCGGAGGGGGCCTTTGCCCTGACCGCCACGACCTATGACCCGGCCGCAGCGACCGAGGTCGCTGCCAACGCCTTCTTCCGCACGCATAACAAGCAGCCCGGGCAGGTCTTTCGCGTAAACGATGGCAAGACCGTGACCGTTAGCGGTGCCGCCAACCAGATCTATAACGGCGGCGGCGCGGTGCTGATCGCCCCGCAGGGCGTGGTGATCGAGGGCTGCGGCAAGGTGACCATCGAAAACGTGGTCATCATTGGCTCTGTCACGGTCAAGGGCTGCGAGAGCCTGACCATGGAGCAGGTAGAGATCGTGAGCGAGGGCACCGCCCTGGCGGTGGATGCTGCTACCTCTGGCTTTCAGATGAACGATTGCCGCCTGAGCGGCAAGACCGCCCTTTCGCTTGATGCTGCCGACAGCGTTATTCTCTATTCCTACCTTTCCTTTACGGAAAACGGCCTGGTAGATACTGCTGCCGCCGGCACCAGCCTGCACCACTGCGTGCTGGAGGGTAGCGGCACCGGTATTCAGAGCGTAGCGCGCGCCTGCGATATGCGTAACAATACCCTGCGCCTGACGCCGGAATCGGTCGGCTTCTCGCTTGGCGCGGGTGTGGTAAACGGCCTGCTGGCACTGAACGTGGTAGAGGGCGCGCAGACCTCGGTACAGCTGAACGGGGTGGATAACACCGCCGTGATCCTGAATTCCCTGGTATCTGTTGAGGCAAACGATAGCAAGCACCTCTACGTGTGTGACAACAGCCTGGGCGGCCGCCTGACGGCGAACAATAACGATTACATCTTGGCCGATGGCAATACCTACCCGGCTGACGGCTTTGACCACGCCACCCTGCAGGAGGGCAACACCAACCACAATGGCGATGGGCTGACGGACGTCAATGCCCGCCTGGAGGTAGGCGCTGACGAGGCGCTGCTGCCGCACGTGGATAAGGAGCTGTTTGTGGGTGCGCCGCGTATGGAGGCGGTGAAGGACGTGCTGACCGGCACGGAAACGGCCGTGGCCGCCTACATCTTAGAGCGCAGCCAGACCGAGGAATACGTGATCCTGGCCCCCGGCGCCTACAGCACCGGTGTGACAATGGATTTCAATTCTTCGCACAACAATACCAAGATCTACGGCTACGGTGCCTATATCGAGCGTGATACCGATCTGAGCCGGCAAATGGGCTTTTTCGGTGCCGAAAACATAGCGGTCAAGGGTCTGACGCTCGGCTTTAAGCAGCAATCCTGCGGCCAGGTCTACGTGCTGGAGAAGCTGGGCTATCAAAACGGCAAGCTGACTGTGCGTGTCATTACCGGTGCCGGCATGATGAACGAATTTGGTAACACCAACACCAAGTATTACAACACCACCGGCATAGGTACGCAGCGCGCAGGCGCCTTTTACGCCTATTGCGACGCCAACTTCAAGACCATTACCAAGAACAACGTAGCCGAGGCGCTGCCCACCATGGATATGGAGGTGGCCGACTGGCTGTACGGTATGCTGAAGGTTGGCGACGTGCTGACCAGCAAGGGCTGCAACGGCGGCACCACCATGCTGATCACGAATGGCAGCCGCGGCATCAGCTTTACCGATTTCACCCTGTATGGCAACTCGGCCGGTATGGCTTTTGCCGAGACCGACACCCTTTCCGGCGTGGTCTATAACCGCGTATACGATACCACGCGCAATGGCGAGATCATTGACGAGGCAACCTATAACGCCTACCTGGCCATTGAAGAAAAGTACGGCGTGGATCTGGAGATCAGCATGGACGATCTCGGCCGCTTCCGCGGCTCGCCCTGCCACATCGGCTCGATCGACGCGACCCACACCACCCGCTGCGCCCAGGGCTCGCAGGCGACCTCTTGCCTGTTTGAGAACATGTGCGACTATGCCACCAACCAAAACGCCATGCACGCCCGCCTGGCTGAGGTAAAGGATAACGGTGACGGCACCGCTACCCTGGTCTACAAGGCAAACCTGGCCGATTACCATTACGCCGTGTACGGTAAGCTGACCAACCCGGTCAACTTCTGCGCCGACTTCAAGGTAGGCGACCGCGTATTCATCTACACCGCTGCCGGCCAGCTGGTGTGCGACACCCCTGCACTGAGCGCCACCCAGTACCTAGGCTCTGAGAGCTTTTCGTGGGCTGACCACGGCTTCCCGGAGGCGGGTACCGGCACGGTAGAAAAGCGCTCGGTAACGGTGGATATGGCCTCTATCAACATGGCGGCCATCGCCGGCCTTGACCTGCGCGACAACCACCACCGTACCGATAACAAGGTGCTGGTGGATAACATGAGCCAGGCCTCTAACGGCTTTAAGTTTGATAACTGCAAGTTCCAGAACATTCGCTCGCGCGGTCTCTTGATCAAGGCCTCGGGCGGTACCATTCAGAACTGCACCTTCCGCAACATTGGTATGTCCTGCGCCGCCATTCTGTACGAGATCTGGTGGGGTGAATCCGGCGTTACCGAGAACATGCTGGTTGACCGCAACCTGATCGACCACACCGGCTTCTTTGAAAACCGCGACAACTACTCGCCCATCTCGATCGAGGGTCTTGGCCAGAGCGTGGATGAGGATTACCTGCTGTATAAGAACATTACCATCAGCAACAACAGGATTATCAACCGCACCACCAACTACGCCGTGTATATCAACTCGGCCAAGGACGTAAAGATCATCAACAACTACTTTGGCGAGTTTGTTGGCAACGATTTCACCAATCATACCGAAGCACCGGAATCGGCCTCTGCGCCCAAGCCCGTGATCCACATCAACGGCGCGATGAACGTAGAGATCAGCGGCAACCGCTACCCCCTGACCGGCAGCATCCAGGATCAGATCGTGGCCGAGCGCAACAAGAACGTCTACGGCTCTGACGTAGAGCTGGACGGCATACCCCTGTTCCCGGATAGATTGAATTGATCCTTACCCATAAAAGAAGGCGTTTTGCCCGTAGGGCAAAACGCCTTCTGCTTATCTCTTGAAAAGTGCTACCTCGGTGCGGATCCCCTGCTCCACCGTGGCAAAATCAGCCGGGGTAAGACCGCTGACGCGCATGACCTTGCTGCTATCAAGATCGCGGTCGAAGGCGCGGTCATAGCGCCACATGATCTCCCGCTTGCTGCGCGCGGTCTCGCTGCTTGCAAAATAGGTCTCTTCATCCACCCACTCTACCTGCAGGCCGATGACCTTGCAGTAGGCCTCTGCCACCTCGCCCCAGGTCATGCCGTGGCCAGAGTAGATCGAGAAGGCCTCTCCGATCGCCGCCGGCTTAAAGAGCAGATTGGCGATCAGCTTGCCGGAATTGCCTGCCCAATCCAGCCCGGCGTGCAGCCCCTTGGCTGCCAGCGGCAAGGGCAAGGGCTTGCCACTCTCAGCATACCGAAGCACCTCGTCCCCGGAATGCAGCAAAAGATCCAGCCGGTATTGCGAAAAGGAGATGACCGGGCGCACGATCGTCCAGTGCTCGCCCACATGCTCGCGGAACAGAAAATCCTCGCATATCGCCTTGCTGACACCGTAGCGGTCATGCTCCATCAGCCAGGCGTTATCGGCATACACCTCGTGCAGGCGAGGCGCCTCCTCGGTCACGGGATGCATCTCGTTGGCGTACACGCGGTAGGAGGAAAGAAAGATCAGATGATCGGTGTTTTTGATCAAAAGGCCGTAGGCTTTCTTATACTCCTCCGGGTCTTGATAGTGCAAGAAGTTAACGATGCCATCGTAGTGGTTTTCCGCAAACAACGAAGAAAGCAGCTCTTCGGTTGCGTAGCCTTGCACAAAGCGCAGTCGCTCATGGTCAGCTACCTTTTCCTCAGGGCAGACCACATCCACGTAGCAGCCCAGCCGCAGCAGCTCGCGCCCCGTATAGGTGCCCAGCGTACCGCCGCCGGCGATCAGCAGGACTTTTTTACTTTCATACATATAGCTTCCCCCCGTTTTTTATTTTCATGATAGCATACTGACAGTGAGATGACCATATAGAATTCTCTATAACACCGGGTAATATTCTGTAAAAAATACGGGCGATGGAAATCCATCGCCCGTATGCTTTTGGTTGATCAATCCTCGTTGTCGGGAACCAGGGGCTCTCCATTCTTCTCAACGTCCGCGCCGTAAACGTTCTTGTTCCGCTCGGCCACGATCTGCGTCTGAATGGTGCCGGTCTCGGGGAAGCGGTTCCCCGTGATCTTCACGTTCATGGCACCGTTGATATGGATCACCGGCTTCGGATTCTCCTTGCTTTCGGGTGCCTCGGTATGATTGGTGAAATTATTGCCCACAAACTCACCGAAATAGTTATTTTCAACGGTGATGTCCTTGGCCGAGTTGATATAGATCGCATAATCGGTCGTACGATTGATGATCTTATTATTGGTAATGGCGATATTCTTATAAAGCAGGTAATCCTCTGCCACCGAGGAGCCAAGACCGTAGATCGATACCGTTGCGTAAAGATCCTGGTTCTTGAAATAGCCGGTATGGTCAAAGAGGTTCCGATCGATCACCATGTTCTCGGTAATGCCCGATTCGCTGTAGCGCACCTCAAAAAGGATGGCGGCGCAGGCCATACCGATATTGCGGAAGGTGCAGTTCTGAATGGCGCCGTCAGATGCCTTGACAAGAAGCCCGCGCGAGCGAATGTTCTGGAACTTGCAGTTGTCAAAGGTAAAGCCGTTAGATGCCTGGCTCATATTGTCAATACGCACCTTATGGGTGTTTTCATGGCGGTTGTCAGCCAGATTAAAGCCCTCCAGCGCTGCAAAATTGATAGCCTCTGTCTTCACGGTCACCTTTTTCAGCGTGGTGGTCGACGTATCGTCAATAATCCCCTCCGCTGCCCAGTCGATCGCAAGCGTGCCGGCGCCGAGAGTCTTTGTAAGCGCCTCGGTATCGCAGATAAGCTGACCGGTGGGAGAATAGACGAACACACGGTCGCCTACTGCAAAGTCTGCGCAGTAATCGCTGGCTGCATAATAGTGATTATCATAGGAATAGGTAGAGAAGGTACCCTTATAGATCAGGGTAGTCGTTCCATCCCTATTGTCAACGACCTCGTGTATACGGCTGTGGAAATGCCCCTGGTTGGTCGCATCGTCACACATGTTCTCAAACAGGCAGAAGGTCGCCTGCGAGCCCTGGGCGCAGCTGACCGTGTGCGTGGCATCGATCGAGCCGATATGGCAGGGCGAGCCGCGGAAGCGGCCAAGATCATCCATGCTGATCTCCAGATCTACGCCGTAATTCTCCTCCAGCGCCAGATAGGCGTTATAGGTCGACTCATCGATCACAAAGCCGTTTTGCGTGGTATCGCATACGCGGTAAAAGACCGTGCCGCCCTTGGTTTTCTCTTCAATGAAGGCGAAGCCGCCGGCATTCCCATACAGATTGAAATCATAGAACGCAATGCCACTGCTCCCTACGCCGACCGCCACCGTTCTGCCACCGTTGCTTGCGCGGCAGGTCAGCACGTCACCCTTGGCCAGCATCTCGTATACAGAGGGAAGAACCTCCATCAGCATGGTGGGAACAGCCGTGGTATCATCCTTGGTGATCTTCTCAAAGTTGGTATCGCAGTAGGCATAGAAGGTGCCCATTCTCTGCGCGCCCATGCCGGTGGTGTTGAAATACTTGGTGTTCGTATTGCCAAAATCATTCATCATGCCGGCACCGGTAACCACGCGTAGGGTATTATTCTCCAGCTTCTCCAGCACGTAGACCTGGCCGCAGGACTGCTGCTTAAAGCCCAGCGTCATGCCCTTGATCACAATGTTTTCGGCATCTTGATAATTCATCATCTGCCCAAGATCGACCTGCCGCTCCATATAAACGCCGTAAGCATACACGGTGGTGTTGCTATGCGCCGCACGGAAGGAGAGTGCCTTCTTGTTCATGTAGGCCCCGGGGGCAACGATGACGTAATCATCTGTCTGGCAATGGGCCATGATATAGGCTTCCATGCTGGAGGGCTCTGTAGCCAGCACGTCCTTGACGTACTCCTTGCGCGCCATCCCCACGAACAGATCCTTATCGGGATGCGGCAAAAGCGACTCATCGGCACCCACCTCAGGGCGGGCATTCACGTCCATCAGGTTGTTGCCGTTGTGGTTTTGGTTGCCGGCCTGCACGGTTGCGTGGTCATATTCGTCATCCGGGTAGGTGTTACCGTCGGCAATGAAATAATTGTTGTTGTTTGCCGTCAGGCGACCGCCCAGGCTGTTATCCACAATATACAGATGGCGGTTGCCCTCTGCCTCTACCGAAACGCCGCGGTTGAGCACAACAGATACGTTATTCACCCCACGCAGCGCGATCGAGCGCTGGGCACCGGTAATATCGTTCAGCGCAACCAGGCTGTTCAGCACGTCGCCCTCTAAGAGGATACCGGTGGAAGAAGCATCCAGCTTCATGGTGTTGCTGCGGTAGGCAGATTCAGAGGCCGAGGAGGTGATAGCGGTGCCACTTCCCTCAAACATACAGCTCTGCACCGTACTGCCCTGTGCGGCGGTATCAACGATGCCCTTCTCGGTGAAGGCAAAATAGGAATTGAGGATGGCACTTTCAGGCGCGGCCAGCTCGATCGCCGTTTTGCCGGTCAGGCGGCAATCGTTCATCTTCAGCTTGCTGGAGGCAGCATCGACGGCAAGGGCGGTGCCCTCGCTCACGATCTCGACCTGCTCTAAGGTCAGGCCAGTCACCCCGTTCACCGTTACCGAGCCGATCACGATCAGATTACGCAGGGTAATACCGCTGCCGCCCTTGATCTCAAGCCCCTTGGGGGCGATCAGGATCGCACCGCCGCCATCATAGGTCTGGTTTGCCGCGCCGCCAAGAGAGACGGGCTTATCATCGCTGACGCGAAAGACCTTGCCGGGCAGCTTCACGGCCGAGCGGAAGAAGGAACCTGCCTTGGTCTCTTCGGCGCTTGCCGGGTCATAAGCGGTAGCGGTCAGGGCAAAGGCCCCCTCGGCAATGGTAGCACCGCCACCCTGGACGGCAGCGCCGTCTGCATAGGTGATCGGCGTAGGCGGCGCAGGCGTATCCTCACCACCGGGGGTCTCGCCACCGGGGGTCTCACCACCGGGCGTTTCACCGCCGGGGGTCTCACCGCCGGGGGTCTCGCCACCGGGGGTCTCACCGCCGGGGGTTTCACCGCCGGGGGTCTCACCGCCGGGGGTTTCACCGCCGGGGGTCTCACCACCGGGCGTTTCGCCGGTGCCGCCACAGGCGCAAAGTGACCATACCATACCAAGCGCCAGGCAAAGGCATAGCAGGGTACGTAACCATTGTTTGTTCTTCATCATGTTGCTCCTTTTTGGCCAAGTCGTATACGCCTTTTCGGCCATGGTTCTTACCTACATTATACCATATATCCCCTCCTCTGGCAAGTTATCGAGGGTGAGAATTTTTTCTCTGTTTTTTGTTCAACATGCACAAAAGGGCGCACCTGCCGTAGCAGGTGCGCCCTTGGGGTTATGCCTTAATCAATATCATCCGGGATCAGGGGCATACCGTCCATCTCTACGTCAGAGCCGTAGACGTTCTTATTGCGCTCGGCATGCACGTAATCCTCTATGATCGGATCGGGCTGTGAATACTTGTTGCCCGAGATCTCGATGTTCATGGCACCGTTGATGTGAATGGCCGGCTTCGGATTATCGGGGGTCTCGGGGTCTTCGGGGTGGTTGGTGAAGTTGTTGCCCACGAAGCTGCCGAAATCGTTATTGAGGATCTTGACGTCCTTGGCAGAGTTGACGTACACGGCGTAGTTGGTGGTGCGGTTTCTGATCACGTTGTTGGAGATCACGATGTTCTTATAGAGCAGGTAATCCTCTTCTACAGACGAGCCAAGGCCGGTGATCGAAACGGTCGCATACAGATCCTGGTTTGCAAAATAGCCCGTGTGGTCAAAGAGGTTGCGGTCAACGAGCAGATCCTCTGTCACGCCCGATTCGCCCCAATAGATCTCATACAGAATGGCACCGCAGGACATACCAATGTTGCGGAAGGTGCAGTTCTGGATCACACCGCCCGAGGCCTTGATCAACAGGCCGCGCGAACGAATGTTCTGGAACTTGCAGTTATCAAACCGGAAGCCGTTAGAGGACATGTTCATATTATCAATAAGCACCTTGTTCGTGCTGCGGTGGTGGTTATCCTTCAGGTCAAAGCCCTGCAGCGCGTCAAAATTCACATCCTCAGTCTTAACGGTGACAGAGCGCTTCTCTACCTTGCCGTTGCCAAAGCCATTGCCATAGCCGTGGTCCTTCCAGGCAAAGGTCTCTGTGCCGAGCACCGCGGTAGCGGTTAGAGCCGTGGTATCACAAACCAGCTGCCCCTTGGAGGTGTATACGTACACACGGTCACCAACCTTGAAGTTGGAGCAGAAGCCGGTGGGATCGACAGGCTTTTTGTAATAACCGTACGAGTATTCGGAAAGGTTGCCCTTGTAAATAATGGTGGTGGTACCGTCACCGTTATCCTTCACCTCTGCCAAGCGGCCGTGCGTGGCGTTTTGGTTGGTAGCATCGTCGCACATATTCTCAAACAGGCAGAAGGTAGCCTGCGAGCCCTCGGCACAGCGGGTGGTATGGGTCGCATCGATCGAGCCGATGTGCGCGGGCGAGCCGCGGAAGCGGCCGAGATCGTCAATGCTGATCTCCAGATCCACGCCGTACTGCTCCTCCAGCGCGAGATAAGCGTTGTAGGTCGCCTCGTCAATGATAACGCCGTTTTGCGTGGTATCGGCTACGCGGTAGTAGGTGGTGGCGCTCAGCGCACCTCCTTCGGTAAAGGCAAAGCCCGCGGCGTTGCCGTAAAGCGTTACGTCAATGAAGCTGACGTTTTTACATCTGGGGCCTACGGTCATGGTCGTCCAGCCGTTGGAGGCACGGCAGGTCAGAATATCACCCACGGCAATCATGTTGTATTGCGCCGGGCCGCACAGCATCTTCATCGTGGGCACGGGGGTGCTATCATCCTTATCGATCTTGCTGAAGCTGGTATCGCAATAGGCGTAGTAGGTGCCCATGCGCTGCGCACCCATACCGGTGGTATTGAAGCGGGTGACGTTCGTGTTACCAAAGTCGTTGATCATGCCCGCGCCGGTAACCACGCGCAGGGTATTCCCCCCCAGCTTTTCCAGCACGTAGACCTGGCCGCAGGATTGCTGCGCAAAGCCGAAGGTCACACCCTTAAAGGAGAGATTCTCTGCATCATAGAAGCCGTTGATGCCGTTCAGCCCGGCATACTGCTCGATATACGCGCCATAGCCGTAAACGGTGGTATTGCTATGCGCCTTCTCCATATTAAAGGTGGTATTCAGCTTATAAACACCGGGGGCTAAGATCACGTAATCCTCAGCCGCGGCTACGTTGCGCATGTATTTATCAATCAGGGCATCGCCTTCGTAAAGCACGTCCTTCACCGTCTCACGGCGCTCCATGCCCACGAACAGATCCTTATCCACGTGCGGGAGCAGCGCCTCGTCGGCACCGACCTCCGGTCGGGCATCCACGTCCATCAGGCTATTGCCGTTGATGTTCTGATTGCCGGACTGCACGGTGGTATGGTCGTACTCGTCATCCGGCGTTTCGTTGCCATCCGCCAAGAAATAATTGTTATTATTGGCCGTCAGACGGCCGCCCAGGCTGTTATCGCAGATATACAGGTTACGGCTATCGTTTGCCTCGATCGAAACGGCGCTGTTAAGGATCACGGCGGTGTTATGCACACCGGTAACCGTGATCGAGCTTTGGGCGTTTTCGATCACGTTCAGCGCTACCAGGCCGTTTTTCACACCGGCGGCCAATACGATGCCGGTATCGGCCTCGTTCATCGTCAGCGTGTTGCCGCGATATACGGCATCGGCGGCGGTGGTGGTAATGCCGGTGCCGCTACCCTCTAACACACAGTTGCGCAGGGTGGTGCCGGCCGTAGCGGTATCTACCAGGCCGTTTTCCGTAAAGGCGAGGTAGGAATGCAGGATGGCACTTTCAGGCGCGGCCAGCTCGATCGCCGTTTTGCCGGTCAGGCGGCAATCGTTCATCTTCAGCTCGCTGGAGGCGGCATCGACGGCAAGGGCGGTGCCCTCGCTCACGATCTCGACCCGCTCCAGCGTAACGGCAGAGCTGCCCTTGACCGTCACGGGGCCGATCACGATCAGATCGACCAGGGTAAGCTCGTGGCAACCTTCGATCACCAGGCCCTTGGGCGCGATCAGCACGGTCCCCTTGCCATCGTAGGTCTGGCCCGAGGAGCCGCTGATCGTAACCGGCTTGTCGTCGCTGACGCGGTAGATCTTATCCGGCCCCTTGGTAGCCGAGCGGAAGAAGATAGCAGCCTTGACCTCCTCGGCGTTTGCCGGGTCATAGGTGGTAGCGGTCAGGGCAAAGGCGCCCTCGGCAATGGTGGCACCGCCACCCTTGACGGCAGCACCGTTGCCATAGCGTTCCGGCGTGGGCAGAGCGGGCGTATCCTCACCGCCGGGGGTCTCACCACCGGGGGTCTCACCACCGGGGGTCTCACCGCCGGGCGTTTCACCACCGGGGGTCTCACCGCCGGGGGTCTCGCCGCCGAGCGTTTCGCCGGTGCCGTCGCAAGCGCAAAGTGACCATACCATGCCAAGCGACAGGCAAAGGCACAGCAGGGTACGTAACCATTGTTTGTTCTTCATCATGTTTCTCCTTTTTTGCCATGATTCTTGTATGCATTATACCATAAAATCCCCCCTCTGGCAAGTTATCGAGGGTGAAAATTTTTTCTCTGTTTTTTGTTCAACATGCACAAAAGGGCGCACCTGCTGCAGCAGGTGCGCCCTTGGGGTTATGCCTTAATCAATATCATCCGGAATCAGGGGCATACCGTCCATCTCTACGTCAGAGCCGTAGACGTTCTTATTGCGCTCGGCATGCACGTAATCCTCTATGATCGGATCGGGCTGTGAATACTTGTTGCCCGAGATCTCTACGTTCATGGCGCCGTTGATGTGAATGGCCGGCTTTGGATTGTCCACCGATTCAGGCTCGTTCAGCGGAACGCCGAAGTCGTTACCTACGTACTCGCCAAAGTGGTTGTTGATGATCTTGACGTCCTTGGCAGAGTTGACATACACGGCGTAGTTGGTGGTGCGGTTTCTGATCACGTTGTTGGAGATCACGATGTTCTTATAGAGCAGGTAATCCTCTTCTACAGACGAGCCAAGGCCGGTAATCGAAACGCTGGCGTAGAGATCGTCGCGCATTGCGTTATGAAAGTAGCCCGTGTGGTCAAAGAGGTTACGGTCGATCAGCATATTCTCTGTCACGCCCGTTTCGCCCCAATAGATCTCGTACAGCATAGCAGCGCAGGCCATACCAATGTTGCGGAAGGTGCAGTTCTGGATCACACCGCCCGCGGCACAAATCAGCAGACCGCGCGAGCGGATGTTCTGGAACTTGCAGTTATCAAACCGGAAGCCGCTAGAGGCCATGCTCATGTTGTCAATAAGCACCTTGTTATCTGCACGGTGGTGGTTATCCTTCAGGTCAAAGCCCTGCAGCGCGTCAAAATTCACATCCTCGGTCTTAACGGTGACAGAGCGCTTCTCTACCTTGCCGTTGCCAAAGCCGTCACCATAGCCGTGATCCTTCCAGGCAAAGGTCTCGGTGCCGAGCACCGCCGTAGCGGAGAGGGCCATGATATCACAAACCAGCTGCCCCTTGGAGGTGTATACGTACACACGGTCACCAACCTTGAAGTTGGAGCAGAAGCCGGAGGGATCGACAGGCTTTTTGTAATAGCCGTACGAAAATTCAGAAAGGTCGCCCTTGTAGATCATGGTGGTGGTACCGTCACCGTTATCCTTCACCTCATCCAAACGGGCGTGCTCAGTGTTTTGGTTGGTGGCATCGTCACACATATTCTCAAACAGGCAGAAGGTAGCCTGCGAGCCCTGGGCACAGCGGGTAGTGTGGGTAGCATCTTGCGAGCCGATGTGCGCGGGCGAGCCGCGGAAGCGACCAAGCTCATCGATCTCTACCTCTAAATCAACACCGTACTTCTCTTCCAGCGCGAGGTAGGCGTTGTAGAGCTCTTCGGAAATGATCTCGCCACTGCGGGTGGTATTGCATACGCGATAGTAGGTGGTAGCGCTCAGCGCATCCTGCTCTACGTAGGCAAAGCCGGAGGCGTTACCGTAGATATTGAAGTCGATAAACTTGACGTTCTTGGTGTTGGTATAGATGCCAATGGTGGTACCGCCGTTTACGGCACGGCAGGTGAAGATATCGCCCTTGCGATAGATCTCGTACCAGTACTTGGAAACCTCCATCCTCATAACCGGAACGCCCTCGTCCTCAGGCAGCTTCTGAATGCTGTTGAAGTCGGCATCGGCATAGGCGTAGAAGGTGCCCATTCTCTGTGCGCCTATACCGGTGGTATCGAAATACGTCGTATTGGTATTGCCAAACTCGTTCATCATGCCGGCACCGGTCACCACCAGCAGGTAGTACTTGCCACCCGTGGCGGGCAGCTTATCCAGCACGTAGACCTGACCGCAGGACTGCTGCTTGAAGCCGATGGTCATGCCCTTGATGGTCACGTTCTCTACCGCGTTATAGTTCATCAGCTGGCCAAGGCCGGACTGGCGCTCCATGTATACGCCGTAGGCGTAGATGGTGGAATTGCTATGCTCAGCACGAAGGGCCATGTTGGTATCGGTCTTGTAGGCACCGGGGGCGAGGATGACGTATTCATCGGTCTTACAGTGCTCAAGAATATAGCTGGCAATGCCAAGCTGCTCCTTGTCCATCAGATCCTTGACGGTCTCACGGCGCTCCATGCCCACGAACAGATCCTTATCCACGTGCGGAAGCAGCGCCTCGTCGGCACCCACCTCGGGGCGGGCATCCACGTCCATCAGGTTGTTGCCGTTGTGGTTTTGGTTGCCGGTCTGCACGGTGGTATGGTCGTACTCGTCATCCGGCGTTTCGTTGCCATCCGCCAGAAAATAATTGTTATGATTGGCCGTCAGGCGGCCACCCAGGCTGTTATCGCAGATATACAGGTTGCGGCTATCGTTTGCCTCGATCGAAACGGCGCTGTTGAGGATCACGGCGGTGTTATGCACACCGGTCACCGTGATCGAGCTTTGGGCGTTTTCGATCACGTTCAGCGCTACCAGGCCGTTTTTCACACCGGCGGCCAATACGATGCCGGTATCGGCCTCACGCATCGTCAGCGTGTTGCCGCGATATACGGCATCGGCGGCGGTGGTGGTAATACCGGTGCCGCTACCCTCTAACACGCAATTGCGCAGGGTGGTGCCGGCCGTAGCGGTATCTACCAGGCCGTTTTCCGTAAAGGCGAGGTAGGAATGCAGAATGGCACTTTCAGGCGCGGCCAGCTCGATCGCCGTTTTGCCGGTCAGGCGGCAATCGTTCATCTTCAGCTCGCTGGAGGCAGCATCGACGGCAAGGGCGGTGCCCTCGCTCACGATCTCGACCCGCTCCAGCGTAACGGCAGAGCTGCCCTTGACCGTCACGGGGCCAATCACGATCAGATCGACCAGGGTAAGCTCGTGGCAACCTTCGATCACCAGCCCCTTGGGCGCGATCAGCACGGTTCCCTTGCCATCGTAGGACTGGCCCGAGGAGCCGCTGATCGTAACAGGCTTATCGTCACTGACGCGGTAAATCTTATCCGGCCCCTTGGTAGCCGAGCGGAAGAAGGTCGATGCCTTTGTCTCCTCGGCGTTTGCCGGGTCATAGGTGGTAGCGGTCAGGGCAAAGGTCCCCTCGGCAATGGTGGCACCGCCACCCTTGACGGCAGCGCCGTTGCCATAGCGTTCCGGCGTTGGTAGAGCGGGCGTATCCTCACCACCGGGGGTCTCGCCACCGGGCGTTTCGCCACCGGGCGTTTCGCCACCAGGGGTCTCGCCGCCGGGCGTTTCACCACCGGGCGTTTCGCCACCAGGGGTCTCGCCACCAGGGGTCTCGCCACCGGGGGTCTCGCCTGTGCCGCCGCAGGCGCAAAGTGGCCATACCATACCAAACGCCAGGCAAAGGCATAGCAGAGAGCGCAGCCAGGTTCGATTGTTCATCACGTTCGTCTCCTTATGAGTATTATGTATATAGGATTCACCCTTTGGCCGGTGCTGCCGCATCGATCTCATCCTGCGACATGCCCATCTGCGCCATCAGGCGGCGATTAAACTCCTCAGCCGTGTTATAGCCCATCATCTTTTGGCGGTGGTTCATAGCGGCGATCTCCAGCACCACGGCCATATTACGGCCGGGGCAGACCGGCAGCGTGATCGAGGGGATCTGCACGCCAAGAATATCGGTGGTCTCGCTGTCAAGGCCCAGGCGGTCATACATCTTGCCGTTTTCCCACGGCTCAAGATTGACGACCAGCTCGATCTTGGTGGTGTTTTCTACCGAGCCCATACCAAAAAGGCGGCAAACGTCTACAATGCCAATGCCGCGCAGCTCTACGTAGTGGCGAATGATCTCGGGGGCCGAGCCAACCAGGGTCTTAGAGGACACGCGCTTGATCTCTACGGCATCGTCTGCGATCAGGCGGTGGCCGCGCTTGAGCAGCTCGATGGCCGTTTCGCTTTTACCAATGCCGCTTTCGCCCAGCAGCAAAAGCCCCTCGCCATACACGTTGACCAGCACGCCGTGGCGCGTGATGCGCGGTGCCAGCGCCACGTTCAGATAGGAGATCAGCGTGGCCATAAAGTCACTGGTGCCGCGCTTGGTGCGCAGCAGCGGAATATGGTATTTCTCTGCCAGCGTCTTCATCTCGGCAAAGACCTCAAGACCCGTGGTCACCACCACGCCGACCGGGCTGGCGGCGAAAAATTTGGCTATGCTTTCATAGCGCTGCTCATCCGGCAGCTGCTGTAGGTACAGGTATTCTACCTTACCAATGATCTCTAATCTTGCTTTTTCAAAATGGTCAAAAAAGCCCACCAGCGGCAAGCCGGGGCGGTTGACCTGGGTCGAGCAGATCTGGATCTTTTCTGCCTCCATCGGCAGATAGATCGCCTCCAGCTTGTGCTCACGAATCACCTCAGACAGCGAAACGCTGTAAACGTCCTCCATAAGCCCTCCCATATTCGTTTTTTCTTTCATTATAGCCGAAGTTTTCTAAAAAGTAAAGAGAAAAAGCCGAAAAAGCAGGGGCTCATTCACAAAAAAGTCACATTGTTCTGTTACAATATAGTGAAAACAAAAAACAGGAGCCGCTTGTATGAAACAACGTATACTGACCCGCCTTTGCCTGCTGGCGCTGGTGCTTGCCATGCTGCTTGCCATGCCCGGCTGCTCGAAATACCGCATAGAGATGTCTAATACCCGCCAAAGCGAGGTGATGCTGACGGTAGACGGCACCGAGGTAGCCTACGAGGTGGTCTATTTCTTCTACTGCACCTATCGCGATGCCTACCCGGAGGAGAGCTTTGAGCGACGCATGGCGCGCGTAAAGAGCAGCATTTGCGAGCTGTACGGCATTTTTACCCTGAGCCGTGAGTATGCGATTGACCCATACGGTGACGAGGTGAACGAGACGCTTGACGAGATGGTGGTGGAGATGATCGATTCCTTCCCCACGCGGCGTGATTATATTGCCCGCCTGAGCGACCAGCATATGACCGATGCGGTCTCTCGCCTGCTACTGCGCTCGTACATCTGCCAGGAGCTGCTGCTTTCCGAAATGGAGGACGAGCTGGAGGACGAGGAGTTGCTGACCGCCTTTCTTGGGCGTGAGGACGTGATCCGCGTGCTGTCTATGACGCTGGATTTTGGTGACCAGACCGAGGCCATGCGCCGCCGCGCAGAGGAGATCATGCAGGCGCTTTCTGAGTGCGAGGATACCGACGAGGCCTTTTTAGAGATTGCCCGGCGCAAGGCCACCGCTGAAAACGCGCATAGCTATCTGACCACCGCGCAATGGCACAGCCTGTGCGGTACCGAGGGGGGCACCCCCGCCATTGGCAGCATCAGCGAGCCACTCTATGAGGGCACTACCTGCCTGATCATGCGCGTTTCGGAAAAGGACCTGGCCTACGCGAAGGAAAACCCGGATGAGATCGGCATTAGCTATCTGGAATGTGCCATTCGTGATACCGCTGCTTCTCTTACTGCCACCTATACGCCAAACGAGGCCTACTTAACCCTCACGGAGGAAAGCTTTGCATGAAATTTCGGCATCTTTTGAGCACGGATATCGGCCCGATCGCCTTTGCCATCTACCGCGATGGTCTGCTGATCCTGCGCAATCCGGCACACCGGGCACTCTTTTCACCTGAGGATATTCCCGCAATACCGGAAAACGACCAGCGCGCGTATTATTTTGAACATCCCACACCGCACCTGGCCGTGCGCAACACCATTGTGTTAGATAAAAAGATTTATTCTCTTTTCAGCATGCTGCCGCTGGAGGAGGACAGGAGTCACCCGCCCATACAAGAGGAGGCCACAGACTTTATACCAATAAGAAGCCTGTTTTCGCTGCTTCTTGCGATAGCAGACGGCGCCTGTACTGCGCCTATCGCCCAGGCGGTCGCACCGCTGTTTGAGGATTGCTGCGCCGAGCTGCAAAAGCAGATCTCCACCTTGCTGCGGCAGCGCGTAAACGAGAACCTGCGCGCCACCGCCTTTACCCTGGTAGACCGCGAGGGGCTTGTTTTGTGCCTGAGCATCGCGATCTCCTGCCTGGCACTTGATGGGTGCGAGATCACTGCCTCTCTTGACCGCGAGGCAGACGGCGCGCATACCATGACCTTTCTTGCACAGCACGGCATTGAAAACGAGTTTCACCGCGCGTACCTGCAGACGGTTGCGGCCGCATGCGGCTTTTCACTCACCTTGCTTGAAAACGGCATCCGCTTTCACCTGCCCTATCATCAAATGCCCGTTTCCTACCCGCTGCATGCGCTTAGCGCCAGCGATGACCGCTTCTATATCGCGCTTGGCAAGCTGCTTGCCGGCACGCTATAAAAGCAACAGGCACCTGCCACCAAACGGTGGCAGGTGCCTGTTTTTTTACTTTTTCTTCGTGCCGGTTTTTTTGCCAGGCCGGCCGCTTTTGGGGCGGGGCCTTTCCGGCTTTTCGGCACGGGGCGGCTTGGCGGCCGCCTTGCCGCTTGGACGGTGGCCGTTATACTGCACGCCGCTGCCCTGCCGCTTTGCCCCCCTTTGGGGCTTGGCGGGGGTGGCGCTTGGGCGTGCCTCACGCACTAGGCATTCCTTGCCCGTGCCGATCAGATCCTCGCGCCCGCAAAGGCGCAGCGCCTCACGCACCAGGTCGGCATTTTGCGGGCGGCTGTACTGCAACAGGGCCCGCTGCAGCTGCTTTTCATGGTAATCCTTGGCCACGTAGACCCTTTTGCCGGTCAGCGGATCAAGCCCGGTGGCATACATCACGGTAGAAACGGTGCCGGGGGTGGGGTAAAAATCCTGCACCTGCTCGGGCATGTAGCCCTCCTTTTTTAAGAAGAGCGCCAGCTCTACCGCCTCGCGAAGGCCGGCACCCGGATGGCTGGACATCAGATAAGGCACCAGATACTGCTCAAGCCCTGCCTCACGCGAAAGACGGAAATATTCCTTCTTAAACGCCTCGTACACCGCAATCGAGGGCTTGCCCATGCAGGCGAGCGTGGCGGCGGCGCAATGCTCGGGCGCCACCTTCAGCTGGCCGCTGACGTGATGGGTCACCAGCTGGCGGAAGAAGGAGCGATCCGGGTCGGCCAAGAGATAATCGTAGCGGATGCCGGAGCGGATAAAGACCTTCTTCACACGCGGAATTTCTTCGATTTTACGCAGCATACGGGCGTATTCCTTGTGATCAACGCGCAGATTGCGGCAGGGGGTGGGAAATAGGCATTTGCGGTTTAGGCATACGCCCTTTGTCAGCTGCTTTTCACAAGCCGGCTCGCGGAAGTTGGCCGTGGGGCCGCCCACGTCGTGAATATAGCCCTTAAAATCCGGCATGGCGGCAATCTCTCTTGCCTCACGCAGCACGCTTTCCTCGCTGCGCGCGCGCACGGCGCGCCCCTGGTTAAAGGTGATGGCACAGAAATTGCAGGAGCCAAAGCAGCCACGGTTGTGCGCGATAGAGAATCTGACCTCCTCGATCGCGGGCACGCCGCCCTCTGCCTCGTAATCCGGGTGGTAGGTGCGGGCGTACGGCAGGGCGTACACGGCATCCAGCTCCTCCTGCTCAAGCGGCGGCATGGGCGGGTTGGCCACCAGCATCTTATCATCATAATATTCGATCAGGGCCTTGCCGGTAATGGCATCCTGGTTATTGTACTGCGTGGCAAAGGCCTGGGCATAGGCACGCCCGCCCTGCTTGATCTCGTTAAAATCGCCGCATTCGACCGCCTCAAAATGCACGCGCTCATCCCGCGCAGCCAAAAAGACGCAGCCGCGCACGTCGCGGATCTTGCGGATCGGTATGCCACGGTCAAGCAGCTCGGCCAGGCGGCGCAGAATATTTTCGCCCATGCCGTAGGTCAGAATATCGGCGCGCGAATCGACCAAAATGCTGCGGCGGATGCGATCCTCCCAGTAATCGTAATGCGCGAAGCGGCGCAAGGAGGCCTCCAGCCCGCCCAAAATGATGGGCACGTCGCCGTAGGCCTCGCGAATGCGGTTGCAATACACGATCACGGCACGGTCTGGCCGCTTGCCCATCTTGCCGCCGGGCGAATAGTAGTCGCTTGTGCGGCGGCGCTTGGCCACGGTGTAGTGCGCCACCATCGAATCAATGTTGCCGGCCGTGACCAAAAAACCAAGGCGCGGGCGGCCAAAGCGGCGAAAATCATCTGTGCTCTTGTAATCCGGCTGGGCCAGGATAGCCACGCGGAAGCCGGCTGCTTCTAAAACACGGGAGATGATGGCCACCCCAAAGGAGGGGTGGTCTACGTAGGCATCTCCCGTGACGTATACAAAATCTACCCCATCCCAGCCGCGGGCGGCAACGTCATCGGCGGTGACGGGTAAAAATTTTTCTCTTTCCATCATAGCGGCAGGGTGAAATCGGCAAGCGTGACCTCGGTCTGCGTGCCATCCTGCATGTTGCGCAGCTGGGCGCGGCCACTCTCTACCTCGCTATCACCTAAAATGAGCGTGTAGGCGGCGTTTAGCTTGTTGGCATACTTCATCTGCGCCTTCAGGCTGCGGCCAACCACGTCACACTCGACGTACAGCCCCTTGCCGCGCAGGCGCTCGGTAATGGCCATGGCCTCAATGCCGGCGGCCTCGCCCAGGGCGGCGATATACAGGCAGGGGCTGGGCGCTACGGGGATCTCTACGCCCTCAGCCTTCATGGCCAAGATCACGCGGGTAATGCCCATGCCAAAGCCGATGCCGGGCAGCTCGGGCCCGCCGATCGAGGAGACCAGACCGTCATAACGGCCACCGCCGCAAACGGTAGACTGGGCACCAATGCCCTCGGCCACGAACTCAAATACCGAGCGGGTATAGTAATCCAGCCCGCGCACGATCGAGGGGTCGACCACGTAGGGGATCTCCATCTTATCTAAGCAGGTGCACAGGGTCTTGAAGTGGGCCTCGCACGCCGGGCAAAGGTGGTCGATGGTGCGGGGCGCCTTTTTCGCGATCTCGGCACAATCGGGGTTCTTGCAATCAAGAAGGCGCAGCGGGTTCTTTTCCATACGGTCAAGGCAGGTATCACACAGCTTGTCCTTATGGGCGGAAAAGTGCGAAAGCAGCGCCGCGCGGTACTGCGGGCGGCATTCCTTACAGCCGATGGAATTGAGATGCAGGCGCACGCTCTTCAGGCCGATGCGGCGCAAAACCGAGGCGGCTACCGCAATGGCGGTGGCATCAGCCATCGGGCTCTCAGAGCCAAACATCTCGGTGCCGAACTGGAAGAACTCGCGCGAGCGGCCTGCCTGCGGCTTCTCGTGCCGGAAGCAGTTGATCAGGTAGTAGAACTTCTGCGGCATGGTATCGCCGCACTTGCCGCTTTCGATCAGCGCACGGGCAACCGAGGCGGTGCCCTCCGGCCGCAGGGTGATGGTCTTTTCCTCATCCCGGTCAGCGAAGGTGTACATTTCCTTTTGCACCACGTCGGTGGTGTCGCCCACGCCGCGCACGAACAGGTCTGTCCATTCAAAGGTGGGGGTGCGGATCTCGCCAAAGCCGTAATGCTCGGCCTCCTCGCGCATAATGCCCTCTAAATAGCGGAACAGGACTGCCTCCTCCGGGAAAATATCCATGGTGCCTTTAATCTTTTGAATCATGATCTCTCTATCTCCGTCTCTTTTTGTTCTTGTGGAATGGCCAGGCGCATCAATTCCTCTATGCGCGCTGCCTTTTCTTCATAGGCCAGCATGCCCAGCACGGCCTCAAGACCGGTGGCGGCACGGTAATCGGCGCCGCTGGCATGGCGTGGGCGATTCAGGTGGCCGGAATTGTAGGCGCGGCGGTAAACGTCATGCTCGCGCTCGTAAAGGTGCGGCAGCACGCGGGCTGCCTGCTCGGCCTGCCCCTCGGCAGAGACGAGGGCACGCGCCGCCTCGTTCAGCTCGCCGGAGCGGCCAAGGCCACGCCCGACCAGCATACGCCGCACGTATAGCCCGTGCACCGCATCGCCAAGAAAGGAAAGCGCCGCCACGCTTGGTAATTCACTTGCCTTATAATCCATGGCGCTACCCCCTTCTCTTCTTTACATTTTATTATTATAGCATAAAGCCCGGCCGCCTGTCAAGGCGGCCGGGCAGGGTGTGTGGGGTTTTTGGAGAGAGATTTCAAAAATTTTTTCAAAAAGAGGAAAAAGCACCGCAGCCACACCCACAACCGTAGGGGTCGGCGCCACGACGACCCGCACCAACCTTATTCAACCTGTCATCCTGAACGAGCAAAGCGAGTGAAGGATCTTTTCGCCGCCAGGCGAAACAGGTAATAACAGTATTAGGAGATTCCGCGTTCCGCGGAAGGATTCTTCGCTCGCTTCGCTCACTCAGAATGACAGCATGTGAAGATTGGTCGCTTCGCTCACTTAGGATGGCAGAAGCATGAGATTCGTGCCGGCTCGCACCTCTTTTTTTCACCCACTTGCATTTTCAGAAAAAAAGGTGTATAATACCATCAAGGAACTCTCCTGAAAGGAGCTATTATGAACATTGTCATGATTGGTGGCGGCTCTGTTGGTGCGGCGATCAGCGCGCAGCTGGCACGCGAGGGGCACGCCATTACGGTGGTGGATACGAACAGCGCGGCGCTTGTCGAGCTGGCCGGCTCGCACGACGTGAGCACGGTAGAGGGCAACGGTGCCTCTGTCTCCACCCTACACAAGGCAGGGGCAGACAAGGCCGACCTGCTGATCGCCATGACGGCGGAGGACGAGATCAACATTCTGTGCTGCGCGGCTGCCAAAAAGCTGGGCACGCGGCACACCATTGCGCGCGTGCGCAACCCGGAATATTCTGACCTGATGCAGCTGCTCCGCGAGGAGATGAGCCTTTCGCTGACCGTAAACCCGGAGCTGACGGCGGCGCGCGAGATCTACCGCACGCTGCGCTTTCCCGCGGCGGCCAAGATCGATACCTTTTGCCGCGGGCGGGTCGAGCTGGCGGAATTTACCGTAGCCCCCGATTCCCCTCTTTGCGGCACCACGCTTTACGACCTGCGCGCCAAGCTGAGCCTGAAATTTCTGGTCTGCGGCGTGCTGCGTAACGGGCAGGCACACATCCCCTCTGGCCATTTTGTGATCGAAAGCGGCGACGTGCTGTGCGTGACCGCGCCGGATGAGGAGATCACCCGCTTCTTTAAGGCCATTGGCCTTTACAAGCAGCCGGTGCGTGACGTGCTGATCGTGGGCGGGGGGCGCATTACCTACTACCTGCAGGCGCTCTTGCAGCGCGGCAAGATCCATTCCACCGTGATCGAGCGGGATAAGGCGCTTTGCCACGAGCTGGCTGAGCAATACCGCTGCACCGTGCTATGTGATAACGGCACCAAGCAGGAGCTTTTGTTAGAGGAGGGTATTGAAAAGGCAGATGCCTTTTTGGCTCTTTCAGACGTGGATGAGGAAAACGCCATTGTCTCTATGTTTGCCAAGACCCAAGGGGTAAACAAGGTGGTGACCCTGATCAGCGCGATGCCCTATATTGATTTCTTTAAGGGCGTGGGGCTGGAGAGCATTGTTTCCCCCAAATCCTCGACCTCAGCCTTCATTCTACGCTACGTGCGCGCCATGGCCAATTCCTCACACGCCTCAGAGATCGAGGCGCTGCACCGCCTGTTAGACGGGCAGGCAGAGGCGCTTGAATTCCACATCAAGGAGGAGATCAACGGCCTGACTGAGGTGCCGCTGAAGAGCTTGCGCTCGCGCCCCGGCGTGCTGGTGGCCTGCATCGTTCGCGGTGAGGCGATCATCATCCCCTCCGGTGACGATATGCTGAAGAAAGGCGACACCGTGATCATGACGGCCATGGAAGGCCAGCTGCAATCTATAAAGGATATTTTGGAATAATGAACTATCGAATGCTTGGCTACCTGCTTGGCTTGATCCTCTCTACTGAGGCAGCGCTGCTGCTGGCGCCCTCGCTGGTCGCCTTGATCTATACCGAGCCGGTCTGGCCCTTTCTGATCACCATGGCCATTCTGCTACTGGTGGCGGTGCCGCTGGTGCTGCAGCGGCCAAAAAACACACGCATCTACGCCAAGGAGGGCTTTGTTTGCGTGGCGCTGGGCTGGATACTGCTTTCGGCCTTTGGTGCCCTGCCCTTTGTGCTAAGCGGTGCTATTCCCCACTACGTAGACGCGTTTTTTGAAACGGTCTCTGGCTTCACTACCACAGGCGCTTCGATACTGCAGGCGGTAGAGGGCCTTGGGCAGAGTGTACTCTTTTGGCGCTCGTTTACCCACTGGATCGGCGGCATGGGCGTTCTGGTCTTTGTGCTGGCGGTGCTGCCCTCTGCCGGCGACAATGCCATTCACCTGATGCGGGCCGAGGTGCCCGGCCCTACCAAGGGCAAGCTGGTGCCCCGCATGCGGCACACGGCATTGATCCTATACGGCATTTACGTGATCCTGACCGCCATTGAGACCGTGGCGCTTTGCCTTTGCCGCATGCCGTTTTTTGACGCGCTGGTCAGCTCCTTTGCCACGGCCGGCACGGGCGGCTTTGCGCTGAAGAACCTCTCGATCGCGGGCTACGCCAACCCAGCCGCCGAATGGATCATTGCGATCTTTATGATCATCTTTGGTGTGAACTTTAACCTGTATTTCTTTTTACTGATCGGCCGTATGCGCGACCTGCTGAAGAGTGAGGAGCTGCGCGTTTACCTGGCGATCTGCGCGCTGGCGGTAGGCGCCGTTGCACTAAATACCGCACACCTCTTTTCTTCCGCCGGGGAATGCCTGCGTGCCTCCTTCTTTCAAGTCTCCTCTATCATTTCCACCACGGGCTTTTCTACAGTAGACTACAATGCTTGGCCAGCTTTCTCTAAGGCGATCTTGGTCCTCTTGATGATCATTGGCTCCTGCGCCGGCTCTACGGCGGGGGGACTGAAGATCTCACGCTGTATTATTCTATTCAAAAACGTGCTTCGCGAATTCCGACATATGCTGCACCCCCACTCAGTAAACGTAACGCGGCTGGATGGAGAGCCGCTATCTGACGATACCTGCCGTGCAGCCGCCAATTACTTTACGCTATACATGGTGCTGGTGTTCTTCTTTTTCCTGATCGTCTCCTTTGGTGGCTATGGGCTGGAAAGTGATTTGACCGCCGTGCTCGCCTGCATCAACAACATAGGCCCCGGCCTTGGCGTGGTTGGCCCAGCCGGCAACTTTGGCGGCTATTCGCTCCTCTCTAAGCTCGCTCTTTCCTTCGCCATGCTGTTTGGCCGTTTGGAGATCATGCCCATGATCATCCTTTTCTCGCCCAGCACCTGGCGGCGCAGATGATACTATGGATGAACTAAAAAATCGTAAAACTACACGCTTGAAGGGAGCGGACTATAATCGAAATCAAGCCGTTTTTTTAACGATATGTACAAAAGAAAGACAATGTCTCCTTTCGCGTATTGTAGGGACCGGCGTCCCCGACGGTCCGCAAATCGAATTGACGGAATATGGACAAATCGCGGATAAATATATTCATCAATTAAGTGATTTTTACGATGACCTATCGGTCGAAAGCTATGTAATCATGCCAAACCATATTCATATGATACTATGGGTAAAGGGCACGGAAAACGGACCGTCGAGGACGCCGGTCACAGACGGACCGTCGAGGACGCCGGTCACAGACGGACCGTCGAGGACGCCGGTCCCTACAGTGCAAAATTCCATTCCGTCACGGTTTTTGTCAACGTTCAAAAGATTTTGCAACAAGGAATGCGGAACAAATATTTGGCAATATCGCTCCAATGATCACATTATCCGTAACCATGAAGATTATGAGGAGCACTTGCGATATATTGATGAAAATCCGTTGCGTTGGAAATTTGATCACCTATATGTAAAAGAGACATAAAAAACAAAAAAGGAACAGTTTCAACTGTTCCTTTTTTGTTTTTATTAAAACGTAACCGCCAACCCGTCGTAGGAAACGCCGTAGCCGTATGCGCCGGCCTTTTCAACCAGCTCCTCATGCGTGGCCTGACCGTTATGGCTGAAATGGTTGACGTAGAGCAGGGTGCGGTCATCTACCAAGGAAAGCGAGCGCAGCCGCTCCTCTACCTCGCGGTTGACCGTAAGACCCATGTGCCCGTGGCGGTAGTTATCCAGCAGCATGCCGGTGCAATCGAAGGATACCATATCAAAGCGGCGGCCGTATTTCTCAAGGTAAGCCCAGGTCTCCTCCGGGAAGTAGCCGGTATCGTTGGCGTAGAGCAGGGTCTTTTCCCCATGCTCGATGATGAAAAAGACCGCGCCGGCCGTTTGATCGTGGTCGGCCCGCAGGGGGATAAAGCGATAGCCCTCTGCCTCAAAGGGGGTAAACGGCGTGATCTCGTTGATCACCACGCGATCGGGGTTGACGTTTCTTTCTACGTATTCGCGCGAGGAGGAAACGCCCGCCGCGGTCACGTAAACCTGCAAGGGGGTCTCCTCGATCTCGTTGCCGATGCCCTTGTTGCGGCACCAGAAATCCCGCTCGTAGAAGTGGTCCATATGGTTGTGCGTGACGATGCAGGTATGAATATTTTTCAGATCTACACCGTGCTGCAGCATGTGCATATAGGTATCGGCCGGGATGTCGATCAGGATCTTATCGTCGATCAACGCCTGGCTTCTGGTCTTGATCTCCTTACCGCGCACGGCCAGCGCGTGCTGGCAGATGCGGCAATTGCAAAACAGGCCGGGAATGCCCTCGGCAGCGGCGGTGCCTAAATATTGCAGCTTCACGTCTTAGTCTCTCCTTACGTTTCTCATGGCTTCATCCATCGAGGCCATGTGGCGGCGGATGAAATAGCGGATCTGGTAGATATTATTGCTTTCACCGCTGGCGGCATCTACCGGGTTGGGCTGGCCCCAGCGTTGATCGTCGGCTACGTAATTTTCGTTGCCCACGCTATCAATAAACTCTTCAAACGCGGCGATCTGGCTCTCATCGCTGAGCACGGTCTCGCGCAACTCCCAATACCGGTCGCAGAACTGGTCAAAGAACACGTAAAGCACGTGCGAAATCAGCAGGTTGTCGGTATAGGCGCGATTGTAGCTGATGGTGGTGGGCACGCAGCTGTCGATCGAATCATACGGCCAGAAGCTTTGGCCGTTCCAGTGCAGGCCGTAGGCACAGTCAGCATCGTAGAGCGAGGGCGCCCATTTTACGCCATCGTAGGTCACGTAGACGGCATTTTTATTCCAGTTATCGGGGCCGTACATGACAAAGCACATAATGGCGTAGTCGATCACGGCCTCTACGTCGATGTAGGTATCGGCCAGCAGCTCAAAGGCCCCCTCGTCGCTGTCCTTCACGAAGCTGATCAACTCGTTAAAGCTCTCGTTCAGCCAGGCGATATCGGTATCGGTGGAGCAATATTCCACGTCCCAATCCTCTGTATGATACAGGTCGGTATTGGCGCGGAAGCGGTTGGTGGAGCTATGCATCTGCGAGGTGAGAATGGCGGAATAGGGGTGCTTATTTTGATCAATGCCAAACATCCATTCATCCTTGGGGATGTTCATGGTATAGATGCCGAAGAAGGAGCCGTTATGCATCATACGGATGGGAAAGCCATCGGTACAGCCGCCGTTTGGCGCGGCCTGCAGCTCAGGGATGGTGTTTTTACGCGTGCGCACCATATCGCCAAAGATACGGCAGGAAACGATGTTGCGCGCGTGCGAGCAATCGATATAATTGGCCTTGATGGTGTATTTAGACTGCTCTCCCCAGCCGCCCCAGCCAAGGTCGACCTTTTGGCGGTTGAGCAGGGTATCATCGGTATACAGACGCACGTTGTAGTTCTTTTTGGGGAAGCCAGCGGCCGTGAAGCCCTGCACCTTCATCACCGCGGTGGTGGTAAAGGAGACCGCATAGGAATCGTAAGAGAGCGTGACGGTAGCGCCGGCCGCGGCCTGGCCAAGGTCACCCTCGATATAGACCACCGGCATCAAATTCAGGGGCGGCAGCTCTGTCAGCACGCAATCGCCGCAGCCGGTACAATAGGAGGCCTGCATGCCCACGGTGCTTTCCCCTGCCTCGCGCACCGTATAGGGGGCGGTGTAGGTATGCTCGGCGGTGGTGTAGCTATTCGTTTGCTGCTCGCCGCACAGCGTGCAGGTATGCACGGTATAGCCCTCGCTATGGCAGGTGGGTGCCACCGTCTCGCTTTCAAAAAAGTGCACGTTGTTATAGATATAGCCGGCAAACAGGAAGAAGGCTGCCACCAGGCAGACCACCAGTAAAATGACCCCCGGCAGATATTCCTGCCACGGCCGTTGCCAGACCTTTTGATGCTTTGCGTTCATAGGATGCCCTCCCGATATGTATACGTATCTATTGTAGCACATCCTTTCCCCGCCGTCAAGCCCCTTATGGTGCGTGACGTGTAGAAAAAAACCGCTGTTTTTTGTGTATTTTGCCCATCAAGCGCCTTGCAAAGCGCCCTTTCGTGTGCTATAATAAAAAGGATAAAAGAATTTTTCGCCCACGGGGCATGAAAGGATCATATTATGGCAAATAAGGAAACCCTTTGCGTACAGGCCGGCTACGAGCCGAAGAGCGGCGAGCCGCGCGTTGTGCCGATCGTACAAAGCACCACCTACGCCTATGAAACGGCCGGCGAGCTGGCCGACCTCTTTGACCTGAAGGCAGACGGCTATTTCTATACCCGCCTGGCTAACCCCACCGTTTCCGCCATGGAAAACAAGCTCTGCGCGCTGGATGGCGGTACCTCGGCCATTGCTTGTGCCAGCGGCATGAGTGCCACCCTGCTGGCTGTTTTGAACGTGTGCGGCGCCGGTGACAACATTGTTTCCTCCCGCGCGATCTACGGCGGCACCTACAACCTGTTTTCTATTACCCTGAAGAAGTACGGCATCGAATGCCGCTTCTTTGACCCGGATGACACACAGGAGAACATTGACCGTCTGGTGGATGACAAGACCCGCGTGATCTTTGCCGAAACGCTGGCCAACCCCACCATTGTGGTGCTGGATTTTGACAAGATCGCCGCTGTGGCCAAAAAGCACAAGGTGCTATTTATGGTAGACAACACGCTGGTGACCCCCGTGCTCTGCCGCCCGCTGGACTTTGGCGCCAACATCGTGCTCTATTCCTCCTCAAAGTATCTGGATGGCCACGCTGTAGCGCTTGGCGGTGTGATCGTAGACGGCGGCAACTTTGATTACAGCGCCACCGATCGCTACCCCGAGTTCCTTGTGCCGGATGAAAGCTATCACGGCCTGGTATACGCCTCGCTTGGCAAGAATGCCTTTGGCGTGAAGTGCCGCGTACAGATGATGCGCGACCTGGGCGCCATTATGAGCCCGGAAAACGCGTTCTTGACCAACCTGGGCATGGAGACGCTGGCCCTGCGTATGGAGCGGCATAGCGAAAATGCCAAAAAGGTAGCCGCCTTCCTTGCCTGCCATGAAAAGGTGGAATGGGTGAAGCACCCCTCGCTTGCCAGCGACCCCTACCACGCGCTGGCCGACAAGTATATGCCAAACGGTATGGGCGGCATGATGAGCTTTGGCGTGAAGGGTGGCAGCGAAAAGGCCGCCGCCTTTATGGAAAAGCTGCAGATGATCCGCATCGTGACCCACGTGGCTGACGTGCGCTCCTGCGTGCTGCACCCCGCCTCTACCACCCACCGCCAGCTTTCCTCGGCCGACCTGGCTGCCATCGGCATTGCCGACAACCTGATCCGCCTTTCGGTTGGCATTGAAAGTGCTGAGGACATTATTGCCGATATCGACGCGGCACTCAATTCGATTTAAGAGGTATTCCTATGCCGATTATTATTCCACAGGATATTCCCGCCTACACCACCCTGGCGGGGGAAAACATCTTCGTCATGCATGACGAGCGTGCTGCCACGCAGGACATACGCCCGATCGAGATCGCCATTCTCAACCTCATGCCCACGAAGATCGAGACCGAGACACAGCTGATCCGCCTGCTTTCCAATTCCCCGCTGCAGGTTCGCGTTACGCTGATCGGTACCGAGAGCTATATTGGTAAAAACACCCCCCTGCAGCACCTGCAGCGCTTTTACAAGACCTTTCACGAGGTGAAGGATCAGCGCTTTGACGGCATGATCATCACCGGCGCGCCGGTAGAGCAGATGCCCTTTGAGGAGGTCAAGTACTGGCCCGAGCTGTGCGAGATCATGGATTTTGCCAAGACCAACGTGCAAAGCACCATCTTTATCTGCTGGGGCGCACAGGCTGCCCTGCACTACTACTACGGCTTAGAGAAGATCGGGCTGGATAAAAAGCTGTTCGGCGTGTTCCCGCACCGCAAGTTTACCCAGTTTGACCCGCTGCTGAAGGGAACGGACGAGGAATTTTTCATCCCCCATTCCCGCCACACCACCATCACGGATGAGGAGCTGGCCAAGGCCAAGGATCTCTTGATCCTGGCTGGGTCTGAGGAGATCGGTGCCTCGGTAGCCCGCTCGCGCGATGGGCGGCAGATCTACTTTATGGGCCATATGGAGTATGACCGCGACACCCTGAAGAACGAATACGAGCGCGACCTGAGCAAGGGTCTGCCGATCGAGCCGCCAAAGAACTACTTCCGTGATGCGGCAAAGACCCTGGTGCTGCCCAACTGGATGTCAACGGCGAACATGATCTATGCAAACTGACTGAACTATTACGTTTACCAGGTAACCCCCTATAACCGCGATGAGATCTAATAACAAAAAAACAGGTGCGCCATGCACCTGTTTTTTGTTGTTCTTACGGCTTGCAGCGGCCGCAGGCCTCGTAGCCGCGGTTGATGACGGCCTCGCGCGTGCCGGTAAAATCCTCTCGGTTTGCCTCTGACATATCCTTGGCTGAGGAGCAATCCGGGTAGTGGAACTTTTTGGTGTTGGTATTCAGCACGTAATCGTGCACCTCGCCCGGGTCAATCGCCCCCTCCTCGGGCGGGATATCGGTGCCGGAGTCCTCTCCGGCGGGCGGCAGCGGCTCGCCTGCCAGGGCGCTAAGGCCGGTGGCGTAATCAATGGTAATGCCGGGCTGCACGTTGTAGGCGTAGATATGGAAGCAGATGCCATCGCCCTGATCCTCGACCGAGTAGGCCTCCATCTGCACGCCGCGGGCAAGCAGCTCGTCACCCACAAAAATGGGGGTCACACGGTAAAGCACGTGGTTGCCGGTTTCACGGATGTAGTCGGCCACCATATTCTCAAAATCCACCATACCGTCAATGTTGAGATAGCGTGTGCCGGTGATCAGGTTGCTTTCATTCACATTTTCACCCGTGAGCTGATAGCCAATGAGATGGCAGCGGTTATAGAGATATTTACCGCTGACGATATCGTATTTGACCGTGTGCCAGCCGGAGGGCTTGACCATGCCAATGTTGCCGCGCTCCTCAGTGGGCATGATATCCGGGCCGATGCAGGCGACCGTATAGCCGCAGCGGCCAAGGCTATCCAGCGGGCTGTAATACTCAAACGAGGTGGTGACCATCTCCTCAGCGGTAAAGTAGGGCATATTGCCATCAATGGCAATATACGGCTCGCCGCTGTAGGCAGGGTGCTCGGCCGGGTCGACCGGCTTGGGCGTAGCGCCCGGGTTGCGCAGCGTGACAGAGCCTGACGGGGCATCATCCCCACCGCCTGGCGTTTCCTCGCCACCACCGGGGGTTTCTTCTCCACCGGGGATCTGCTCGTTTATATCAGGGTCAAAGCCGGGCAGGTCGGGCAGCGCATCTAAGCAGCCGGCCGAAAACAGAACGGAAAGCACCAAAAGCAGCGAAAGCAGCGCATTGGATAGTCTTTTTTTCATCTTTCATACCTCTCTCTTGTGATCGTTTCGTGTGAATGGCCGGCAAGCTCGACCGTTTCGGTCAGGCGAAAATCGCCCGGCAGGGGCAGATCCAGCAGCACGTCGCGCGGGTAGGTGCGGTTCCATCGATACACGACCAGGGTGCTGATACGGCCGGCGTGCGGTGCCAGCGGCCTGTTTTCTACAAAGCAGAAGTCACCCTCTTCTGCCTTTTCTAAAAAGCCCTCGTCAAAGATAGGGCCGCCCTGCGGGAACAGGGTGGCGGAATAGGGGTCGCACAGCAGGCGGCCACCACCCACCAGGGCCAGCATATCGGCAATCTGCACCCGGTCGCGGCTTTGGCGCCGGTGGTTGAACAGCATGCCGCCGCGGTCATCAATACATACAAAAACCGTCATATCACCCCTCCAAAAATTGCTTTACGTCAGCTAAGCGTTCCTTGCCCATGGCGCGGCCGGCCTCATACACGGCGCGCAGCTTATCCGGGTCACGCTCCATAGAGCCAACTGCCAACGCCTCGCGCGGGCGAATGACCAGCGCAGCACCGGCCGCCTCACGCGCGGCAATATAGTCCAGCGTTTCGTTATACACCTCGTGCCGCCGCTCCATAGCGGCATAGGCCCTTGGGTATTTTCGCAGCGCGTGGCGAAGCAGACGCTTGTGGCCTGTCGGCTCCTTGCGGTAGCCCTGCGGGCGGGTGAGGATGACCACGTTTTTGTCATACCCGATCTGCTCAAAATAGCGGATGGGAACAGAATCAGACATGCCACCGTCCAGCATGGGTCTGCCATCGATCACCACCGGGCGCGAGACCAGCGGCAGCGATGAGGAGGCACGGATCCATTCAAAGAACTCGTCCCCTGCCTTATCGCACCGCCGGTAGACCGGCTCGCCGCTTTGTAAATCGGTGGTGACCACGTAAAAGGCCATGGGGTCCTTTTCATACGCCTCGCCATCAAAGATATCGTATTCGTTCGGCACGGTGTGATAACAAAATTGGGGAGAATACAGGCTGCCCGTCAGCAGCAGCGATCGCAGGCCGCAGTAGCGGCGGTCGCGGCAAAAGGCAGTATTATAGCGGATCACACGCCCGATCTGGCCGGATTTATAGTTGCAGCCAAAGGCCGCGCCGGCCGAAACGCCAATGGCACCGTCATAACGGATGCCCGCCTCCATCATCACGTCGATCACGCCGGCGGTAAACATCCCGCGCATGGCGCCACCCTCTAATACAAGCCCGTTCATCGCTTTTCCCCCTTCCTTTTATTATTGTAGCATAAAACGAGACAAGACGGGAGGGGGTTTTTGAAAACTTTTTGAAAAAAGTTTTTGCCATGCTCAAACTTGAAAAGAAGGAGCCGTCAATGGGTGCCTTCCAAAAAGCAGGTTTTACCCACCGCAACCTTGTAGGGCGGTGGCTTGCTGCCGCCGAAAATAAATCGTATAGAATAATAAAGCGGCGGGAGATGAACCCCCGCCCTACAACAAAAGGCGTACGAACAAATTGTTCGTACGCCTTTCACACACCTTGCCTCGCAAGGTATCGTGTGTTATACCTTATAAGCGTAATGTTGGGCGGTAAGGATTTTTTAGTGATATGCCTCGCACGGCTCGGCGTGATATTTTTGCTTTGCAAAAGTGATATTGCTCCCGATGGTCGCAGTGATATTCTATTCGCCTCTCAAGCTCGCGTAGTGAATATCACTCGGCGATAGCCGAATATCACTGCGAAGCAATAGAACTCGCCGCAGGCGAATAGAACTGGCGCACCTGCTCTATCGCAGGTGCGCCAAACCGGCTCCCTTTTCGGTTACAGGCTGACTGCGCGCAGCAGCCAGGTAGAATGCAGGGGCATGTGGATATAGCAGGAAAATTCGTTGGCGGTAAAGATCTCCTCACGCACGAGGGCGGCATCATGCTCGGCATCCAGGCAGTAATATTCCAGCCGCACGCCGTTTTTATTTTCCACGTTTTGAAAGGTGACCTTTACGTCCTTGGCCGGGGCCTGATCGTCATCACTATAGTAGGCAAGCATGACGTTCTGCTCCTCTCCCTTGGCGCCCGCCGCCCACACACCGCCGCTATACCGCGTGACCTCAACGGCGTTTTTCTGCTGATACAGCTGGTTGAACATCCAGAACGGGTAATAGCCCTTAAGGCAATCGCACACCCAGTCGGTGGAGAACATGCCGTTCATGCCGCAGGGGCGGGCATCGTAATACATCAGGTGGTCAAGCGGCTCGCCCTGGCTCATCAGCATGGTAGCGGCAATAAAGGACGAGCCCTTGAGCGCCTTTTCCATACGCAGGGAATAGAGCCAGTCATCCCCCTCCCAGCCGCGCACGTAGTTCCATTCGTTTAAGATGCTTTCGGTCTCGGTCAGGCCGGCTTCATCCAGCAAGCGGCGCGCAACGCGAATGTGCTGCTGCACGTTCTCTACATCCTTGGCGTAGACGTGCCAGGAAAAGAAATCCGGCCGCAGGTCGCCAAGCGAGGCAAAAAAGTCGCGCAGCCACCATTCACGCAGGCCGGCCACCGCGGGGCCGCCGATCTTGAGATGGGGGAAGCAGGATTTTAAGTGGCGGAACGTGACGTTGAACAGCTCGTAAAACTGCTTTGCCGTGCCGCCCCAGCAGCGCTTGTGCTGTGAATCATCCGGGTCAAGATCCGGCTCGTTCCAGATCTCCCAGTACTCAATATTTCTATGCTTGCCGTTTGCCCACCCCTCGTTGCAATGGCGGATGATATGCTCGCACACCACCGCCCATTTATGAAAATCCTTAGGCGGCAGGGTATTATATTTTTTCTGCCAATGCTCGATCTTGGAGCCCAGGCGATAATAGGGCTTGGCGCCGCCGGCCTCGATCATATCCAGATACTCGTCGGTCAGGGTAAAATCATAGGCATCGGGGTCCTCGGGATCGCGGTCAAAATCGGTAAAGATCATATTCACGTCTACGGTGTGCTCACCGCCGTAGGTGGCATAAAACGAGGCATCGTGCGTACGGGCCAGCGGAATGCCGGCGGCGCGATAGGGCTCGATATTGGTGATGCGCTGGTCGGTGGCAAATTTGTAGACCGGTGCATTGTTCACGCTGTGCATCGGCTTAACGGGGCCGGTGATGCTTTTGAAATCGGCAATAATGTGCTCCATGGCAGATCCCCTTTCGGTTTTTCTTCATTATAGCATGAAAAAAAGAAAAGGGTATATGTAAATTCATTCAAAAAACATGTAAATTTCGTCATTTTTTTCGTATCAGGAAAAGGGCTTGACTTTTCGGGTGGCGCTGTTTTATAATAAGAAAAAACGAGTTTTGGGGGGCAACCATGAACGCACCACTTTCCGTATGGACGACCTATTATTATGACCTGACACCAGAGGACGCCGTATTAGAGCTGAAGAAAAACGGCATTCTTGCTGCCGAGCTTTCAGACGAGCATGGCGCAGTCTTGCTCAAGCGCGGCGACCCCAAAACCGTGGGCGCGACATTTTGTCGGTTCCTCGAAAACGAGGGCTTTACCATGACACAGGGCCATTTGTGGCTTTCGATCAAGCTATGCAGCAACCCGGATGCCTATGAGCAGCTGCTGCCCTGGCTTGATCTGTACGCCGCCATCGGCATCAAAAATGCCGTGCTGCATGCGGAAAGGTTTCTGAATGAGGAGATCACGGACGAGGAGCGCTTTGCGCGCAACTTAGCCGTGCTAAAGCGGTTAGAGACCTACGTAAAGGGCAAGGGGATCCGCATCTGCTTAGAGAACCTGAGCGGCTTTCTTGCCAACGTGGAGTGGCTTATGCGCTTTATGGCCGAGCTGGATCCGGATTGCTTTGGCATCTGCCTGGATACCGGCCATCTGCACCTGTGTGGGGATGGCGACCAGCGCCGCTTTATTTTGGCGGCGGGCGACCGCCTGCACGCCCTGCACATTGCCGACAATGACGGCTCGCGCGACCAGCACCTGATCCCCTACGGGCTTGGCAGGGTCGATCTTGCCGCCGTGATCGGTGCCCTGCGCGAGGTGAATTACGAGGGGCTTTTCAACTACGAGATCCCCGGCGAGCGCCACGCGCCCATGCCGATCTTGGCCTATAAGCTGGAATACATCCGCAAGTGCTATACTTATCTGATGCAATAAAAAAGGGCTGCGGCGATCTGCTTTCTTGCAGATCGCCGCGGCTCTTTTTTAATCTCTGAAGTACAGGTCGCGCGTGTAGACCTTATCGATCACGTCGGCAATATCGTCATGGTAGCGGTTGGCAAGGATAACGTCTGCCGTTTCCTTAAATTCAGCCAGGTCACGAATGACGCGGCTGTTGAAGAAGTAATCATCCCGCATGGTGGGCTCGTAGATCACGACCTCGATGCCCTTGGCCTTGATGCGCTTCATCACACCCTGGATCGAGGACTGGCGGAAATTATCGCTCCCCGCCTTCATGGTCAGACGGTAAACGCCCACGGTCTTGGGGGCCATGGCAATGATCTGGTCGGCAATGAAATCCTTACGCGTGCCGTTGGCCGCCACGATGGCAGAGATGATGTTCTGCGGCACGTCGTTATAGTTGGCCAGCAGCTGCTTGGTATCCTTTGGCAGGCAATAGCCGCCGTAGCCGAAGGAGGGGTTGTTATAATGGCTGCCGATACGGGGGTCAAGCCCTACCCCCTCGATGATCGAGCGGCTGTCTAACCCGCGCACGGCGGCATAGGTATCCAGCTCGTTAAAGAAGGAGACGCGCAGGGCCAGATAGGTGTTGGCAAAGAGCTTGACCGCCTCTGCCTCAGTGGGGTTCATATACCGCACCGACACGTCCTTTGCTAACGCCCCCTCGACCAGCAGGCCGGCAAAGGTCTCGGCCGCCTTATGCAGGCGCGCGTTTTTCACCGGCACGCCCACGATGATGCGGCTGGGGTAAAGGTTATCGTACAGCGCCCTCCCTTCCCGTAAAAATTCCGGGCTGAAGAGAATATTATCGCAGGTATAGCGCTCACGCACCTGCTCGGTAAAGCCTACCGGCACGGTGGATTTGATGATCATCACCGCATCAGGATTGGCCTCGATCACCTGCTCGATGACCGATTCAACAGACGAGGTATCAAAATAGTTTTTGTGCGGGTCATAGTTGGTGGGGGTGGCGATGACCACAAAATCTGCCTCGCGATAGGCGGCAGCGCCATCCAGCGTGGCGTGAAGATCTAACTGCTCGTTTTGCAGGTATTCCTCGATCTCCTTATCAACGATGGGGGAGCGGCGGGAATTGATCATATCTACCTTAGCGGGGATGATATCCACCGCCTGCACCGTATGGTGGCGGGAAAGAAGAACCGCAAGGGAAAGCCCCACGTATCCGGTTCCTGCAATTGCTATTTTCATGTTTTTCTCCTTATAATGGCCGGCTTCCCTGCGCTTGAGGGCCTGCCGACGTGAAAATACAGCAACATTCTCGTCCCTATGGTGTATCCTATGGCAACGAAACATGCAAAAAAACGAAATATTTTATACGCCGTAAAATTCCTTATACCATTCGGCAAATTTCCGCAGGCCGGTGGCAAGCGGGGTAGACGGCTTAAAGCCCAGATCACGCTCTAGGGCGGTGGTATCGGCATAGGTGACGGGCACGTCACCCTGCTGCATGGGCACCAGGCGCTTATGCGCCTCGAAATCATAGTCGGGCGGCAGCACGCCGGCACGCAGCAGCTCACGCTGGAGCGTATCGACAAAATCCAGCAGATTTTCCGGGCTGCTGTTGCCAATGTTGTAGACACGGTAGGGCGGCAGGGGCAGCCCATCCTCGCCCTGCTGCTTTTCGGGCGCGGTGGTCATCACGCGGCGAACACCCTCCACGATATCATCCACGTAGGTGAAATCACGCTGGCAGTTGCCGTAGTTAAAGATCTCGATGGTCTCGCCGCGGCGCAGCTTGTTGGTGAAGCCAAAGTAGGCCATATCCGGCCGACCGGCCGGGCCGTACACGGTGAAGAAGCGCAGGCCGGTAGAGGGAATGTTATACAATTTGGAATAGGCGTGGGCCATCAGCTCGTTGCTCTTTTTGGTGGCGGCGTAGAGGCTGACGGGATTATCTACCTGATCCTCGGTCGAGTAGGGGATCTTTTTGTTCGAGCCGTAGACCGAGGAGGAGGAGGCGTACACCAGGTGCGCAACCGGGTGGGCGCGACAGCATTCGAGAATATTGTAAAAGCCAATGATATTGGACTCGATATACACGTCCGGGTTGGTGATGGAATAGCGCACGCCGGCCTGGGCAGCCAGATTGACCACCACGGCAAAGCCGTGCTGTGCAAACAGCGAATCAAGCAGCGCGCGGTCAGCCAAGTTGCCGCGCACAAAGCTCCATTTTTCGCCCGGCCGAGAGGCGGCCAGGCGCTCGATCTCGCTAAGGCGGTATTCCTTGATCGAGACATCGTAGTAGTCGTTCAGGTTATCTAAGCCGACCACGTGAATGCCCGGCACGGTGCGCAGCAGCTCGGTGACCAGGTTGGCCCCGATAAAGCCGGCCGCCCCCGTAACCAGCACGGTCTTGCCGGTAAGATCAACGTTTGGTGCCAGCATAGCCGTTATACTCCTTTTTTACACGCTCATAGCTTTCTAGGTTGCCGATATCGTAACGGCGGCCGGGCATCTCCATTGCGTAGACCGGCACCTGACTGCAAAGCCAGGCGATATAGCTACCGGGCGCGTCTACCCCGCAGCCGGCGGCAATGCCGGCAGAGACCAGGCGTGTGTCATCCTTTTTATAATAATAGAAGGGCGGGCAGCACCAGTGGCTTTCCGGCTCCTCTGGCTTTTCTACCATGTGCAGGATGCGATCGCCCTCGCCGATCGTTACCACGCCGCACTTGCGCAGGCGGGCGGTATCGGCCTCGTAGTAGCGCATGATGCAGGAGGCCTGCTTTTCCTTCGCGTAGCCAATAAAGGCCGTGAGGCTGAAATCCAGCAGGTTATCACCGGCGATAACCAGCATATCGTCATCAAGCGAGAGACGCTCGATGGCGAACTGAATATCGCGCACAGCGCCCAGGCGGGTCTCGTTTGACGAGGTGCCATCATCCACTACGGTGATCTTTTCACGCCTGCCCTTTGCCCACGCCTCAAAATGATGGGCAAACCTGTGGTTCGAGATCACCACGTACTCGTCTACCTCGCCTGCACGGTCGATATCCTCGATCAGCCAATCAAGAATGGTCTTTTCCCCCACCGTCAGCAGGGGCTTTGGGAAATTCTCGGTCAAGGGATAGAGCCGTGTGGCGTACCCCGCCGCTAAGATCAAGCATTTCATCGTTTGCACCTACATGTATTTCTATAAAGTTCTTTGGCTCCGCCTTTCTTTCAAGAAAGGTGGACACCATCAGCGCTCTCGCAGATATGTACGGAATACTTCCCCGTCAAGGCCGGAAAGACCTTCAAATACTCTCTCGTCACCCGCTCACGAATGCTTTCCTCAAAGGCGGGGTCGATCAGGGCCATGCAGCAGCCCTTGAAGCCGGCGCCGGAGAAGCGGCCGCCGTAGATGCCGTCTGTCTTTCGCATGATCTCGTACAGCGTTTTCAGCTCGGGCGAGCCGGTCTCGTACTTCTCGATCGAGGAGAGGCCGCTTTCAAAGGAGAGACGGCCAAAGGTCTCAATGTCGCCGCGGCGCCATGCCTCTGCCCCCTGCTCTACCCGGTTAAATTCAGAATACCAGTGCTCTGCCCGCTTGCGCCAGTTGTCCGGCAGGCGGTGCTTATGCTCGTCAAACACCTTCTCGGGCACATCACGCAAGAAGGTCTCGGCAAATTTGCCGTATTCGATCCCGGCAAAGGCCTTAAGCGCGTAGGCCGCCGAGCGGCATTCATCCACGCGCATATTAAACTTAGAGCCGGCCAGCGTACGCTCGATACCGCTGAAGAAGATGGCGATCTTATACGGCTTCATAGCCGGGTGGGTGGGGATCAGCTCGTAGCTGTCATCCTTGGTGTCTAAATACAGCAAATGGTCCTTGCGCGAATAGACCTCGCAGGATTGATCCAGCTTGCCGCAGGAAACGCCTACGTACTTATTTTCCGCCGCGAGCGCAGTCATGATCATCTCCTGCCCCGAAAGGCTGAGACCGTTGACCCTGCAAAGGGCGGATAGAAACGAAATGATCACCGCCGCAGACGAGGAAAGGCCCCCAATCGGCAGGCTGCCCTCAATCACGCCGGAAAGGCCGACCTTTAACGGGTGCTTTTGCGCAAGCATCAGCGTAGCACCGCGCAGATAGTCAGCCCAGTCGTTCTGCTTTTCCTCAGGCACCGAGGAAACGTGCCATTGCGCACGCTTATCAAATTGCAGTGAGGAAAGCTCTACCACGCCGTTTTGCTTGGGTGCATAGGCAATATGAATACCCTTGTCAATGGCAAGACCGGTGATCTTGCCGTACTGGTGGTCAGAATGTGCCCCCAGCGGGCAAATGCGATACGGGCAAAAGGCCACCCCCTCGGGCGGCTTTTTGTAGGTTTTTTCGAATATATCTGCACAAATCACACGAATTCCCCCTCTGGTTATTACTTTTCTCCTATCAGAATCCTTGTCCATTTGAAGCGCATCATGCATACAGATAGCAACAACGAAATCACCATGGCGCCAACAAAATTAACAACTACATGAACATATGGATTTAATACACCATTTAACAAAAGCAGGAAGACACAAACAATCTGCTGGTGAAACAGATAAACCGGCATAGAATACTTACCAAGGAGCAAAAATGCTTTGTTTTCCTGCCATTTTGTATGGTCGGCAATTTTTTGCAAGATTATAAATGCCATCAAGGCACCAATGATGTGCAAAACAAAATCCACTCCCAAGCGCAGCAATTCAAAAATCACCCCATCCATAGTGACGAGGAAACGCACCAACGCAAACAAAAGGATGTGACCAAACAACCATAACCAAACAGGAACTTTTCTAAGCATGCAGCTCCCCAGTTGACGAATTTTGAACCCTAACCAAAAGAATGGTATATAAGAACATGTACGAAACACCTGAAATACGTCAGGCAGCAAGGATTGACCAATTATACCAACACCATAAAAGCCAGCGACCAAAAGCATGCCCGCGAGAAGATGCTTTTGAAAAAAGCTTGATAGTGGGTAAAAGACAACAAATACGCCAAAAAGCATTAAAAGAAACCACAACTGGCTGGGAGACGTGCCAAGCAGATACTTAAAAAAAACGGTGATGCCATCATAATGAAAAAACGCCACCGAAAAAGGAATCACCCATGCCGCAGCAATACATACATACGGTATCAGCAATCTCTTTGCCTTGTTAAGAATGAATGGCAAAAAGCTTTGATAAGCCTCTCTTTCATGCTTCAAATAATAAAAAAGATAGCCAGACACCAAAGCAAAGCTATAAACATGAAAGGAATTCATCCACAGAGAGAGAAGTGCCAAAGCGCCCGAGGAATGTACAGGCGCTTCACTAAACCAGGTCCCGGTCCAAAAAACCATGCAGTGATACAAAACAACGATCAGCATTAAGACCGTTTTTACAAAATTACAGTTCTTCAGTTCTGCTTGTCTATCTGTCACAGCCGCGTTCATTTTTCTCCCTTTCTCTTTACACCAATTCTCTCTTTATGCCGAATCAGATCCTTCGCGGAACGCAATTCTCTTCTTGTATCCGGAAATAACAAAAGCGCAATAACATAAGTAGCCGCACAGATCAAAATGGAAAAAAACTGCCACGCTATAGCGTTTTCGGCATGCTGGCAAAGAACACCTACCGCCGCCATCACCGCAACAGCTATTATCTGCGTATATGTGTTCTTTAATAAGCTTCTGAACGAAATACCAAAAAACACGCTTAGTGTAATAAAATCCAGCAAAACGGGAAAAAGCCGTACAAAGCATCCCGCATAGCACAAAACACGAAAGCCTGCTCGCGCCGACCAATAAACAACCGGAATATATATGATCAAATAGATCATTTGCAACACAAACGAGATTTTTGGCTTGCCCATGCTTCTATATACCTCGCAAGCCGTGTTGCTGAACGTAATGGTAAAGGCGCTTATCAGCGCCCACAAGCCCATAAAATCAGCAATCTCCCCCCACTGTGACCCAAGCAGAAGCAAAACAGCTAAATCTCTATATAAGAATATCCCCACGCCAAGAGGCAACACCAGCATGGACATGATTTTTTGGAATTTATAAAACGTATTCCGATAGGTCTCCGTATCATTCTGCGCACGAGAAAGCGCCGAAAACAAAACGGGACTAATCGAGGCTGTAATGATCGACAAATATGAATTAATCGTTGCCATTCCCGTTTTGTACAGCCCTAAATAATAGGAATTTAAAACATTAGCAACAATAAAAATATTTGCCTGGCCGGCGAACCAGATAGATAGGGTTTCCATCAGGTTCCACAAACTGAAAAAAACCATATCTGAAAACATCTTCATATTTAACCGCAGGCGAGGCTTGTACGTAGAAAAAGCAACCGCCATAACCGCGATAAAAAGCTGCTGACACACAGAGCCGATCACAAGTGCCCAATAGTTTTTGAAGGCAAATGCCAAAGGAACTGTAACCAGCAACGGAACCAATGAGCTGCCTATCCTAATATAAAAAATAGGCTTAAAATTCAAATTTTTCCGAAACCTTGCTATAGAGATGCTTGAAAACGAAGTGCACAAAATAGACAATGCTGCGACTACTAATCCATTATATGCCTCTGCGCATTGAACGGCGGCAGCCAGACTGCGCCGAAAACAAAAAACAATACTGAAAATCAGCACGGATAGCACAGCATTTGCAGTAAAAGCGACGTCTGAATATTTATTGAGCGAATCCACATCCTCAAACTCATGCTGTACAATAAACTTTTGAAATCCCGCATCCGTAAATATGTCAGCAAAGCTAGTAATAATGGTAATCGATGCCACAATGCCAAATTCATCCGGTACGAGCAAGCGTGCAAGAATAATATTGACAATAGGCGCTGCAAGCTTGGCCGCAATTTCTGCCATTACGGACCATTTTGTAGCCTTTAGCACCTCATTATGAAAACCGTTTTGCATACGCGCTCTCCGTCATATTTCTTTTTTAGGTCTCAAGAATCATAAATGTTAATCGTTTTTAGTAATGAAATTCAAATCCAGTTTCGCCCCCAGATACAAATCTGTTTGCTCTGTAAAATCCGCATCGAAACCGGATTGAGGATAGAAGGTCAGTTCGCCAAAATATATCTTATCTCGCTCACAATAAAGATCCACTCTAACATACGGAAAGGGCTTGGCCAGCAATTCTGCTATGCGAAACATCTCATCCATCTGCGCGGGCTTGGGAACTGTATAATCAGCAGGCTTTTCTAAATCGACATGCTGGTATTTCAAATGCTTCCAGTCTTTATCGAAGTGATCGAATCGAGTTTTTCCGGTTTGTCGATCAGAACAAATCATCACATTATCCGCTATACCATTAAAGCACATAAATTTGTAATCAACAAGCCCCCCTGGAACCGTTGATTCAATATACTCCTCAGCAATGATGCGCGGCTTGACTTGCTTGTAAGGCCACTCCCTTCCATAATAGAAGGTCTGATTGCTCTTCTGCCATTTCAAAAGCCGCTTGACAGCGGCATCCTTATCTAATTCTTCCTTTTTTGTGCATATGATATTGGTATGTGAGCCGTCAACTGTTTTCAACACAAACTTGTCAGGAAGGGAGTTCCAATCAATCTCCAAAGGGGAATTCCATACCCCTATTAGCGGAACTAAATACTCCTCTCCAATCTGCTCGGCAACATAACTGCGCACAGCGTACTTATCAACCAAATTCGGGTACAGAGCGTTTCGATCATGCAATTTCAGCCATTGAATCTTTTCACTCAAATACCGAGGGTTGTCTAAATCCGGCCATCTCCTTAAAATGCACCTGTACTTAAATTTTATATAAGCCTTATCCGGAATAATTCGGCAAATTCTTCTACCAGACAACCAAAAACCAAATTCACAGGGGTTACATAATATTTCTTTTATACGCGCTAACATAATAGCCTCTCCTGGATAACGCTGTCTTTTATGCCCTATCCTTCAACTTAACCACAAGATATCCAATAGGGTAACACAGTGTAACAAGTATTTTTTTTGCCGGTGAATTTAATCGGCGCATAACCTGCGCGTATGGCTCCTCCGTCAAAATTGCTCTTCTTGATATATCAGCTACACAATATGCGATTGCTTTGCTGAAAAAAAAGTCATCAAAAAACTCATTTACATATATAATATCTCTATAAAAGGCCGATCGGTGCTTAGATGTTTGATGTGGGCTGTCTGTCATCAAGCTCCCCACGGAATCTGTATAATATTTACCGTATATATCATTAACACAATACTGGTCATATTGGCGGTTGATTTTTCCCCACACAACATTTTCAGTAATAAATTTCGTATCCGGGAAGGTCGGGAAGGGATACTGTATATGAATGGCTACCTTTCGACAGCAGTGCTTCTCGCCTGGGCATTTCATTATAACTCGCCGCTGCTTTTTTCCCTTAAGCCGATTAATCTCCGGCGGGTACGGCCTTCCGACCATTGTACCACTATCGGCATACATTTCGCGACCTGATATACACCAAAAACGATCGTACTCTTCTTCGGGAATGCTGCGCCACGTGTTCAACATGTTTTCAACGGCGTTGGGCAGAAGTTCATCATCGGAATCCAGCGTAACTACATACTTCGTTTTCAAATACTGATACGAAAAATTGACAGCTGTATGTCTTCCTCCATTTTCCTTTTTGTGATATTCAACAGGAAAAGAGGCGATTTTTTTAATTTTTTCTATAATCTCTAATGTGTTATCAGTGGATCCATCATCAATGATTAGCCAAATAAATGTTTTATCCGTTTGAGCCTCCAAACTTTTGTAGGCTCGCTCTAAAGTAGTAGCCCTATTGTAAGTCGGCGTAAATACCGTCAGATCATACACTTTTTTGGCCCTCTTTTCAATTTTCTTCGCGCTTCGTTGTCATGATCTTTTTTGACAAAATCCAACTGCAGGAAAAAGCACATAAAATACAAATACTGCTGCTTGTCATAGTACGTTACCATACCATAATCCATAATCAGCATAAGAACCATAAGAACTATACACAGATTGGTCACTTCTGAACGACATGCTCTGTTCTTCCAAAGTCCATATAACAATCTTGCGTAAATGAAATAATAAATAAAAAATCCAACAATTCCTCCACACGCGAGCAGCTCTACAAAATTACAATGCAAATAGGTCCTTCTTTCGCCTACACTTGCAAGCAATTCCAAAGAGTTGCCTATGCCTATCCCCAACACGGGTGTTTTTGAAAATTGCTGCATACCAATTCGCCGATAAATCGCTCGAACATCTTCACCGCGTGTGCCTTCGATAGATTCAAACAAGGTTTCAAAACGCTCGAAAACGCCGGAAAACATCTCCAATTGTAAAAGAATTTGAAGTAGCAGAATAGCTGTCGCAACACCAACAATAAAGCTAAAAAACTTTCTAAAGAAAGAAGAGCGAACATTGCCGTTCGTCATGATTAAAAACGCAACGCCCGCAATCAACATAATAAGTGCTTTTCGAGATTGAGAAATTGCCAGTATTACCAAGCAGGGAAGCATAAAAATAGAGAAAATCTGTTTTTTCTTTTTCAACAGATAGGAAAACTGAATGATACAGGATGTGACCACGACAAGCCCCAACGCATTCGCATTAAGCAAATCATTTTCTACACGTATATTCCCGTCCAGCATCAATAAAATACCGCTCGGGCCGTAATAAGCAATCGCATATATAGCAACACCATAACCCGATAGCATAATGGCATCCAACAGTATATCAATACTCCCCTTATGATGAAACCAGGGATATACCAGTGAAAGGCTTACCAGAATGAGAAAAATCGTGGTTCCCTTTGACATGGCTAAAGACGAATTCCACGCCCACACAGAAGAAGCCATACAAAAAAATGCAAAAGCTGCCACATGAACATGAAAAGATTTTGTAAACACCAGTGGTATTCTAAAATTATTCTGCCATGCATAGAGCAGCATAATCAAAACAGAAATGACAAAAACTACATATTTCCCCCATGATGCCGTTTCAAATATATAAAAGGACATAATCATAAACGTGAGCAGCACGCATATTATTCCGTCCATCGTTTTATTTTCTGCTCTCATCAAGGCCTCCCTAATTCATCAATCTAATCTTATTACTGCTCGCGCCGACGCACCACCCTCGCCGGTACGCCAACGGCTACGCTATACGGCGGTATATCCCGCGTTACGACTGCGCCGGCACCGATAATGCATCCATCGCCGATCGTAACACCGGGAAGAATGATCACCCGGCCGCCAATCCATACGTCATTGCCAATCGTAACAGGGCAAATTTCCTTCATTCCCTGCTCGCGCATGGGAATATCCGTTCTGTCATCACGGTGCCTTGTGGTATAAATAATGACCTCTTGCCCCATCATAACGTCATTTCCGATAGTTACCGGACCGTTTATACACGATCGAACCCCGACACCGGAATTGTCTCCTATTTGCAGAGCGGGCGAAAAAGAGCTTTGTCTTTCAAAATTCACATTCCTTCCACAACTACTCACGATTCTTTTGCCCCAGAACGCCCGGCATTTTTGCGCGAGCTTAGAATGCGAGCTGAGCGGGAGCCAAGAGGCAAACAGCAAGTACAAAATATATAGTATTTTTTTCTTTTTCGTCCACATTGTGTTCTCCTACTGTTTTATACATTTGCCGACCAGCGCATATAACTGCTCTTTATAGGTATCCATATCATACTTTTTTGCCCCACAAAGCGCCTTGCCACGATAAGACTCCCGCAACGCGGGGTCGGATAGCACCAGCTGCATGGCATGCGCCAGCAGGCGGTTCTGCTCGGTTATGTAATCAAAATCAAAATTTGGCTCGCGCGGAAATTGCTCGACCAATATTCCATAATCCGCCTGTTCAATCCCTTTTGTTATCACACGCAGATCCGGTTCTTCAAACAGAATCTCGCGCGGGCCGGAAGGACAATCGGTAGATATCACCGGCAGGCCAACCGCCAGTGCCTCGATCAACACATTGGGGATCCCCTCTGTCAGGGAGGGCAAAACAAACAGATCTGCCTTTTTCTCATACCGGAAGGGGTTGAGAGCCTTTCCCACAAAGATTACCGCATCTGCAATGTCTGACTCGGCTACCATCTGGCGGATCCGCTGCTCCAGCTCGCCATCTGCTCCAATCAACAAAAGCACGGTGTCAGGCATTTCACAATGTAGCAAACGGAAGCTCTTTATCAAATTCCAGTGGTTTTTGCTGGTTTTGAAGGAGGCGGTAAAGCAAATGACCTGCTTACCGCGGATCCTATCGAGAATAGCCTTCTCGGGCTCCTCCTTCAGCTTCGCACGGATAGCATCAACATCCAACGGGTTGGCAATGACGTGGATTTTGGGAGCATACCGCTCGCCCACATCAGCTAAAATATCGGCTTTTAATCGGTTTGTCTGTACGGCCAAGGCAGTTTTAGTGTGCTTTATCAAAAACCGATAAATCCGGCGATAGGAAAAATACTCAGCATATAGCCGAATGGATGCAAGCCTGGGACAGCGCTGCAGCATGGCCGGAAAATTTGCCGTAGAGCAAAAACTGATCAACAGATCGATACCATCTCTTTTGATCTGCCTTCTCAGGCGCCAGTAGCGCTTGATCAGGGTCTGTATTTGCCCGATCTTTCCTTTTCTCTTGCTTGGCACATCCAGCACGGTCAGCTTTCCGCTATAGCAATACTCTGATTCAGATGCCCCATCAAACGTATATAGCGTGACACTGTGTCCCTCACTAAGCAGATCAGACCATTTACAAAGGACCCGTTCTGCCCCACCCGACCTCAGATCGTAAATCAGCAATCCAATATTCATTTAGTTTTTCCTTCAAGATATGTACCCATCTTTTTAATGATTTCTTCCGAGGTATAATTCCTCGCCTCAAGCAGACAAGCCTCTTTCATACCATTGATCTTTACCGGGTTCTGCAGGGCATACAGCAGCGCCTCAACCAAGGCTTCGTCATGACCAAAGGCATAGGTGATGCCTACGCGATCATTCATAATATCATAGCAGGATTCCCACTCTGCACTCAGCACGGGCACCCCGGCTGCAAATGCATCCAGCAACGTGCCGGGGATACCCTCCGTATAATACCGGGTAGGAAAGACGACCATATAGTAATGCTTGAGCACGTCAACGCTTTTGTCAAAATCCACAACGCCGCAATACCGTATATGCTCGCCGAACTCGTTCTTTAGCCTTTCAAAATCCTCTTCATATCGCTCCATTACCTTGCCGTATATGTCAAGCGTACATACGGTTCTACCGCACAGCTCGTTCACCTTTTTCACCGCGCGAACGATATTCGGAATACCCTTCAGTTCTTCTACCCGGGAAAAGGTACATAACGGAAAGGGCTCTTGCTTGACGTACTGTAGTGCCTGTGGTGCCAGCACGTTCAAATTTTTGAAATTTTTTACCACCGTTACGTTGGTAAGACCGCGCTCCTCAAGCAGCTTTTTCTCGGTATTCGTCTCAGACCAATTACCGGCTAGGCTGTTGAAGCACTTAACGTATTTGGGATCCTCCTCCAGCGTTTGATGCGTGGTGCTACCGATTAACGAATGGAAAATTTTTTTGCGGAAGATCTTATTGTATGCCACCAGAAGCGGTATAACAGTTTTTCTTCCGTTTTTTGAAACCAGAACGATCATATTCTTGCATCTGGCCAGGTTGAACAGAAGCTGCAGCGCCAGCAACACCCTATTTTTGCTGTGCAGATTAACCCGACAAACCTTCTTCGAGCCGTACGCCTTTACCAAGGATTGGTACATTTCCAGCGTTTTGATGCCTTGACCATCTGTCAATATTTCCTTGTCTCCGTAATTGCCCACAACGCATACTAACATGTTTTCACCATTCAAGAGACTGCGCTTGGCACAGTCTCTTCATTGATATATTCCGTATAATCTTTGTTAACATCGAAAATCATCGCGTGAACAGCCGCTCGCCGCGCCTCCTCGGAGGGGAGCTCCATATAATCGCCGTAGCGATATGCCAAGTAATCCTTGATCCGTTCCGACCCAAGCAACACGGTATCCTCAAACGCGACATCCACAGGGGAGGAGAAAAAGGATGGATCAAACAGGCCGCTTCTGAACCTTGCCGGAGTGATCCAATAGCTATACTGAAAGCCATCAATCATGTTGTCATATCGATAAATGCGTTTGTAACACCGTTTAGCTAACAGCTTACAGGGCAAAAAGCGCAACGCGCCCAGCAGCAGCGCCTGTGTTTTCGTCTTTGGCTTCCAGTTCCGCTGTGACAAAGCGTAAAGCGTAACGAATTTTGATTCGTAATACACCAATTTTTGCACCAGTTTACTATTCGGCACCTTATGTAGAATCATGATATCCACGTAAATACCTTGATGCAAATCCCGTCTGTCCAGAAAGGCCTCCTCGATAAAGGTTGTACCGTTCATTCGCACCTTCGCATATTCCAGGTATTGAGGTGTTGTACGCCATTCCTGCAAAACGAAGCGTGCGCTGTTTTCCTCTTCAAATACACCCTTGAATTTTTCATATTCTGCGGGGGTCATAAAAATATCCAGATCGTCATCCCACGGGATGAAGCCACCGTGGCGCACCGCCCCAAGGGCCGTGCCGCCCATAATATAATACACGATACCATGCCGGCGGCATAGCTGATCGATATATTTCATTACCTCAAGAATTTTATCTTGTACTTTTCGCACATTTCTTTCTTCGCCCATTTCAGTCCTCTTATAATTTCTTTGCCAGATAATAATACCGGCTCATAATCTTTTTCAGAAATGGTACCCTCGCGGCCAGCTTCGCCACGGCCTTGATCATCATGAAAATCTTTTCCTTGACCAGATACACAACGGCCGAGCCTGTCCATCGGTGGGGATGCGTACTGATAATCGCGTGTGTCGGAAGTGCCGCCAACAGGGCGCGTAGATCCTCATATGGCACGTTTTTCTCATCACTGCTCACAACATCGTTGTTGAGCGGATCAAAAATCATCTTGAATTGCCGCCCCGCATCAGAAAAATACGTGTACTCTACGCAATATTGCTCTTTATAATTCACCATAATATCCGCCATGCTAGGATAGAGCTCCCGCACCCGCCAGCTACGAAAAAAATCGCGGTTTGAGGTGTAACCCACGCGTTCTACGATAGGGTTGCCGTGTTGACAGACCGTAACAAGGGGGAAGCCAAGTTCTTCAAATCGAGCACGATGCGCCTCAAATTCCCGAATTGCCCCATCCAGATCACCATGATTGCTATCCATAACGTCATAATGATACGAGACCTCGTGTCCCAACGCCTGTATTTTACGGAGGATCTCTACATTTTTAGGATCTTCCAGCAAATAGGCCTGTGCATAATACGAGCACCGATGGCCATATTTGCTTTCAATCTCGGCCAGCTTATAGGCCTTAGCCGGTGTGTTTTCTATATCGTGCTTCAGCACCAAAAGCGTATCACTGTTCCCGCTGACCTCTCGCGCTGGCAAGCTGAAGATGCCTTTTTCCTTCAAGGCGGCGCAAAATCGTTCCCACGCACTATAAACGAATATCATCCTTCTTCTCCATCACAAGGCGTTTTCTCCGCTATTCAGCCGTTCTCGCAGAATCGTAGAGGAGATGCCCTCGGTATGGTCTAAATAAACCACCGTGCAGCCCGCTGCGGCAAAATCCTGCTCGTACCGATTCCATTCCTCGGTGTTTTTCCAATCAGAGCCCACAAACACCACATCAACACGGTATTTCAAAACCGCCTCCAGCTTGTTCATGCTTTTTTGCTCGACAACCTGATCCACACAGCGCAATTCAGATACGATGGCCATTCTCTCTGCCTCGCATATGATCGGATATTTCTTTTTGCGTTCATAGCACAAATTGTCAGTCGTAACGCCAACAATCAAAAAATCACATTGCTCCTTGGCCCGTTTGAGAATATTCAGATGTCCGATATGAAACATATCAAAAACACCAGTCGTATACCCAATTCGATATTTTTTCATACTGCCTTCTTCCCTCATGATCTTGCAAACTTCTGAAAAACAATTCCTCTCAACTTGTTAGGCATCAGCACCTGCAGCACCAGTCGCTGCGACACGTTCAGCACGTACCGCGGCAGGCCGATCATTCTATTTTTCAGCATAAACCCCTGCAATTTCACTTCACTTTTAAAATATCTGGCACCACCACGGCGCTGATACATCTCCTCGCCCACACGAACATTCACCAAGTTTTCCTGCACATTGCCAAACTGCTTGCCTGCCAACGCCATTCGGATCCAAAGATAATAATCCTCCTCGCAGTACCAATCTATGTATCCACCAACGGCAGCAACGTCACTTTTTCGAAACATGACGGTAACCTGGTTCATCGGGCATCGTTTTTTCATGTAGCGCTTGATATCCGCATCCAGCGACGGCACCAGTCGCTTACCTACACAATTTGCCTCATCCCCGATAAATTCATGGATATAACCACCAACCACAGAAATTCCTGGATTTTCCAAAAAATAATTTATCTGCTTTTCAAATCGCTCCGGCAGGGATAGATCATCTGCATCCATCAAGGCGATCAGATCGTAGGAGCAATGATCAAAGCAGATTCTTCTCGCTTCGCCATGCCCAACATTTTTTTCCAAGTATACCACATTGAAACGCACGCTAGAAGCGGCAAGCTGCTCTTTGTATTTCAAAACAACCTGCTCGATCGACCGTGGAATTGGGCCATCTACCGTCAACACCAACTCAGCCGGCTTCAACGTTTGATTTACCACACTGTTGATCGCCGCATCAAAATTCTGCGCATCGTCTCCCCCATATACACACATGGAGACCGAAAACTGTGGATATCTCCTCATACCGTCACTTCCTTCCGGCCAAAATCTCTTTTGCCTGCTCCTGCTTTTCAGCATATTCCTCTGCCGTGACCTTGCCTTTCTTCAGCAGCCAATCACCATAGTCATATGCTGTAACCATATCACCACTGGTAATTCCCTCTTGCTTAACAAAGGCCTTGAATACCGTTTGAAAAATGATTTTGATATCACAAAAAAAGTTCACATGCTTAATGTAGTGCAAATCCCACGTCAACTTCTCCTCCCAGCTGATGCCATTGCGCCCATTGATCTGCGCAAGTCCGCTGAGACCCGGTCTGGCCGTATGCCGCATTCTCTGATCCTCGGTCATAAACACCATATCTCGCACAAGCTGCGGACGGGGGCCGATGATGCTCATATCCCCCTTTAGAATGTTAAAGACCTCGGGCAGTTCATCAAGCGATGTTGCCCGCAGGACCTTGCCAAACCTACCAAGGCGTTCCTCGTCCGGCAGAAGCTCACCATCTTCATCCCTCTCGTTGGACATAGAGCGGAATTTGTACATGTAAAAAATTTTTTCATGTCCGGTTTTCGGGTCGATCATACCCGGGCGGGGCTGCTTGAAAAGCACCGGCCCACCCAGTTTTATACGAACCAACACCGCCACAATGATATAAAGCCAGCCAAATACGATAATCGCCGCCAGCGAGCAAACGACATCGATCAATCGTTTAATGCACCTTTCATAAAAACCGCGCTTTCTTTCTAATAGCACCCGCTTGCCTTCCTCTATATGCCTTTTCTGCATGCTTGTCCCCCATTACAAAAAGCAGGCACGTATGACCTCTATAATGCGCGCCTGCTGCTCAGCCGTCATCTTATTATCGCTCGGCAAGCACAGGCCTCTTTCAAAAATATCCATTCCTACATCTGCACTTCCGCCTTCGATATACGCATTGGTTCTGGCTCTTCCATTCCCTTCGCGAACGATGAACGGATTCATGCGGTAAACAGGCTGCATGTGCATGGGCTTCCATATCGGGCGTCCCTCTGCATTTACACTGGCAATAGCCTCTAAAATCTCGGTGGGGCAGCTTTTGCCGTGCTCGCCGACGAACAATGCTTCTTTTTCCCCAAGCACCTGCTTGCACATGGCATCCCGATCTACGATCAAGCAGCTCAGCCAAAAGTTTGGCTCACTATTTGCTTCATCATAGGGGTTCATCTGCACAGGCAACCCGCGCAACCCCTCTTTATAGCGCATATAAATGGCCTTTTTCTGGGCAATGTGCTGCTCTAAGTGAGGAATCTGACCGCGGACAACCCCGGCAATCACGTTGCTCATACGGTAATTGTAGCCCAGCTCCTCGTGCTGATACCAGGGTGCACGCTCTCTGGCCTGGGTAGACCATTTGCGTGCCTTGTCGGCCGCTTCCTTACTATCCGTCAGCAGCATGCCACCCGAGGAGCCGGTGATGATCTTATTCCCGTTAAAGGAAATGGCGTTGTAGGCGCCAAAGGTGCCTGTTTCTGCCCCCTTGTAGGTAGCGCCCAAAGACTCGGCAGCATCCTCAATGATCAAGGCGCCGTGCCGGCGGCAAACGTCTCGAATCTCATCAATCTTTCCGGGGGTACCGTACAAATGCACCAGCACTACGATCTTGATCTCCGGATAGATGGCAAAGGCCTTTTCCAGTGCCACAGGATCCATGTTCCAGGTTTCATACTCTGTATCAATAAACACCGGGATCCCCCCCTCATAAAGGATGGGATTGACCGTAGCACCAAAGGTCAGGTCGCTAACGGCCACGTGCTTCTGCCAAAGTGCCCCTGTGCCGGCAACAGGATGACCGTATACAGCCTCGCCTGCCAGCTTCATCGCCAGGTGCAGCGCGGCCGTTCCGGCAGAAAGCGCCACCGCGTACCGGCAGCCCAGCTTATCACAAAGCTGCTTTTCCACCTCGTTGATGTTTTCGCCAATAGTAGACATCCAGTTGGTTTCATAAGCCTCCATCACATACCGCATGGAATCCGGGTACATCGTAGGCGAGGAGAGCCAGATCTTATTATCGAATTTGGGGAATTGCTGCTCTTGAAAATTAAACACGTTCTTACTCCTTTTGCCGAGCCGCTTGCTACGTGAGAGGCGGATCGTCATTTTCCGCTGCTATTCCAATTTATAAAAACAAAAACATTCATTATATTATAACACCAAGTACTTTGCTTTGTCAATATTGATTGGGAAATTGGTGGGGTTTTCCGGTGGGTTTTGCTTGTTTTTTTGCTGTTTTTTCGTTACAGGGCGGTAAGGGCCGCGAAGGTGTGGGGCGGAACGGACGGGCGGGCGACCTGCGCGCGG
>JAGASL010000021.1 GCA_017621755.1 Clostridia bacterium
AGCTGAGTAGCCGCGTGCGGATGTGATAAACGCTGAAGGCATCTAAGCATGAAGCACACCTCAAGATTAGATATCCCATCTCTTTAAGAGAGTAAGGTCACTTGTAGACTACGAGTTTGTTAGGTCGCGTGTGTAAGCGCAGTAATGCGTTTAGCTAAGCGATACTAATTGACCGAGGGCTTGAACTACTTCTTCGTAGTTCGCTTCATTTCGTTTCACAATCCCTTTATTCGGTTTTTTATGGACATTTGTATCCCACATACCCTATGCACCTCTAGCTCAGTTGGTAGAGCAACTGACTCTTAATCAGTGGGTCCGGGGTTCGAGTCCCCGGAGGTGCACCAAGACATTCTCCCGGGGGGAATAGAAAAGCAGTATTGGCTTTCGCCAATACTGCTTTTGTTGTTTTATAGTAAACAAACAGCCTTGTATAAAGCAATCCCGGCTTGCGTAGAAACGCAGACCGGGATTGTGATATATTTGGCGGTTATGCCAGCGTGAATTTCGCTACGCGAACGACAAGGTTGCGGCCGTAGCCGAAGGGCTTGGGCGTCAGGGTAACAGTGTTGTCCTCGTCCTGCTGGAAATCAACGGCGGTGTTATCATCCAGCCAGGTCATGGCGGCGATCTTCTTGCCGGGGCAGAAGTGAATGGTGTTATCGGTCGCGCCACCGGCCAACGCAACGTTGATGTCGCCGGCCATAGAAAGGTGATCGCATACCAGATAGTAGGTGTCGCCATTCTGCAAAATGAAGCTGCCTTCGCTGTTGGTGGCGATGCTTGCCGGCATGGCGGGCAGGATTGCGCCGTTTACATCGACCCACTGACCAAGCACCTCAAGCGAGGCCTTTTCGATCGGGCGGAGCAGACCGTTGCCCATTGGGCCAACGTTAATGAGGAAGTTGGAGCCGAATCGGCGGCAGGTGATGAGATCACGGATGATCTCGGCGGTAGATTTGAAGTTCAGATCCATTTCGGCATAGCCCCAATGGTCGCCAAACACCTGGCACATTTCGCTGGCGATATACTTGGGCGAATCTGTCATGTTCAGCGGCTGCGGTCTGCCACGCTCAAAGGTTACGCTATCCAGCTCGATGTGGCCAAGCGCGCCACGATCGAGCATCCCGGTATTGTTGATGATCATGGCCTCTGGCTGGTGAGAGCGGATCATGCTGTACAGCGCATCCTCCTCCCAGTCCTCGTTCGGCTTGTTCCACTTGCCGTCAAACCAAATGCCACCAATCTCACCATAGTTGGTGCACAGCAGCTCTACGCTTTTGCGCAGGTATTGCAGGTAGGTAGGGAAGTCGGAATCGTAGTGCTCCTCGTGCCAGTCAAGCAGGGTGTGATAGAAGAAGGGAATGATCCCCTCTGCACGGCAGGCCTTTACAAACTCGGCAACCAGATCGCGGCCGCAGACGTGCGGTGCATCATAATCGTTTAGCCCCTTGGTATCGTAAAGCGAGAAGCCATCGTGATGGCGGGTGGTCAGCGTAATGTAGCGCGCGCCGGCCTTCTTAGCGGTGGCGGCCAGCTCTTTTGCCCAGCAGGGATCGGGATTGAAGGACTTTACCGCCTTCATGTATTCTTCCCACGGGATCTGGCAGCTGAGCTTCGACCATTCGCCGCGGCCGATGACGCTATAGGCGCCGAAGTGAACGAACACGCCCATGCCCAAGCGCTCGAAATTCTTAATTCTCTGTTCGATGATCATAGCAAACTCCTTTTTTTGCCGTGCCTGGCAGCACGGGCTGTTTTGTATCTTCATTATAACAACAAAAGATAGAAAATGCAACAAAAGCACGGCGAATATGCCTGATTTTACCACAATTTGAGTGGCAAAATACAACATAAAAAGAGCCGGTGCTATGGCACCGGCTCGTGTGTGTTATTGGCCGATAGAGCGTAGATACTCGCGACTCTGACGGACTGCCTCCAGCGAGGGCAGCTCGTAGGTCTGATCCTGCTCTACGATGATGTATTCCGTGCCGGCCTTTTCAGCAGCGGCAAGGATAGCAGGGAAGTCCTGCATGCCCTGGCCAACAGGGCGGAAGCGAAATTCGTTTTCTTCCTTCGAGGTGGCCTTGATGGGGTTACCTGCGGCGTCGATCAACGCGTAGGCCGGGCCGTTTGCCAGCTTTTTGCAGGTGAAATCCTTCAGGTGAAGAACCTCAACGTCGCCGGCGTACAGGTCAAGATACTTACACGGATCCTCGCCTGCGTAGCGTACCCAGCAGGTATCGAACTCGGGCTTGAGAAGGTCGCGTGAGATCTCCTCCATCAGGTAGTCATGCTTGTACTTGCCGTCTACCTTAACAAACTCAAAATCGTGGTTGTGGTAGAGCATCTGAATGCCGTTCTTCTTCAGCAGCTCGCCGCAGCGGATGAAGAGCGCCTTGGTATCCTCCCAAGCCTCAGAGCCTGCCAGCTTTTCAGCCGCATACCACGGAATGGCAGAGAATTTGGCCCCCAGCGTCTTAATGTACTCGGCAGCGCTCTGACCGCCCTCCTCGTAGAAATCGAGGCCCTGGTGAACGGAAATGCAGATCAGGCCGTACTTATCCAGCAGCGCGCGGATCTCTTCAGCGCTCTTACCGAAATAGCCAGCGAACTCTACGTAGTCATATCCCATTTCCTTGACGGCCTTCAGCGTGCCCTCCATGTCCTTTTCCATCTGGTCACGGACACTATACAGCTGAAGTCCGACCTTGAACTTTTTCATTTTGTATCTACCTCAAATCTCGGGAATTTCGATCTCGATCTCGTGGCCGAGCTTGCTGGACTTCACAATACCGTCGATGATGGCCTGATTGTACAGGATCTCGCGGGCGGGAACGGGGGCTACGCCGCCTTCCTTGATGGCATCCAAGAAGCCACGCAGCTTGTTGTAGAAGTTCTTGTCACCATCGCTCGGAAGCATGGGGATCTCAGTGCATACCGAGGAGCCTGCTACCTCGTGGTAGATCTTCAGCGGGCCACCGATGCTGCCGTTCCAGCATTCGGTAGAGGGAATGCGGAGAGAGCCCTTGGTACCCATGATGATGGTATCACCGGGGGTGTCCAGATGCATTGCCCAAGCAATACGGAAGTCAAGAATGATGCCACCCTCCAGACGGATAAAGCCAGCGCCAAAATCATCAACGCCAAACAGGTCTGCATACTCAGCAGGCTTGCCCTGCGCGGTGAAGTAGTTCGGGTCCTTGCCGAAGAAGGCAGACTTGTAGCCGGTGACGGTCAGCGGCTTCGGATAGCCGATGGCGTTAAGAACCATATCCAGCGAATAGCAGCCGATATCGCCAAGCGCACCTACGCCAGCGGTGTTCTCTTCAATAAAGGTGGTGCCGAACGGGGTAGGAATACCCTTTCTTCTACCGCCACCGGTCTGGATGTAGTAGATCTGGCCAAGCTCGCCGGACTGAACGATCTTCTTCACCATCTTCATGTTCTCATCGCAACGAGGCTGGAAGCCGATGGAAAGGATCTTGCCACTCTTCTTCTCAGCGCGGCAGATCTCAACAGCCTCCTCAGTGGTTACGCACATGGGCTTTTCAAGCAGAACGTTAACGCCCTTTTCCAGCGCGTAGATGGTACATTCTGCATGCGTGCAGTTATAGGTACAAACGCTAACGGCATCCAGCTCTTCATTATCCAGCATCTCCTTGTGGGAGGGATAGAAGTTGCAATCCTCGATGCCCCATTTCTTCATAAATTCTTCAGCCTTGCCGGGAACAAGATCAGCCGCTGCAACGATTTTGACATCGGGCATCTTCACATATTGAGACATATGTGCACCTGCGATCCAGCCGGTACCGATGATACCAACGCGAAGAACGCGCTTTGTATCGATCTCTTTTACTTCCTGGTTGGTTTTGAAGGCGTCCAGGCCCGCATCTCTCTTATCTGCCATGATAACTTCCTCCTAAAATAAATTTTGGTTGATTTTTGAAGTTTGGCGTGCTATAATCATTATAGAGGATATTTACATAAATTGCAATCTCTATTTTGAAAAAAACTTGTACGATTTTGACATTTTTTGCATGACCTGCCCACGAATAGGCAGAAAAGGTGTAGCATATGAGAAACGAGCTTGTTAGATCATCCCTTTCCACGCTCCCGGTCCATATCGGCTGCGGCGCCTCATCGTTTGAATGCCCGATGGATTGCCCCTTGCATTATCACGATGAAATTGAGCTGCTGGCCATAATCAGCGGTGAGAAGCGTGTCTGGGTGGATGATAAGGAATATCTTCTTTCAAAGGGCGACGTTGCCTTTATCAATTCCCGCGTTCCGCACAGAACAGAGGATCTGCCGCCGAATATCTCTACGGTTTTGCTGCAATTTCGGCCGGATACCTTTCAGCCGGAGCCGGTAGAAAGCCGCGCCCTGCGCCATCTTGCTCGCTTTGTAGACAGCGCGGGCGATAATCCGATCCGTATTTTTCGTTGCCGCAACGGCGAAGAAGAGCTTTTTCGTTATATGATGCAGATCAAGGAGGAATACGAAAGCAAAAAGGCCTCTTACGAAAGCTATCTGCAAGGCTGCATCTATCTGATTTTGGGCTTTTTGTATCGCCAGGGCATGCTTTGTGATGCCGAGCAGCGCTTTCACAACAATGCGGTAGAAAAGGTTATGCCGGCTCTAGTGTTTGTAGACGATCACTACGCCGAGGATGTTTCACTGAATTGCCTCAGCGAGCTGTGCGGGCTCAGCGAAGGGTATTTTTGCCGCCAATTTAAGGCGGCCACCGGCAGCACGCTGGTTGAGTACCTCAACTTCGTTCGCATCTATAATGCCGAAAAGCTGCTCACGCGTACCAATCGCCCTATTTTGGATATCTCTATGGAGGTCGGCTTTTCCAGCGTTTCTTATTTTAATCGTATGTTTCGTCGCTTCAAAAGCTGCTCGCCGAACAGCTATCGCCACGCGCAATACTTGCGCGAGAATTAAGCCTATGCATAAAAAATGGGATCTGATTTTTCAGATCCCGGTTTTTTCATTCTCCAAACAAAGCGTGGCGATGCTTGTCTAGTAGGTGCAAAAGCAGCAGGCCAAGCAGCCCGCAGGAAAGCAGCTCGCCGATTCCTACCGTGGCCGCATAGCCCAGCAGTAGTGGTAATGTAACGGCATCAGCCGGTAGCGTGCTGTAGGCAATGACAAGCGGTATGATGATGGCGTTTGCCGCGATCGGCGGTAGCGGCGTAAGCCAGCTGTGCCTGCGCAGCGCATAGGTGCCAAGGGCGCCGATCAGCGTGGCAAGACTGCCAAATACGATATCCCAGATCACAGCTCCGGTTAACAGATTGGAAAGTAAGCACCCGATAAACAGACCGGGAATAGCAGCCGGCGTGAAATAGGGAAGGATGCATAGCGCCTCTGAAAAGCGTAGCTGGATCGGCTGGCTGGATAGCCCCAGAACGGCAGCAAGCCAAGTGAATAGAACGTACAGCGCCGCCACCATGGCGGCAACGGTTAGGTTGCGAAGGTGTTTGCGATACATGTTTTTTCTCCTTTAGTTTTGTTTTAGGTGAGGAAGGTCTCGAACTCACCGCGGCGAAAGCCAAAAGGTATTATAGCAAAAAAAAGCCCAAAAGTCAAGAGAAAAGAAAAAGCCCTGTGACGTGTCACAGGGCTAAGCCGGCATTATCGCTCGGCTACCACCGTATCTTCTTCCGGCCGGAACAAAAGAGAGATGCACCAAATCCCTGCCAGGGCAACCAGTGTGTAGATGATTCTGGCAGCGATGGTGGCCGCTCCTCCGCAGATCCATGCAACAACGTCGAAAGAAAACAGGCCGATGCTACCCCAGTTCAATGTGCCGATAATGGCAATTGCCAGGGCGATCTTGTCGATGATCATATGGGATACCTCTTTCTTTTTTCAAAACGGAACGCTTCCGCTCGATGTTTAGTATGGCACGCGGGCGGAAGATTATGCCTTACTTTTTCAAATATCCATCCGGGTAAAAATTTCTTGCTTCAAAATGCGCTTTCAGCTTAGAAAGTGCGCGTTTTTCAATACGGCTGACGTATGAGCGTGAAATGCCAAGCATCTTGGCAACCTCACGCTGTGCCTTGGGAGGCTTTCCGGTCAACCCATAGCGCAAAATCAATATTTGCTGCTCCCGCTCAGAAAGGGTATCCTTGATCAGGCGAAAGGCGTATTGGCTGTGCAGCTTCACATCCAGATCGTCCGCGATCGTGTCCTCACTGCTGATGATGTCAATATAGGTCAGCGGGTTGCCGTCACGGTCTATATCGATCGTTTCGTTGATCGAGACCTCGCACGCCAGCTTCTTTTGTGATCGAAAAAACATTAAGATCTCGTTTTGAATACATTTTGCCGCATATGTGGCAAAGCGCGCGCCATTTTCCGAATCAAAGGAATCGATTGCCTTGATAAGCCCCAGACTGCCGATCGAGATCAGGTCATCCGGCGAGCGGTAGGAGGTGTAGTATTTTCTGACGATATGGGCTACTAAGCGCAAATTATGCTCGATCAGTTTTGTGCGCGCTGCGCGGTCCCCCTGCCGCATTTTAGCAAATAGCCCGCGCTCCTCTGCTGCTGGCAAGGGAGGGGGAAAGCTTTGGGTGCTGCCGATGCCCAAAAGCAGGCACAGAAAGCTCATAGCGATCGAAGAGAGATTTCCAAACATGGTATCACACTCCTTTGAAAAAGAAAAGATCCGCATTCATGCGTAATACATGATATGCGGATACGGCTTGTATTTTTGATGAAAATGTGCTTTTTGTTGTATTAAAGAATGAAATAACCAATGTCCCTTTTGTAATGGATCTTGCGCAGGTCGGTGCCGCGCAAAATGGTTTTGTTCAACCGTGAAAATTGTGTATGTACGTTAGATAGCTGTGGTAGCCTGGCCGGATTAAAGCAGGCCTGGCGTAGATCCTCAACGGCAGCGGCGCGTGGCGCGCGGAAGAGTAGATATCGCGTTAGCATGACCTGCTCGTGCGTAGCCGGTAGCCGTTCACCACAAATGCAGATGTAATGTGTACCGGCAATGGCACGAACGCAATCGTAGATCATATCGCGCACGTCGATGCCGGTGTTCCTTTTGTACAGATCATACATGAAGTTAGCAAAGTGCGCGGTGGTAACGTTATCATCAAATACGGCATCAGCCAGCTGTAGATACATATAGTAGTTTCCATGCGGTGGTCGATACATCATAGCCAAGGGCACGCGGAAGAAATATTGGCGAATTTCGTGACACACGGCAGGCAGATCCTCTATGTATTCCGGTCGCATAATTAAAACGGTGTGTACCGGCTTAAAGATCATGGTGGTAATAGCATCTGGACGGCATACAAGGCTGTGCAGTCCCATGCGAAAAAACATGCATCGATCCGCTAAAACGGCATCTGGCTCATTGTCGATCAATAGTATCATGGCATCCCCTCGTTGGCAACTTAAATAATATTATCACTATTATACCATGTTTATGGGCGTTTGAAAAGCCTTTCTTGACAAGCTTATCGTTTTTTGCTATAATAATGAAAACGAGAAGAGAGAGGAAGGGGAAAGGATATGCAGACAGCCTTGATTACAGGCGGCTCTCGTGGTATTGGCGCAGAGCTGGTGCGCCGCTTTACGGCGGGTGGCTATATGGTGGCATTTGTTTATCACCGCTCACACGAGGCAGCCAAGCAGCTTGCCAAGGAATGCGGGGCCTTACCCATCTGTGCCGATCTGGCACGCAAGGAAGAGGTGGTTCGCGCCGTGCAGGAGGCAAAAGGGCAGCTTGGGCATATCGACGTGCTGATCAACAATGCGGCAATCGCCGGTTTTTCGCTGTTTACCGATATCAGCGATGCCGTATGGGAGCGTTTTCTTGCCGTTAATCTCAGCGCAGCCTTTTACGCCTCGCGGTCTGTTTTGCCAGATATGATCGCGCGCAAGGCAGGCACCATTATCAATATTTCTTCTATGTGGGGGCAGGTAGGTGCCTCCTGTGAGGTGCACTATTCTACCACCAAGGCCGCCCTGATCGGTTTGACCAAGGCCCTGGCTAAAGAGGTAGGCCCCTCTGGCGTGCGGGTGAATTGCATCGCCCCGGGCGTGATCGAAACGGATATGATCGGTACCTTGACAGAAGAGGATCGCGCTGCGCTGTGTGAGGAAACGCCGCTTGGCCGCCTTGGTACGCCGGCCGAGGTTGCTGCTGCCGCCTTTTTCTTGGCAAGTCATGAAGCAGGCTTTATCACCGGGCAGGTGCTTGGCGTGAACGGCGGCTTCGTTGTTTGAAAAATATTAGGAAATTTACACTTTGGTCTTGAAAACGAGGTTGCTTTTTGGTATAATAATATATAGTTTATTACCGAGTGCCGGATGAGGCCATACTAACCGGGGGAGTAGCGGGTCCTTGTACCTGAAATCCGCTGTAGCAGGGGCTAATTCCGTTTTTGAGGGCATCGGCCGGCTTGTCTGTGCCGTATGCAGCCGCGTTGAAGAATGGGTCTTACGCAATTTGATGCCGTGAACCATGTCAGGTGGGGAACCAAGCAGCATTAAGCGGAAGTTTGAATGTGCCGTAGGGGTGCCTGTTCCGAGCGGTTGGTACGGTCAACGGGGTTGTTCGTTTGTTCGATCTTACGGTGTATGGTCTTATCCGGCATCCGGTAATCTACCTTGTTAGCGGGTACGCACAGGGCATCGCCCGTTTTGCGATCCGCTTTTTTTCAAAGAAGGGAGAGGGCATTTTCATGTATCGCGCTTTATATCGGAAATGGCGCCCCCGCGATTTTGATGACGTTTGCGGGCAGGAGCAGGTAACAGATATTTTGAAATATGAGGTTGCCAACAAAAAGACCTCGCACGCCTATCTGTTCTGCGGTTCGCGCGGTACGGGTAAGACCTCCTGCGCTAAGATCCTGGCCAAGGCCGTTAACTGCGAAGATCCGCAAAACGGTAACCCCTGCAATCGTTGTGCTGCGTGCATGGCGATCGATGCCGGCACAGCAACTGACGTTATTGAAATGGATGCCGCCAGCAACACCGGTGTTGACCACGTTCGCGATATTAAGGACGAGATCGTATTCCTCCCGGCAGAGCTATCCTACCGCGTTTATATTATAGACGAGGTGCATATGATGTCGGGCAGCGCCTTCAACGCGCTGCTAAAAACGCTGGAGGAGCCGCCAGCGCACGTTGTATTCATTCTGGCCACAACCGAGCTGCAAAAGCTGCCCAGCACCATCGTGTCTCGTTGTCAGCGGTTTGATTTTCGTCGTTTAGCTTCCTCTGTGATCGTTGATCGGCTTGGTAAAATTGCAACCGAAGAGGGCATCGCGTTAGAGGAAAACGGTGCGCGCCTATTGGCACGCATGGCGCTTGGTGGTATGCGTGATGCTATCAGCCTGTTTGAGCTTTGCGCCGGTATGAATCGCACGGTAGACGAGGCGCTGGTGACCGAGGTACTTGGTGCCGGCAACCGGGCCGTTGTTGAGCGTATCGTAGGTGCTATTGCTACACGCGATTACGCACTGCTTTATAAGACCGTAGCCGAGGAGGCTATGTCCTCGCGTGACCTTTTGTCGCTCTGCCGCGATTTATTAGACTGTTATCGTGATCTGCTGGTGGTCAAGGCCGCTAAGCACGCGCAAGAATATCTGGACCTTACAGACGTAGAGTTGGAAAGATTGCAAAAGCTGGCCGCCGATTTTCAGCCGGCCATGCTGCTGTATCACAGCCGCCTGTTAGAGGAGGCGCTTGCCGATATGCAGCGTACCGACCTACCGCGACGAACGGTGCTGGAATTAACGCTTACCCGTATGTGTGAGCCTAAGCTTTCCACCACGCCAGAAAGCCTGCTTGCGCGTATTGAGAGCTTAGAGGAAAAGCTTTCTCGCCTGCAATACGGCGGTGCTATTGCTACCAACCAGTCTCGCCTCGTGGCAAGCGAAGAGGAAAACGAGAAAAAAAACGAGGCAGATACAAAAGCCGCTCCCGCGAAACAAGCAAAGGCAATACCGCAAGCTGCCGCAGCCCCCACATACCGCCAGATCGCAGGCTGGAGCGAGATCGTAGAAAAGGTATCGAAAACCAGACCAAGCCTGCACGGCTTTTTGGATACGGCAAAGGCATACCGTTCTGCGGATGGCAAGACCTATTTGCTTCGCGTAAGTAGTGATTTTTGCGCCCGTATGCTAAAGCGCCCCGAGACAGAAGAGGCGCTGAAGCTGGCAATTGCCGAAGAAGAGGAGCGTGATGTTTCTGCATGCACCCTGATCATCGAAGGGGCAGAAAACACGGCAGGGTATAACCTGATAGATGAGATTGCCGAGGCGCTCGGCTCAAATACGTAATTAAAAACGGAACATAAAGGAGAGCAGATCAATGAAAGTCAGAATTCCGCAGAGCGGCGGCCCCTCGAATATGGCGGGCATGCTGAAGCAGGCGCAGAAGATGCAAGAGGATATGGCGGCCAAGCAGGCAGAGCTGGAGGAGGCAACCTACGAGGTTTCTGCCGGTGGCGGCATGGTTACTGTTCGCATCAGCGGCAAGAAGGAGATTCTTGCCTTAGACGTGAAGCCGGATATCGTAGACCCTGACGATATTGAAACGATGACGGATATCATTACGGCTGCCGTAAACGAGGCAATTCGCAAGGTAGAGGAGACCGCAAACGAAGAAATGGCAAAAATAACCGGGCAGATGGCTATTCCCGGTATGCCCACCATGTTCTGATATGGCAGATTTTGTTGCGCCACTGCAGGAACTTGTTGATCAATTTCGACGCTTGCCAGGCATTGGCGGTAAAACAGCCGTTCGCCTTGCCTTCTCGGTGATGGAATTTACCGATGAAGAAGCGGCCGCCTTTGCCTCTGCTATTCTGCATGCTAAGCAGGATATTCATTTATGCTCGTCCTGCTGTAATATTTCTACCGAGAGCTTGTGCGATATCTGTGCAGATGACGGGCGAGACAGAAGCGTGATCTGCGTGGTCGAGGATGCAAAGGCCGTGCTGGCCATGGAGCGTGTACATGATTACCGTGGCACCTATCACGTGCTTGGCGGCGTGCTTTCTCCTATGAATGGCATAGGGCCGGAGCGCTTGCACATTCGCGAGCTGCTCAGTCGCCTGTCTGATGACAGCGTGCAGGAGGTTATTGTGGCCACCAACCCTACCGTAGAGGGGGAGGCAACAGCCATGTATATTTCCCGCCTGCTAAAGCCCATGAATATTACTGTCAGCCGCTTGGCTTACGGCATTCCCGTTGGTGGTGACCTGGAATATGCGGATGAGGTAACGCTTCATCGCGCATTGGAGGGCCGCCGCCCGATATAACAAAAAGAAAACGCCCTATACGGGCGTTTTCTTTTTATGAAAGACCGGGAATGATCGAAACGGCAATGGCGAAGTAAACCACCAAGGAAAGTGCATCTACGATCGTGGTGATGAACGGTGCCGCCATCACGGCTGGGTCAAAACCAAGCTTTTTAGCAAGAATGGGAAGAATGCAGCCGATCAGCTTGGCACAGATGACGGTAACAGCCATGGTCAAGCAAACAACGATCGGCACCGTCAGCATCTCACCAGGCTCAAGCGAGTGCAGGAGCAAATAGTCGATCAGATAAATTTTCAAATACGTGACCGCTGCAAGAGTAACGGCACAAAGCAGGGAAACACGCACTTCCTTCCAAATTACGCGCAGAATATCAGAAAAACGAATCTCTCCCATAGAAAGACCGCGAATAACAGTAACCGAGGATTGGCTACCCGAGTTACCGCCTGTGCCCATCAGCATAGGGATAAATGCTGTTAGCGCAACACAGGCGCTAAGCGAGGCCTCGAAGGTTGAAATGATCATGCCCGTAAAGGTGGCTGAAAGCGTTAATAGGATCAGCCAGGGAATACGTGATTTCCAAATAGAAAATGTGCTGGTACGCAGATAGGGGGTCTCCGAGGGGGTCATAGCCGCCATCACGGTAAAGTCCTCTTCTGCCTCCTCTTTGATCACGTCGATAGCATCGTCAACCGTGATAATGCCAACCATACGGTTTTCTGTGTCTACCACCGGCAGCGCCAGAAAGCCGTATTTGCCGAACATGTTACCAACCTCTTCCTTGTCGGTATGGGTGGAAACGGAAATGACGTTCTGCTCCATAATATCCTCCACTTTCGTGTAAAGCGGGGAGATCATGAGTGCCTTGGCAGAAACAATGCCCATCAGCTTTCGGCCGGGGCTGGTTACGTAGCAGGTGTAGATCGTTTCACGGTCGATCGCTACGCGGCGAATATAGGATAGTGCATCCTCCACCGTCATATCCTGCTTCAGGTTTACGTACTCGGTGGTCATGATGCTGCCTGCGCAATCATCCGGGTATTTTAGCAGCTCGTTGATCGTTTTCCGTTCTGCGGGGGAAGAGTTTCTTAAAATACGGCTGACCACGTTGGCAGGCATCTCTTCGATCAGGTCAACGGTGTCGTCAAGATACAGTTCATCCAGAATCAGCTTCAGCTCATAATCGCTGAAGGCGCCGATCAGCACCTTTTGAAAGGTCGGCTCCATATCAACGAAGACCTCTGCCGCTAACTCCTTGGGAAGCAGGCGATAGGCAACGGGGAAAAAAGCTTCACCCACCTCGCAAAAGGCCTCGGCAATATCTGCCGGGTTGTATTCGCGCAGCGTAGCGCGCAGCTTAGAAAAATTCTTTTCTTCTACCAGGGTTTTGACCTCTTCGGCCAAGGAAAATACAGTTTCTTCCATTGTTTTTACCTCCTTTAATCAACAAATGCATTGAAAAGGATGCAAAAACCGAACCGGACGATGCAAATTCAGATAGTAAAGCAACGGCAGGGCGAAGGCACAACCGCTTGCGATATAAAAGCAATCTTCTGCTGACATCGCGGAACAGGCATTGCATCGCCTATACTGTCATAACTCATTCGCCCCACCTCTTTTCGTTTAACATTAACAATTTATTATACCACGTTCCCTGGTAATTGTAAAGGGGGAGAAAAAAATTTACCTCTATTTTTTGTAGATAAGCCGTTTTTTAAGTTTACGCATTGACTTTGTCCTATAATTGTGCTACAATAATTTATTATAGAACAGCAATTTGCTGAAATAATAAGGAAGAAGAAAACATGACGAAAATTGATATTTTTTCCGGCTTTCTTGGCGCCGGTAAAACTACGCTGATCAAAAAGCTGCTTAAGGAGGCCTATGCCGGTGAAAAGGTCGTGCTGATCGAAAACGAGTTTGGCGAGATCGGCATTGACGGTGGATTCTTAAAGGAATCCGGCATTGAGATCACCGAAATGAATTCCGGCTGCATCTGCTGTAGCCTGGTTGGTGATTTCAGTCGCTCCCTAGGCGAGGTGCTGGAGCGCTTTCATCCTGATCGCATTTTGATCGAGCCCTCGGGCGTTGGTAAGCTGAGCGACGTAATTCGCGCCGTGCAGGACGTACACGCCGAGGATGCTGTGCTCAATGGCTTTACCACGGTAGTGGATGCCAAAAAGTGCAAGATGTATATGAAGAATTTCGGCGAATTCTTTGGCGATCAGATTGAGCATGCCGGCGCTATTATTCTCAGCCATACCGAGGGGCTGGCTGATGAAAAGGTAGCAGCCGCCGTTGCCCTGGTGCGTGAGCATAATGCCGAGGCCGCCGTGGTAACCACTCCGTGGGACATGCTAGATGGCAAGCAGATTCTTTCTGCCATCGAAAAGACGAATACGCTGCAGGATGAGCTTTCTCGCCTTGAGGAGCACGCGCATCACCACCACGAGCATCACCATGACCATGATGTGGAGTGCTGCTGCCATGACCATGATCACGGGCATCACCACGATCATGATGAGGAGTGCTGCTGTCACCACGAGCACGATCATGAGCATGATGAGGAGTGTTGCTGTCACGACCATCATGAGCATCATCATGACCATGACGAGGAATGTGATTGCCACGAGCACGCGCATCACCACCACGATCACGAGCATGAACATCATCACGACCATGATCACGGCGAGGCATGCACGTGTGGCTGCCACGATCACCACCATCATCACGCCGATGAGGTGTTTGATAGCCTTGGCCGAGAGACGACCCGTAAATACACCAAGGAAGAAATTGAAAAGGCGCTGCTTGCCTTTGCCAACGGAACGGAATACGGCATGGTTCTGCGTGCCAAGGGTATTCTGCCGGCGGCAGATGGGCAGTGGATCCATTTTGATTACGTTCCCGGCGAGCCGGATATCCGTCTTGGTGGTGCCGATGTGATCGGCCGCTTCTGCGTTATTGGCTCTGGCCTTGATAAGGCTGCCATTCTGGCACTCTTCGGGCTTGAGGAGGCGTAACGATGGATGTAGCCGTATACCTGTTTACCGGCTTTTTAGAGGCGGGGAAAACAACGCTGATCTCTGAAACGCTGCAGGATGAAAAGTTCAATTCCGGCGAAAAAACGCTGATCCTTGCTTGCGAGGAAGGGGTAGAGGAGTATGATCCCGCTTCGTTTCCTGGGGACGTTTCCTATGAAAGTATTGATACGCTTTCGCAGCTGAACCCTGATAAGCTTGCCGCCTTGCAGAGAAAGCATGCGGCAGAACGTATCATGATCGAATACAACGGCATGTGGATGAATGACGATCTGTATCGTGCCATGCCGGAAAACTGGTATATTTATCAAGAGATCATGCTGGCGGATGCGGGGACCTTTGTGAATTACAATGCCAATATGCGCTCGCTTGTGGTGAATAAGCTGCAGAATTGCGAGATGGTCGTTTTTAACCGCTTTGATGAAAAAAAGACCGACCGCATGGATCTGCACAAGATCGTGCGCGGTATTTCTCGCCGTGTGAATATTGCTTATGAAACGCCCGAGCACAAGATCGAATATGACGAGATCGAGGATCCGCTGCCCTTTGATTTAGAGGCAGACGTGGTAGAGATCGCAAACCGCGATTATGCCATCTGGTACCGCGATATGTCTGAGGAGATGGAAAAATACAAGGGCAAGGTGCTGCGCATGACTGGCATGGTAGCAAGAGATCCGGCGCTGCCGGCAAAATCCTTTGTGATCGGCCGTCACGTGATGACCTGCTGTATGGATGATATTGCTTATCGTGGTCTGGTCTGCACGGGTGAGCAGAAATGCGAGCTGGAAAGCAAGGATTGGATCGTGTTGACCGCGCGGCTGGATATCGAATACCACAAGCTGTATAAATCTAAAGGGCCGGTTTTGAAGGTTATTTCTTTAGAAAGGACTGACCCGCTTCCGCCAGAAGAGCAGCTGGCCACCTTTTATTGAGAAAGGAAATGACGCTATGACCGAGAATTATTTTGAATATGCGGTGGATGAGAAGCCGAGTGGGAAAAATATGCTTCGCAGATGCCTTCTGATCACGTTTTATATCGTATTTTCGCTGGCGTTCTTTTTGTTTTTCTATTCGCTGCAGTTTCCACATTTGATCGCCATTTTGCCCCTGCTTTTGTTGATCATTGTGCTATTTACCTGGCAATACGTTGCTGTCACACACGAATATATCATTGCCGTTGGTGAAATTACGTTTGCGCGTATCTATTCCAACCGCCGCAGAAAAACCTTTTTACAGCTGCCGATCCGCGAGCTGCTGGCGGTGGTGCCAGATGATGGGCAAAAGCCGGCCGGGGTCGATCGTGTTTTAGATTTTCGTAGCGAGGCAAAAACACCCGATTCATATTATCTCACCTTCAAGGATGATAAGGATAAGCTGTGCCTCGTTTATTTTGAAGCAACCAAAAAAGCCCTGAAGCTGATGCAGTTGTATAACCCCGGCGCCGTAAAGCTTGGAAAGGCCTTGCGATACTAATCAAAAAACGGCGCGCTGTTCGGCTGCGCCGTTTTCTTCAAATGAGGGTATGATATGAAAGAAAGATTGGCAGTACTCAAAAAAGAGGCAGAGGCAATGCCAGCGCGTAGCCGGCACGCTGTGGATGATGAGGGGCGCGCTATTCTACGTATGAACGTAAAGGATGACAGTGGCTTCTTGTCTTCGTTTTCAGTGGGGGAAAAGCCTGTTATCAGCGATGAGGTTGCCTCTTTTTTAGAAAATAGCACCGTTGCTCTACCACCCGCGCAGCCGCTTGCGCTGCATATACAGAGTGATTGTATTGATGAAGGAGAGCGGGTCGAATACCGTAGTGCGATCAAGGAATATTATACCGGTCAATACGTGGCCAATGAAAACGAGAGCCGCCGCAATCGCCGCATCGTGTTGCTGCTCGCTCTTTGCGGTATATTGATCCTTTCTATGGCTATCTTTTTAGAGTATCAGGCAGAAAGCCTGATTTGGGCTGAGGTGATCGATATTGCCGCCTGGGTCTTCTTGTGGGAGGCGGTTGACATTGGTGCCTTTCGCAACCACGAGCTGCGTGCCAACCGCTTGCGGTATCTTTCTTTAATAGAAATGAAGATCGTTTATCATTCAACTGGCGAAAAGGGATAAGGACAATATAAAAAGCACTCGGCATTTGCCGAGTGCTTTTTGTGTTCTTATTCTTCTGCGCTGAACATATCCTTGCCTACGCCACACAGCGGGCACTCAAAATCCTCAGGCAGATCCTCAAACTTCGTGCCGGGCTCGATACCAAGATCGGGTGCGCCAACCTCTTCATCATATTCCCAGCCACATGCATCGCATACGTATTTCATGTTTATTCTCCTTTATTAGTGAAATGGTTTTAGATCTCAGTTTTCCAAAGACCGTGCAGATTGCAGTAAGCATATGCAGCGATCGGCGTTTCGTTGCGCAGGGTAAAGGTAGCAACCGGCTCCTTGCCTACTGCCAGGCACTGGCGGTGGCCGCCGCGGTCTGTCTGCAGGTATACCCACGTAATGCTGTGCTCCTCCGTCATCGGATGCGCAACCGAGCCAATCGTTACGGTAACCGTGTCGCCGTCCACAGCCACAACGGGCGTATGCTTTTCAATGCTGGCATCTACCGTTCCGGGCTCGAGGTGCGTCATTTTTTGACCGCAGCACATCAGCGGAACGCCTGCATCGTGGATCATGCCAACCAAATTGCCGCAATGCTCGCAAATATAAAAGCGTGTTTCTTTCATGATTGTATCTCCTTTGTTTATTTTATTTCTTCAAAATCAGAGGCGCCGTGCTTGCACAGGGGGCAAACAAAATCATCAGGCAGGGTATCGCCCTCGTATACGTAGCCACAAACGGTACATACGTATCCCTTCTTGCCTTCCGTTTTTGGCTTCGGCTTTACGTTTTCTAAATAATAGGTGTAGGTCATTGTTTCCTTTTCGGAAAGAACTCTTGCCTCGGTAACGGTGCAAATAAACATACCGTGCGTGTCCAGATCAACGTATTGCTCTACCGCCAGAGACATAAATGCGTTGATATAGCGGGGCAGGAACACCAGACCGTTATCTGAGCGCAGCGGCGTGCAGTTTTCAAACTTATCTACGTTGCGGCCGCTCTGGAACCCAAAACGCTCGAACACAGAAAAGGGTGCATCGGTAGACAGGCAGTTGATGTTCATCTTGCCGGTCTGCTTGATCACATGGTGCGAGTAGTTTTCTTTGTTGATCGTTACAGCGATGCGGTTGGGGGTGTTCGTTACCTGGGTAACGGTATTGACAATCAAGCCGTTGTCCTTTTTGCCATCGTGCGAGGTGACCACGTAAAGGCCGTAGCCAATATGGAACAGGGCTGTCATGTCGTTTTTGTTGGCGGTAGAATCTTGCTTAGCCAGGTATTCCATACACAGCTCGTCTGCCAGGGCGTTCAGCTGCTTGCTGCTGCTTTCGTTAAGGGCAGAGAGAATGGTAACGGCCGTGTCGGCAAAGGTGAGCCCCTTGCTCTTTTCCAGCATGCCACGCATCACCTTTGTGGCCATAGGCGCCCAGCTGCCGTTTTCGATCAAGGCTACGGTGCGGTTGCTGAAATTGCGCTCGGTCAGGTGGTGAATAAAGTCACGCATGAAGGGAAAGATCTCAGCATTGTAGGTGGTTGTGGCCAGCACCAGCTTGCTATAGCGGAAGGCATCTGCCACCGCCAGCGCGATATCGCAGCGGGCCAGATCATGTACAACTACCTTAGGGCAGCCGTTTGCCTTCAGCTTTTCCGCCAGCTGCTGTACAGCCTTTTTGGTATTACCGTAAATAGAAGTATAGGCAACTACAATGCCATCGCTTTCCGGCTCGTAGCCCGACCAGGTGTTATACAAATTGAGATAATAGCCAAGATTTTCCTTCAGCACAGGGCCGTGCAGCGGGCAAATGGTTTCGATCTCTAACGTGGCAGCCTTTTTCAGCAGCGCTTGTACCTGCGCGCCGTATTTGCCAACAATACCAATATAATAACGCCGCGCCTCGTCTGCCCAGGGCTCGTCAACGTCCAATGCACCGAATTTTCCAAATCCATCGGCAGAGAAGAGAACCTTGTCTTTGGTATCGTAGGTTACAATAACCTCTGGCCAATGTACCATCGGTGCAGCAACAAAGGCCAGCGTACGCTCGCCAAGGGAAAGCGTGTCCCCCTCGCCAACTACAATGCGCCTGTCTGCAAAATCGGTGCCAAAAAAGTTCTGCATCATGCGGAAGGCTTTGTCTGAGGAGACGACCTTGGCAGAAGGATACGCCTTCATGAAATTGTAAATATTAGCGGAATGATCCGGCTCCATATGCTGCACGATCAGATAATCGGGCTGTCTCTTGCCAAGGGCGGAAGCAATATTGTCAAGCCATTCATGTGTAAAGCGAGCGTCAACTGTATCCATAATTGCAATCTTTTCGTCAATGATCGCATAGGAATTATAGGACATCCCGTTCGGAACGGAATACTGCCCCTCAAACAGGTCAACCTCGTGATCGTTGACGCCGATATAACGAATGCTGTCTGAAATGATCATGATAAACCTCCAATCGTTTTTCTTATTGGATTATACCATAAAGTTTTTGTCATTTCAAGATGTATTTATTCATTTGTAAAATAAAAGATAATTGGCTTTTCTGCAGTTGTGCGTGCAGAAAAGCCAAATTTTTATGTAAAGTGCGTCTCAACCGTTTTGCTGCACCCCGGCGGGGAGTATTGCCATGCATCTATATGTCTTATCTTTTGTGGATCGATAAAATAGGACAAGGGCATGCGCGGTGCCGGCTCGTTTCGTGCATCGATCAGCACCAGCTTCATTTTCATGCGCTCGGGAAGAATGCTTTTTATATACACCGCTGCCTGTGCACCAACCTCTATGCCACTCTTCCATTCTGCAAGGCCTGCCAGATTTGGGGTCAGCTCGATAAAAATACCATACGTTTCAATGCTGCGTACCACACCAGCTACCGTCTGCCCAACCGAAAAACGAGAGGAGTTTTCAAGCCAGGTGCCAAGCAGCTCACGCATGGAAACGTATATACGGCCGACATTGTCGATCGTTTTAATGACTACGTGAATGCGGTCTCCCGGTTGAAAGCGGTCGCGCGGGTGCGCAATGCGTGAAACCGAGATCGAATCGATTGATAACAACGAAATAATACCGCAGCCTATATCCACAAAAGCACCAAAGCTTTCTAAATGAGTAACGCGCGCGGGAATGATATCCCCAGGGGTGAGATTGCTTATGAAATGATGCCTGCACTCCATTTGCGCTGCCTTTCGTGAAAGAACGGCACAGCGCTCGCCGTTTTTGCCACACCGAAAGCCAATGATCTTAAAGCAGGTTGGCTTGCCAACCCGTGTTAAAATGGCAATATCCTTTGTTTCTTCGCCGTTTTCATTATACTGCACCTCGCTGCGCGGCATAACCGCATGCGTACCGTATAGATCAAAGTGAAGTGTAAAATCGCTGTCACACAAAAGCGAGGTGGATTCTAATATTCGCTGCCTCTCAAGCGCCTTCTCAAGGCCTGCCATCGTTGAGAGAAATTCATGGTTTTCCGTTCCGTTTATGAGGTATCCTTCCGGCTTGTATAGCATATTTCTTCCTCGTTTTCCTGGGGTTTGTTTGTCACAGTATATGTGGCAGAACGGGGAAGTATGAAAAATTAAATATCAAGCAGGGAAAACACCGGCGTACCGTTGACATTTTACAAGGAATATGGTAAACTATGCATAAATATCAATTACCGAAAAGTAAGCGAAAAATCTTCAAATTTCTGCAAAAGAAAGCAATCATATGCATCCGGATTTGTGATATGATGAGAAAAAACTTTCTTAAACGGAGGATTGATCATGAAAAAAGAAATATTAGCCGCTCTGCTGCAAGAGCTATCCTGGGAGTTGCCAAAAAACGCCACGTTAAAGCAAGGCAGCGACGGCATTACCATCACGTGTGATGGAAAAGAGGCCACGCTGCTGTATCAAAGCCCTGTTGATCTGGCACGCGGCTTAGTACTGCTGAAGCAGCTGGGCACAAAAACCGTCTACACGCATCATGAGCGCTGTTCCTTTCAAACGCTTGGCGTGATGATTGATTGCTCGCGCAATGCCGTTCTCACAGTCGAAAATGCGAAGCACCTTCTTCGCCTGCTGGCCTTGATGGGGTATAACATGGTGCAGCTGTATACCGAGGATACCTATGAGATCGAGGGCGAGCCTTATTTCGGTTATCTGCGCGGCCGCTACACCGCAGCCGAGCTGCGCGAGCTGGATGACTACGCAGTTGAATTGGGCATAGAGCTGATGCCTTGCATGCAAACATTGGCGCATTTGAATGCAATTTTTCGCTGGGGCGCCTATTCTTCTACCGTGCAGGATTGCAATGATATCCTTCTGTGTGATGATGAAAAGACCTATGCGCTTATCGATCGTATGTTCGCCTCTCTTGCCAAAAGCCTTCGTTCCCGCCGTATCCATATCGGTATGGACGAGGCGCATATGGTCGGCCTTGGCCGCTATTTAGACCGCAACGGCTATCACGATCGCTTTGACATTCTGGCCAAGCATCTTGCCCGCGTTTGCGAGATCGCCAAGAATCACGGCTATCATCCCGTGATGTGGAGCGATATGTTCTTCCGCCTTGCCAACCACGGGGAATATTATTTGGATAAAGGCACCTGCGAGATCCCGGAACGTGTATTTTCCAATCTGCCCGAAGATATTGGTTTGGTTTATTGGGATTACTATCATAGCAAGCAGGAATCCTACGATGCCATGATCCTGTCTCACCAAAAATTCAACAGGGAGATTTGGTTTGCCGGAAGTGCGTGGCACACCTTGGGCTTTGCGCCGAACAACGAAAAAACGCTTTTGACAACCGCCCCCGCCATCGCCTCCTGCACACAGCACGGCGTACCGCACGTGATGACTACCATATGGGGTGATAATGGTAGCGAATGTTCAATCTATGCGTTACTGCCTTCCTTGGTTTATACGGCATGCGCCTCTTATCATGGCGGCGGTGAAGTACAGGTGCCTGACTTTTTTGCGGCCTTAACACACATGAAATACGCCGATTTTATGGCACTTGATCATCTGAATACGCTATACGGGACGATCAATGCGGCAACCAACCTGGTCTATAATGACCCTCTGCTGGGCGTTATGGATGTTAACGTGGCTCGTGCACAAGAAAATATCCAATCAGGCTTGGCACAGCTGCTACCCCGCTTAACGGCAGCCTCTAAAAACGAGCGCTACGGGTACGTGTTTGCCACCATGCGCTCACTGGTCTTGTTTTTACAGCTAAAGGCCGATTTTGGCATTCGCCTGCGCGCTGCTTATCAGCAGGGGGATAAAAAGGCGCTGACCGATTGCCTTGCCGAGTGTGATCGTCTTGTTCGGCGATTAGACCGGTTTTGGAGCGATTTTCGCGCACAGTGGATGCGAGAGAATAAGCCGCACGGCTTTGACGTACAGGACCTTCGTTTGGGCGGCCTTCGCCAAAGAATTGTCGCCTGCCGCAAAATATTGCGCGATTATTTGAATGAAAAGACGGCTTCCATTCCAGAATTGGAGGAGGAGCTTCTTCCGTTCACCGGGGCCAATCCGCGCGTTTGGTCAACGGTGGCCACCGTTAACGTTTTATAATTTTATTACTAAAGGAGAAGGCTATGCAATACAAGTTTACGTATGAAAAGGTAAGAACCATTCTCGGGGTCATTCAGGGGCAAATGATTCGCAAGCGCGCCGCTGTAGGCGAGGTCTTGATCTGCCCGTGCGGGTATAAGGAGAATAATGCTTTTCCGCCACTTTCCGCCTTTAAGCCGTATGATATGAATGGCACCTGGGGCACGGGAAACGATAGCCATGCCTGGTTTTACGTGCACGTTACGCGTCCCGCGGAAATGAAGGGGGAGGAGCTACACCTCAGCATCGCCAGCGAGCATACCGACCGCGCCTGCCTGAACCCGCAGTTTCTTGCATACGTAGACGGCAAGATGCAGCAGGGGCTTGATACCAACCATACCGATCTTCTTTTAGAGGATAAGGATGAGTTTGACGTGTATATCTATGCCTACACCGGCCAAAACATCCCCGAGGTTGAGCTGCACGTTTCCTTGTATACGCCCAATCCCCAGGTAGAAAAGCTGTATTACGATATTCTTGTTCCGCTGCAGGTGCTTGAATTTTTAGATACCAATTCCTTGGCCTATGCGACCACCTTAGAGCATTTGAATCGGGCGGTAGACCTGCTTGATCTTCTGCGTGTACCCTCTGAGGCCTTTTATCAATCGGTTGCCGCGGCAGAGGCCTATATGCAGAAGGAGTTTTACGAAAAATATTGCCACAAGCAGGATGCCACCACCATCTGCATCGGCCACACGCATATTGATTGCGCCTGGCTTTGGACGTTAGCACAGACTAAAGAAAAGGTACAGCGTTCCTTCTCTACAGTGATCGAGTTGATGAAGCGGTACCCGGAGTATAAGTTTATGTCCTCGCAGGCGCTTCTTTATAAGGACGTAAAGGAAGAGGCTCCTGAGCTTTATGAGGAAATCAAAAGAATGGTAGCTGCTGGCCGCTGGGAGGTAGAGGGGGCCATGTGGGTAGAAGCCGATTGCAATCTGACCAGCGGCGAAAGCCTGGTGCGTCAGGTGCTGTACGGCAAACGCTTCTTCAAGGAAGAATTTGGGGTTGATAGCCATATCCTTTGGCTTCCCGATGTGTTCGGCTACTCGGCAGCCCTGCCGCAGATCCTGCGCAAGAGCGGTGTCGATTGGTTTGTAACCTCTAAGATCAGCTGGAACGAATGTAACCAAATGCCGTACGATACCTTCCGCTGGAAGGGAATAGACGGCACCGAGATCAATTCCTTCTTCCTGACACCGCAAATGCAGCACCGCGGACGCGGGCCAGAGCGGTATACCACCTACGTGGGAACAACAGATGCCAAGATGATCGCTGGCACCTATCACCGGTATCAGCAAAAGGATCTTAACAACGAGGCTATACTGACCTATGGTTACGGCGATGGCGGCGGCGGCCCTACCAAAGAGCATATTGAAATGCTGCGCCGTTCTGCCTACGGCATCCCCGGCTGTCCAAACGGCAAGAGCGAGTTTGCCAGCAGCATGCTTTCCCGCTTAAAAAGAAAGCTGGAAGGGAATAACCGTGTGCCCACCTGGCATGGCGAGCTGTATCTTGAGCTGCATCGCGGTACCTTGACCGGCATCGGCAAAAACAAGCGCAACAACCGCAAAAGTGAGCAGCTTTATCAAAGCGCCGAATGGCTTTCCTCGATGGCCAAGCTGCTCACCGGCCTGCCGTATCCCAAGGCCAAGCTGCATGCCGGGTGGGAGGATATTCTGACCAACCAGTTCCACGATATCATTCCCGGCTCCTCGATCCGTGAGGTGTATGAGGATTGCGACAGAATGTATGCCAACATTCAAGCGATCGGCAATGAAGCAAAAGGCAACGCCGCCTCCGCAATCTTGAAAAAAATCAAGGCAGATGGCAAAATCGTTGTATTCAATCCTCATTCCTTTACAAACGAAGGCATCGTTTCTGTAGATGGCCGCTCCTACTTTGTGCGCGATATTCCCGCAAAGGGCTATCGTGTGGTAGATCTCAAGGAGGCTGATGGCAACCGTATCACCGTGACAGACCGCGTGGTAGAGACGCCCTTCTTCACCGTTGTATTTAACGAGGCCTATGAGATCTCGCGGCTTTATGATAAGAAAAACAAGCGCGAGGTGCTTGCAAGCGGTGAGGTTGGCAACCGTCTGATGATCTATCAGGACTACCCCTATAACTGGGATGGCTGGGAAATGAGTGCCTACCACGAGGACAAGGGCTACCCGCTGACCGCGTACACCTCGGCAGAAACGGTAGACGATGGCGCCCGTGTTGGCATTCGCCTGGTGCGCCCTCACCTTTCCAGCACGGTTACGCAAACGATCTGGTTCTACCAGGATATTGATCGTATTGATTTTGAGACTCATTTGGATTGGCACGAGCAGCACCAGTTCTTAAAAACGGTGTTCCCGGTGGATGTCAATACCGATCGTGCTACCTACGAGGTGCAATTCGGAACGGTAGAGCGCCCGACCCATAGCAACACCTCGTGGGATGCTATGAAATTTGAGGTCTGCGGTCATAAGTATGCCGACCTGTCTGACAACGGCTACGGTGTCAGCCTGATCAACGATTGCAAGTATGGTCACAACATTCATAACGGCGTCATGAAGCTTACGCTTTTGAAATGCGCCACCTATCCCAACCCCGTAGCTGACCAGGGCGAGCATGATTTCACCTATGCAATCTATCCGCACGCAGGTAACTTGGTAACGGCTGATACCGTGCGCTACGCGTATAACCTCAATCTGCCTATGACGGCATACAAGGGCGAAGCGGGTGATGGTAGTCTGCCTGGAAATTACTCTATGATTTCTTGCGATCGCAGCAACGTGATCGTGGAAACCGTGAAGGAAAGTGAAGACGGAGAGGATCTGATCGTTCGCTTGTATGACGCGAAAAATATGCGTTCGGTCTGTCATCTCGCCTTCGGCTTCCCGGTTGCTGCGGCTTCTCTTTGTAACCTTATGGAGGAAGAGGAGCAGGGGCTGCCTGTAACGGATAATACCGTTGAGTTGGTTGTAAAGCCCTTTGAAATTGTAACGCTGCGCATAAAGAAAGGATAAAGGCATGGAAAGATCACTATGGTATCGCCGCCCCGCAGCGGCGTGGGAAGAAGCGCTGCCGCTTGGTAACGGCGCGCTTGGTATGATGGTCTTCGGCGGCATAGAGACTGAACGGCTTCAGTTATCTGAAGAGACGATGTGGTCCGGCTATCCGCATGATAATGATAACCCTGAATGCTTAGAGCATTTAGAGGAAATGAGAAATCTTATCTTCTCCGGCAAGATCAAAGAGGCTGAGGCGCTTTGTGTAAAATACCTGGTATGTAAAAAGGGAAGTGACGACCACCGCGGTCCTCAAGCACCCTACGGCACGTACCAAACGGCAGGGGACGTTACCATCCAAGTAATCGGCAAGCCGCTTACGGATAGCCGGCATTACCGCCGTGAATTGGATATTTTTGACGGTGTAGCTACCGTGCGCTTTGGCAATTGCCGCCGCCGCCACTTTATTTCTGAAAAATACGGCGTAACGGCAACTGAGATCGCGTACACCGAGTCGGAGCAGTTAAAGATTCGCTTTGAGCGCGCAAGTGACGAGGTTGTGTACGAAGCAGGCGGTTGTCTTGTTTCGCGTGGTGCCTTCTGGGGTGAAGGAGCCTCCTCGTATTGTACGATCGTTGCTGTCTCCTCGCCTGATGGCGCCGCCTCAGCTGCTGCCGATTCAGAAGCTGCCGGTATATTTACCCCCAAAGGAAAGACGTTCTATATCTATACGGTTACGGCGACCTCGTATAAAACCGATAAGGATCCCGAGCAGGATTGCCGCGAGCGCATTGCACGTGCAAAGGAAGTAGGCTTTGACCGCATGCTGGAGGAGCATATCGCCGCGCACCGCGAGGTGATGGAGCGTGCCGTTCTCGACCTTGGCGGTGATGACCGTTCCGACGTTCCCACCGACGAGCGCTTGGAAGCGATTGCCAGAGGCGAAACGGATATTTCCTTTGCGGCACTGTATTTCCATTACGGCAAATATTTGCTGATGTCATCCTCTTGCGGCAAGCTGCCTTCTAATCTTCAGGGCATATGGGTAAAGGACTTTACACCACCCTGGAGTGCGGATTTCCATATCAATATCAATCTGCAAATGATGTATTGGCACGCCGAGGTCGCCGGTCTTACCGAATATATGGAGCCCTACTTCCACTATATCGAGGACCTGGCCGAGCACGGTAAAAAGACAGCCCGTATTCAATACGGCTGTGATGGCTGGGTGGCACACACCATTGCCAATGCCTGGGGCTTTACGGCACCGGGCAACCACCCCTCCTGGGGCGCCTTTGCTTGTGCCGGCGCTTGGTGCTGCCGCGATATATATGAGCATTATTTGTACACCGGCGACAAGGAATTCCTTGCTAAGTATTATCCGCTTATTCGTGATAGTGCCACATTCTTTCTTGATTTCCTGGTTGCCGACCCGAGCACCGGTTATCTAGTAACAGCCCCCTCCAACTCGCCGGAAAATCATTATATTGATCCTGCAAGCGGCGAGATTTTGTCCATGTGCGCCGGCCCAACTATGGATAACTCTATCATTGCCGAGCTGTTTGATAATACCATTGCCTGTGCCGATATCCTTTCACTGGACGCTGAGCTGGCAGAGAAGTGCCGTGTCGCACGTGCCAAGCTGCCCCCTATTCGCATCGGCAAGTATGGGCAGATCATGGAATGGCAAGAGGATTATGTTGAACCGGAGCCGGGGCATCGGCACATGTCTCATCTTTACGGCTTGCATCCGGCAGCATTGATTACGAAAGAAGCGACGCCCGACCTGTTTGAGGCGGCGCGTGTTTCGCTGCAGCGCAGGCTGGAAAATGGCGGCGGCCACACCGGCTGGAGCTGCGCATGGATCGTTTCCTTCTTTGCGCGGCTGCTTTCGGGCGATCAGGCGTATGAAATGCTATGCCGTTTGTTTGCAAAGGGAACCTATCGCAATCTCTTTGACCACCATCCTACCGTGTTCTTCCAAATTGATGGTAACTATGGCGGCGCCGCTGGTATTGCAGAGATGCTGATCCAAAGCCATGAAAAGGTTATTTCTATCCTGCCGGCGCTCCCGGCCGCTTGGAAGAGCGGTTCCTTCCGCGGCTTCCGCGCCCGCGGTGGCTTCGTGTTCGATGCCGCTTGGCAGAACGGGGCGATTACTTCACTTTCCGTATGCTCCACGCTTGGGAATATGCTTTCCGTTCGCTTTGGCGAAACGCTGATCGAGCTGGATACAGTGGCAGGTCAAACCTATCAATTGCTCTGATCCTATATTCAAGAAACCCGGCAAAATACCGGGTTTCTTTATGTTATAACCAGGCAGATCGCCAAAACAAGACAAGCAATGGTTGCTTGCAGCAGCTTGCCAACGGTGTGTCGGTGTAAAGAGAGACCTGCTTCCTTTGCAAACAAAGCAGCCTGCATGTGCACAGAAAGACCACCAAAGCATACCGCGTTTGTCAACGCCAGCATTGCCGCCACTGGCGTGCTGCCGTATAGCCTTGCAGCCAAGGCAGAAGCGCCACCAACCTCTACAAAAGAGCATAAAAACGAAAGCAGAACAGGATTCTTGAATAAAATTGGCAAAATCGACATCGGTACAGAAAACGCTACGATCATGCCGCAAACCGACAGCATGGAAAGCGTGCTTGCTTTGATGATGGCTGTTAAACCGGTATCCGTTACCACCTTTAATGCCGTGAGTGGCGCATGGCTTTTTTCTGTATTCGGGAACAACTTACGCAGAAGAACGCCGCTTAACAAAGCGCATGCAATTTGCAGAGCATAGAGTCGCAGACCAATTTTCTCATTATGAAAAAGACCGTCGCCAATACCGGCAATCAGAAACGCAGGCCCCGTGTTGTTGGAAAAGGCTATCGTTTGCTCTGCCTCCGCTTTCGTTAACCGACCGCGGCGATACAAATCTACTGCGCAACGAACGCCAAGCGGAAAGCCGCACAAGGCTCCCATGACAAACGGCAGCACGCCAATTAAAGAAACGCCAAATATTTTCCGGCAGACGGCATCAACCTTGTGTTCCTTCTGCACTTTTGTGCGCTTGCTTGTTAATAGACGGGCAAGCCATTCGGATAGTATCATGAATGGAAACAAGGAGGGGATGATCACGTGCGCGCATAAAAGAAGAGCATCTTGAACTCCTTGTGTGATTCTTTGGGAAAAGTATAGAAGAACAGGGAAAGCCAAGAGTAATAATAAGCAATAAAGAAACGAGCGGTGTACGTGTCGTTGCCTTGCGTTCGTATGCGTCATTTTCTGTCACCAACCTTCATATAGTGTATGGAACTATATGAAAGAGAGGTGCTTTTTATGAAGCTTCGTAAAAAACGCGCTCAATGGCTTGGCAATCGCAGCGGCATGCCGATTGGTGAGAGCGAGCGAATTGAAATTACCAAAAAAGGCGGTATTCGATCTATCGTTGCCGAGGGGGTGCTGCATATTTTGCTGTACGGTACCGAAGAGATGATTTTTTCGATCGTAGGAGGGCGTCTTGAGATTCGCGGCCGCGAGCTTTCCTGCACGAGCTACGCAAGCGGCGCTGTTTGTATTACCGGGGAAATACTTTCTCTTTCCTTTTGCAATGGCGGTGCGGCATGAAAGATGCTTGGCTGAAGCGTATCATGCGCGTTCGCATTCTTCTTCCCGCTTGCTATTATGAGGCGGTGTGGAACGCCTTGCGTGATAAACGCGCTTTTTGCAAAATACGCCACGTAGCGGATGGCAGCATATCGCTTAACCTCTCCCTTTCTCTATGGCAGACCTTGCAGCGTGAACAACGCGCCTTTATCACTGAAGCCGTCGTTACAGAGATCGGCCCGTTTCCTGTGCTGCTTCGCCACCGCCGTCGCGTCGGCCTGCTGCTTGGGGCGTTATTTGCCGTTGGGCTTTTTTGGCTTTCCACCAACCGTTTGTGGGATATTCGCATCACCGGCAATGAATTTCTCTCAGACAAGCAAATAACCGAGGAGCTGCAGCAAGCAGGATTGACGATCGGTCGGTCGCTTTCCACCATAGAGGCTCGCGCTATTGCAGAAGACGTACTGCTGCGTTCTGAAAAGTTATCCTACATCAGCATCCATATGCGCGGCAACGTTGCGTACGTACAGGTCATAGAGCGAAAAGCAGGGGAAAACGCCGAGCAACTGCCTGATCCATGCAATTTGACTGCCACTGACGATGCCGTCATCGAGTCGCTGGCCGTGAAGCGCGGAACGGTTATGGTAAAGCCGGGTCAGGTGGTAAAAAAAGGCCAGCTGTTGGTAAGCGGCATTGAAGAGGGGAGCGAGGGGAGCCGGTTTTTCGCCGCACAAGGTGAGGTTTATGGTCGTGTGAAGCGAGAATTTTCTGTAACGATACCGCTTCACGAGCCGCCAATCAATGGCATGACGCAAGCGCCTGTAGAATTTTCGTTAATTTTGTGGGGAAAAAGGATAAATATTTACGCGAATACTGGAAATTTACCCCCAACTTATGATACAATATATGAAAGAGAATGGATATATCTCGGCAAAGATACGCCGTTGCCGTTTGGCTATGCACGAACGGTGGCGGCCTGGCCAAGGCAGGACGAGGGCTTGCTTAGTAGTGAGTCTATCGTTACCTTAGCATATCGCAGAATGCAGCAGCAGCTAACGCAGGCACTTTCAGATGGTGAGCTGCTGAACAAAAAAACGTACGGTGAATTTACAGAGGAAGCGTATATACTGCGTTGCGAGGCCGAATGCCTGATTAACATTGCACAAAGAAAAGAATTTGAAGCCGCGCAGTAGCGGAGGAAGGGTATCAATATATGGCACAGCAGCTGGTGCTGATGGATTCAGAGCAATTAACGGCCATTGTGTTTGGCACGTGTGATGAGAACGTAAAACGGATCGAGGAGCGGTTTGCCGTTCGTATTGCGAATCGCCACCCGGATAACAGCACGGGGGATGCCTTGCTGATCGAGGGCGAAAGCAAGGAGCAGGTCGCCCGCGCCGCACGCGTTTTGAATTACTTAAAGCGCATGGCCGATGCCGGCGGTGCCTTGAGCGACCAAAGTGTCGATTACGTGATCGCGATGGTGGCAGACGGCGCGGAGGACGAGCTGGATTCCTTAGAGGATGATGTGATCTGCATCACCACGCGCGGGAAACCGATCAAGCCGCGCACGGTGGGGCAAAAGAAATATGTTGAGGCGATCAAAAAGAATACCGTTATCCTAGGTGTGGGTCCCGCCGGAACGGGCAAGACCTTTCTTGCCGTTGCCATGGCGGTGGATGCCTTGCGTGCCAAGCAGATCAGCCGTATCGTATTAACGCGCCCTGCCGTAGAGGCGGGTGAGAAGCTGGGCTTTTTGCCGGGTGACCTGCAAAACAAAATCGACCCATATCTGCGCCCACTTAACGATGCGCTATTTGAGATGCTGGGGGCAGAGAATTATGCACGCCAGCTTGAGAAAAACGCTATCGAGATCGCGCCGCTTGCCTATATGCGCGGCCGCACGCTGGATGATTCCTTTATCATTTTAGACGAGGCGCAGAATACGACCCCCGAGCAAATGAAGATGTTTTTAACGCGCCTTGGCAACAATTCCAAGGCTGTTGTTACCGGCGATCCCTCACAAACCGACCTGCCGTTTGGTAAGAAAAGCGGTCTGGGCGTTGCGGTTAAGATCTTGAAGGGGATCGATGGCATTGCTATTCACAATTTCACCGAGCGAGATGTGGTGCGCCACCGCCTGGTGCAAAAGATCATCTTGGCATACGATAAATACGAGCGCGAGACTGCCGAAGCGCGCATGTCGTTCCGTGCGCGCAAGACTGAACGAGGAGATAAGGCATGAAGATAAAAAATGACAGAAAAAACCAAGCAGATGCGCCCTGCGAGCTATATTTTGGTAAAGAGCCTGAAGAACTTTCCGTATTACCCAAAGCGGAAGAGATGATCCAAGCAGCAATCCAAGAGACGCTGAATTATGAAGATTTTTTTGCACCTGCGGAAATTTCCGTCACCTTCTGCGATGGGCCGTATATTCGTAAGCTGAATGCCGAATATAGAGACAAGGATAGCGAAACCGACGTTCTTTCCTTTCCGATCTTTGATCAGGACGAAGAGGACCCTGTAGAAGGCGAGATTATACCGCTTGGCGATATTGTATTAAACGTGGATCGCGCGGCGCAGCAGGCTGCTGAGTTAGGGCATTCCACGCTGCGAGAGATGGCATTCCTTGCAATCCATTCCACGCTTCATTTGCTCGGTTATGATCATGAACGCTCACCTGAGGATGACGAGGATATGTGCCGCCGCCAGCGCGACATTATTGCAAAAATTGAGGACAAGCTGCAGAACGTAGGAGAGACTTTATGAAGAGAACTGGATTTATTGCCATCGTTGGTCGGCCGAACGTAGGAAAATCTACGCTACTGAATGCCATTCTTGGCGAAAAGGTGGCCATCGTTTCTAAAAAACCGCAAACCACGCGCAATCGCATTACCGGTATTCATACGGTAGGGGACGATCAGTATGTATTTTTGGATACCCCCGGCATGCATCAGCCACGTACACGTTTAGGTGATTACATGGTAAAAACAACCGAAAGCGCTATCGGCGAGGTAGATGCGGTGATATTGGTTGTTGAAGCACGGGATGCTGTGGGAGATATAGAAGCAAAGCTGATCAAGCAGATCAGCGCCATGCATCTGCCGGCTATTTTGGTGATCAATAAGACAGATGCAACAAATGCCGAGCACATCGCCAAGACCATTGCTGCCTATGCTGAGGCATTTGATTTTGATGCCGTGATCCCCGTTTCTGCCAAGCATGGCAAGGGCGTTGATATCGTTCTTTCAGAATGTGAGCGTTATTTGGATGAAAGCCCCTGGTTCTTCCCGCCGGATCAGGTAACCGACCAGACTGAGCGCCAAATTGTAGCCGAGGTCATTCGTGAGAAGCTGCTGCGCACGCTGGACGAGGAAATTCCGCACGGTGTTGCCGTGGTCATTGAGGAATTTAAGGAAGAAAAGGATATTTTGCGCATTCGCGCAGAGATCTTCTGCGAAAAGCAATCTCACAAGGGCATTATCGTTGGCCGTGGCGGTGCCGCCTTAAAGACGGTGGGCACCTATGCGCGAGAGGATCTTGAAAAGTTCTTCGGCATCAAGGTATTCCTTGATCTTTGGGTCAAGGTAAAGGCCAACTGGCGCGATACGCTCTCTAAGCTAAATGACTTTGGGTACCGCGAAGAGTGAGCGCGCTGGTTGAGGTAAAGGGGCTTGTTATTCGCACGGTCGATCTTTCTGAAAATGACAAGCTGCTAACGCTTTTTACAGAAGAATACGGCAAAATCACCGCCGTTGCTAACGGCAGCCGTGCCTTAAAAAGCCGCTATCTGGCGGCGGCACAGCTGTTTTGCTACAGCAGCTACGTGCTATATCAGCGCGGGGAACGGTACTGGGTGCGTGAGGTCTCGTTGATCGAGAGCTTTTTTGACCTGCGCGCAGAGCTTTCGCGTATGTCGCTTGCGGCGTATATATGTGACGTGGCAGATGGCGTAGTTGAAGAAAACGCCCCCGAGAAGGATTTTTTACGCTTAGTCCTGAATTCCTTATATGCCATCGCTAACGGCAAGTTTGCGCAAGCGCAGATCAAAGCGGTGTTCGAGATGCGCGCCGCGGCAGTTCTTGGCTTTTGCCCAATGTTAGACGGCTGTCACACGTGTGGAAAAACGGACGGGGAACTATATCTTGACGTTATGAACGGCGTTCTTTCTTGCCCGGAATGCCGCAGCCTGGCATCTATGCAGCCGATCACAGAGGAAGAAAGCCGCACGGCCAGCATTATCTGCCGTCTTACACCGGGGGCACTTGCCGCTATGCAATACGCCGTTTCTTGCCCAATAGAGCGTTTGTTTTCTTTTCGTCTACACGCAGATGACGAACTGCTATTTTACCAATCTGCCGAGAAATATTTGCTAAATCAATTAGAAAGAGGATTCAAATCCTTAGATTTCTATAAAGAAATCACGTCATAGGAGAAGCTATGCTGTTTACGCAAAAAGCGCTATCGGCGCTGGAATATGATAAGATCATTGCCATGCTTGCAGAGCGTGCCCTGACAGAAGGGGCACGTGCGCGTGCGTTGTCGCTTTTGCCAAGCGCCGATTTTGAAACGGTTGTTTTACGACAAAAAAAGACGGCAGATGCCAAGCGCATGCTGGCAAGAAAGGGGTACCCGCCTTTTTCTGGCGTGGTGGACGTTACCGGCGCGGTAGAGCGTGCCGAAAAAGGCGCCACGCTCTCTACGCGCGAGCTTTTACAGATCGCCGCGGTGTTGACCACCGCTCGCAGCCTGGCTGATTATCACAGTGATAAGGGTGCAGAAGATGACAACTCGCTCTCTGAGCTGTTTGGCCGGTTAGTTGCCAATCGCACGTTGGAAACACGCATTTTGCGCGCCATCCCCACGGATGATTTCATCGCCGACGAGGCAAGCCCGGAGCTGGCCGATATTCGCCGCAAGATCCGCGCGGCAGGGAACCGTGTAAAGGATACCCTGCAAAAATATATCAGCGGCGCCTATGCCAAGTATCTGCAAGAAAACATCGTTACCACGCGTGACGGGCGCTATGTAGTCCCCGTAAAGGCGGAATATCGCAACGAGATCAAGGGCTTGATCCATGATACCTCCTCCTCCGGCGCCACGGTCTTTGTAGAACCGATGGGCGTGGTAGAGGCAAATAACGAGCTGCGCCTGCTGGAGAATAAGGAGCAAAAGGAGATCGACCGCATCTTAGCCGAGCTTTCTGCGCAATGCGCCGATTATTCTGTTACGATCGTATGCGATTATCAGAACATCACCGAGCTGGCCTTTGCCTTCACCTGTGCCTCGCTTGCTGAGCACATGCGCGCCGAACGCCCCGCGCTGACCGAAGAGCATATTGTCTCGCTCAAGCGTGCGCGCCATCCGCTGCTTGATAGGGAAAAGGTCGTACCGATCGACGTTTGCTTGGGTGGCGACTATCAAACGATTGTCATTACCGGCCCCAATACCGGCGGTAAGACGGTATCCTTAAAAACGCTTGGCCTGTTTGCTTTGATGGTGCAGGCCGGCTTGCAGATCCCCGCCGCTGAAACCTCTAAAATGGGGGTCTTTTCCGAGATCCTGGTGGATATCGGCGATGAGCAGAGCATCGAGCAGTCGCTTTCTACGTTCTCGGCTCATATGGTCAACATCGTTTCTATTTTAGAAGAAGTAAGCGATCGTTCCTTGGTGCTGTTTGACGAGCTTGGTGCCGGCACCGACCCGGTAGAAGGCGCCGCATTAGCAAACGCCATCTTGGAAACGACCAAGCAAGCAGGGGCGTTGACTGCTGCCACTACGCACTATGCCGAGCTGAAGGCCTATGCGTTAGAGACCGAGGGGGTGCAGAACGCTTCCTGCGAATTTGATGTAGAGACGCTGCGGCCTACCTATCGGCTGATCGTCGGCACTCCCGGCAAATCGAACGCCTTTGCTATTTCCGCCAAGCTGGGGCTGGACTCCTCTATTATCGAAGCGGCTAGCCGTTTGGTCTCCGGCAGTAGCAAGCGCTTTGAAAATGTAATAGAAAAATTAGAGCAGAGCCGCATCGAGATGGAAAAGAGCCGTCAAGAGGCCGCCCGTCTGCGTGCGGAATATGCTGTATTCAAGGAAAACGCCGAGCGCAAGCTACAGGAAAAACTAGATGCTTCCGAAAAGGAAATAGAAAAGCAAAAGGATAAAGCAAGGCAGATCTTAGAGAGCGCTCGCGCCACCAGCGATTTTGTACTAAAGCAGCTGGATGAGGTTAAGAAAAAGCAAGAAAGCCGCAGCTTTGCGCGAGATCTGGCTGATGCGCGCCGTTCTATGCGTGCCCGCATGCAAGAAACCTCAGATGAGATCTACGCAGCAGACGAGGATGCTTTTTCGGATCCGGATTATCAGCTGCCGCGCCCACTGCGCGTTGGCGACCGTGTCTTTTTAATGGGCTTTGGCCAAGAAGGTATTGTTCAAGAATTACCCGATAAGGCTGGAAACGTCAGCGTGCGCGCCGGTATTCTTTCCGCCAAGCTTCCCATTGCGCGACTACGCTTAATCGAAGAGGGGCATCCCCCTGTTGGCGCTAAGAAACAAGAGAAAAAACAGGTCTCCTCGCAGCGCGGCAAGCAAAAGCGTGAGATCACCCCTATACGAGAATTTAAGCAGGAGATCGACGTTCGCGGCATGATTGGCGATGATGCCTGGGAGGCAGTAGACAAATATTTGGATGAAGCCGTTCTTGCCGGTATTCAATCACTTCGCATCATTCACGGCAAAGGAACCGGCGCCCTTCGAACGGCCCTGCAGAATGATCTGCACCACGATCCGCGTGTACGCTCGTATCGAAACGGCGCCTACGGCGAAGGGGATCTTGGTGTTACCGTTGTCGAGCTGAAATAACATTTTTCACAACAAAAAAGCGCCGCATGGCGCTTTTTTGCTATTACCACGTAACCCTTTCTTTTCCAATTTTGTGTATTAGGGTGAAGGGCCTTTCAACTACAGGAGGTGACGTGATGGATGACGTAAAAATCGTAGAGCTATATTGGGCGCGCTCAGAATCTGCGATCAAGGAAACTGAAATAAAATACGGCAAATATTGTCATGCCATAGCGTTTTCTATTCTGCATTCAAAGCCGGATGCAGAGGAATGCGTGAACGATGCTTACCTGAAAGCGTGGGAAAGCATCCCGCCGCACAGGCCGTCACGCCTGGCCACCTTTTTAGGAAAGCTGACCAGAAATATTTCTATCAATCGCTACGTGTACGAGCATGCGCAAAAGCGCCATGCCGCCACGGAGATGATCTTTGATGAAATGGCAGAATGTATCCCCGATCCCGCCACCGAAGCACCGCTGTCTGACGAGATCGCCTTGAAATCTGCCATCAACGGTTTTTTAAGCACCTTAACACCGAAAACACGCAAGATCTTTGTGCAGCGCTATTGGTATATGCGCACGGTCAGGGAGATCGCATTTGATCTGCACCTAACGGAAAGCGCCGTAAAGGTCAGCCTGCATCGCACAAGAAACGAAATGAAGCTGTATTTGAAGAAGGAGGGAATTGTGATATGAAAAAAAGAAAAATGGTTGAATCCATGAACCTGATCGATGATGCCTATATAGAAGAAGCTGCCCCCGGGAATGGGGAAAGAAGGTGGCGTGCCGTGCGGCGCTATATCGCCCTGGCCGCATGCCTTTGCTTGATGGTTACTTCTGCCGCGCTGTGGCTGTTTTTGCCCTATGATAAATCCGCGCCGGACGTTTCGCGGTATGCGGATAGCGAATACTATCCGTTAATTCAAGAACTGAATGCCGTTACCTATTTACCCCCCACGGCAGACAACAATTTTGATGCGTATTTTTCCGGCATACTGGACGATATGTTTTCAGGTGAGGGGTCAGATGCACCAACTGGTGGCGACATGTCGCCCGCAGCTCCTCCTGCGAGCTACGAGGAGGTGACAGACAATCAAGTGCCCGGCGTGATCGAGGCAGATCTGCTCAAGCGTAGTGACAGCCATCTTTTTTACCTCAGCGGCAGCTGGCTAAGGGCCTATTCTATCAAGGGCGAGGATTCCCGACAGGTTGGCAGCTTTTCAGTCGAAGACAAGCGTGAAATGAAATATAGCTATACAAGCGATTGGGAAATGTATCTTTCGGCAGATTGCCAAACCGTATTGATCGTGGCACCGTATACGGCAACGGACAATCGCGCGAAAACCGCAGTGATCGCGCTGGATGTTTCTGACCCTGCGCACATTCGAGAAAGCCGCCGCATTACGATCGATGGTAGCTACCATTCCTCTCGCTTGGTGAATGGCGAGCTTTTGGTATTCAGCGAGTTTTGGGTGGCCAACAATCCGAATTTTTCTGACGAACGCTCGTTCGTGCCACAGATCGATACTGGCAGCGGCGAGCAGAGCATACCGATTGATGGCATTGTGTATCCAGAAAGACTGGAATCCTCGCGGTATATGGTTGCTTGTAAGATAGCAGAGAAGGAGCTTACCTTGCTTGACAGCATGGCGTTTCTTTCCTATTCCGACGTGCTTTACGTATCAGCCGAGCACGTCTATGCCACGCGCGCCTATACCGAAACCATCGAGAAAAATGGTCTTTTCTATACGCAGGAAATGACAGAGATCGCCTGTGTTTCCTACGGCGAAGAGAAATTCGAGCGGCTGGGAACGGTCTCTGTTGCGGGCAAGGTGCTCAATCAATACAGCATGGATGCCTATAACGGTATTTTGCGTGTGGTGACGACTACCGATCTATTTGTATTTGCGCGTGATCCCGATGTGGGATCACCGGTCATCGAGCGCAAGCAAAGCGCCGATCTATACTGCATCGATCTGGCCACCTGGCAGACTGTAGCAGCGGTTACCGGTTTTGCCCCGGATGGTGAATCGGTACAATCGGTTCGCTTTGATCGGGATGCCGCCTACGTTTGTACCGCCATCATACAGTCCAGACCAATCGACCCGGTTTTCTTCTTTGATCTGCGTGATCTTGATCACATCACCTATAAGGATACCGGCACCATCGAGGGCTATTCACATGCACTCGTCAACTTTGCCGATGGCTTTTTGCTCGGCATCGGCGTTGGTGATTTTTGGAGCACCTTTAAGATTGAGGTGTATGAGGAAAGTGATACGGGCGTTGCCTCCCTCTGTGAATATGTGGTAGGAAACGCAGATTTTTCTACGGACTATAAGGCCTATTATATCGACCGTGCCAATCAGCTGATCGGCTTTGGTGTTACCACCAACGATTATGAGGCTGGTGAGGGAAGTCGCTATATCCTGCTCCACTTTGATGGATATGAGCTGCATGAGCTGGTAGATATACCACTCTCCGGCCCGAATGACAATAAGCGCGGCGTATATATAGATGGCTATTTGTATGCGCTGGCATTAAATGATTTTCAAGTTGTCTTTGTTGGTTAATAAAAACAAGGTGCATCCGCCGTTCTGGAAGATGCACCTTGTTTTATTTTTCACCACAGCCGCCAAACATATGCGTCATGTCGGCCCACAGCTTGCCTTCGTCATTGCGGCGAAAGCCGATTGCTGTGATAATTCTTGCATCAGCCGCATCCTCGGCGCAATAGGCCTGGTGAATGCCGCACAGATCAATAAAATTCAGCATGGCACGCCCCATCAAAAACAGGGCTTCAAAATCATCAAGATCCTTGATCAGGGAAATGCTTTTGATGTAGCCGGCGCCCTCCAGCATGGTAAACTGGGCTACGCCGATAAATTTGCCATTGTCCTTTGCAGAATAGGCCATACACTCTGCATCGTATGCCACGCCGCATTGTGCGCAGTAGGCCTGTTGCTCTTCTTTGCTTTGTATGGGTTTGATTTCCAGCATGTCAGTCCTTTGTGCTCCTATACAGATATTCAACCTCTTCCGGCTCTAAATGTCTCCATTTTCCTACGGAAAGGCCGTTTAATTTCAACTGGCCGATCGCCACGCGAGAAAGGCGGCGAATGGTAATGCCGGCTGCATCACACATCTTTCTGATCTGGCGATTTCGCCCCTCATAGAGAGACATATGCAGCACTGTATCCTCTTCCTCCGGCGAAACCTTGACGTCTACCGGCTGGATCTCATATCCGTCAATCACCATGGGGGAGGAAAGCTTCGTGATCTGCTCCTCGGTCGGATGGCCGTCTACCTTTACACGGTAGATCTTGGGAATGCTGTGCTTGGGATGTGTCAGGCGATTGGTAAGCTTGCCATCATCGGTTAACAGCAACAGCCCTTCCGATACGCGGTCTAACCGGCCAATGGGGTATACGCGGGCGTTTAGCCCCTCCAGCAGATCGGTCACACAGCGGCGGCCCTGCGGGTCGCTCATAGAGGTGATATAGCCACGCGGCTTGTTCAACATAATATAAGTGTATTGCTTGTGGTGCTGCGCTTGCACGCGCTTTCCTTGATACGTAACCGTATCGCGCGATGGATCAACCTTGTCGCCCACCTTGGCCGTTACGCCGTTCACAGCAATATCACCGGCTGCCAGCGCCGCTTCGCAAGCGCGGCGAGACATGATACCATTGTCTGAAAAAAACTTTTGAAGTCTGATCTTTTCCATGTTTACCTATTCCAAATGCTTTTAATTTTATCCCAAAGGTTTTCGTGTACGGGTACTTTTTCAACGGCATGCTCGGCAAGCAGGGGGAGCGTTGCTATCGTTTCTCCATCCTTTGTATAGCGAACAACACCTAAAACGTCACCGCGCCGTATCGGTGCGGCAGCAAAACGGTTCATTTCCAGCTGGGCTTTGATTTCTTTGTCATCCTTTTCTACCACAACAGTAGGCGATGACCGTGCAGAAACCGAGACGGTTGGCAGAGCTCCACCAATAACGGGAAGGGAAAATGTGGTTCCTTGGCAATCGTTCAAAATGCGCCCCTCGTAGCGAGAAAAGCCGTAATCCAGCATGGCGGTATGATCGCGCCAGTCGTCCGGCGCATCCAGCGTAACGGCAATAAGCAGCATGCCGTCTCGCTCTGCCGCACTGACAAGGCAACGCCCGCTGATCTTGGTAAAGCCGGTCTTAACACCTACGCAGTCATCATAGCTGCGCAGCAGCTTGTTGTGGTTAGAAAGGGAACGCGGCTTGCTACCGTCTGCGGCGCAAATGATCTTGTTCTTGGTTGAAACGATGCGGTAGAACGCTTCGTTTTCCATGGCGGCTGCCGTGATCCTGGCTAAATCATATGCCGTTGTATAGTGCTGTGGGTCAGCCAAGCCGTGCGGATTAGTAAAATGCGTGTCACGCAGGCCTAAGGTCTGTGCGCGGGTGTTCATCAGCGAGGCAAACTCGTCAATGCTACCGGCCACGTGAATGGCAATGGCAGCTGCCGCATCGTTGGCGCTTTCAAGAAGCAGGGCGTAGAGCAGATTTTCCATCGTCTGCACCTCACCTGCCTGCAAATAAATTGAGGATCCTTCAATTCCGGCAGCCTCGGGGGAGACGGTGACTGCTTCCTCAGGCCTGCTATTTTCCAGCGCAACAAGCGCGGTCATGATCTTAGTGGTGCTGGCCATCGGATGACGGCGGTTTGCGTTTTTATCATATATCAGATGGTCTAAGGCCGGCAGATAAACGCAAGCGCACTCTCCAGAAACAGATGGATATTCCGCGGCAGATACAGAAAACGCCGGCAACAGCATAAACAGCCCTAAAGCAAAAGCTAAAAAACGTATTAAGCGTGGCAAGGGTACTCTTCCTCTCACTTTTTTTGCATTATTGTACGCGAAAGAAAGGATTTGTACACCTAAAAAATACAGGTAATGATGGTAGCTTATTCTGCAGAAGGCTCCTTGCTGACCTCTTCAATGATCTCCTCAGCAGGGGCCTCGGCTTCCTTTTTCTTCTTTTTATCAGAGCTGAATACGCGTTTGATGCGCTCTAAAAGGTCAGGGGAACGCTCGATAAACGCAGTAACCTTATCTACGGTATCAACCGCACCGGCAGAATTGGCTGGGCCGGTGATCGGCAGCAGCTGAATATTGCCATCCGGCGCAATGATCAAAAAGGCAACAGGGGCAACGGTAATACCCGTTCCGCCACCACCGCCAAAGTTTTGCTTGCTATGCTCGGCGGCCTTTTTACCATTATAATCAATGCCGCCGGAGGCAAAGCCCATAGAAATTTTAGAAACGGGAATGACCGTTGTGCCGCCTGGGGTAGTGATCGGATTGCCGATCACCGTTTCACCGTCGGCCAGTGCCTTAATCTTTTCAAGAGACGTGCCAATAATGTCGTTGAGTTTGCTTTCTGCCATGGTTTTTCCTCCTTATTTTGAAAGGGAATTTTGCCTGCGCATACTGCCAAGCAGATAATGATAAAAGAAGCGAATGCCTATATCAATGATTTCATATACGCGTAACGAGAAGAGAAGCTTGCATGAGACCTTGCTTTTTTCAGCTAAAAAATCCGGCTCGACCCGCACGTCTGCGTGGTAGCTGTGGTGCAGGTTGGTGTGGTTGCTTAAAATTTCCATCACGTATGCCACCGCTTGGCTTACAATGCCGGTTGCAATCGCGGTCTGTGCGGCATCCCCCGTGGCTACGGTAACGTGCAGCCGCGCCACGTCAATGCGGAAATGATGTAGAATGCGTTTATATAGCCGTGAAAACAAATACTGATATAATCGCATGCTCTCCTTGAGCGGCCGCTTCTTTTTTGCGCTTGCCTTTACTTGCGGCTTCGGCTTGCGTTGGGATTCTTTTTTTCGTTGTGCAAGAAGCCGCTTGCGATAGCGGCGGTAGGTGTAGCGGCGAAGAGAAACGCGTTTCTTGCGTGGATACAGGGTAAAGCGAAAAAACAAGATCTGAAGCTTGGCAGATACCTCTTCCGTATACGATAGCACAATGCGGATGCGTAGCAGGGCAAGTGCGATCAGCACGCACAAAACCGCCGCGGCGATATACCAGCCTGTCATAGCATCCCCCTCCGTTCTGCCGTGGTTTATCTACCCGTTATTCTGTCACTTCCGGCGTTTCACCAATGGCGGCCGCCGTTGGATCGGGCTGACGTTCTTCATCGTCCGCATCATCCATAGCGGCGCTGGTATCAATCGTTAACTGATTTTCATCGGTATCGATCTCCATTTGCATCTGCTTGCCAAGCTTGGCGAGCAGCTCTGCTGCCTCATCTGAGGAAACACCCGGTAGATCGGCAATCGAAGAAAGGCCGAAGCAACGCAAAAAGTCCGGCGTTGTACCGTATAGCATCGGCCTGCCGGGGGCATCTAAGCGCCCCTTGGATTCGATCAAGCCACGCTCAAGCAGCGAACCGACAGCATAGCTGGAATCGACCCCACGCACCGTATCTACGTAAGAGCGGGTAACCGGCTGATTGTAGGCAATGATAGCCAGTGTTTCGATCGAGAAATTAGAAAGATTGCCGTTATGCCGTATGCCAAGCGCCTCGCGGATAAAGGGAAGATATTGCTGCTTGGTGCAAAGCTGGCAGCAATCGTCAAAGGTAAGCATCATGACACCGCGCGGCAGATCCGATTCGTTATACCGGCAGGCGTAGGAATACACGATCTGCTTGGTTTTGGCAAGGGGCAGATCAAGCACGCGTGCCAGCACCGTGTATGGCACGGCATGTCCGGCCGCAAATACGATGGCCTCGATCGCCTCGCCGGTCTCGGCGGGGAAGTCAATGATCTGCATCGGCTCAAGCGGCCTTTTGTTTTTCATGCCCTTTGGGCCTTTTTTTACGATTTCTTCGGTCGCCTCGGTCTCCTTTGCGACCTCTTCCTGATTATTGATCGTCTGTTCTGTCATCTTGGTCAAATTCGCTTTCCATCGTTTCTTTGGTGGGATCGTAATCCGGGTTCATGCGGAACCGCAATAAAAGGCCGTTGCGAACGTCATCCTCGATCGCGTTTTCGGCGTCCTCATCATCGCAGATCAGCACGCGCTTGATCTTGATCAGCTCTAAAAGCCCCATAAACATCGCAAGCAGCTGAGGCCTTTCCGCGGCATCCTTCAGCAAGAAGAAGAGCGTAGCATCCTCGCGATCGCTCAGGCGCGCAACTAAGCCCTCCACCTCGTCCTCTACCGAATACACCTTGCCCTTTACCAACGGCGCAAAGGTCTGCTCTGGCTGCTGCTCGGTCTGCCGCAGGCGAAGGAGCAGAGCATTCATAGCGCGAGAAAGCAGCATCGGGTTCAGCCCCAGCGGCACGCCACGATCGGGCGGTATCTCATCTACGTCCTTCGCCATACGGCCGGAATATTCGGCATACAGCGGGCGTAGCTCCTCGGCTGCCTCCTTTGCCTTTTGGTAGATCAACAGGGCATCCACCAGCTCAGCTCTCGGGTCGGGGTCATTTTCCTCGTCACGCGGCAGCAGCATGCGGCTTTTGATCAGCATCAGCTCGCTGGCCATCACAATAAATTCGCTGGCAACGTCCAGATCCATTTTCTGGTTTGCCTCAATATACTCCATATATTGGTCGCATATCTTCGCGATCGGAATATCGGTAATGCTTACCTTGTTTTTGGCAATCAGCGTAAGCAGAAGGTCAAGCGGCCCCTCGTATTGATCGAGCCGATAGGTCAGTTCTTCCATAGTTCCTCACAAAATTCAGGGAATAAGCAACGAGATCAGCCACAGCATACCGCCGGAAATGGCATTCACAATCACACTAAGCAAGCCGGAAAAGGCGCCAAGCCCCAAGGCGACCAGCAAAATGATCATAATGATCCGCTCGTATTTCATAACGCGAAAATACAGCTTGGGGGGCAAAAAGATGTAAAAGATGCGCGACCCATCCAGCGGGGGAAGTGGGATCATGTTAAATACGCAAAGGCTCAGATTGAGATAATGAAAGGTAGCAAAAAAGCTTGCTAAAATCAGCACGAAGCGCAAAAGAAACTCTGTGCCCGCTATGGGCAGCAAAAGCAGTGTTAGCCGATATAGCAGGGCGCCAAGGAAGGCCAGCAGTAAATTGGCAAGCGGCCCTGCCGCAGCGGTAAGCGCCATGCCCTTGCGCGGGTTTTTGAAATAGCGCGGATTAATGGGAACAGGCTTGGCATAGCCAAATCCGCATACGATCATTAAGACGGCACCAATGGGGTCAAGATGCTTGAGTGGGTTAAGTGACAGCCTGCCAAGAGACCGTGCGGTAGGATCTCCCAGCCGATACGCAACGTAGCCGTGGCAATATTCATGCACGGTCAGCGCGATCAGGGCCGCCGGGATGCAAAGCAGCATCTCTACAATATTCATATTATTGCCGAATAACATAATTCACAATCTCGATTCTTAATGTATGCGTGAAAAAATCTCGTTCCAGACCTTATCTCTTCCGACGCCGGTGACAGAGGAATACGGGATCACGGTAATGCCGGTGCCGCGAAAAACGGTATTTTCCCATTCCTCTAACGTCTTTTTTAGCGCCGTAGGGCTCAGCTTGTCGCATTTTGTGGCCGTTACAAAAAACGGAACACGCGCGTCGATCAGATAATTGATCATCATAATATCATCATCTGTAGGGCCTACGCGCACGTCGATCAGCTGATTGACAGCCCGCAGGCGATCAATGTTGGGATTTTTGACAAAATACCCGTCGGTCAACGCCGACCAAAGCTTTTTTTCCTCCGGCGAGCGGCGTGCAAAGCCGTACCCGGGAAGATCGACCAGATAAAGCTGATTATCTACGTCATAAAAATTAACGGTAATAGTCTTGCCGGGCGTCGAGCTGACGCGCGCCAGCGACTTTCGCGAAAGCAGCGAATTGATCAGCGAGCTTTTGCCGACGTTAGAGCGGCCAGAAAACGCGATCTGCGGCCGCGCATCGGAAGGGAACTGGCGCGGGTTGCCCGCGGTTATTTTCAGTGATGCGTTGTTAATATTGATTTTACCCATCGTATCTGTATGTCAAACGGTGGCGGCGCCTACCGGCTTACCGGCCGTCGGATTCCCCAGCAGCGGCTGCGGAACGACACTTTCCTTTGTTACTTCTTTTTTCGTGATCATGGGCTTTTCGCCGTACCCGATCAAGGCAGCAGCGAGCACCTCCTGCACGTTCTCGCAGAAGATGAAGGTCAGCCCCTCACGCGCCTGTGGATCGATCTCATCCATATCCTGCGCGTTTTCCTTGGGAATCAGTACGGTTTTCACACCGGCAGAATAGGCAGCCAGCGTTTTCTCCTTCAAGCCGCCAATGGCCATCACCCGACCACGCAGCGTTACCTCGCCCGTCATGGCAATATCGCGCCGCACCGGCAGGCCGGAAAGCGCACTGGCGATCGCGCAGGTCATCGTTACGCCGGCAGAGGGGCCATCCTTCGGCACCGCTCCCTCCGGTACGTGAATATGAAGGTCATTATTTTTGTAAAATTGCGGATCAATATTCAGTCGGGAGGCAATAGACCGCACGTAGCTGTACGCGATATGCGCCGATTCCTTCATCACGTCGCCAAGCGAGCCTGTCAGCTCCAGCTTCCCGGTGCCCTCCATAACGGAGGCCTCGATCTGCAGCAGGTCGCCCCCCGCAGCGGTATAGGCCAGACCGTTTACCACGCCAACGTAGTCACGCGTGCTGATCTTCTCAGGGCGCACCTTGTGCTTGCCAAGGTACGAAATAATATTATCCGCCTTAAAGGTCACCTTGGTAGCCTTGCCCTCGGCGATCTCGCGCGCAGCCTTGCGGCAAAGATCGGCAATGCGCCGCTCTAAGTTGCGCACGCCGGCCTCGCGGGTGTAAAAATCGATTACCTCATAAATAGCTTCCTCGGTAAACTTGACCTGTCGCTTGGTAAGCCCGTGGCGCTTTAGCTGCTTGTCGATCAGGTGGTGCATGGCGATATCATGCTTTTCACGGCGGGAATAGGTAGAAAGCTCAATGATCTCCATACGGTCGATCAGCGGCAGGGGAATGCCCTCATAGCTGTTGGCCGTGGCAATGAACATACAATCCGAAAGATCTATCGGAATTTCTACAAAATGATCACGGAAATACTTATTCTGCTCCGGGTCTAACACCTCTAACAGCGCAGAGGAGGGGTCACCGTTGAGCGAGGAGGAGATCTTGTCGATCTCATCTAAAACGATCAGCGGATTTCTCACCTTTGCCTGTGTCAGCGCTTCGATAATCCGCCCGGGCATTGAGGCTACGTAGGTCTTTCTGTGACCGCGAATGTCAGATTCATCCTTAATACCGCCAAGCGAAACGCGAACGTATTTTCTTTTCAGTGCCCGCGCAACAGAGGCCGCGATCGAGGTCTTACCAACACCGGGAGGGCCGACCAGACAAATGATCTGGTTGCGCAGATCAGGCGAAAGCTGCTTCACGGCAATGTATTCCAGAATGCGCTCCTTTACCTTGTCTAAGCCATCGTGGTCAGCATTCAGGATCTTAGCGGCGGCGGCAACGTCAGGCCGCTCTTGCGATGTTTTTGTCCAAGGAATGTCTAAGCAAACGTCCAGGTAATTGCGAATTACAGTCCCCTCGGCAGAGCCATATGGTGTCTTGGCCATGCGGGAGACCTCTTTGTTCAGTTTTTCAGCAACCTCCTTGGGGAGTTTAGCCTTTTCGATCTTGCTATAATATTCCTCACACTCATCGTCGCCGCCCTCGCCCAGCTCCTGTTGAATGGCGCGCACCTGCTCACGCAGGAAAAATTCCTTTTGGTTGGCATCGATCTTGCTCTTCACACGGCGGTGGATCTCGTATTCACAGCGCAGAATATCCAACTCCTCCGCCATCAGAACAAGCAGCTTTTCCATGCGCGACAGGGGATTGCGAATGTCTAACACCATCTGCTTGTTATGATCGCTAAGCAAAACGCCAGAGGCAATGAAATCTGCCAGGCGTGAAAGATCGTGAATGCCGCGCGCGGCATAACGCATCTCATCGGAAAGGGAAGGGTGTACCTCGGCAATCGCATCCAGCAATGCCAGCGCCTCTCGGTACAGGGCGGTGGTCTTTACGGTAGCTACCGGCTCAACGATCGCGTCTTCACAAGCGGCGGCTGCAACAAAGCAGCCCTCGCTTGCCTTGTTAAGCGAAAGAACCTTGGCGCGGCAAAGCCCCTCGAACACCGCGCGAAAGCCGCCCTCCGGCAACGGGCCGGCCTGCTTGATCACGCATACCGTGCCGGTACGGTAAAAATCATTTTCAGAGGGGTCTTCGACAGAAGAGTCCTTCTGTGTTAAAAGCAGGATTCTGCCGTCCGCCTTTGAAGCAAGGCTAAGCGCCTTTAGTGACAGCGGGCGAATAATATCCAGGCTGATGGTAACGGTAGGGAACGCCACCGTTCCACGCACGGAAAGCACCGGCAGATTGATGATTTCATTGTTTTCTTGTACAAGGATTTCGGACATATGTATATAAAACCTCACGTGGATCTTTGATTTTTCAAGAGAGCATAAGCCCCTTAAATAGCATTATACCATACAATCTATGAAATTTCTATAACAAAGCCGAAAAAAGTTTTCGACTTTTTATTTTTATTTTCACAAGGAAAAAGTTTTTTGCAAAAAACACTTGACAAATCACGCACGGCATGCTATAATTGAGCGGAATGAGGGCATAGAGCTCTCCACAACAAAGCAGAATTTCCGTTCTCACCCTGGCACAAAGGTGTCCCGGGTTAATAAAAGCAACAGGCGCGGCCTGTGTTTTTGCGTGCGGATTTTCTGTACGCATTTTTTGTTTTTCGGAGGTGTACTACCATTAGCACAAAAGATTTGCCGATCAATGATGATATCAAGTGCAAGGAAGTTCGTTTGGTTGGTGCAGACAGCGAGCAGCTGGGCATCATGGAGCTGAACCAGGCAAAGGAGTATGCGTATAGCCGTGATCTTGATCTAGTTCTGATCGCGCCTACCGCAACGCCGCCCGTATGCCGTGCGATGGATTACGGCAAATACTGCTTTGAGCGTGATAAGAAAGAAAAAGAAGCACGCAAGAAGCAGCAGATCGTGAAGGTGAAGGAGGTGCAGCTTTCCTGCCGCATCGACGTTCACGATTTTGAAACGCGTGTTAACCAGGCGCGTAAGTTCCTCACCGGTGGTGATAAGGTGCGTGCGATCGTTCGCTTCAAGGGGCGTGAGATGGCGCATATGAACCTCGGGCAGGACATTTTAATGCGCTTCAAGGATGCATGCGAGGGTGTAGGTAGCACCGAAAAAGCCCCGATAGTGGAAGGCAGATTCATGTCGATCATTATCAACCCTGTAAAACAGTAAACATTTTGGCATTGCCAGTACAATAAAAAGGAGAAGAAACCATGGGAAAAATTAAGACACATAAAGCCTCTGCCAAGAGATTTGATGTTACCGGCGGCGGTAAAGTAAAGATGAATCACTCTCATCACCGTCACAACCTCGGCATCAAGACCGCAAAGCGCAAGAGAAGCCTTCGCAAGGGCGTTACCCTGAGCGAGTGCTTTGCACCGACCATCAGAACCCTTATTCAGAAGTAATAAGCGGCTGCAACAAGTAAAGATTTTGGAGGATTATAGAAAATGGCAAGAGTAAAAGGCGCCATGATGACGCGTAAGAGAAGAAATAGTGTACTGAAGGCAGCTAAGGGTTACTGGGGTGCAAAGAGCAAGCACTTCAAGATGGCCAAGCAGGCTGTTATGAAGAGCGGCAACTATGCTTTCGCTGGTCGCCGTATGAAGAAGCGCGATTTCCGCGCTCTGTGGATCACCCGTATTTCCGCTCAGGCAAAGGTTTGCGGCATGAACTATTCTACCCTGATGCATGGTCTTAAGAAGGCCGGTATCAATCTCAACCGCAAGATGCTTTCTGAGATCGCTATTTCGGATAAAGAGGCATTTGCTGCACTTGCTGAAAAGGCAAAGGCTGCTCTCTAAGAATGATTCCGGCTTGCTACTGGCCTTTGGCCTTGCAAGCCGGTTTTTCTTATTGAAAAAGAAAGTGGGGAATTTGACACGTGAAAATTGTCAATCCTGTTATCACCAGTAGAAAAAACAGTCTTATCATAGAGACCGCTGCGTTGCACGAAAAGAAGTACCGCTACGAGCAGGGGCTGTTTTTAATTGAGGGCGAAAAGCTGGTAAAGGAAGCGGCAGAGCATCGCCTGCCCATTGTGCGCGTATTCCTTTCCGAGGGGCGGGCAGCAGAAATTCTGCCACGCTTACAGGAGCGCATGGGAGAGGGTGCATATGCCGAGACATCCGTTTATACCCTCTCTGACGACTGTTTTTCAAAAATTTCTTCCGAAAAAGCGCCACAAGGTGTGATCGCTGTGCTAAAACATCTTGACATTTTCGAAAGAAAGACTATAATATATGATGAAGATATTTGTTCGCTCGGCACCGGGCGCGTGGTCATGCTGTATGCCATGCAGGATCCCGGCAATCTTGGCGCGGTGATCCGCTCTGCGGTTGCGTTTGGTGTCGATTGCATTCTTCTCAGCGCCGATTGCGCAGACCTCTACAATTCCAAAACGATCCGCGCTGCCATGGGCAGCCTGTTCCGCGTTCGCATTTGGGTGGTTGAGGATGTAGCCGGCGCCATTTCCGCGTTGCAGCGAAACGGCCGTCGCGTTTGGGCTGCCGAGCTGCGCGACGGTGCGTTAGCCCTCTCAGAGGCGCCGCTGCAGGCAAGCGATTGTATCATTATCGGCAACGAGGGGCATGGCATTCCGCCTGCCGTTTCCTCGCTGTGCACCGGCAGCGTATATCTGCCGATCTCTCAGCGTGCAGAGTCGCTAAATGCGGCTGTTGCTGCGGCTATCTTTTTGTGGGAGCAAAGTCAATTATAAAAAACGGAGGCTGCGATGGGCGAAAACCTGTATTGGATATGGCTGAGCCAATGCTGTCTTTATAACAGCGGCACGGTAGATAAACTGATCCGCCTATATCATTCCCCACGCGCCATTTACGAAGCAAAGCATAGCGAGCTGGAGGCGGCGCTTGGCGAAAAGAGTGCCGACCTTATGCGCATGGAAGCCAAAGATCTTTCCGAGGCGCATCGCATCATGGATTTTTGTATGCTGACTGACGTTGGCATTCTTACCTACAGTGATCCTGCCTATCCCGCACGGCTGCGCTTGTTGCCCGATGCGCCGCCGGTTTTGTATTACAAGGGCAAACTGCCGCCGTTTGACGGGCGTTTGCTTGTCTCGGTGGTTGGCACAAGGCTGATGAGCGAATATGGCAAGCGTATGGGCTTCGAGATCGCATACGACTTGGCAAGAGCCGGCGCGATCATAGTTACCGGCATGGCACTGGGAAACGATGGTGTTGCCGCGGCCGCAGCGTTGGCCGCCGGAGGCAAAACGATTGCCGTACTTGGTAGCGGTATTGATATCATCTACCCGCGTGAGCATCAGTATCTGATGCACGCCATTGCGCAAAAGGGGCTGGTCATAACAGAGTTTGCGCCCGGCACGCCGCCTGAGGCAAGAAACTTCCCCAGGAGAAACCGCATTATCAGTGGATTATCCCAGGGCGTTTTGGTGGTAGAGGGCAACGAGCATAGCGGCGCCTTGATCACCGCTCGCCTAGCCGAGCAGCAGGGAAGAGACGTATATGCCCTGCCGGGCAACGCCGACGAAGAAAACAGCCAAGGCACCACGCTGCTGCTAAAAAACGGTGCGCACCCCGTTACGTGTGCTGACGATATCATCAAGCGATATGAATCATTATACGGCAACCGGCTGAATATCTTTAATCTACTGAAGCCGGCAAGCGCCAACGTTGACCGTGTCTTGGCCTCCTACCGCATTTCTGCCAGGGCCAGCCGATACGGCAGCCGCCAAGCTGCGTCTATTCCCAAGCAAGACAAGGCAACGCCCACACCGAAGAAAGCTGAAAATTCTTCTCCCGCTGTCGAAAAGGTGCCGCCTGCCAAGCCCTCTCCCATCAATGAAGAGAAGCTTAGCAAGCTGGACGAGGGCTTTGTGGCCGTTTATCGCGCCATGCCAGCGGGGCGTGCCGTTTCCATTGATGAAATATGTGCCACCGGTATTCCGGCGGGGCAGGTTATGACAGCGCTGACGATGTTAGAGCTGAACAAGCTTGTCTCCTCCTTGCCGGGTGGCCGATATATACGCGTATAACAGGAAAAACAGAAAGGAATTCATAGAAAGATGGCAAACTTAGTAATCGTAGAGTCCCCCTCAAAGGCCGCAACGATCAAAGGCTATTTGGGGTCAAACTATAAAGTCATTGCCTCTAAGGGCCACGTGCGCGATCTCCCTAAAAGCACGCTGGGCGTGGATTTAGAAAATGATTTTGCGCCGCACTATATCAACATTCGCGGCCGTGGCGATGTGATCACCCAGCTGAAGAAGGAGGCAAAGGCGGCCAACAAGGTCTTTTTGGCAACCGACCCTGACCGCGAGGGTGAGGCCATCTCCTGGCACCTGGCAACCGTACTCGGTATCCCGTTTGATAAGGCTTGCCGTGTCACCTTTAACGAGATCACTAAGGGCGCGGTGAAGGATGCCATTAAGCACCCGCGTGTGATCGATGAGGATCTTGTCAATTCCCAGCAGGCGCGCCGTATTCTGGACCGTATTGTTGGCTACAAGCTTAGTCCGTTTCTTTGGAAGAACGTGAAAAGCGGCCTTTCCGCCGGGCGTGTACAATCGGTTGCCACGCGCATCATCGTCGAGCGGGATGAAGAGATCCGCGCCTTTGTGCCCAAGGAATATTGGACGGTGGATGCTCTTCTGCAGACCGCCTCTGGTGAGGAATTCACCGCCCGCTACGTGGGCAAGCGCAAGCTGGAATCCGAGGCAGATGCAGCCGCCCTGCTTGCCGACCTGCAGAAAAACGGCTTTACAGTCGTGAATATGAAATCTGCCGAAAAGAAAAAGCAGCCGGCCCCTCCCTTTACCACCTCTACCATGCAGCAGGAGGCCTCGCGCAAGCTCGGCTTCCAATCCCAGCGCATTATGAAGGTAGCGCAGGAGTTGTACGAGGGTATTAACCTTGGCTCTGAATTTGGTGGCGTACAGGGCCTTATTACCTACATGCGTACCGATTCGCTTCGCATCTCCAACGTAGCGCAGGAGGCCGCTCTTGACCTGATCCGCACCCGGTATGGCGAGGAATACATGCCACCCAGCCCTCGCGTTTATCGCGCAAAATCCAACGCGCAGGATGCGCACGAGGCGATTCGCCCCTCTAACGTTGCCATTGAGCCCAAGCAGATCAAAAAGCTGCTGACAAGCGATCAGTATAAGCTTTATAAGCTGATCTGGGATCGTTTTGTTGCCAGCCAAATGGCTGCTGCCGTTCTTAATACCACTACCATCGAGATCGAAAACGGCAAAGAGGCCTTCCGTGCCAGCGGCTATACCGTAAAATTCCAGGGATATATGTCGGTATACGGCAACGATGACCACCAGGATGAGGATGGCAGCTACGGCCGCCTGCCGATGACTGAGGTTGGTGAAAAGCTGACAACGATGGAGGTAACCCCCTCCCAGCATTTCACCGAGCCGCCTGCCCATTATAACGAGGCAACGCTGATCAAATTCTTAGAGGAGAATGGCATCGGCCGCCCCAGCACCTATACCCCTATCATCACCACCATCATTGCCAGAAGCTATGTAAAGCGCAGCGGCAAGGCACTGGTCTCCACCCCGCTTGGCGAGGTAACGACCCGCTTGATGAAGGAAAACTTCCCGGATATCGTAAACTACGAGTTCACCGCCTCAATGGAGGATAAGCTGGACTCGATCGAAAACAAGACCAACACCATGAACGCCGTTCTGGGTGATTTCTACGATGGCTTTAAGGTATCCCTTGAAAAGGCCATGAGCCAAACGACCAAGGAGACCGTTGAGATCCCGCCTGAGGAATCCAACGTGGAATGTGAGCTTTGCGGCAGAAAGATGGTTTATAAGAACGGGCGCTTTGGCCGTTTCTTGGCTTGCCCCCGTTACCCAGAATGCAAAAACACCAAGGCTATCGACCGCAACGGCAACCCCGTCACAAAGAACGAGGAAAAGAACGAGATCGCCGATTTTAAGTGCGAGTTGTGTGGCGGCGATATGATCCTGCGCACCGGCCGGTACGGCAGCTTTTACGCATGCGCCAATTACCCCACCTGTAAGAATACCAAGCAAAAGGTGATCGAGATCGGCGTTCCGTGCCCGCAATGCGGCGCCAAGATCGTTGCCAAGCGTGGTAAGGGTCGTACCAGCTTCTACAGCTGTGAGCGATACCCGGAGTGTGATTTCTCCTCTTGGGATATGCCCACTAACGAGCAATGCCCGCAGTGCGGCAAGCAGCTCTTCCTTCGCAAGAGCCGCAACACGGTTCTGTGCCACGACAAGCAGTGCGGCTACAAGCGCGAGGAGCCTGCCGTGACCAAGCAGGAAGAGGAGACCGAGGAGTGATGGCAGAAGCAAGCACGCCTCGCATTCGCATCGTTGGCGCAGGTCTTGCCGGCTGCGAGGCTGCCTGGCAGGCAGCACGCTTGGGGGTAGCGGTTGATCTGTATGAAATGAAGCCGCACAAATACACCCCCGCCCACCATCACCCGGGCTTTGCTGAGCTGGTGTGCTCCAATTCCTTACGCTCGAACGACCCGTCAAACGCCGTTGGCCTCTTAAAGGCAGAGTTGCAAACGCTTGGCTCCTTGATCATGGAGGCAGCCTATGCTACACAGGTGCCTGCCGGATCAGCTCTGGCGGTAGACCGCGAGAAATTTTCCGCCTATATTACTGAAAAGATCAAAAGCGAGCTGCTGATCACCGTTTACGAGGAAGAGGTAACCACCATCGACGATAGTGTGATCACCGTGATCGCCAGCGGCCCCTTGACAAGCGAGGCGCTGGCCAATGAGATCATCGGCTTGCTGGGCACAGAGAGTCAGCTGTATTTTTACGATGCGGCCGCTCCGATCGTAGATGCTGCCAGCATTGATATGAATATTGCCTATTTCGCCTCTCGCTACGGCAAGGGCGACCCACAGGATTACCTGAATTGCCCCATGACACGCGAGGAATACGATGCGTTTTATGAGGCGCTGGTCAGCGCTGAGGTCGCGCAACTCAAGGCCTTTGATCAGCAGGCACAGGAGGGTGACCCCAAGGTGTTTGAAGGATGCATGCCAGTTGAGGTAATGGCACGCCGTGGCTACGATACGCTGCGCTATGGCCCCATGAAGCCGGTCGGTCTTCCTTTGCCGGGCAGCGAAAAAGAGGCCTATGCCGTTGTGCAGCTTCGCCGCGAGAATCGAGAGGGAAGTATGTACAACCTGGTCGGCTTTCAAACGCACTTGACCTTTTGTGAGCAAAAGCGTGTTTTTCGCATGATCCCCGGGCTTGCCAATGCAGAATTTTTCCGTTTTGGCGTTATGCACCGCAATACCTATCTGCGTTCCCCTGGCATTCTGACACCACAATATGCTATGAAAGCAAAGCCGAGCCTGTTTTTCGCTGGGCAAATGACTGGGGTCGAGGGGTACGTAGAATCCACCTCCTCTGGCCTTGTTGCCGGCATCAATGCCGCACGCCTCGCAAGGGGAGAGCAACCGTTAGATTTCCCAGCCACCACGGAAATAGGTGCGCTGGCGCACTACGTCAGTGAATCAACAGCCACGAGTTTTCAACCAATGAATGCCAATTTCGGTGTGATCACACCGCTTGAAAAGCGCGTAAAGGGCGGCAAGGCTGCCAGAAACCAGGCCTACGCAGAGCGATCTGCCGAGGTGCTGCGCCTCTTGCTCGCCAAGTAATATTCACTTTGTCTGTGGCATCCTTGCTTGATGCCGGAAAGGTGTTTTGTGAGAATTATAATCGATGTAATGAGTGGCGATCGTGCGCCGCTCGAGCTATTAAAGGGCGCCGTAACGGCGGCCGAGGAATATCGCGTTCCCATCACCGTGGTCGGCGACCGCGAAGTGATTGAACGAGTAGCCAAGGAAAATACGCTTTCCTTAGAAAACGTAGAGATCGCGCACGCAGACGACGTGATCAGCATGGAGGATAAGCCGCTTTCTATTATTCGAGAAAAGAGCAATTCCTCTATGGGTGTCGGGCTTCGCATGCTTCAAAACGGCGAGGGTGATGCCTTTCTCAGCGCTGGCAACACCGGTGCACTGCTGGCAGGCTCTACGCTGCTTGTACGCAGGATCAGGGGCATTCGGCGGGCGGCTATTGCTACCTTTTTGCCGTTTCCTACCCCCGTGCTGCTGATGGATGCCGGGGCCAATCTGGTCGTCACATCGGATGATCTTGAGCAATTTGCTTACATGGGCTCCTTCTATATGAAAAAGCTGCACGGCATTGAGAAGCCGCGTGTTGGCCTTTTGAATAACGGGGCAGAGGCAACCAAGGGACTGCCGCTGCAGATAGAGACCTATGAGCAGCTTTCCGCCAATCCCGATATCAACTTCATTGGCAATGTTGAAGCAAAAGATATCCCCTTCAATACTTGCGATGTCCTGTTAACGGATGGCTTTACCGGCAATATCGTTTTGAAGTATACCGAGGGGATGGGTAAATTTATGCTCTCGACCCTCAAGCAGTTGTTTACCAAAAATGCCATTACTAAGGCCTCTGCCTTTGCTATGAAGGGGCAGCTTTCCGCCCTGAAGAAGCAGTTTGATGCCTCTGAATACGGCGGTGCCCCCTTGCTTGGCATTTCTCGCCCCGTTATTAAGGCGCACGGCAGCTCTGATGCCAAGGCTATCAAAAATGCCGTATTGCAAACAATCGCCTTTTTAAGCACAGGCATGAATCACGAGATCGCGCGCATGGCTGCCGAGCTTGACCTAAAAAACCGTGAAAAGAAAAAGGTAGAGGAAAGCGAAAGCAGCGCGACCGAATAAAGATCAAAAAAGGAGGGAAATACGCATGGAAGGCAGCAGCCTTTTGCCGCTGCAAAGGGCATTGGGATACACCTTCGCAGATGAAGGGCTCCTTTTGACAGCACTGACACACACCTCCTTTTCTAACGAAAACAAAAGCACATCAAAAAGCAACGAACGAATTGAATTTTTGGGTGATGCCGTTTTAGGGCTCACCATCAGTCATATTTTGTTTCATCGCTATCCCACCGCATCCGAGGGGGTTTTGTCCCTCTACCGGCAATACCTGGTGTGTGAGGCCACGCTGGCGCGTGTTGCACAGAGGTTATCGCTTGGCTCCTACTTACGCTTGGGGCGCGGAGAAGAGCGGCAGGGTGGGCGAGAGAAACGGTCGATCCTTGCCGATGCGACCGAGGCGCTGTTTGCCGCCATCTTTTTAGACGCGGGCGAGGAGGCCGGCGGCATTCTTGCCGATATCATGACAAAGCTGTTTCATGACGAGCTGCTTGCTTGTGAGCGCCTGCGCAGCGGAGATTATAAATCCAGGCTGCAGCAGCTGGTAGAGCAGGATGGTAATGAGCGACTTAATTATCGCGTTGCCTCTGTACAAGGGCCGGTGCACGACCCGATTTTTCACGTAGAGGCGCTACTAAACACCAACGTGATAGGCAAGGGTGTTGGCCGCTCTAAGCAAGAGGCCGAGCAACTTGCCGCGCGCGAGGCGCTTCTTCTGTTTGGCGCTAAAAATTTATAATCTGCCTCGTTTTATTTCACCAATTACTGTGTTGAAGGAGAAGATCCGTGTACCTAAAGTCATTAGAATTACATGGTTTCAAATCGTTCCCAAACCGTACGGTTTTGAATTTTGAAAGAGGAACTACCGTTGTCGTTGGCCCGAATGGCAGCGGCAAATCCAACATTTCCGATGCAATGCGTTGGGTTCTTGGCGAGCTTTCCAGCCGCAGCATTCGCGGCACGAAAATGGAGGACGTTATTTTTGGCGGTACCAATGATCGCCGCCCCATGGGCTTCGCCGAGGTATCCGTTTGCTTCGATAATACCGATAAGAATCATGCTTTGAATCTCCCTTATGATGAGGTGGTCGTTACCCGCCGCTATTACCGTGCCGGAGAGAGCGAGTATTTTATCAACCGCAAGCCCTGCCGTCTGCGAGATATCTACGAGCTGTTTATGAACACCGGCGTCGGCCGCGAGGGCTATTCTATTATTGGCCAGGGGCGCATTGCCGAGATCCTTTCCAAAAAGAGTGAGGATCGCAGAAATTTCTTTGAAGAGGCGGCTGGTATCTCTAAGTTCCGCTTCAAAAAGCAAGAGGCCGAGAAAAAGCTGGCAGATACTGAAAACAACATGGTGCGCGTGCGCGACATTCTTAGCGAGCTGGAGGGGCGTGTAGAGCCCCTGCGCCGTGATTCAGAAAAGGCACGCCGTTATCTTGAATTATACGAAAGAAAAAAAGAGGCAGACGTTTCCCTTTGGTTATACGATACGCAAAAGCTGCGCACTGACATCACTGCTTGCCGTGATGCCTGCTCTCTTTCTGAAAACGAGCTGGCGCTGATCACCGAGTCGCTTGCTTCGTTAGAGGCGCAAAACGACCGCCTGGACGAGGAGCAAAGAAGCAACCGCCTGCTCTCTGAGCAGCTTTTGACCCAGATTCGCGACCATACAAAGAATATCAACCGCTTAGACAACGAATATCAGCTTCTTCAAAACGAAGCCAAGCACCGCGATGAACTGATCATCGATTGTAACCAGCGCATTCACAGCACCAATCAAGCCTTGGTCTCCTTAGCCGAGGAATGCCGTGCAGGCGAAGCAAAGATTGCCGGGCTGCGTGAGCAGGAGGGTAACCTGACCGATGAGCATCTTGGGCTGCTTGCCGAGCAGCAGGCAAAAATGCAAGAGGCGCAGGTGCTGGAGGGCAAGCTTTCTGCCGAGTTAGAGTCCTCTAAGGAGATTGAGGCCTCCGCAGTCGATCTGCGCGTGCGCATGGACGTTTTGAAAAATACGCGTGCCAGCGGAAACGATAAATGCGAAAGCCTGCTTGCCGAGATTGGCCGCTACGAGGCTGATGGCAAAAAGCTGCGCGAGGAGGCCGCCCGGTGCGAAAAGAATGCCGAGGGCTTTAAGAATAAAATTGCCGAGCTGGATCAAACCATCGCCAACGGCGCAACCGATACCGATGCGACCAATGCAGCACGCGCTGAAAAAATGAACGAGCTTTCTGCCGTTTCAGTGCAAAGAAGCTCTTTCTTGCAGCGTGTAGAAACGCTGCAGCGCATGGAAGAGCATTTTGAGGGCTATAACAATAGCGTTCGCTTTGTTATGCAGCGCGAAAAGCAGGGCGGCATTGCCGGCGCCGGTAAGATATACGGCCCGCTTTCTCAGCTCATTTCTACAGAAAAGGACTATATTATTGCGGTTGAAACTGCCCTTGGCTCCAGCATTCAGAATATCGTGGTAGATAACGAGACCACCGCCAAGGCGGCTATGCGCTGCTTGAAGGAAAATCGCGCAGGCCGCGCAACCTTTTACCCGATCAGCGCCATCCGCTCTGCCGGCGAGACAGATGAGATCCGCCGTGCCGCCACCTTTGCGGGGTACGTGAACCGTGCGGACAAGCTCGTTACCTTTGAAAAGACCTTTACTGATATCGTTGAATGGCTTTTGGCGCGTACCGTTGTATTTGATGATATCGACCACGCTACCGAGGCAGCCAAGTCGCTGCGCTACCGCGTGAAGATTGTCACGCTGGATGGCCAGGTCATCAATGCCGGCGGTTCCTTTACCGGCGGCTCTGTGAAGCATGATAGCGGCATTATGAGCCGTGCAGCCGAAATTGAAAGCCTGAAAAAGGAAGCCGAAGGGCTGGGCAAGCAGATCACCGCCGCCGAGAAGGCCATTGCCGATTTTGACAAGCAGTTAGAGAGCATTCATAACGCCGTGCGCGAGGCAGAGCAGCAGAAGGAGCTACTGCTTACCATGTCGCGCGCCCAGTTTGCCGCCTTGGATAGTGCCAATGCAAAGCTAGAGGCGAACGAAAATCTCAAAGCGAAGCTGCAGGCGGATTATGATGCGATCGTAGCAGCCGAGCTGGAAAGTGGAGAAGAGCTGCAGGCACTACAGGCCGAGCTTTCGGAATGTGAAAAGAAGATCAGCGCCATCGCCGATCGCCGCAACGAGCTGGAGATCGAGCGCAATGCCATTTTGGATGAAAAGGATTCTTTGGCCGGCCGCGCCTCTGACGTGCAGATCCGCCTGGCCGAGGTGCGGGGCGAGATGTTAGCCGCCTCTAACGCGATTGATACCGCCAAAACCCGTATCGAAGAGCTGAAGAGCAGCAAGGACGAGCAGCAGGAGCGCGTTGTAGAGCATGAGACCTGGCTGATGGACCATAAGACCGAGCTGGAGGCTAACCGCCGCGAGCGCGAAAAGCTGGATACGCTTCTTTCCGAAATTGACAGCAGCCGTCAATCGGTAGAAGCTGATAACGATGATTTTGCCAAGCGCCTTACCGAGCTGAAGCTACAGATCCGCAACAAGCATAATCAAAAGGATCTGTGCGCAGAGACGGATAACCGCAACAAGCGCAAGCTGGAGCGTCTGACCGAGGAATATGACCGCCTAAGCTCGAGGCTCTACGATGATTACGAGCTGACCGCTGAGGAGGCCAGGCGCCTAGATTACCCGCCCGTTACGGCTGAAAACCACAGCCAGTATGCCGCCACACAGACAGAATGCCGCCAAAAGATCAAAGCGCTTGGCTCTGTCAACGTAGCGGCGATCGAGGAATATGACCAGGTCAAGGAGCGGTATGAAACACTCTCTGAGCAGGTTGGCGACCTCAATCATTCGTACGAGGAGCTGACCGGCGTGATCAGCAAGATCGAAACCGAAATGAAGGCCAGCTTTGTCACCGCCTTTACTGAGATCAACCGCAATTTCGGCATTGTATTCCGCGAGCTGTTTGGCGGCGGCCAGGCAGAGCTGTTCTTGACCGACCCCGAGGACGTTTTGAACTGCGGTATTGAAATCAAGGCGGCCCCTCCTGGTAAGATCATTAAAAGCCTGGCTCTGCTTTCTGGCGGCGAGCAAGCCTTTGTCGCCTGTGCGCTCTTCTTCGCCATTCTGAAGGTAAATCCCACCCCGTTCTGCCTCTTGGATGAGATCGAGGCGGCGCTGGACGAGGTAAACGTTTATCGCCTGGGCGAATACATCAAGAAGTTCTGCGGTGAAACGCAGTTTATTCTGATCACGCACCGCCGCGGTACCATGCAGATCGCCGACCGGCTATACGGCGTTACGATGCCGGAGCGCGGTATTTCCAGGGTCATTGCACTGGATATGAATGAAATGGAAAGCAGAAGTAAGGAGTTTACAGATGGGCTTCTTTGAGAAGTTAAAAAGTGGATTACAGAAAACCAAAAACGCCCTGTTCGGCAAAATCGACAACCTGCTGAAGAGCTTTGTTCGTATTGACGAGGACTTTTTGGATGAATTAGAGGAGCTGCTGATCACCGCCGATGTAGGGGTAGAGACCAGCGAGGAAATTTTAGACACGCTGCGTGAAAGGATCCGCGAGGGGCGCATCAAGGAGCCGGATGACGTGCGCCAGTCCCTGCGCGAGATCGTGCGCGAGCTGATTGGCGAGCACGAGCCGCTTGATCTCTCCACCTCACCCTCCGTTATTTTGGTGATCGGTGTCAACGGCGTTGGCAAAACCACCTCGATCGGCAAGATCTCCGCCGCCCTGAAGCAGGAAAAAAAGAAGGTTGTGGTTGCCGCGGCCGATACCTTCCGCGCCGCAGCCACCGAGCAGCTTGCCATCTGGTGTGAGCGCAGCGGCGTTGACCTGATCAAGCAAGGGCAGGGGGCTGACCCGGCTTCGGTGGTATATGATGCCATTCAGGCCGTAAAGAGCCGCCACGCCGACGTATTGCTGATCGATACCGCCGGCCGCCTGCACAACAAAAAGAACCTAATGGACGAGCTTGCCAAAATCAACCGTGTCATCGGGCGCGAGCTGCCGGATAGCGCACGCGAGACCCTGCTGGTCTTAGATGCCACCACCGGTCAAAACGCCGTTAGTCAGGCAAAGGAATTTAAGAATGCCGCTGATATCACCGGCTTGATCTTAACAAAGCTGGATGGCACCGCCAAGGGGGGCATCGTACTCTCGATCCGGCGCGAGCTTGGCATTCCTGTAAAATTTATCGGAGTTGGAGAGCAGATCGACGATATGCGCCCGTTTGAAGCCGGTGCGTTTGTCGATGCCTTGTTTGAATAATATGAAAATTGTATTAGCTTCCCGAAACAAAAAGAAGATCAACGAGGTGCTGACCCTGCTCAAGGAGCACGGCATGGCAGATATCTCCGTTCTTTCGCTGGACGATATCGGTATGACCGATGAAATAGAAGAGGACGGCACCACCTTCGCAGAAAACGCCATCATCAAAGCCTCTGTTCCCGCCTCGCTTGGCTACATCGGCATTGCGGATGATTCCGGCCTGGCCGTGGATGCACTGGGCGGTGCGCCGGGTGTATATTCCGCGCGCTACGCGGGCGAGCCGTGCGATGATGAAAAAAACAACCAAAAGCTGCTTAGCGAGTTGGCAAACACCCCAGACGAGGAGCGCACCGCCCAATATGTTTGCGCTATGGCCTGCGTATTCCCGGATGGGCGCCAATTCACCGTAGAAGGCAGCTGCAAGGGACGCATCCTGCGCGAATACCACGGCGATGGTGGCTTTGGCTATGATCCGCTCTTTTATTACCCGGGCTATCAAAAAACTTTTGCCGAGATTACGCCGGAAATGAAAAACCGCGTGAGCCACCGCGGCAAGGCGATCAATGATTTCTGTAAAAAGCTCTCTGAGATGCTGGTATTCCCGCCATCACTCTCCAGCAAGAATCGTGCCTATCTGCGCTCTCTTGCCACCAGCATGCAGCCCATCTTTCAAATCGGAAAGGGCGGCATCACCGGCGAGATCTGCAAGCAGCTTTCCAACGCCTTAGAGGCACGCGAGCTAATTAAGATCACGGTGCTGGAAACCTGCTACGTTTCCGCGAAGGAAGCAGCCGAAATGATCGCCGACGTGATCGGTGCAAATGTAGTTGCCGTTACCGGCCGTAAGATCGTGCTTTACCGTGAATCTACCGAGAACAAAAAGATCTTTTTATGATGAAAAAAGAGCGTATCGGCATCTATGGTGGCACCTTTTCACCGCCACATGTAGGCCACCACTGTGCCTTATCTGCCTTTTTGCAACAAGAGCGACTTGACCACGTGTACGTTATCCCCACGCTGCAGCCGCCGCACAAGCCGCTGCAAGGCGATGCCTCGCCGCAGCAGCGGCTGGCTATGTGCCGCTTAGCCTTTGCCGATCTACCGATTACGGTAAGCGATATAGAGATCAAGCGCGGCGGGAAGAGCTATACGGTGCTAACGCTTGAGGAGCTAAAAAGGGAGGATAATACCCTGGTTCTTCTGTGCGGCAGCGATATGTTTTTATCGATCGACCGCTGGTACCGGCCGGAACGTATTTTTGCTTTAGCAGAGATCGTTTACGTGCAGCGCGAGGGTGGCGAGCATGCAGAGCAGGTAGCGCAAGCGCTTGCCGCGCAGGCCATGCGTCTGCAGCAGCAATACGGCGCCGTGACACGGCCGCTTGCATGCCGTGCGATTGAAATATCTTCTACCATGCTGCGGCAAGAGCTGGCGCAGGGGAATGAAACGTCCTTTCTTTCTCCGTCTGTTAAGGAGTATATCGACCAATGTCAACTATACACATAACCGAGGATGCATTGACCTTGCTGCGCAAGGCGGTAGAAAAACGCATTACAGGCAAGCGTTTTTTACACACGCTGGGTGTTGAAAAAGAGATTGCCCGGCTGGGGAAAATCTATCTGCCGCAAAATATCCATGCGTTGCGAGCCGCTGCGCTGCTGCACGATATCACAAAAGAATGCACGCTTGAAGAGCAGCTGCAGCTTTGCCGCCGCTTTGCAATAAAGCCAAGCAGGGCAGACCGTCTCTCCCCAAAGATCTTTCACGCATGGACAGCGGCTTGCCTTATCAAGGAAGAATTTCCCGCATTCGCCTCAGCCGAGATCACAGAAGCGGTAGGGCAGCATACCACTGGCATGCGCGGCATGTCGCTATTTTCCAAGCTGCTCTATTTGGCCGATTATATCGAAGAAACGCGCACGTTCCCCGATTGTGTGGCGCTGCGCGAAGCGTTTTGGAGGCCGATGGCAGACCTGCCGCCAAAAGAGCGGCTGCCGCATCTGGATCGCATTTTGCTCAAGTCGTTTGATCTAACGATCAATTCCTTGCTTGCCGAGGGCAGCGTTATCGCCCCGGCAACCATCGATACACGTAACTGGCTCATTGAAGAATTTAACACGCATAACGGCATAAGGGAATCACAGACTAACTAAAATTAGTAGTCTGAGGTTCTTTCATGAAAATCAAGATCGCATTATTTCTTGCGCTTGCCATTATTGCCGGGCTGGTTCTATACGGCGGCACGCCGATCGTCATGCAGCCCGCGGCAGAAGAAGTTCTCCCTTTGCAAAAAAGCATTCTGGTTCTTGGTATCGATCATGCTGCCAGCAATAGCGACGTGGTCATGCTGGCGCACTTTTCGCAGGCAGAAAAGCAGTTGGTTTGTATGCAGCTGCCGCGAGATATGTATATCGAGGGCGAGCGTGAGCCTAAGCTCAATCACATATTCGCCTCATGCCGCGCCAAAGGCATGACCGAGGCTGATTCACTTTCCTATACAGCCAAACGCCTCTCCGATGCCTTTTCCATTCCCATAGACGGTGCTATATGCATCGATCTTGCTGCCTTTTCCCGCATGGTAGATGCTGTTGGCGGCATTCCCATCACCGTACCCATGGATATGACCTACCATGACCCGGCACAGGGGCTTTCCATCCTACTAAAGCAGGGCAAGACCGTGCTGGATGGCAACATGGCCCAGCAGTTCGTGCGTTACCGCAGCGGCTATCTGGAGGGCGACATTGGCAGGCTGGATGCGCAAAAGCTGTTTCTTGCCGCCGCCTTTCAGCATCTGTCAAAGGGCATCTCACTCTCGCAAGCCGTTTCACTTTCCATTCGGTTTTTAGATGACGTTACGCTTGTCGGTAGCAAAAGCAGCTACTTTTCCTTAGTCACCGCGCTGCTGCAGCAAAGAGAAGCGCTTCGCGTCTCCTTTCTCTCTATCCCTGGCGAGGCTTTGCAAGAGCACGAGGGGGGTGGTACGTGGTATTACGTGATCAATCGCCCCGCTACCTGTGCCGCCTTAAACAAATTTTTTACCCCCTACGCAACCATGCACGAGGGCACGTTTGATGCCGCCGGCCTGTTTTGCAAAAACGACGAACGGTTTTTGAATATCCACCTTTCGACCGATATACCGTACCAGGTATACGGCCCAGAGGATATTTCCCATATAAAAATTACAAAGAAGGATAATTAAGCATCATGGACACTACAGAAAACAACATGGTTCATCGTGATCTGAGCGGTGCCACCTCGCGCGAGATCGCCGAAGAGGCCGCCTCGGCTCTTTTTCGGAAAAAGGGAATTAACATTCGCCTGTTCCACGTAGAGGAGACCACCGTTATTGCCGATTACTACGTTATTTGCAGCGCGCGTGCTACTACCCATGCACACGCGCTGGCAGATGAGGTAAATTACCGCCTAGGCCTTTGTAACGTTCATGCTCAGCGTACCGAGGGGCGTGACGGCGGCGAATGGTTGCTGGTCGACTTAGGTACCGTGCTGGTACACGTTTTTACAAGAGACGCACGGGAATATTACAATCTGGAGCGCCTGCTGCCGCAGGAGGGCGAGGCAGATCTGACCGATCTTTTTGAGGAACTGAAAAATAAATTAGAATCCGGAGAGATAGAAGCATGAAGTACGATTACAAAAGTATTGAACCCAAATGGCAAAAACGGTGGGAAGAGGCAGGCGCCTTTGAAGCCGTAGACATGAGCGAGAAGCCGAAGTTTTACGGCCTGGTAGAATTTCCGTATCCCAGCGGCTCGGGTATGCACGTAGGCCATATCAAGGCATACGGCGGCCTTGAGGTCATCAGCCGCAAAAGAAGAATGCAGGGCTATAACGTCCTGTTCCCGATCGGCTTTGATGCATACGGTCTGCCTACCGAGAACTACGCCATTAAAACCGGTATTCACCCGCGCGAGGTAACCGACCGCAACATCGCCCGCTTTACCGACCAGCTGAAGCGCGTAGGCTTCTCCTTCGATTGGAACCGCGTCATTGACACCACGGATGATGATTACTATAAGTGGACGCAGTACATTTTCTTAAAGATGTTTGAAAAGGGGCTTGTGTTCCGCGATACTGCCTTTGTCAACTATTGCCCCAGCTGCAAGGTCGTTCTTTCTAACGAGGATTCGCAGGGCGGCAAGTGCGATATCTGCCATAGCGATATCATTCAAAAATCCAAGGACGTATGGTATCTGCGCATCACCGCGTATGCCGACCGTCTGCTTTCCGGCCTTGACACGGTAGACTATCTGCCCAACATCAAGCTGCAGCAGGAAAACTGGATCGGCAAATCCACCGGCGCCTTTGTTGATTTCTCGATCGCCGGGGCAGACGAAAAGCTGCGCGTGTATACCACCCGTCCGGATACGCTGTTCGGCGTTACCTTCATGGTTATCGCCCCTGAGCACCCCATCATTGATAAGCTGGCTGACCGCATTCATAATATGGATGCCGTTTTGGCTTACCGTGAGGAATGCGCCAAGAAGTCTGAATTTGACCGTACACAGCTAGTCAAGGATAAGACCGGCGTATGTCTTGACGGTATGACCGCCGTGAATCCCGTATCCGGCAAAGAGATCCCGATCTACATTGCCGACTACGTTATGATGGGCTATGGCACGGGCGCTATTATGGCCGTGCCCGCGCATGACGAGCGCGACTACGCCTTTGCTAAGAAGTTCGGCGCTGATATCATTCCTGTTATCGAGGGCGGCGACGTTTCAAAAGAAGCTTACACAGGCGACGGCAACATGATCAACTCTGACTTCCTGAATGGTATTACCACCAAAAAGGAAGCCATTGAGAAGATGATCGCCTATCTTGCCGAGCGCGGTGTCGGTGAAGCCGGCGTACAGTACAAAATGAAGGAATGGGCCTTCAACCGCCAGCGCTACTGGGGCGAGCCGATTCCGATCGTGCATTGTGACCATTGCGGTATGGTGCCGGTTCCTTACGAGGAGCTGCCGCTTCGCCTGCCCGAAATTCAGGAATTTGCCCCCGGCGAGGGGGGTGAAAGCCCGCTTGCCAAGGTAGAATCCTACGTCAACTGCAAGTGCCCTCGCTGCGGTAAGGCAGCACGCCGTGAAACCGATACCATGCCGCAGTGGGCAGGCTCCTCCTGGTATTTCCTGCGTTATATCGATCCGCATAACGATCATGCCCTGGCAGCGCCCGAAAAGCTGAAGTACTGGATGCCCGTAGACTGGTATAACGGCGGTATGGAGCACGTTACCCGCCATATGATCTATTCGCGCTTCTGGCATAAGTTCTTATACGATATTGGCGAGGTCAATACCGACGAGCCGTATGCCAAGAGAACCGCCCAGGGCCTTATCCTTGGCCCGGATGGCGAAAAGATGAGCAAATCCAAGGGTAACGTGGTAGACCCCAACGAGGTGGTGGATGCCTACGGCGCCGACGTGCTGCGTACCTACATCCTGTTCATGGGTGATTATGCCAGCGCCGCTCCGTGGTCGGATGCCGGCGTGCGCGGTGCAAAGCGCTTCTTAGAGCGTTTTGCCGACGTATACGATTTTATCAGCGATAAGCCCTCTGCCGGCTCGCTTGTCAGCGCCATTCACAAAACCATTCGCAAGGTTGGCACGGATATTGAAGAAATGAAGTTCAATACCGCCATCGCCGCCATGATGGGACTGCTGAACACCATCTTTGAAGAGAAGAGCATTACGCGTGAGGAATATCAGATCCTGATCCGCCTGCTTTGCCCGTTTGCACCGCACCTGTGTGAGGAGCTGTGGGAAATGACCGGCGGCAAGGGGCTCTGCTCGCTGGCCCCCTGGCCGGAATATGACGAAGCGAAAACGGTTGATCAAACGATCGAGCTGGCCGTTCAGATCAACGGCAAGGTGCGCGGCGTAATTTCCGTAGATAAGGAGCTTGACCGCGATGGTGTTTTGGCCGTTGCAAAGGCAGATGCCAAGATCGCCCCGCTACTGGAGGGAAAGACGATCGTTAAGGAGATCGTTGTACCGCAGAAGATCGTAAACATCGTTGTCAAATAAGCACGAAAGAAAAAACTTACAAATTATTCTGAAAGTACTTGACATTTCAAGACAAATGCGTTATAATATCTTTGATGTGTTAGAGACGAAGTTCTCTTTGCATGCGCGAAGGGAGGGGATATACGATGGCAGAAGTTAGAGTTAAGGAAAACGAAACACTCGACAGCGCACTGCGTCGCTTTAAGCGGCAGTATGTGAAGTCCGGCGTTCCGACGGAGCTCCGCAAGAGAGAGTGCTACGAAAAGCCGAGCGTAAGACGTAAGAAGAAGTCTGAAGCAGCCAGAAAGCGCAAGTATAAGTAAGATAAAAAGCGAGGTATTCTGTACCTCGCTTTTTTATTTGTTTGGTGAATATTTCATTGTGTTATATCTAACCGTTTTACCAATACTATTGCTGTAAAGAATTTTAGAAACGGTGATGTTATGAAATACAGGAAATTATATATACGCCTTTTTGTACCATTTTTGGCGATCTGCCTTGTTTTTTCTGTCAATACTTTTCATTCAGTTTGCGCGCAAAGCCAGCCCCAAAGCTACCATTGGTACGTGAAAAGAAACAACGAGCACCGGCAGCCGGAGGCAGATGAAGCACAGGCGCTTTTTGAAAAATACGATGCCTATTACGTCGACAAGGCACATGCGGATAACGCAGAAGACAAGGTTCTTTATCTTACCTTTGATGCCGGATACGAAAACGGGAACGTGGCCAAGATTCTTTCCGTTCTTCGCGAAAAAAAGGTGCCTGCCGCATTTTTTGTACTGAAACATTTACTATTGAAGGAGCCCTCGCTGATCGATCGTATGCTGCAGGATGGTCATTTGGTGTGTAACCATACCATGAGCCACAAGGATACCTCCGCCATGACAGACGAGCAGCTGGCTGCCGAGTTGAATGGGCTTGCAAGCATCTATAAGGAACAGACCGGAAAAGAGATGCCGCGCTACTACCGCCCACCGGAAGGGAAATACAGCGAAAGCAATCTGCGCTGTGCTCAAAAATTGGGCTACAAGACCATTTTTTGGAGCTTTGCTTACGCAGATTGGGATAACGATAAGCAGCCGGATTTAGAAGCTGCCAAGAAAAAAGTGCTTGAAAACACGCATAATGGCGCCGTGATCCTTCTTCACCCTACCTCCGCCACCAACGCCGCCATCCTTGCTGATCTGATAGACACCTGGCGGGCTGAGGGCTACCGCTTTGGCAGCCTGGATGAATTGACCGGTGCGTAAGCCTATGAAGAAACACCATCTGCAAAGGCTCGCCGCGGTTGTTCTTGCTCTAACCATGCTGTTTTCAATCTGCCTTCCTTTATCTGCCGGAAAACCAATTCGAGCCTATTATCACGTATCCACAACCGAAAAGGCGATCGCCCTCACCTTTGACGACGGGCCGCACCCACGCTTTACAGACAGTATCTTAGAGATATTAGAAAAAGAAAAGATCCCCGCCACCTTCTTCGTTATTGGCAGCAATGTAGAAGCATACCCGGACGTTATGCAGCGTGTGATCACCGCCGGGCACGAGATCGGCAACCACACCTATCGCCATCCCATCGTAAAAACCGTTACCGATGAGGAAATGGCCTGGGAAATCGACAAAACCGACGAGATCCTGCGCAGCATCGGGTATAGTGGGAACGGCCTGTTCCGCCCACCGCAAGGCAAATTTTCAGATACGCTACCGGCGTTGCTCGAAAAAACCAACAAAACGGCCATTCTTTGGAACATTGATACGCGTGACTGGGCGCACACGCCAAGCGAAGAGATCGTCAGCACCATTGAAAAAAACGTCTGCGGCGGCGATATCATTCTGTTTCATGATTACGTCAGCGGCGAGAGCACAACCATACCGGCTATAAAAAAACTGATACCCATGCTAAAGGAGCGTGGATATCAGTTTGTAACGGTATCAGAGCTGTTATCACTTCGAGATAGCTGATCAGGCTTCTCCCTCGGGAATAGAGAGCTCATCGGTCACATCGGTGGGCTCTTCTTCTGTTTTCTCGGCCTCGGCATACGGGTCGATCATAATTTCCTTGATCTTAAAATAAGCCGCGTAGGTGGACATGAAGGCACCGTTAGAAAAGATCAGCACGAAGGGAAGCAGGATGGCCGCCGCCATGAAGAAGCCACCGGTAAAAAAGGCAAGGAAGAAATCGATCAGCACCAGCAGCAGAATGCCAAGCGTTGCCATAATATTGCGCTTAAAGCCAAGCAGCGCAAAGATCAGCGAGTTCTTTAGCAGCTTGTAGATGGAAAGATCAAAGGTCACCATCTGCAAATAGATATAAAAGCGCATCCACATATAGATCAGCGCAACGGCAAAGGTGATACCAAAGAAGATGCTCATCATCAGTCCGTCACCGGCCGTATACATAAAGACGAGATCAAAGCCGATCAGTGCAAGGAATAGCACGTCTAAGATGCCAAAGGGAAGTGCCTGCTTCCAGTTACGCTTGATGGCATACCAAAAATCTGAGAAAATAAAGACAGGGTCTCCCGTGACCATGTTGCGTAGCACGTAGGTGGTGCCAACGTTGGTAATGCCAAAGGTGAAGATCGAAAGCGCCGACAAGGCAAACAGCACGTAGGTTGCTGTGGTCATAGAGTTTGCTTCGATCTGCGCACCGCTTGTGGCCATAGCGATCAGCGTAGAGGCCGACAATTCGCCCTCCTGCAAAAACAGACCGCGCAGAATAGGGAAGAATTCTGTTGCCGGTGCCATGTAAACAACGCGTGTAAAGGTCGTCATAGCGATCAAGGCAAAGATCAAGGGAAAATTACCAAGTACCATTAACAGGTTCACGGTGAGTAGATTGGGAAAGCATTCCTTATACTTTAAGAAAAAACCCTTCAGGTCTGTTTTGGTATAAACGTCGCTTTTTTCAATACCGCGCCCCTCCCGCTGTGAATCAAACAGCTTAAAGCGGCGCTTTTTTTGATTGTTTTCCAATTTCTGATCCTCATTTCAAGGTAGAATGACATCACAAGGATTATATTACCATATCTCACAAGAAAAATCAACAGCAATTTGTGAATTATTATTCCTGCCGCTTGACGGGTGTGGTATAATAAATTGTATCGCACAAGGGAGCAGGTGTCATGAAAAAAGAAATCGTCATTCATATATTTTCAAAAACCGCGCAACTTTCCTCTCCGCGGCTACTCTTTCGCAAAATGAACCGCAAGGATGCGCAGGATATGTTTGATTATGCAAAAAGAGCCGAGGTGACCAAATATCTTCTTTGGCATGAGCATAAGGATCTTGCCTATACGAAGCGCTATCTGGCCTACGTAGAAACCTGCTACCGCGCAGGCAGCTTTTTTGATTTTGCCCTGGTAGATAAAGCAAGCGGGAAGATGATCGGCACCTGTGGTTTTACCAGGCTTGACTATGCAAACGACGCTGCCGAGATCGGATACGTGCTACATCCCGATTACTGGAACAAAGGGCTTGCCACCGAGGCGGTGCAAACTATTATGGAATACGGCTTCAAGACACTTGGTCTTCATCGTATCGAGGCAAGATACATGAAGGACAATACCGCCAGCCGCCGCGTGATGGAAAAGTGCGGCATGCAGCCCGAAGGGATCCACCACCACCTGATGCTGATTAAAGGATGCTATGAGGATATCGGCATTTACGCAAAAATAAAGGAATAAGGGATATTTCATAAGCGTGCTTCATAAAATGCAAAAAAAGAATTTTCAAGGAGCACCTTTATGAAAAAACGTGTTGTAGCCGCCTTGTTGGCCTTTTGCTGTTGTGTGACCTTCTTTCCGTTTACCCTCTCCGCAGAAGAAACGACAGGACAAGAAAGCAGCAAGCAACCCCACCTGGATCTAGATGCCACCTCGGTTATTTTAATGGAATACGAGACTGGCTGCGTATTGTACGAGCAAAACGCCGACGAGCAGCTGCCGCCCGCCTCGATTACCAAAATTATGACCCTGCTTTTGATCATGGAGGCAATTGAAAACGGCAAGCTGAGCTGGGAAGAGACTGTCACCGCCAGCGAGAGGGCTGCCTCTATGGGTGGCTCGCAGATCTATTTAAAGGTCGGCGAGCAGATGAGCGTGCGCGACCTTGTCAAGTCTGTTGTGATCGCCAGCGCCAACGATGCCGCCGCGGCATTGGCCGAGCACCTATGTGGCTCTATAGAAGCCTTTGTAGAAAAGATGAACGAAAAGGCTGCTACGCTTTCTATGAAAAACACGCATTTTGAAAACACAAACGGCTTAGATGATACCACCACCGCACATTACACCAGCGCAAGAGACGTTGCGATCATGTCTCGCGCCTTGATCGCCTATCCGGATATTTTATCCTATAGCTCCACCTGGATGGATAGCGTGCGCGACGGCGCCTTCGGCCTGACCAACACCAATCGCCTGGTACGCTTTTACCCCGGTGCCACGGGACTTAAAACCGGCTCCACCTCTAAAGCGAAATTCTGTATCAGCGCAACAGCTATGCGAGATGATATGCACCTCATTGCCGTGGTCATGGGGGCCCCCACACGTGATATCCGCAATGAGATCGCTAAAGAGCTGCTAGATTACGGCTTTGCCAACTACGCCGTGTATCGCGAAGAAGGAAGCGAGCTGCCCCCTATCGCCGTCAAGGGCGGGGTCTTAGACACGTGCCGCGTTAAGCAAGCTGCCTTTTCCGCATTGGTGGATAAAGGAACCAAGGGGCAGATCACAAAAGAAGTAAACCTGCCGAATCATCTGACCGCCCCACTTTCCGCCGGGCAAAGGATCGGCTCGGTTTCCTATTATAACGGGGAAGAGCTGATCGGCGAGGCAGATATCGTTGCCGGAGAGGATGTTGCTAAAATTTCCTTTTTTGAGCTTTATTTTCGTATGCTGCAAAGCTGTTTTGGGGTAAATCTGTAAAATTTTCTAAAAAACTGTTGAAAAGAAGAGCGTTCCATTATATAATAAGAATAACATAAAAATACATCGTCTTCTGACGTGTGCCGGAGGTTAAAATGTCTGTAAAACTGAATGAAAAATTTGTCTCTCCCTTTGTTGCTCAGCACGAGCTGGAAAACATTCGCCCCGCGCTTTCCGCTGCCTATAAGACCCTGATGGACCGCAGCGGTGCCGGCAATGATTTCCTCGGCTGGATTGATCTGCCTGTCGATTATGACAAGGAAGAATTTGCTCGCATCAAGATCGCTGCCGAAAAGATCAAAAAGTCCTGCGATATCCTAGTCGTTTTAGGCATTGGCGGCTCCTACCTCGGCGCGCGCGCCGCTATCGAGTTTGTAAAATCCCCGCTCTACAACTCGCTGAAGAAGAATACCCCCGACATCTATTTTGCCGGCAACAATATCAGCCCCAACGCTATTGCCGAGCTGCTTTCGATCTGCGAGGGGAAGGACATCTGCCTGAACGTGATCAGCAAATCCGGCACCACGACCGAGCCGGCCGTTGCCTTCCGCGTATTCCGCGAGCTGCTTGTCAACAAATACGGTGCTGACGGCGCGCGTGAGCGCATTTTCGTTACCACCGATAAGTGCCGTGGTACGCTGAAGAAGTTCTCAGACGAGAGCGGCTACGAGACCTTTGTCGTACCGGATGACGTTGGTGGTAGATTCTCTGTGCTGACTGCCGTTGGCCTTCTTCCGATCGCGGCTGCCGGCATTGATATTGATGCTCTGATGCAGGGCGCCGCTGCCGCAAGAGAAGCGCTCACAGGCGACGATCTTGCTAAAAACGATGCCCTGAAGTATGCCGCCCTGCGCACGGCACTTTATCGCAAGGGCAAGGTAACCGAGATCATGGTAGGCTACGAGCCTTATACGCTGATGCTGTGCGAATGGTGGAAGCAGCTGTTCGGTGAAAGCGAGGGCAAGGATCAGAAGGGCATTCTGCCTGATTCTGTCAATTTCTCTACCGATCTGCACTCTCTTGGCCAGTTCATTCAGGATGGTACGCGCAACCTGTTTGAAACGGTTTTGAACGTAAAGGATTGTGGCTGCAAGTTCATCATTCCGGATGATCCATCTAACGTAGACGGCCTGAACTTCCTCTCCGGCAAGGAGCTGGATTACGTGAATAAGACCGCCATGCTTGGTACGCTGCTGGCACATACCGACGGTGGTGTTCCGAATATCGTATTGGAGATCGAAGACCGCTCTGCGCACTCGCTTGGCTATCTGATCTACTTCTTTGAGCTGGCCTGCGCGGTTGATGGTTACATGCTTGGCGTGAACCCGTTTGACCAGCCCGGCGTAGAGGCATATAAGAAAAACATGTTCGCTCTGCTTGGCAAACCCGGCTATGAGGATGCCCGCGAAGAGCTGCTGGCACGTATGAAATAAGATTTTTTCGCAAAATATCAATTTTGCTATTGAAATTTCATAAATTTTAGTGTATCATATAAGTAGAAAGTGGTAATTTACCACAAAAACCACTGTAAAGGAGAAGGATTCATGGTAAAATTGATTGTCGGCGTAAGAGGAACGGGAAAGACCAAAACACTCATCAGCATGGTTAATGAGGCTGCTGAGAAAAGCAAGGGCTCCGTTATCTGCATCGAAAAAGGAAATAAACTGAATTTTGACATTACTCACAAGGCAAGACTCGTTGATGCTGATGCTTATGCGATTGGCGATGCTCAGGCTCTGTACGGCTTCGTAGCTGGCATTGTGGCAAGCGACCATGATATTACTGATCTGTTCATCGACTCCACTTTGAAGATCTGCCAAGGCGATATTGCCGCCTTTGAGAAGTTTGTCGACGAGGTTGCTGCCCTGACGCCGGAGCTGAACGTTGTGATGACAGCTTCTATGCCGGTTGAGGACTGCGGCGAGGCACTGAAGAAGTATATCTGATTTCTCTTTGTCACAATTCACCTAAATGCATATGATATTATCGAGGCGCGCTACGTGTCCTCGATAATATTTTTTTAGGGGGAACAATTCATGTCTGAGAACAGATGCTCCTGTGGATCGGGTGGCACCTCCTCTGGCGGAAGAGATACCGTTTGTATCGATACCAACCGTGTGCTGGATTCCTGCCGAGACAGAGATTGCTATGAAAATGCCCGTGTCTACGTTGGCCAAGCCGGGCAGGAGCTGCTTGACCACGCCGGCTGCACCGTGCGCGTTGTATGTGCCAACATCCTGTGGACATATATTTCGGTAGACCAGATTCAATTCAACCGCGGCTTCTATCAGATCACCGCCCGCTTCTACGTTCACGTAAAGCTGGAGGCTTGCGTGGGGCTTGGGCGCTCGCAGTGCTTTGACGGCATTGCTGTGGTAGAAAAAACCGTTGTTCTGTATGGCGGAGAAGGGAACGTCAGCATCTTCAAGAGCGATCCCGAAGCCAACCGCTGCGCTCCCTGGACCGGCTCTCATCGCTCGAACAGCCTTCCCACCGCCGTTGTCGAAACGGTTGAGCCCGTTGTTCTTGGCTCTACCGTGGTAGAGCCTAACTGCTGCAGCTGCGCCTGCTACACCTGCTGCTCGGCCAATGACATCCCGCAGGAGATCACCGATCAGTGCGGCGTTGATAACCTTTGCGATCCTGATAACGGTAACCGACTGTACGTATCCTTAGGTCTCTTTACCGTGTTCCGCATTGAGCGCCCAGCACAGCTTTTAGTCACGGCAACCGATTACTGTGTACCGGATAAGGAATGCGTATGCGATGAGCCCAGCAGCCCGTGCAATCTCTTCCGTAATATGGCCTTCCCAACCAGCGAATTTTCCGCTGGCTGCCGCTCCTCTGAAGAGAACGGCAAAAAGCACTAATACCAAGTCAACCATCTAAAAAAGCGGCACCAAAAGTGCCGCTTTTTTAAAAATCCTATTGACAAATCGTCGCATTCATGGTATAAAATAGAAAAATCACACACAAAAGAGGGATTTGCCATGACAAATATTGAAAATTTTCGCAGCATTGCAAGACGAAAAGGATTTGAATTTATCCCCGCAAGCTTTGTTATGTCTCCCACTATAGCAAAGAAATTCGAGACCTATAAGCAAGAAACCGGGTTTCAGTATACACCTCCGCAAGTAGATGTCCCCGATCTACCTGCTAAATGTGCTTCACCCGAAACCTTCCTTGCCTACCACAACAAGAGCTTTAAGGAGGGCACAACGATCGACGGATTCGGCGTTGCCCATGAGCCGGGAAGCGCAGCGGCCTTCCATATGACAAAAATGTACTTTCCCATGGAATCCTTCACCGATCCCGAGCAGGTATATGCTTACCCCTTACCCGATTACACCAATGCCGATCCCACGTGGCAGATAAACGCTATCAAGCAGGCCCACGAAAACGATCAGATCGCCGTAGGGAATATGCAATGTACCGTATGGGAGCGTTCTTGGTATATGCGCGGCATGGAGAATCTGATGACCGATATGATGCTGGAGGATCCAATCGCCGATGCAATATTGGATAGGGTCACCGATCTCGCGATCCTTCGGGCTGAGAGCTATGCACGGAACGGTGTAGACGTACTGTTTGTTGGTGATGATATTGGCATGCAGCACACCATTATGATGAGTGAGGAGCTGTACTGCCAGTGGCTGAAGCCCAGAATTACCAAGGTCATCTCGGCAGCAAAGAAGATCAATCCCGAAATCATTGTTTTCTATCACTCCTGCGGATTTGTTACCCCCTTCATCCCGCATCTGATCGAGGCGGGCGTAGACGTCCTTGACCCCATCCAGCCTGAATGTATGCGGTTTGAGGAAATACACGAAATGTACGGAGACAAGCTCTCCTTCAACGGAACGATCGGCACACAGACCACCATGCCCTTCGGCACGCCGGAGGAGGTGCGCCGTGAGGTATTCAAAAACCTCAATATAGCCGGCGAAAAGGGCGGCCTTTTCGTTGCCCCCACCCACATGCTGGAGCCGGAGGTACCGATAGAAAATCTGATCGCCTACATAAACGCCTGCAGAGAATACCGTTGAGGCCATTTTCATACCAATCGTTAACACAGCAAAATAAATTCAAGTATAAATCTCCTTGCTTTGCAGATACTAACATTACAAATCTGTAAAAACAAGGAGATTTTTATATAAATGAAAGCAACAGGAATTGTTCGTAGAATTGACGATCTCGGCCGTGTCGTCATTCCCAAAGAAATCAGAAGAACCATGCGCATCCGCGAGGGCGACCCGTTAGAGATCTATACCGATCGGGAAGGGGAGGTTATCTTCAAAAAATACTCTCCCATTGGTGAAATGGCCTCCTTTGCTTCACAATATGCCGAAACGCTGCAAAAAACCTGCTCTATGGCCGTTGTGATCTGCGATCGTGATGCTGTTATCGCCTCCGCCGGCGTTCCTAAGCGCGAATATGCGGATAAAAAGGTTTCTGTCGCGTTTGAAGAGGTCATCGAAAGCAGGGTGCTTTATACGCACAAGGAGCACGGCGAGCGTATTTCGGTCATCGAGGATGGCGGCTCGCATTACGTCAGCTGTGCCATGCCCATCATCACCGAGGGGGATATCGTTGGCTGTGTTGCCTCTGTCATCGCGCACGATGGTGACGGCACTGACCGCATTCCAACCGATTTAGAAACCAAGCTGATCCAAACAGCAGCCGGTTTTCTCGGCAAGCAGCTTGAAAATTAAGCAAAAAGAACCGACGGTGTCGGTTCTTTTTTTCAATGTAAAATAATTGACAAACGTATCGGTGCATGATATAATTGTCGTACAAACCGTGAGCAAAGGAGACATACCTATGGCAATTCGATCTGAGTGGCACATCCATACGCATTGCAGCTGCGATGGCGCTTGTATGGAATTTGAAACCTTAATAAACGATGCAAAAAAATATGGCGTTACCGATTTTGGCGTTACCGATCATTACCATACCAGATTGCAAGAGGCAGATATTGCCGCTTCAAGAGCAGAGTATGATCGGGCTATAGAACGGCATCCTGAGCTAAAAGGGCATTTCCATTTTGGTATAGAAGCTACGTTGATGTCTCAGTGGGAGATTGATAAGATTGCGCGCGGCGAATACACCACGCCTCCCATTTGGGGCATTCGCCACGGCGGGCCTGCCAACGCCCCTGTCGCTTTCGATTTTGACGAGGAATTTCTTGAAAAATACAAAATAGATTATGTTGTAACCGGGATGCATTGGCCCATGTACTGCCCAACAGACGAGCAATCCTTGTTGAAGGAATATCACAGGCAATACATGATAGCCGCCGCCCACCCCTTTACCGACATCCTCGCGCATTACACTTGGTATGATAAGAATATATACCCCGGCGTGGAAAACCCTTTTCTTGATTTTACAAAGGTTTCTGAAACCATGCGCAGCGAGCTCAAGCACTGCCTAATAGAAAACAAGGTCGCCTTTGAGCTTAACGCGTTCTTGTTCTTCCTGCCGCAAACCTTTATTGACGAATACTTAGGCTTTGCTGCAGAGCTGCAGAGAAGTGGTGTCATTCTTTCTCAGGGGTGTGACAGCCACGAGCGGGATCTGAGTTCTGTTCATTATGACGAGATTGCCAAAACCTATGAGCATTATGGCATCAAAACCGAGGAGTTCTTTTGCTTGTAAGTCATAAAAAATGCAAAAAGCGGAGTGATATCACTCTGCTTTTTGCGTATATAAAGAAAAATCTAACAGCATTAAACAAAGGAATTTGAAACCACTTGCATTTCTCGCGAAAAATGTGTATAATGTATATAATTCGTAAAAGAAAAAGGGAATGCTATGGGGCTTTATCGTACAAAAATTGCCGAGGGGAGCCATTATAATCATCTGGCAACCGACCGATTCAAAACCGGCTATTTTTCCGTTAATTTCATTCTACCGCTCAAGCGGGATACCGTACCCTATTACGCCTTGCTGCCGCGTGTTTTGCGGTGCGGCTGCCAATCCTTTCCCAATCGGCGCGCCATCGTTCGCCGGTTAGAGGAGCTATACGGCGGCGATATCTATATCCGCCACTACGGCAGAGGCGACAAGCAGATCGTTTCATTTTCTGCTGACTTTATTGACAACGCCTTTTTACCCCCCAACGAGACGATCGATGTCATGGGGCAAACCGTATCACTGCTAAAGGATCTTATGCTGGCACCTGCTACACAGAACGGCTTGTTTCTGCAGGAATACGTAGAAAACGAGAGAAAAAACTGTGCAGATGCCGTTCGCTCGATCGTCAACAACAAGCAGCAGTATGCCGTACACCGCTGCACGTCCCTTATGTGCAGCCAAGAGACCATCGGCATTCCGATCCTCGGTGAGGTGGAGGATTTTGACCACATTGATCCACATCGCCTGGTAGCGCTGTATACCACTATGCTGAAAAGCGCACAGATCGAGGTGTTTTACGTAGGCGCAGAGCCGCAGGAGAGGGTGCAAAGCATCGCAACCACTATCCTTACCGGTATAGAACGTAACTACATGACCAATATCCACGCTACTTTGCCGCTGCGCCGCGCAACCGAGGAACATAGCTATGAGGAAGAAATCGCAGCAAAGCAGGGAAAATTGGTTCTCGGCTTTCGCACCGGCGTTCTGATGCAGGATAAGGAGCAGCTTCTTTATGCGTTGTTCAATGAGGTATATGGCGGCTCTCCCTCGTCGAAGCTGTTTATAAACGTAAGAGAAAAGAAGAGCCTGTGTTATTCCTGCTTTGCATCCTCTGATCTGCTAAAGGGCATCATGTACGTGGTTGCTGGCATTGAAAACGAGCAAAAGGATACCGCCATAGCAGAGATCCGCCTACAGCTTGAGCAGATTAGAAGGGGCGCTATTACCGAAGGGGAGCTTTGCTGCGCCAAGCAATCGCTGGCCAACGGCTACCGCAGTCTTTATGACAGTGCTGAGGGCTTAGAGGCATGGTACATGCGAAGAATTTTGGGCAACTGTATATTGGCGCCCGAGGAAGCTGCCGAGCAGGTTATGATGTTTGGTGTACAGGATCTGGCCGTGATCGCACAAGGCATCTCGCTGGATACGATATATTTCCTGCGCGGCACACAAACCGGCGACGAGGAGGATGAGGAATTTGATGAATAACCCAATCACCATCAAAGAAAACCACGCCTTGCGCGAGCGGTATTACAAGATCATTCACCCAAGCGGCTTGGAAATATTTGTTTTTCCCAAAGAGTTATCAAATTACTACGCCTTGTTCGGCACCCGCTATGGCGCCATTGACAATTGCTTCAGAACGAACGGCAACGAGCCCTTTACACGCGTGCCGGATGGCATTGCACATTTTTTAGAGCACAAGCTGTTTGAAAATGAGGACGGCACCGAAACCGATGCGCGCTTTTCTTCTATTGGTGCATCGGCCAATGCCTTTACCTCTACCGATATGACAGCTTACGAATTCACCTGCACAGAAAATTTTTACGAGGCGCTTGAAATTTTATTGGATTTTGTCACGCACCCATACTTTACCAAAGAAACCGTGCAGAAGGAGCAGGGAATCATTGGCCAAGAAATTGCCATGTGTGATGATATGCCAACACGTCGCCTGTATTACGAGATCCTGCAAGCACTTTACCACCACGATAACACCCGCATCAACGTGTGTGGCACGCAGGGATCCATTGCACAGATCACGCCCGAGCATTTGTATGCATGCTACCGCACGTTTTACCACCCCACAAACATGACCTTGGTCTTATGTGGCAAAATTGACCCACAAAAGGTATGTGCTATCGCCGACACCTATCTTCCAAACGCGCCCGCCCTGCAAGAAATAGACCGTTATTTCGAGGCAGAGCCAGATTCTGTATTGAAAAAGAGACATACCATTCACATGGATATTGCCAGGCCAATGTTTGCCATCGGCATTAAGGATATCCATTCTCATGCCGGAACAGCAGAGGGCGTAAAGCGAGATTACACCCTGCGCATCGTGTCCGATCTGCTGTTTGGAACGTCTTCCTTCTTCTACGAGAAGGCGTATGATGATGGGCTGCTGAACGCCCGCTTTTCTGCAGGCTATGAGGCCTATCGCACCTGCGCATTCTTCCTGCTCTCGGGCGAGACGGATGACCCTGAGGAAATCTACAACCGCGTGCTGAGCACCATTCGTCAGGCCAAGCAGACACCGCCGGCCATCGAGGACTTTTTACGCATCAAGAAGGCGCTCTATGCCGAGTTCATACGCGATTTTGATTCAACCGAGGAGATCGCGAACAATCTGTTATCTCTTCATTTTTCGGGAGTTGATCTGCTTGATACCGGCGATCTGATCAATAGCATCACCTATCAAGAAACCGTGGATGCCATAAATGATCTGTTTTGTGAAGATCTCTTTTCTATGGCAACAATTCTCCCCGAAAGCGCGTCTGCTTGAAAATATTTGTTGAATTGGAGAAACAAAATGGCTATTATGATTGATGGCAAGCTGGTATCCGCCCAGCTGCGCCAAGAACTGAAGGAGCAAACAAGTGCTTTTATTGCCCAAACCGGTGTCACACCGGGCTTGGCCGTGATTTTGGTGGGAGATGATCCTGCCTCTGCCGTGTACGTTAGAAACAAGCATCGCGCCTGCGAGGAGGTTGGCATGTATTCGGCCGTGCATAAGCTGCCCGCCGAAACCAGCGAGAGCGAGCTGCTTGCTCTGATAGACAAGCTTAATGCTGATGATGCCATTCACGGCATCCTCGTTCAGCTGCCTCTGCCGAAGCATATCTCCGAAGAACGCGTTGTTTTGGCCATTGACCCGAGCAAGGACGTAGATGCCTTTCACCCCTCGAACGTAGGCAAGATCATGCTGGGGAACTATCGGTTCCTGCCGTGCACGCCAGCCGGCGTCATGGCGCTTTTGCGTCATTATGAAATCGAGGTGGAAGGGAAGCATTGCGTTGTGGTAGGCCGTAGCAATATCGTTGGTAAACCCCAGGCACTCTTGCTGTTGGAAAAGAACGGTACCGTTACCGTATGTCACTCTCGCACGAAAAATCTGGCAGATATAACGAGGCAGGCCGACGTTTTGGTGGCCGCTGTTGGCCGACCGCGCTTCATCACAGCTGACATGGTAAAGGATGGTGCCGTGGTGATCGACGTAGGCATCAACCGTCTGCCAGATGGCAAGCTGTGTGGTGACGTGGATTTTGCAGCGGTGGAGGAGAAGGCCGCCGCCATCACGCCGGTGCCCGGCGGTGTTGGCCCCATGACCATTACCATGCTGCTGCAAAACACCTTGCGTGCCGCAGAAAAATAATTTGATAAAATTTCAACAAAAATGTAAGAAAGTGCTTGACAAAGCAAAAGAAGCATGATATAATAATTTGACGCTTATCCCAGGCTCCTTAAGGCTTTTGCCGCCTGAGCGGTAGCGATTATTTAGGAAAGTGAGGTGCTTTTCGTGTACGCAGTTATTGAAACGGGTGGAAAGCAGTACAAGGTCAGCGAAGGCGATGAAATCTTCATCGAGAAGCTCGAGGTTGAAGATGGCGCTACCGTAACCTTTGATAAGGTTCTGGCAGTTGCCGGCGAGACGCTTTCTGTTGGCGCTCCCTATGTGGCAGGTGCTACTGTTGAGGCTTCTGTTGTGAAGTCTGGCAAGGGCAAGAAGATCTACGTTTTCAAGTACAAGGCTAAGAAGAACGAGAAAAAGAAGATCGGTCACAGACAGGCTTATACCAAGATCCGCATTACCAAGATCGCAGGCTAATATGACAAAGGTCACGTTTTATAAGTCCAACGGTGTTTACTACGCCTTTGAGGAGACCGGGCATACCGGCTACGGCGAGGCAGGTGACGATGTGCTTTGTGCGGCGCTTTCCGCCATGACTATGCTGATCATCAACGCGATAGAGATTTCTTACGCGTCAGATGTGCAGTATATCATCGATGAAAAGACCACCGATATCAAGGTCATTGCCAGAGGCGCGCTCCCCGCATATGAGGATGACGATGCCAAGCGTTATGCCGTTTCAGGGCTTATACAGGCTTACTTCTTCCAATTAAACGATCTCGTTGAGGAGTATTATGACTTTCTCAGCGTCGAAGAAGTAGAAGAGTTGATTATTTAAGATCGTATTCTGATATGGAGGTACTTGAGAATGTTGAGACTCAGTTTGCAGTTCTTTGCTCACAAAAAGGGCGTAGGTTCTACCAAAAACGGTCGTGACAGCGAGTCCAAGCGCCTTGGCGTAAAGTGTGCTGACGGCCAGACCGTTCTGGCTGGCAACATCATCGTCAGACAGCGCGGCACCAAGATTCATCCCGGCACGGGCGTTGGCCTGGGCAGCGATGACACCTTGTATGCTCTCGTAAACGGCAAGGTTAAGTTTGAGCATATGACCAGAGATAAGAAGAAGGTCAGCGTATACGCTGACTAATCCGTAAAGAGAGCAGAGTAATATCTGCTCTCTTTATGCTATCATTAGAAAGGAATAGGCATATGACACTTTTGGTTCTTGCCGCCGGTATGGGCTCTCGCTACGGTGGCTTAAAGCAGCTCGACCCCATGACACCGCACGGCGAATTTATCATCGATTTTTCCGTATACGATGCACTGCGTGCCGGGTATACGAAGGTCGTTTTTGTTATCAAAGAAGAAAATTACGAGCTTTTCCGCTCCACGATCGGAAAGCGCATTGAAAAGGTCATTAACGTAGAGTACGTGTTCCAAGGCATGGATATCCCCGCTGGCACGGTAACGCTCCCGCCCGAGCGCGTAAAGCCGCTGGGAACCGCCCATGCACTGTTGTGCGCAAAAAATGCCATTACGGAGAAGTTTTCCGTAATCAATGCCGATGACTATTACGGCCCCGAGGCATATCGCCTGGCTGCAGAATATATGAATAAGACCGATGAATACGGCCACTTCTGCATGGTTGGTTACGTATTAAAAAACACCTTGACAGAGCACGGCACAGTCTCTCGCGGTATTTGCGTAGCCGATGAAAACGGCATGCTGCAAAGCATTACCGAGCGCACCAAGATCCGCCATGCCGACAATCACCAGCATGCTGAATTTGCTGAAGGTGACGTTTGGGTCGATCTGGATTACGATAGCATCGCATCGATGAACTTCTTCGGCTTTGACCCCTCTATCTTTGAGTTTGCCGAGGATGGCTTCCGTAAATTCTTAACCGATCCCAGCACGGATCTGATGAAGGGTGAATATTTTCTGCCCACCGTTGCCTCTGAAATGAACAAGGCGGGGAAGTGCGATCTAAAGGTTTTGAAGACCAATGACAAGTGGCACGGTGTCACCTACCCGGATGATAAGGCCGAGGTGGTTGCTTGCATTCGCGAAATGATCGCAAACGGCGTATATCCCGATGGGCTTTGGAAGCTCTAATCTATTTACATATAGGAGGATATCATTATGGCAATTCTTGTAACAGGTGGTACTGGCTACATTGGCTCTCATACCGTTGTAGAGCTGCTCAAGACAGGCGAGCAGGTCATCATTGTTGACAATCTTTCTAACAGCAAGCTGTGCGTTTTAGACCGCATTGAAACCATCACCGGTAAAAGACCCACCTTTTACCAGGCAGACCTTCTCGATGCAGCCGCCCTTGACGAGGTATTCGCAAAGCACCCAGAGATTGATGCTGTTATCCACTTCGCAGGCCTCAAGGCCGTTGGCGAATCCTGCAAGCTGCCGCTGCTATATTATCACAACAACCTGACCGGCACGTTCATCCTGCTAGAGGCTATGCAGAAGCACAACGTTAACCGCATTGTATTCAGCTCCTCGGCTACTGTATACGGCATGCCAAAGACGGTGCCGATCCGCGAGGATTTCCCGCTTTCCACCACCAACCCCTATGGCGAGACCAAGCTGATGATCGAGCGCATCATGAAGGATGCTTGCACGGCCAACAGCAACCTGAGCGTTTCTATTCTTCGTTACTTCAATCCCATTGGCGCGCATGAAAGCGGCCTGATCGGCGAAGACCCTAAGGGCATTCCGAACAACCTGCTGCCATACGTTGCCAAGGTTGCAGCAGGTAAACTGCCGCAGCTGAATGTGTTTGGTAATGATTATCCCACCCCCGACGGTACCGGTGTGCGCGACTACATTCACGTAGTTGACCTGGCACTGGCACACCTCAAGGCTCTTTCCCGTACCGAAAAGGTGCAGGGAATTGAGTACTTCAACATCGGCACCGGCGTTGGTTACTCTGTACTGCAGATCGTTGCCGCGTTTGAGAAGGCCTACGGCTCTGAGGTGAAGTACGTGATTGCCGAGCGCCGCCCCGGTGACATTGCAGAATGCTATGCCGATCCCACAAAGGCAGCTGAGGTTCTTGGCTGGCGTGCAGAGCGTGACCTCGCAAAAATGTGCGAGGACTCTGCAAGATGGCAGAAGATGAACCCCGACGGTTACGGCGAATAACAAAAAATGCGTGGCAATAAAACCCGGCAGATCGAAAAATCCGCCGGGTTTTACATTTTCCAACCGAATAAATCTTCAAAACGACCGCATACGAAAAACCTATTGAATGCTCGATTCATTTGCTGTATAATCAGCACGAAGGAGGTGATCAAGCATGAAATGCAGTACCATTATTGACCCCGTACGAGAAGAAGAGGTGATCGTTTACGCGCACAAACGCTCCTCGGTGACAGAACGGTTAGAGGCGTTCGTTGCCGATCTTTCATCAGAGCTGATCGGGTATTCGGATAACGGCATTCATCCATTACGGCCGGAGGATATTTTCTGTGTTACGCTGGAAGAGGGCAAGACGTATGCTGTGACCCACACAGAGCGTTATCGCCTGAAAGAACGTCTGTATCGAATCGAAGAGCTTCTTGGCGGTGAATTTGTCAAAATTAATCAGTCCTGCATCATCAACACTCGCAAGATCGAAAAATTCAGTGTCTCACTCGGTGGCGCATTACTTGTTATCCTAAAAAACGGATATAAGGATTACGTTGCCAGGCGCCAGCTCAAGGAAGTTAAAGAAAGGATAGGTTTTCGTTTATGAATAAGTATGTAAAAGCGTTTTTTCACAGGGGGCTTGTTTTTGGTGGCTTTGGCCCCATCGTGGCAGGTACTGTATATTTAATTTTATCCTTCGCCATTCCCAATTTCGCATTATCGGGTTTAGATGTGTTTACGGCCATCGTTTCTACCTATTTATTGGCATTTGTACATGCAGGGGTAAGCGTATTTAATCAAATTGAAAGCTGGCCGATTGCAAAATCCCTGCTGTGCCATCTTTCAACCTTATACATCGCTTACATCTTCTGCTACGTGTTAAATTCATGGATCCCATTTGACCCCATCGTATTGGTTATCTTTACTGCGATTTTTATCGCAACCTATTTCGTGATATGGAGCATCGTCATGATCTGTATCAAGGCTACCGGCACTGCTCTCAACAGGCAGCTTTTATAATAAAAATACGCCCGCAAGGGGTGACTTCCATAAAGCAGTTTTACCTGCCGAAGCAGAAAAAGGAGTACGGACGATCGTTCGTACTCCTTTTCACACGTCTTGCTCTGCAAGGTATAGTGTGTTACACCTTTTAGGTGTACTGTCGGGCGGTGATAATCCTCCCTTGTGTAAAGGGAGCCTTTGGTTTGTGCGCCTCGAAAGTCCATCTGCTTTTCCTGACAAGCACTGCATTTGTGGACACAAATGCGAATCATATATTCATCGAGTAGACTAATTTATAAATTTATGATATAATATTCTAAATCTCACCTAACATTTTTTAAAATGCACGGACTATATAAGTGAAAGCATTGATCAATCGCTTGGAGAAACAGATGAAAAAACAAGACTTGCTAAAATATTTTGACGACTACTTGCTTGATAAGCTATTTAGCTTCTGTTATGCAAGAACAAATGACAGCTACGAGGCAGAGGAGCTATGCTCGGATATAATCTATGCCCTCGTTAAAGCTGCCCATAGTGACGGAGAGATTGAAAGCGTATATCCGTTTATTTGGAGAGTGGCTCGTAATGTTTATGCCGATTTTTCAAATCATCGAAGAAAACGCACGGAAACTATCTATGAAGGCGACTCGGAAGAAATCTTGCTCGGTGTTGCAGTAGAAGACACTTCTGATGATACCGCAGAATTATTAACTTCTGTATGTCGTAGAATCGCTTTTTTGACAAAGGCATATCGCGAAGTAATGACCATGTTCTACATAGACGGTCTTACCACCGCGCAGATAGCAAAGAAGCAAGGAACAAGCGAAGTAGCTGTTCGTCAAAGACTTTTTTCAGCACGACAAAAGATCAAAAGTGAGGTAGAAGAAATGGCAGAAACTTATAATAAGCCCGTGGCGCTTGATAAAATTGATTACGTGATTTGGGGAACAGGTAGTCCTGCATGGGGAGATCCTCGTAACGTATGCACGAGAATGTTCTCAAATCATATCGTGTGGCTTTGCCACAAGAAGCCGATGAGTGCTTCTGAAATTGCAGAGGAACTGAACGTTCCCACCATTTACGTTGAAGAAGAACTTGAAATCCTCCGTAAAGGTGAAAATGGAAAGTACGGTTTTCTTCGTCGCTTGGAAAACGGCAAATATGCACTTAATTTCATTTTGCTTGACAAGGATGTATTTGAAAAAGCAAATGCAATTTATACAGAGCAGTTGCCAAAGATCTGCGAAACCATATCAAACTATATTGAGGAACATAAAGCAGAGTACCTTGCTTTCCCGTATTTGAACAAGAAAGTTGATATGAATCTTATTCTTTGGCAGCAGGTATTCCATATTGCTGATGCATTCTCGTATTGTGTTGAGTATGCTTTGAAGAAAAATCATTTTGCGGATGTTGAAAAAACAGATCGTCCGTTTAGTGTGTTTGGATATGTAGATAACGGCAAGTATTATGGTGGCGGTTGGGATGGCGTTGATGCGCAAAACGTGTGCGGATTCTCTAACGTTCATCTTGATAATATTTACATCACACGTATTAAAAAACACTTTAGCTGCGGACTAAATGTGTCTAAAGACCCTCAGACTCAACTTGCACTCCGTGCCATTGATGGTCTTGATATTACGTTGCTTTCTGAAAAAGAAAAGGAGCACGCTGCAAAAGCTATTGAGTGCGGCTATTTGTATCGCGACGGGGATACCCTTTATACCAAGATTCTTGTAAATGCGCTTTCAGATAGAGATAGACTATTTGATATCAGTAATGCTTTGCAGAATGGATATTTCGATGCCGATGCTGAAATTGTTGCAGCGAAGGTTGCAGAACTTATCAAAAAATCCGTTCCCGATTATCTTATCGGAGAATGGAGATTGGCGAACAACCTTGCGAGTATGCCGATTCTTGACGCAGTTGTTGAATGCCTTATTGAAAAAGGCGTATTAACACCTCCCGAGGATGGTATTGGTGCAGAAGGTTGTTGGATGAGTGTTGAAAAGTAAAACGAGATACCGCCGAGAGTAACCGTAATTGGTCGCTCTCGGCGTTATTCTTGTTGGCTTCATAACCTGCTTTATCGCAGGTACGCCAAGGGCGTATTTTTATTCGCAATTTTGTCTAAAGATCTCATATGCCAACATGGTCGCAGCAGAGGCAGCCGAAAGGGAAGCCTTGAATTCTCGCCCGTAGCCAATCTTAACCAACAGATCTGCCTTTTCCAACAGCGTGCGTGAAATGCCGCGGCGCTCACCGCCAACGATCAATAGAATTGGCTTTTTCAGCACTGTTTTGTGAAGCAGATGATCAGTCCGTTCATCCGCGCACACAACGGTATAATGGTACTCGTGAAACAAGTCTGCGGCCTCTGTCGGCTCCGCCACGTAAACCGGCAACATTTCTGAAGCACCGGCCGAGGAACGCGCCACAACACCTGCCGCACTCAACCAATTCCGTTCAGATAAAACGATGCCGTTAACTCCGCATGCGTATAAAGAGCGGATGGCGTACCCAAAATTATAAGGATCCTCAATGCCTTGAATCATCGCATAAAATCCATTTTCCGGAATGCTCTGCGCCTCGCGCAGCGGTTGCAATGTGCGCACACCACATTCGGCAAGCACGCCGCCGTGCGAGCTGCCAACAGATAAAGCGCTGATTTCATCGTCGCTGGCAGCCAGAACAGGGAAGCCTTGCTCACGCCCCATCGCTCGCAAAAAAGAAAGCTCTTTATACAATTTTTCCTCCCGCGAGGCAGCATATAACAATCTTAAAACCTTGCGGTCGTTGATGCCCGCCTTTTGCGCTGCAAACAATGCGCGCAGGGAAGTCATGCCTTCCAAAACGGTAGAATTTTCAAATTTTATATCTTCTTTCTGCATGCCAAAAACAAGCCTTTCATATATTGAAATAACGAAATTGTGAAGGGGCTGCCAATATGATCTACCAAACGCAAGAAGAACGATGCGAGGCATTAGCGCAATACGTAATCGAGCACCACGCAACCGTCAGACAAGCAGCGCAGTATTTCTCAATCAGCAAAAGCACCGTCCACAAAGACATCGCCATACGGCTGAAGCACATAAACCACCCTTTATATGTAGAAGCTAAGCGGATATTGGAGCAAAACAAATCAGAGCGGCATCTGCGCGGCGGAGAAGCGACAAAAAGGAAATACCTACAAAAAAAGAAAGCGCACACCGCTACGTTTGTTAAAAAATGAACAATCGTCTATTTCTTATGTTTTACAAAGGGAATAGTATAAGCATATTTATATGATACCAAATATTCAACGAAAAATCAAGTCAAAAAAGCATGCAAAAAGTCTTATCGGAAGAAAAACTGTGCTTATGTAGCATCCCAATAAAGGGCGACTGACATACGTACCATGATTGCTTGATTTTCTTTTACCCAAGCTATGAGTACGAGCACAATTGGCGAAAGGAAAGCATCACAATCCGCCGTTGTGTTTTTTAATAGGCCAGAGGCATATGGCTGGTTAAACTTTGTCTCAAAAACACATCACGCTATATACTTGATCTAATAACATAAATCGGTACCTGGAACCATCCGCACCTCAACTAACTCGCAAAAATGCCGCACCGAGTCCCATTTATAGCCAAACCACTCCCCTTGATTATACAAAATTTCATCGAAGGTTTTGTTTGATGACAAAACAGGGAAGCGAAATGCAGAGCGGTTTCAGCTTTCTAC
>JAGASL010000022.1 GCA_017621755.1 Clostridia bacterium
GGTCTGCCAAGGATAAGACGTCCGGTAAGCGTTGAATTTCGTCTAAATCGTAACGCATAAAAAGTTCTCTCCTAAATCGTGAAAAATTCTCTCCAAAAAAAGAAAAATCTCGATGTACTGCAGTTGTAATTCTTCTCTCGCGAATTCTCTCCAAATTCTCTCCAAAGTGCAAAAAATTCCTCAAAAAACGAGGGGTCTGTATCGATTCCGATCAATTCGTTTTAATTCATATCGGTTCCAAACAGTCCAAAAAGGCCTTGTAAAATAAGGATTTTCGCGAAACGTTTTAGCCTGAACTGCACCGAACTAAGCTGAAACGGTATTCTTTGGTAGACTTCTTGAAAACCGTTAGGCCAAAAGCCACGGGGGTTCGAATCCCTCTGCCTGCGCCAAAAGAACCGATCCGGGTCGGATCGGTTCTTTTTTATATAAAGCTTTACACTTGTATGATACTTTCCAGCTCCAGGCGTAGCTGATTGGTGACTGCTGCGGCTGTAGCTTTATCGGTCGCGTTGACCGAAAGATACACCTTTAATTTTGGCTCAGTCCCTGATGGACGCACGGTGATAGACGAGCCGTCTGCCAGCAGAAATTTGAGCACGTCTGCCTTGGGCAGGCCGTCAACCCCCTGTTGAAAATCCAGTAGCTTCTCTACCGTCATACCACAAAACATTTCTTTGCCTGCTCGCAGTTTTTTCATCACACAGCGCATCGTTTCTGCGCCCTGCGCGCCGTCGAAGGAGTAGGAAAACAAGGCGCTTTGGCAATATCCGTACACTCGGTAGATATCATTGACAGCATCGTCAAGTGTCTTGCCTTTTTGCTGATGGAAGGCAGCCATTTCGCATATGAGCATAGCTGCCAGCACCCCGTCCTTGTCACGCACATAGCCGGCGCAAAGATAGCCGCAGCTTTCCTCGAAGCCGAGAATAAAGTCATTGGTTCTGCCCTCTTTCTCTAAAAGGCCGATATGTTCGCCGATATACTTGAAGCCAGTCAGAACGTTGACAATGGAAACGCCATGCCTCTCTGCAATGCGGCATGCAAGATCGGTAGTAACAACGGTTTTTACAGCCAGGGGATGCTTCGGCATGGTGCCATTCTCGGTTCGGCGCTTGCATATAAAATCAAGCAGCAGAAGCCCGATCTCATTCCCTGTCAGCAGGTTGTATTTTCCGTCAGCCTGGCGAACGCCGACACCCACCCGGTCGCAATCCGGGTCGGTGGCGATCAACAGATCGGCAGATTGCCGCTTTGCGTAGGCAAGCCCCCATTGCATCGCTTGCGGAATTTCAGGGTTGGGGTAGGGGCAGGTAGGAAAATTGCCGTCAGGCTCTTCCTGTTCCTTTACTACGGTAACGTCAGAAAAGCTGCACCTTGCCAGTACGTCAAGCACGGGGCGTCTCCCTGTTCCGTTGAGCGGGGTGTAGACGATCTTTAGCCGCTTGTTTGCCATGGGGGGATTGCCGGATACCGAATTGGCCATGACGCACGAGACATATGATTCATACACACCCTCGTCAATGTAAGCGATTTTTTCGTCGGCCAGCGCTGCTTCAAAGTGCGGTGTGATCCTTCCTTCAAAATCCTTCTCCTGGGCAATGCAGGCTGAAATGGCGTCAGCTGCCTCCTCGGTGATCTGGCAACCGTCTGCGCCGTATACCTTATACCCATTATATTCTGCTGGATTGTGCGAGGCTGTCAGCATAATGCCTGCGCTGCAGCCAAGCTCCCGTACCGCGTAGGAAAGCATGGGTGTAGGAAGCGGTTCTTTCCAGATCCATACGAAAATTCCCATGTCGGCAAGGATGGCGGCGGTATGCCTTGCAAACGAGGCAGAATTATTGCGCGTATCGTAGCCGATCGCTACTCGTGGGCAAGTAGAATGGGCGGCGAGGAGATAACGACCAAGCCCACGCGTAGCTCGACCAACGGTGTATTGGTTCATACGGTTGGTGCCTGCCGCCATTATACCGCGAAGACCTCCCGTACCAAAGGAGAGATCCTTAAAAAACGCATCGTTGATCTGCTGCTCGTTCATGGCGAGCAGCTCTTCTTTGAGTGCATCATCATTCGTGACCGATGCCAGCCACGCTTTGTATACGTCTCTTGCTTTTCTCATGCGAAACGGCTTTCGGTACAAAGCGCAAGCAGATCGTCTACGTGCGCGGTGGCCAGGCACTCGACCGTGTCAGAGGCGCCGTAGTAGATCTTGACCTCGCCATTCGGCTCTAAAATCATGCCACCTGGAAAGATGACCTGCTGGCGGAAGCCGACCTCGGTCTCATAATCGGCCTCGGGGGCGATCAGCGGCTGACGGCTCATGCCGATGATCTTGGTCGGATCCTCCAGGTCCAGTAGCATAATGCCGGCGCAATAACGTTTTTTCCAAGCTGCTTCCCAGCCGTTTTTGCCGCGCTCGGAGTCGATATCCACTGCGTGGAACAGCGTCAGCCATCCCTTTTCGGTCTTGATGGGCGGGGCAGCCGGGCCGATCTTATCGTTGGCGTACGGGACGTCTTCTACGGCAAGCACCAACTCGGTTTCGCCCCAGAAGACCAGGTCGGGAGAGGTGGAAAGCCAAATGTCAAAACTGTCTTTACCGCGCGAATACTTGGGAAAGGGGCGTTCTAAGCGAACGTACTTGCCGTTGATCTTTTCGGGGAAGAGGACCATGTTTCGGTTGTCGGGGGCAGAGGCGCTGATAATGGAGATCGTTTCAAAATTTTCATCGGTTTTGGCAATGCAACCGCGCACGCCGTGGCGGGTGTCCATGGCCAGGCAAAGGTAGGGGACGTTGTCGATGACCGTAATGCGTGGGTCATACAGCCGCATCAGCTCTTCTCCCGGCACGAGAGAGGCAGAGTCGAACATTGTTTTCTCGCGCACCTTCCAATGAATGCCGTCTGCGCTGGTGGCAAAGCCGAGCGAGGTGCGGATGGGAACCTTGCGGAAGGTCTCTTCTGTAGGGCCGTAGTCATTACGGAAAACCATAACGTACTGGCCGTTGTACTTTGCCACACCCGCATTAAAGATCAGGGAGGCGTCATAGGGGCAATCATCCTTAGTCAGAACCGGCTTTTCCAGCCGCTTGATACAGGGGGCGCTGTAAAGCGCAGGGGTGAGTATTTTCATGCTGCTTCTCCTTCTATTATATTTGGTGCTCACATTATAACAGGAGGGGGAGAGGCATTGCGCAGCGTTTTTTGGCTAAGTTTGAAGCAAATATTGCATTTTTGGCTATTTTGTGCTATAATTTTGAACAAACCTCAGAAAAATATTGCGTTTTCGGTTATAAACGAGAAAGGAAGATGGAACCGTGTCCGAGCTTGTCAAGACCTATCGGGAATATCCGTCGGTTAAGCGGTATGGGATCCGCTGTGGCATGAACGCGCCCAAGGAAAGCTATCCATTACACCGGCACGATTATTTTGAATTTGAGATCATCCAAAGCGGCATGCTCACGCACGAGCTGAACGGTGTAAGCGAGACGCTTGGCCCGGGGGATGCGGTGGCACTTTCGCCCGGTGACGTGCACCGGTTTGCGCCGCTTTCGCAGGTGCGCATCTACAACGTCGGCATCTATTACAAGGATGCACCCGACATGGTGAAACAGCTGCTTTCCTCGGTCAAGTTCCCCTTGCGCGGTCAATTTTTGGGTGAGGAGGCAGAAACGCTCATTGATCTGTTTGAAAAAAACGGGCAGGCCATTTTGTCGGGTGGGGTATACGAGTACGAGACGGTAGCTGCCTATACCGTGTTGTTTTTGACACGCTTCTTTTCCGGTACGCAATGTCAAGCGGCAGAGGGGGTGGGGTATACCCACGTTGCACGAGCAATGGCGTTTATCGCCGATAATCTGACAACGGACGTTTCGCTGAAGGACGTAGCGGATAGCGTGTATTTGACCCCCGGCTATTTTAGTAAGCTGTTTATGCGGATCAGCGGAAAAAGCTTTGTTCGTTACCTGACAGAGCAGCGGGTGGCGTATGCCGAGCATTTGCTGGTTAGCACCGACCGCAGCGTGACTGAGGTGGCCTTTTCTGCCGGCTTTGGCTCGTTTTCTGCCTTTTCGCGTGCCTTTCGCGCCTGCCGTGGTATGAAGCCGGGGGAATTCCGCAAGCTTACACGCAATAGGTAAATGGGGAACATAAGGGGCCGAAAAGCAATTTGAAAAAACAGACGGCTTCCTGGAATGAGCCACCGTTTTCGGTGTATGGCGAGGCTTGCGCTGCTATGATAGTTCCCTTTGATGTGCAGCGCAAATTCTTCTGCCTATGTCTTCATTGACAAGCGATGGTGCGTGTGATATAATAATGCCAGATGGGGTGGCCCCCTTGCGCAGCGGCTGCGGCGCGGAGGCGGCCGATACGGAAAAGGATGGTAGCGGTATGATCACAGCGCTTTTTTGGGATATAGACGGTACGATCTTAGATTTCTTAGCGGCGGAAAAGGCGGCCATTCGCAGCCTGTTTGCTGAGCTTGGGCTGGGTGAATGCACCGACGAGATGATCGCGCGCTATTCCGCTATCAACAAAAAATACTGGCGCCTCTTAGAGGACGGCGTGATGACCAAGCCGGAGATCCTGGTTGGTCGCTTTTCTGAGTTCTTTGCAGGTGAGGGTATCGTGACTGATGCCGACCTATTTAACGAGACCTATCAGGTTCGTTTGGGTGATACCGTGGTGTTTATTGATCGGGCAGACGAGCTGCTGCGTAGGCTAAAGGCGGCCGGCATTCGGCAATACGCCGTAACGAACGGTACCCGCATTGCCCAACGCAAAAAGCTGACGAACGCCCACCTGTGGGAGGTTTTTGACGGGGTCTTTATTTCTGATGAGATCGGGGCAGAGAAGCCGAGCAAGGCCTTTTTTGACCACGTGTTTGCTACCGTGAAGGATCTTGACCGTGATGAGGTGATGATCGTTGGCGATTCGCTTTCCAGTGATATGCGCGGTGGCTTGGCGGCCGGCATACGTACCTGCTGGTATAACCCAGCCGGCGCATCGTGCCCAGTAGACTTGCCCCTTGACGAAGAAATACATGACCTATGGCAGGTGCAGGAGCTGCTTGCTCGAGGAAAAAAGGAGGAATCAATATGGATCTGAAGCCGCTGAAGCTGGGCATGGCCTATCATGGTAACCGCATGCCGTCGCATGCCCGGCAGGATATGCAGGAGATGGCGCGCAACGGGCTGGACCTGGTGGTGCACATGCTTTCGCATAACGATTGGGATAGACACAAGAGCGTGATGCGCGATATTGTGGCAATATCGCAGGATGCGGGGCTGGAGGTATGGCTGGATAACTGGGGTCTTGGAGGCCCCCCTGGTGATAAATCGCATTTTCTTTCCTATTACCCGGAAAGCCATATGTATTATTCCGATGGAAAGATGGTGCCCACCTACGTGTGCCTGCGCAGCCCGGATTTTATGCGTTTTATGAAGGAATGGGTCGATACCGTTGCCTGGATGGGCGTGAAGACCATCTTTTGGGATGAGCCGCACCTGCCACATAAGCAGGAGAATGGCCGGCGCTATTATGGCTGTGCCTGCCCGCGCTGCCGCCGCCTGTTTGAGGAGAAATACGGCCGCCCGATGCCCAAGGAGCTGGATGCCGAGGCAGAGGCCTTTGCGGTTGATGGGCTGATCGATTATTTTCGTGAGATCACAACCTATAGTGCCCAAAAGGGCATCACCAACACCGTGTGTGTGATGCTGGGCTCGTTTGGTATGAGCCTCTCGGCCGCTGATAAGATCTGCGCCCTGCCTACGATCAGCAATATCGGCTCTGACCCCTACTGGGTAGGCGGTGAGACTCCGGCGTATGAATACGTTTACCGTGGCACGCGCGAGAATCTGGCGCTTTGCGAGCGCTTTCAAAAGGATCACAACATCTGGATCCAATGCTATAACAACCCCCGCGGTAAGGAGGAGGAGATCGTAGAGGCGGCCGAGGCTGCTTACGATGCCGGCGCGCGCACCATTATCGGTTGGAGCTTTCGCGGCGCCGAATCTAACGATTACCATGCCGCCAACCCCGATGTGGCCTGGGCAAGAACCATGGATGCCATGCGCCGCGTGCGTGAGATGGAGCGTGACCGCCTGCTGGCCATTTACCGCGAAAAATACCGTAAATAAGCACAAAAAAGCATCAATAAAAGCCACCCCGCAAGGCCTTGCGAGGGTGGCTTTTTGTATGATGGGGCTGCAAAGAAAAGTTGATTTGTACAAGAAAAACTAAATTTTAATCAATAAAAAATTGGTTTGTACAATGAATGGTCAATAATCTTTATGCTAAAATAGGGTGTAAATTTATTTCCTATATGAGAAGGAAGAGGGAATGAGATATGAAAAAGCGTATTCTTTCATTACTATTGGTAGCATGCATCCTGCTGCCCTGCCTGCCGCTGGCCGCCTTTCCGGCTTTGGCAAGTGAGGAAAGTCAGGCAAGCGAGGCAGAGCCGGTTACCGTCACCTTTCAGATGGCGGATGGCCGCGTGGTCTGCCAGCGGCAGCAGCTGCCGGGCTATGCCTGGATCACTTCGCCAAGCGAGGCGGAGCTGAGCGCCGCCGGTGTTACAGCCGATGAGCAGGCCGAGATCATTGGCTGGTACTATATGGCACCAGACGGTAAGTACTATGATCTTGGTGCCTACAACAGCATTCGCTTAGAGCAGGATCTGATCATCACGCCGTTTACCAAGACCTCTAAGATCTCGGTAACGAAGGGTGATGAATCCAAGAACGTAGGTGTTCCGCTGTATGATGCGGATACGAACACGCTTCTTGCTTGGCAAAGCGGCTTTACCATGGGCTACGTGGCCAAGGCGAATCCGCTTGGTGAGATGAAGCTGTATGACCGCATGGGTGGCTCCGGCGAACGGTACGTGCAGTATACTGACTTGTGGACGTACGGCGGCCTTTACATGCGCTCGGGCAATAATTATGGCTTTATATTAACGAACAATGATACAGCCTCCGCCAATTATCGGGCAAACACCACCGCTATTGCCTGGACGGCGCTTGTCAGCGGTACGATCGATATTTCCTTGGATATCAATAGCGTTGGCTGTATTCTGCTGGTGGCGAAGAATGACAAGGTGATTTATCCAACCAGCGGTGTTGACCTGAGCGATCAGATGACCTGGTACGTAAAGGCAACCGATTCGGCCGCCTGTCAATTGACGGTGGCCGAGGATCTGGCTGTTACGGCGGGGGATGAGATTCGTTTCGTGCTGGTTCGCCATACCGATAACAAAAACTCCCAAGGTGCTATTTGGCCTACCATCACCTATACGAACGACCTCTCCGCTCCTGAATTCTCGGATGAGATCGTCAAAAACCTGACGACCGCCTTTGATAGCAACAAGCCCACCTTCGATACCGAAACGGGCAAGGCTACCTTTCACGGTAATTGGCAGCTGGTGCATTATGCCAGCAAGGATGCTATTGCCGCTGGCAATGCCGACCTGATGGATACGGGCACCCATATTCAAGGCGGGGAAAACAACACCAATGCGCTTACGGTATCCTCGCAGGCAAGCAGCACCGCCATCAATGCGCAAGCCTTGGCACTGATGCTGGCGCACAAGGAGTGGGGCAATGGGACCGAGGCCAATTCCTTTGCCATTGCCGTGCGTGACGGTGCCGTTGCCGGCTACCGCTACACGGCAGAGAAGGCTGGCTTGATCGATATTGATTTTACCAAGCTTGGCCGGTACGGCAAGATGGGCGTGGCTGCCGCTACGGTCAGCTATGCCATCTACGTAGATGGCGTGCAGGTATGGCCGAAGGGGGATTGGTATCCCCTTGGTGAGTTGACAGCCAGCCAACAGAAGATCGTGACCGATGCCGCCAATGCGACCGACGTTGATGCCCGCCGCGGCATTCCTGTAAAAGAGGGCAGCCGGGTAGAGATCTTGTGTACCAACCCTGATAGCAGTATTTATTCCGGCTCCGGTCAGCTGATGTATGCGGATCTGCGCTATACCGAGGCATATGACGGCGTGACCTCGTTTGATGCCAATATGCCGAGCTATGAGAAGACAGACGATATATTTTCCGCCAACGGCGGCTGGGATCTGGTCTATTATGACAGCCTGGCCGATCTGGTTAACGGTACGGTGCAGTTCTGCCATAGCGGCATGTCGTTGAATGGAGAGAGAAACGCACTTTCTATTGCCTCTAATGCAGGTAAGGGCATTGGCAACGTGAACGTGGCCTTTAACGTGCATCGCGATAACGACAATTATTGGGGCGATGCCTCTAATAGCCCAGCCGTTGCCGGCTATGCCCTTGCTATTGCCAATTCCAAGATCGCCGGCTACCGTTACACGGCGGAAATGACCGGTCTGGTGAATATTGATTTTACCAAGCTTGGCCGTTTTGGCAAATCAGATAGCACGGCGGCTACGAATATCAGTTACGCCATCTACGTTGACGGTGTGCAGGTATGGCCCGCCGGGGAAGATTGGTACGCCCTTGGTGAGTTGACTGCCAGCCAACAGAAGATCGTGACCGATGCCGCCAACGCGACCGACGTTGAAGCCCGCCGTAACATCTTTGTGCGCGAGGGCAGCCGGGTAGAGATCCTTTGTACCAATACCGGAAAGAGCGTCTATTCCGGCGCCGGCCAGTTGATGTATGCCAACGTTTATTATACTGAGGTAGATCCGCAGCTTGCGGTTTACGGTACCGTGGGCAGTGCTTTTGCGCTGAACGTAGAGGTTGGCAACACGTTTTCCTATGCCGATATTGCCGTGAAGATGAACGGCAAGACCCTCAGCCTGGTAGACGGTGCCTACACCATGGATGGCATTGCCGCCAAGGAGATAGACCAGCCCGTTGCCTACGAGGTAAGCGGCAGCATCAACGGCAAGGCCGTTACGCTTGCCAAGGGCGAGATGAGCTTTGCCGACTATTTGGATGCGCTGAAGAGAAGCGAGACGTTAGAGGATGACGTTCGCAGCCTGGCAGAGGCTACGTTGCAGTACGGCGCGGCCGCTAAGCTCTATTTCGCAGGCGGTGCGCTGAACGAGGAAGAGAGAGCTGTGATCGAAACCAAGCCGGAAACGACCGGTACGGCATCCTTTACGAAAAATCAGACCGCCAACAAGTTCAGCTTTACCGGCGCGACCCTGCTGCTGAACGATGAGATCGATATCAAGCTGCTGATCGAGGCAAACGAGGCGCAGGCCTCGGTTGCCGGCTATACGCTGCGCGTGGAAAGCGAGCACGAAGCGATCAAGGGTGAGGGCTGGCAGCTGGAGGTCCGTGAGGGGGCAGACGGCATGTGCTTCAAGGCTATCATCACTGGCATCCCTGCGAAAGCCTACGGTGTCGATCTGAAGATCACCGTGATGGAGGGAAATACCGCCGTCAGCGATACCCTGACCTATAGCGTGGATGCTTATATTTCCCGTATGTATGAGCAAAGTAACGATGCTGCCAAGTATCTGCTGCACAAAATTGCCAACCTGGGTGATGCCGCTACTGGTGAGCTGCACGTGCATTCCTTTGGTGAATGGGTGCTGCAGGAGACCGGCGAGGGAGGCTACTATGAGACCCGCTCCTGCTACGGCTGCGCGCATGCCGAGACCCGTGGCATCAAAGAGGTTTCTATTTCGTACCAGGACTTCTACACGCTTGACGCACGCGAGGCCGAGATCCTTTCACAGACCGTTTCCTCGACCGACCCCTTGACCGGTGAGATGGATAAGGCCGTTATTCGCCTGGGCGAAGACGGTGTTCTGGAGGCTGTGGGCGTTGGCTATGCTATGATTAAGACCGAGAGCGGCCATTACCAGATCAACGTTTCCCCGGCCACGATCAATATGCTCTTCCTTTCCGGCCAGTCAAATGCCGAGGGCGCGCATGCCTCTACCGCCCCGGTCGTTTCATCGGATTACGGTGCATATTTCAAGCGCTCGCCCGACCGCATGGCCTATTATACCTACACCTATCACGGGCTGGACGTGACGGATGCGGAAAGCACTGGGCGTACCCCTGCCTCCTTTGTTGTCAAGACGCTGCAGTGGGGGAACGAGACCCGTTACAGCAGCTATAAAAATGGCCCGGCTTCCACCACCCTGTGTGATGAAAGCAGCACCTTTGGTTCTGCTGGCATTGGCGGCGCGCTGGCAGCCGAGTGGATCAATCAGACCGGCGAGCGCGTTTGGCTGGTCAATGCCGCGCACGGCGGTCACCCCATCCAGAACTTTATGCCCTCGGATTACGCAAATGATCCGGATATGAATATTGAGGTGCCCGAAGAGCGTTATAACGACTACGAGCAGGCCGTTGCCGTATTCAACCTTGCTATGCTGACGATGCGTAACGAGGTCGAAGCCGGCCACTTCGTTCTGAACCACATGGTCTTTTACTGGCTGCAGGGCGAGAGCGATAGCAGCACGAATGACCTGTATTACATCGAGCAGTTTGACCGCGTATACAACTCCCTGCAGGAGGACGTGTATTTTGAAAAGGATGAGTTCGGTTTTAAGGGCATCGACTTCGGTGGCCTGATCGCCGTTCGCTCCTGCAAGGATAATTCCGGCAACTCGCTGGCCGAGCTGTATATGACCGGCCCGCGCCTGGCGCAGTATGAGATCGCCGCCTCTACCGATTCTCGCTTCTATGACGTGCACTTCGTTTCTAACGCGACCGAGTCCTGGACCGGCAGCGATGAGAACGTGGTGAACTATTTCCTAAGCAGGTACGGCTCTGCCGAGAATTTCAAGGCCATCTTTGGCTATGATATGCCCACCACCCGTGCCCAGCTGCACCCGGATATCCACTACGCCATCTACGGCTATAACGAGATCGGCACCGATGCCGCGAGAAACACGCTGATGATTTTGAATGAGATGGGTGTTGCGGATTACGAGCTGGATTATGCCGACCTTACAGCAGAAACCGATATCCGCCTGGTAGGGATGGATGGCTATTCGCCCCTGGAAAAGATCAGCATCGAGGCCTCTACCAACATCGGCTACGTGATTCCCATGGTGACCCCGCTGTATCGCACGGCAGAGGGCATTACCCTGGTTTCGGAAACCGAGGGCTATATCTTTGAGGATTTCCGCCTTGGCGTGGATAAGAGCTATACCGGCACGCTGCCCGGCGAGGTCACCTTCTCTGTCTACTTAGGCACGGCAGATGAATACGGCACCTGGCTGCAGCGCTATACCATGCCGGTTGAGATCGTTGCCTCGCTTGCGCGCGGAACCGAGGTGCAGTATGCGCTTTACGGTGGCGACTTAGCGGAAAACCCGGATCGCGAGTATCGCGTATACTTCTCCTGCGATGATTGGCAGAGGGGCTGGATGAGCTACGAGACTGGTCGCTTTACCAGATTTGATTACTTCAATTCGAGCAATTCCTGGTGGTATACCACGGGTGATACCCTATGGGGCTCGGGCTCTACCTTCCACGGTGCGTATAACGCGGGGCAGGGCTTTGGTCTTTCCGGTGATAGTGGTAGCAGCGCGGCCATTCGTTACCGGGCAACGATGGACGGTGTCGTGCGACCGTATTTTGAGAGCCTTTCCTCTGCCAAGCATGATTTTGATATGGCGATCGCCGTGAACGGTTATATCGTTTGGCCGGCAACCGCGAACAAGGTCAATTATACCGACCATGGCGGCTGGTTCCACTATTATAGCGGTAAAAATACCGATGGAACGGTAAACGCCGCCGAAACCGCCACAACCCTGGCAGCGGTCAATGCCGCCTTGGCTGATTGCTACCTCAGGGTCAAGGAGGGAGACGAGGTCATGTTCTTGCTGGAGCGTGTAGACGGCGCCTCGAATACGGTGGCCATGCCAGTGCTGCAGTTTGTCACGGGTGAGGTTCAAAACGCTATCACCGTGCCGGACACGGCGTATCAAAAACCGACAACTACTATTTTCTCTACAACCGGTTATGATCCGGCAAGCGAAGCAACACCCTGGAACTTTGGCTTCCTGACCTATTCTACTAACGTGTTTGAGCGCTTTACCGTTGTGGATAGTGACGGTTGGCTGCATCAAACGGGCGAAACAAAATGGGGCACCTGGCACGGCGGCTTCCACGCTACCAATTCGTATGCGTTAGGCACCTCTAAAAAGGCCGGTGAGGATATCGCTATTCGCTACACGGCTGAAAAGGCCGGCATCATCGTACCGCAGCTTGCATCTCTGACGATGAGCGGCGGTGATCTGGATCTTGCCATTTATGTGAAGCGTAACGGCGTTTACGAGTCCGTGTGGCCGCAAAATGCTGCCGTGGTCGATGGCTTTGCCGCCGGCTGGGAGCGGTTGTATGATGGCAGCAAGGAAACGGAAACCAAGACGACAGCCGCCGCTGTGAATGCCAAGCTGGCCGGCATTTCGATCAACGTGAATAAGGGTGATGAGATCCTGTTCGTGTTAGGCTGTGTGGATAACGTGCAGGGAACAACGATCAAGCTGTACCCCGCCATCTACTATATTGCTACAGCAGAGGAGGAGACCAATGCGTAAGTATATCACCCCATCACTTGAGATGCTGTTGTTCGCACCGTCAGATATGGTGATGGTCACCGATGAAAACCAGCTGGATATCGATTCCTTTTCTGAGCTGCTCAAGATCGTCAAATAAAAAAAGGCGGAAGCACCGTGGTGCTTCCGCCTTGCTTGTTGTGCGCTCGGTAGGCGCTATTTCATGCTTCGTGGGCAGCAATCGGCTCGTCACCGTGCTCGGCAAGCCAATCCTTGGCTGCCTGCACGCCGGCAAAGCCCATATCTGCCACCACGTTGGTGTGCAGAATTACCCCTTCCAGCTTGTTCTGCAGGATCAGGGTCTTGGCACGGTCAAGCTGGAACAGTACGCCGGCCGGATCGACCGGCTTCTTACCGCCAAAATCATAAAGGTAGCAGCCAAGCAGCCGTTGCTTCCCGGGCGTTAGGGCAATGAAATCGGCAAGGTGGCGGTCGAAATGAGCAATATCCTCCTCGTTCCAAAACCAAAGCGAAATCCCGTCAAAGGTCTCTAAATACGGGGTAAGCGCCTGCGCCATGGAAAGCTGCTTGGTATAAAGCACCATCCACATAGAAACACCGGCTGCGTTCAGCTCCTGTCGAAAGCCGGCAAGCAGGGCAGGGGTGTAGTGCAGGTAATTGTTAGAGGGGTTATCATCATTCAAAAAATCATCAAAGATGCCGCGCTTGAGGTTGGGGTGTCGCTTGGCCAGCGCAGCGATCTCGGTTACGCGCTGGGGGTTGGCAGCAGCCATCTCGATAGACCAACCGCTTTCCTTAGCGCAGGCCATGGCGGCACTTTCCTTTTCACGGTCTGTTGGCCGCCCCATGGGAACGTAGAACAGATTGGTTGCGCCAAGATATTGCATGCCATCTACCGGGGACATGGCTGAGGGCTTGTTCAGTCCAAAGCAGCCGTAAAGGCTGTTGGTGGGATGCCCCCATATCCAAAAGCGGTCGCGTAGCTTTTCCATAAAATCCTCCTTTATCCTTCTGCCAGAAGCGGTGCTGCAGCGTGTAGGCTAAGGCCTATCCCCGCCTGCACGGCAGGTGGTTTTGATTGCTTATTTTTCCCGCTTGCGCAGCAGCAGCAGGGGAATGACGGCCGGCAGCGCGACGATAGCGGCGGCCAAGAAGATGGCATAGGGCGGGGTAAAGCTCTCGCCGTTGATGCCCATAGCATCAAGCCCGATGCAAAGCGAGATGATCGGCCCCACGATCATGGGGATCAGCACGGTAAAGCACATCCGCACGCCCTGAAAGCGGCCGGTGTAGCCTGCCGGAATATAGTCCTGGAAGGCGGCTGTCAGCGCCCCGGTCAGCGAAAGCAGGCTGCCCATCATTAGCACGCCACCGCCAAAGAGCAGCAGCGAAAAGAGCACGCCCTCGGTAAATTGCAGACAGTAAAAGGAGAGGATGCCTATGATGGCCGTGCCCAGCAGGGGCAGATAGAAGTGAAAGCGGCCAAAACGGTCATACAGCACGCCCATCAGCCCGGTAAAGATGGCCGCACCGGGAATGATGACCGCCATGGGGATCACAAAGCCATCCCCAAAGCCTAAGGTGGTGACCACAAAATTGATCAGGTAAGAAAAGAAGGTCTGCTGCGAGATGCCCACCAGCGCCGCGCCGGCAAGGCAGACGTACATCATGGGGTTCTTACGGATCACGGCGGGGCGAAAGCCGTAGAAGGTGTCCTTGGCCGGGGTGGCGTTTCGCTCAATGGTGGGCGCATCGCGGAAGAAGAGCAGCGCCAGCAGCCCGGCCGCCATGGGAATGATGCCCAGCGTAATGAAAAAGGAGGCGTTGCTTTCGTTTTTTGCGCTGTAAAGCGGCCCGATCAGCAAAAAGACCAGCACCACCACCAGCACCGGCAGGGTAGAAAGAATGGCGTTCAGCTTGCCGCGGTTGGTCGGGTCGGTATTATCCGCCACCCAGGCGTTAAAGGCGGCATCGTTGGCGGTAGAGCCGGCAAAGGTCATCAGGCAATCCAGCACCACCAGGGCGGCCGCCACGGCGGCCAGCATGCTGCTTTCTGCCCGCATGGGCAGCAGGGCAAATAATAGAATGGTCACACCCCAGGCAAGATAGCCATAGGCCACGAACGGGCGCCGCCGGCCTACCCGGTCACACAGGCTGCCCGCCCAAATGGTGGTGGCGGTGGCCGTCAGGGCTGAGAAAATCACCATCAGCGTGGTTACGATATAAGAAAGATCATGCCTGCCGGAGGCGGCAAAGATATCCTGCGAGAGGGTAGCGAAATACATATTCTCTACCACCCATGCGATCTGCCCTACCAGGCCGAAAAACAGGGCAGAGAGCCATACCCGACCACCAAGTGGGGTGGCCTTTTTCTCATTGCTCATAATAGTCTCCTATCGTTATTTTTTGATCTCTCGCCAAAAACGGCGGAACAGCACACCGGCCGAGGCGCTATCCCCCACCAGCTTCAGGTGGCGCCAATGGGTGGGGATCAGCGTGCGGTAAAGCGGGTCGGCAAAGCGATCGTCGATCAGCAGCAGGGTGCCGTAATCCTCCTCGGTGCGGATCACCCGCCCGGCTGCCTGCAGCACGCGGTTCATACCGGGGAAGAAGTAGGCAAATTGCTTGCCCTGCTCATAGATCTCGTTGTAATAGGCGCACATCGCCTCTCGTTCGGGCGAGATTTGTGGAATGCCTACGCCTACCACGGCCGCGCCGATCAGGCGGCTGCCGGCCAGGTCGATCCCCTCGGCAAATACGCCGCCCATCACGCAAAAGCCGACCAGCGTTTCCTTTGGCTCTGCCGCAAACTGAGAGAGAAATTCCTCACGCGCCTTGGCGCTGGCCCCGCGCTTTTGCAGCGTGATGCGTACCGTGGGGTACAGCTGGTGGTAGGCACGCGCTACCTCCTCCATATAGGCAAAGGAGGGGCAGAAAACAAAATAGTTGCCGGTCTTGGCAGCCACCATGGCGTGCACCGCACCGGCAATGGCGGGCGCACTTTCGGTGCGAGAGGCAAAGCGGGTGCTGATCTTATCCATCAGCGCCACGCAAAGGTGCTCCTCTTCAAACGGGGAATCCAGCAAAAGCTCCTCATCCGTTTGCCCCCCGCCCAGCACGGCGCGGTAATAGTCTAACGGTGTCAGCGTGGCCGAAAAGAGCACGGCGCTTTCGCACAACGAAAGCCGCTCATCGATCACGGCGGCCGGGTCAAGGCAGACGGTGCGCAGGGTCAGCTCCTCACCGTCCTGCATGTAAAAGGTCTCAAAGCGGTTGCTGTATAGGGCGGCACGATCGGCAAAGTCACGCAAGGGGTAGCAGGCGTGGCGCAGCCGCTCACGAAAGGCCAGCGGCAGGCGGCGATCGTTTGCCGTGCGTAGCCCCTCCTCAGTCAGGGCACGCACCGCATCGATCAGCAGGTCGGGTGCCTCATGCGAGGCGGCAAAGATATGCTTGACCCCCTCGGCATCCTCATACTGCCGCTCGCCATGTAGGGCCCCCTTCATCGTGCGCAAAAATAGCGCGCGCGTTTCACCCGCCCGCATGGCAAGCGCGGAAAGCGAGGCTTCCCCCTTGCAAAGGGAAGAGATGGTTGATAAGCCCGTTAGTGTCAGGCTGCCGGAATACATCTCCCGTGCTCGCTCTACCAGATCGTGCGCCTCATCTACCAGCACGCAATAGCGGCCGGGGCGGTCAAAATAACGGCGCAGATACACACGGGTATCGAATAGGTAGTTGTAGTCGCCAATGATCACGTCGCAGAACAGGCTGTAGCGCAGGGAAAGCTCGTAGGGGCATACCCCGTATTGTGCGGCCACAGCGCCGATCTCCTGCTCGGTAATCGGCACAGTTGGCAGGGCCAGCAGCGCCTCGGCAGCGGCTTCCTCTCTCGCGCCGCCCGCACGGGCATAGCGACAGGGGGTAGGTAGATCGCGGCAGGCCATTTTTTCGGTGCACAGCCGCTCCTTGGCCGAAAGGCAAACGGCGCGCAGACGCCCCCCCGCCCTTTGAAAGCGGGCAAGCGTGTCTGCCGCGGCACGGGCGGTGGTGGTTTTTGGTGTCAGGTAAAACACACGGTCACATAGCCCCGCCCCCAGCGCGCGTAGCGCGGGGTAAAGGGCGGCAGCCGTTTTTCCGGTGCCGGTAGGGGCGCAGGCGTATAGCCGCTTGCCATGCTTGATGGCGCGATAGGCGGCTTGGATCATCTGCTCCTGCGCCTCGCGGCGAGAGGAGTAGGGAAAGGCCAGCTTGTCTAAGGTAGGCAGGCGGCGGCAAACACGGTCAACCTCCTCGGCCGCCTGCTTACCAAGGCAGGTGCGTAGCTTTTCAAAAAAGGCCGTGGCCGCGCTGCGGGTAATGGTTTCTTCATTTTCACCGCTTTCACCGCGCTGCGGGTTCGTTAACTGCATGCGGGCGCGCACGCTGCCCACCGGCGTGCCGGTGGCAAAATAGAGAAAGGCTAAGCCAAACAGCTCGCCGCGTACGCGGCGCACCGTTTCGCGGTCGGGATTTTTTGGGTCGCCGTTTGTCAGGCGCAGCAGCGTTAAGCAGGGTAGCGCGCCCATCATGCCGGCAGGCGGCTCGGTCACGCCGGTGGCGGTGCCCGTTAGCAAAAAGCGGTGCCCCCCCTCGCTGAAGGTATGGGAAAGCGTGCGCTCCGCGCCGATGCCGGCAGGGCGATCCTGCTCGCTTGGCAGCGTAACGATATCCTCATCCCGCTCGTTGGCCGTTTCGCTGGCAAAGCGATGCAGGGAAAGAGAGACCAGCTCGCTCAGCGGTAGCGAGATGGTGGCGGTTTTTTCATCGTAGCGCACGGTTTTTTACCTCTTTTTCAGAAAAAATTCAAAAAACCCCTTGTCAAAAGAAGAAATATGTGGTATACTATCTGTCGACCCGGAGGCATAGCTCAGTTGGTTAGAGTACTTGCTTGACATGCAAGGGGTCACTGGTTCGAGTCCAGTTGTCTCCACCAAACGGATTTGCCGCACGGCAGATCCGTTTTTCTTTTTCAAGTATACCATGTTTTTGGCTGCGGCGCAAGAGGGCGGCGGCATTTTTTCATATTTATTAAGGAGGCTTTTGTGAAAAAGGGACTAACGTCTGCCACGGCAACGGCGCTATTGCTGTTGACCGCTATGATATGGGGCTTTGCCTTTGCCGCCCAGCGCGCGGCGGGGGTGGCCTTTGGCTCGATCTCGATCATCTGCCTGCGCTCGATCATCGCCTTTTTCGTCCTGATCCCGGTGGTGATGCTGTTTGACCGGCTGCGCGGCGATGACAGGCATCTCTTTTGGCGCCAAAACGGGCGTTTGCAGATCGGCATTACCCGTGTAGAGTGGGTAGGCGGCTTTTTTTGCGGCCTGGCGCTGGGCGTTGCCTCTCTTTTACAGCAGTATGGGCTGCTTTATAACCAAAGCTCGGGCAAGACCGCCTTTATCACTGCGCTGTACGTGGCGCTGGTGCCGGTGTTTGGTGCCTTCGTTGGGCGAAGGACAAGCCTGCTTGTCTGGCTTGGCGTGCTTGGCTCGGTGGGCGGTGCCTTTTTGTTAGCCTTTGATTTTGCAGGGGGCGAGCAGATTAGTCTGGCCCTTGGCGACCTGCTGGTGCTGCTGTGCGCGGTGGTGTTTGCCGTGCAGATCTTAGTGATCGACCGCTTCTCGCCACGCTGCGACGGTATTCGCATCTCGCTTGTCCAGTTTTTGACCGGGGCGGTGATCACCCTGCCCTTTATGCTGATCGTAGAGGGGGCTACGCTGACCCCGGCAGCCTTCTCGGCCGGTATTCTGCCGCTGCTTTATTTGGGCGTGATGTCCAGCGGTGTGGCCTACACCCTGCAGATCATCGGCCAAAAAAAGACCCACCCGGCCGTGGCCAGCGTAGTTATGTCGCTGGAATCGGTGTTTGGTCTGCTGGGCGGTGCCATCGTCTTTGGTGAGCAGCTGGAAAAGCCGAGCGAGATCGCCGGCTGCGTGGTGCTCTTTGCTTCCGTGCTGCTCACGCAGCTTGGCGAGCTTGTTAAGAAAAAGGAGGAAAAGAAGCTGTGAAGTACTGGATCTATCGCCACCCCGTTCTTGCTATGCTGATCCCCTTTTTGGTCGGATCGGCCATGGTTGTCGGCTTGGTGTATTACCAAATTCTCTCGCCGCCCTGGGCGGTCATGCTGTTAGCCTTCTTCTTTTTTATGGTAACAAGGCCCGTGCGCCACGCCTATTCCATGATCGCGGCCGAGGCAACCTATAAGCTGCAGAACGAATGTGATGCGCAGGCTTACCTGGCCATGGTAGAGAAGCTGCGTGCGCGCAAGCACATGCCGCGCGACCTGTTCTGTAATACCGAGGCGCTGTATGCCCTGGGGCTGCAGGCTGTTGGCCGCACGGGCGAGGCCATGGCGCTGATGCGCCAGCTTCTTGCGCAGCGAGAAAGCCTGCCGCCGTCTCTGCGCTTCCAGCTGGACCTCAGCTATGCCGGCATTTGTGCGCATGATGAAGAGGGGAAGCGTGAGCTGCCCGCCCTGCTTGCTATGTTAGAGCATGGGTATCACACCATCTCCTGGGCACCGCCGATGCGCGAGGCGATCCACCGCAATCTGGAGAGTCTGCAGGACGTCATGCACTACCACAGCGGCCAATACGAGGGGCTGGTTGACCGCCTGGTTGCCAGAATTGAGGCTTACCGCCCCATTGCCTCTATGCGCCGCCATATGCTGCTTTCTTGCCTGTGGCTTGCCCGCGTTTACGAGGCGCTTGATCGCCTGGGTGATGCCTTGGCCATGTATCGCTACGTGGCTGAAAATGGCAATACCCTTGGCATCGTGGAAGAGGCAAAGATGGCTGCCGATCGGTTGGCCGGGTAGCTTTTCTAAAATTTATCATCCAAGTAAGGGTTGACAAACGATCGAAAAAGGGATATAATAAAAATACCCTTTTCAGGGAAAACAAAAAAGGAGTACATATGAATATGAAAAAGCTTCTCTCTTTGACGGTAGCGGCTGTGATGCTTATTTCCGTGATGCTGACCTTCACGGCATGCTCGGCCTATGGCGGCATTGAAAAGAATTTTTTGAATGCCGGCTTTGAGGTGGTAGATACCACGGATGAGGATGGCGAAAATGTGCTGGATATCACCGCGTCCTTAGAGGATGGTGAGGTTTCCTGCACCGTTCACGTGTTGAAGCATGGCACACTGCTGAAGGGCAACCTGATGTATGCTGTGATCGCAGAATATAGCGGCGATAAGGAGGCCATGGAGGCGCTGGACGATTATCTGGATGGCGAGCTGGCCTCTGTGCTGGAGGATCTGGATGCCTCTAAGATCGTAAACGGCAACTGCCTGCTGATCCCGATTCCGCTGAACCTGAATATCGAGGACAGCGTAGACGAAATGATCGAGATCTTTAATAAATAAGCAGCCTTAAAAAAAGAAGGCCAAGCCTAATGACGAGCCCCCATAACGAAGGTTTCAAAAACAAGTGGTAAAGACAATCGATACAGTATATCGCAAATAATAATTTGAATGGAGATACTGTAATGAAAACATTGTATGAAACACTTGGTGGAACCTATCGTGAAGAAAATGGGCGTCTTATTCCGGAAATGAAACTGCCCGA
>JAGASL010000023.1 GCA_017621755.1 Clostridia bacterium
CGCCCCAAAGGGCGCAACGCCAATTCTCTATTCTTTCTGTAGACCTCAGCCCTTTTTCTTCTTCCACAGCAAGCCGCCCAGGCGAATAACGCCATAGGGGATAAAGAAGGGAAGCACGTTGTAGATGGCCAGCGCCCCCAAGGTATACAGGGGCGGAATGGTGCGGTGCACCAGGCCGATAAAGGGGATCATCTCGTCTAAGAGGTGGGGGTCGGAAAGGAACATCATATTGCAAAGGGTAATATCGTCAAACAGACCGTAGATCAGGTTCACCGCCAGCGCCACGCAGCAGGCCGGCAGCGAGAAGGCCAAAAATTGCCGATACCCGCGCATGCTGAAGGTGAAAAAGCCGTTTTGCACCAGGGTCAAGCCCACGTACATCATCAGCGAATGGTAAAGCATGGAATAGAAGGAAAGCAGGTGGAACATCGGGTAGGTAGCTACCGAGGTCATGGGAATGATCAGAAAGGTCAGCCCGGCAATAATGCCGCCCCCGGCCATAAAGCCCTTGGCCGCCCGGTACAAAATGCCCTTGCCAAACGCGATCGACCAGTAAGAATAGGTAGAGAAGGAGCAGAAGGTGAGCGGGAGCCAGTGGTTGGGCGTCCAGCCGCCGTGCGCCCAGTTAAAGGCGATCTTGCAGCCCTCGAGCACCGTTACTAAAATGGCAATATACAGTACAATGCGGCGCAGGCGCTGCTCGCTTATCCCGCGTGAAAGGCGCACCGCGATAATGACCAGCGCCAGGCAGGCCACCGTGGTGATCAGGTGGGTGGGGGAAAACATGCCGCAGGCCTCAACGCCGGCCGCCTCCATGTCCGCCTCCCAAATAAGAAAATTTTCAAACATATCGGTATCCTTTTGGTATGTAACAAGCTATTAGTACTATTGTAACGGATTTTTCGGCAAATTGCAACCGCGTTCAAAGAAAAGATACAATTATCCTAAAAAAATTAAAAAATCAAAAGGATTTTCACCAAAAGAGGCTCGTCCCTCCGGGGGAACGAGCCTTCACCGCCTGCGGCGGTATGGCGGCCATTCTGCATGCCGCATGGCTCATTCCTCCCCGTCCCAACAGAAAAAAGCAGCGGCCAAGCCGCTGCTTTTTTCTGTATTCGGTATTATTCGCCAAGAACCACGATCTTGAGGCCCTGCATGCTGATGTTCATTTCCATGGCATCATTGATATCGGCCAGGGCGTACTTGTGGGTCAGAAGCTCCTCTACCGGCAGGCCGTCCTTCTGTGCCTCCTTCAGCATGTCGCACGCTTGCATCCAGTCCTTGGCCTGGTAGGTCCAAGAGCCGATGACCTTGATCTCCTTGTTGCAGATATCCTTGTGCGGATTGTAGGTGGTGTCACCATTGTCAACAAAGAAGCCCAGCTCGCACATCGAGCCGCCGCGGCGAACGTACTTCCAGATGGTGCTGGCTGCCTTGGGCGAGCCGGTGCACTGGAAGGCCATCTCGGCCCCCTTACCGCCGGTGATCTCCCCGATACGAGCAACGGCATCCTCCTTTAAGAAGTTGACTGCGTAGGCAGCACCCAGCTTCTTGGCCATGGCAAGACGCTTCTCATCCCCGTCTACGGCAATGATGTTGCGCACGCCCATGGTGCGAACGGCGGTCAGCAGCAGCAGGCCGATCGGGCCGCAGCCCTGTACCAGCACGTAAGAGCCCTGCTTGAAGTTGAAGATCTGCTTTGCCTGCTCAACGGCGTGGATGACCACGGCAGCCGGCTCGATCAGGGTGCGCAGGTCTACGTCCATATCGCTGACGTTGAAGATCACACCGCCCTCGTTGATCTTGATGTATTCGCCAAACCAACCGTTGAAATTCTTGTAGGCTGCTTCACCGGGCATCAGACCAAAGATCTCGCCACCCGGGCAAAGATGAATATGCTCAGGGTCGTTTTTGCAGGTGTCGCAAACGCCGCAGGGCTTCAGACCGGTCACGATCTTGTCGCCAACCGCCAGCGGCTTGCCGTAATAGTCGGTTTTTACGTTTTTGCCCAGCTTGACTACCGTGCCGGTGCCCTCGTGCCCCAGCTCTACGGGAATGTAGCCAAAGGGGTCGCCCTTGTACTCGTGCACGTCGGTGCCGCAGATGCCCGTCTGCTCTACTTTTACCAAAACCTCGTTATCGCCGATTTCAGGAACGGGAAGCTCAAAGATGTCGATCTTCTTTGCGCCGGTGAGAACGGCCACTCTTGCCTTCTCGGGGATGTTGAAAATTGCCATAATCTCTTCCTCCTTTATTATCTGCGCTTTGCGCCTGCTTTGATTATAGCATAGCGGCAAAAGCCTGTCAATAGACTGTTGACATTTTTTTGACAAGCCCCGCGAGGGGAAACTCGTCACTCACCGTTAAAGAGGAACACCTGCTCAAGCAGCGGCTGGGCGCCGGTCACAGGGTCTGTGTCCATGACCATGACGTCCCTCATGTATTCGTTCCAGCGGTCAACCACCGGGCTTTCTGCCTGCACGCGGCCTGCCTCGGCCACGCTGTCACATTCGTAGTAGCCAAACAGGCAGTCGCCCTCGCACCAGATGGTGTAGTTGCGGATGCCGGCAGCGGCCAGCACGGCCTTCAGCTCTGGCCAGATGGCGTTGTGGCGGCGAACGTATTCCTCCTTTTTACCGGGCAGCAGACGTGCCCGCCAGGCGTAGCGCTCCATATCTTCTCTCCTTATTTTTTTAAGGTGCCTCAAAGGCAACCAGCGTACCAAGCAGATCGGCATAGCGGCCAAGCAGCTCCTCATACGCATCCGGGTCCCAGGCCTGGTTCATCACCCCAGCGCGGCGCATGCAGAGAATGGTGTTTTCCGGCAGGTCGGTAAAGGTGGAAAAATAGCGGCCGAAATCGGTATCCTTTAAGAAAAAGCCATAGTTTTCGTATTCGTTTTGCGGGATCGCCTCTGCCGGCAGATAGGCCGTCAGGGGATCGACCAGATCATTTTCACGGAAGTATTGGAAGATGGTGGGGTCAAGCAGGCACAGGCACATTTCACCGGTCATGATATCGGCATCCAGCATGTCGCGGTTGTCCTTAAGCAGGTTGGTGCTGATGTAGATCTTTTCTTCATCCGGCTTGCTCTCGTTTTCGGCGCGAATGGCCTCCAGCTGCTCTTGGCTGAGCAGGAAGAGGGGGGTGTAGGAAAGGATCTTTTTCCCGTCTCCGTCATAATCGTCAGCCATGGCGAGAAAGGCCTCGTCTACCCCAGAAATAGTCACAGAGCTATCGCAGGCGAACCAGGGGCCGGCATATAGCAGGTCTACGTCGTAGCTGTTGCGCGTGCTGCATTGGCGCAGGCAGATCACACAGACCACCAGCAAAAAGGCAACCACCAAAATGGCAAATTTGTGGTGGAACCAGGTGTGCTTCAGCCAGCCAACAAGGCCGGGCTCGCGGGCGATGACCGCCTCGGCCCCGTCCCCCTCCTTGATGTCCGGCTCAAAATGCGCCAGGCGCTTGGCCGCAATGCTCTCCTCTATCTCGCCGCTCTCTTGCGGTCTTTTTTCGTTTTCGTTTTCCATTTCGGACTCCTTTTTGAGCGTTGTACGCCTTCAGTATAGCACGCGGCGGTGAATTTATCAATACGTTTCGGTGAAATTTTCGTGTACGCGGTGCCCGAAAAACGTACATGCTTTCACAAATCGCCTCCAAAAAGTTAGTGATATATCGCTATTATAACATATTTTTGTGAGTTAGTGAAGTATCACTAATATTGGTTCCTGGTTTGGGTTATCATGTTAGTGATAAATCAACCGGAGGTTTGCCTGTGAATACTGCACAAGCAATTGCTAATCGAATAAGACAGCTTTGTAAGCAGCATGGGCTTACGCCCAACGGCTTAAGCACGTTGGCGGCAGTGCCACAATCCACGGTAAAAAGCATTTTGGGCGGGGAAAGTCAGAACCCCGGCACCGTTACGATCAAGAAGCTGTGCGATGCGTTGGAGATTACGCTGGGCGAATTTTTCAGCACACCGGATTTTGATGCGTTAGAGCAAGAGATCAAATAAGAAAACCACCTGAAGAGGTGCCTTCCATAAAGCAGGTTTACCTGCCGGAAATATCGTAGGGCGGGGGCTTGCTCCCGCCGAAAACAAACGATATATGCCAAGAAAGCGGCGGGAGATGAACCCCCGCCCTACAACAAAAGGAGTACGAGCATTTTGTTCGTACTCCTTTTCACACTCCTTGCCCCGCAAGGTATAGTGTGTTACACCTTTTAGGTGTACTATCGGGCGGTAGTGAGCCTCCCTTGTGTAAAGGGAGGTGGCTTGCGAAGCAAGCCGGAGGGATTGTAAAAGCAACTTTTGTCCGTAAAACAATCCCTCAGTCACCTTCGGTGACAGCTCCCTTTACACAAGGGAGCCTTTGGTTTGTGCACCTCGAAAGTTTGTCTTCTTTTCCTGACAAGCACTGCATTTGTAGACACAAATGCAGTATCAAATTGGAAGTGATATGCTGACCGTGTCAGCGTGATATTGTTGCAAGCAACAGTGATATTGCTCCCGATGGTCGCAGTGATATTATATTCGCCTCTCAAGCTCGCATAGCGAATATCACTCGGCGATAGCCGAATACCACTGCGAAGCAATAGAACTCGCCGCAGGCGAATATAACTGTGGCACCTGCTCTACGGCAGGTGCCACGAGCGGCAAGGGGGGATTTTTCCAGGAAATGACAGACCTTTATTTTTTTGGCGTTTTCCATAAAAATTTTCGCAAAATTTGTGCGATTTTCATAAAAAAATTAATTTTCCCTATTGAAAAATCACAAAAAATGAGTTAGAATAATAGGCAGTATGACCAAAAGCGTATTATGGATGCAGAGGAGAGCTACTATGCCTAACCGACTCTACCAGAGCGTTGTTCACCAAATGAAGGATGCCATTGATCGCACGTTTGGCGTGATCGATGAAAACGGCATCATTGCCGCCTGCAGCGACCTGCAGCGGATCGGCGAGCCCTGTGCCCACGTGCGTGAGGAGATCACCTATACGGCCGGGCAGGCCGTTTTAGGGGGCAACACCTATCATCAGATCACCGTAGCCGGCCGTAGCGATTGCGTAGCCTTTGTGGCGGGTGACGATGCCTTTGCCGCGCAGATGGCCTCTGTGCTGGCTGTTGCCTTTGCCAACATTCGCAACCTGTATGATGAAAAGTACGATCGCTCCTCGTTCGTCAAGAACATCATTTTAGATAATATCCTGCCAAGCGATATCTTTGTCAAGAGCAAGGAGCTGCGCTTCTCGGGTGAGGAGAACCGCATCGTATTCTTAATCAAGTTCTACGGCCACACCGACGTGCTGCCCTTTGAAATGGTGCAGGGTCTGTTCCCCGATCGCGCGCACGATTACGTGATCAACGTGGGCGAGCAGGATATCGTGCTGGTCAAGGAGGTAGGCGAGGATTGCGAGATCGCCGAGATGGAGGAGCTGGCAGCCGGCATTGCCGAGACGCTGAATTCTGAATTCTATGCCAAGGTGGCCATCGGCATCTCTACCGTGGTCGATAACCTCAAGGATCTGGCGCGCGCCTACAAGGAGGCCCGCGTGGCCATTGAGGTAGGCAAGGTGTTTGATACCGAAAAGACCATCGTCAGCTACGAGAATCTGGGTATTGGCCGCCTGGTCTATCAGCTGCCCACCACCCTGTGCGAGATCTTTTTGCAGGAGGTGTTTAAGAAGGATTCGATCGAGTCGCTCGATCGTGAAACGCTGATGACCGTGCAGTCCTTCTTTGAAAACAATCTTAACGTATCCGAGACCTCGCGTAAGCTCTTCGTTCACCGTAACACCCTGGTCTATCGATTGGATAAGATCCGCAAGATCACCGGGCTTGACCTGCGTGAGTTTGATCACGCCATCACCTTCAAGGTTGCCCTGATGGTGAAAAAGTATCTGACCAGCAAGCCTGTTAAATTCTGATACATACCCCGGCGCGGCTGTTATGCTGGCGCCGGGGGTATATTGTCGTTTTGGAGGAAGCATGAAGCTGCTGAAAAAACAGGTCTCGCTTTTGCGCGCGGTGCTGTGCGTGGCGCTGTGCGTGGTCTTTACAGGCCTAACGACCTATCAGTTTTGTTATTACGCGGTATACAGCGATTATCGCCAGCAGCTGGGCGACCAGACGGCCGCCATGCAGGCGGAATTTGATCTGCTGCTTGCCGGGCGTGATGCCCAGATCGCCAGCCTGACGGCCGAGCTGGCCGCCACCGAAACGGCGCGCGATTCACTTGCGGCCGAGGTTGGGGAGCTGACAAAGCGCCTGGTCTCGATCACCGGCTCGCGTGAGGGCACGGCCGAGGATTGCCTGCGCCTTTTGCTGCTTGCCTCTCTCAATGCGCAGAACGTGGGCACCACCGCCTCCCAGCCCGCGCACCGAGAGGCTGAGGTGGCCGCCTATATGGAGACCTACGCCAGCGATTTCGTTTCGCTTGCCGAGCGGCTGCTCTTTATTGATTTTCTTTATCGCACCAATTACGCCGGCACCCTGCCGGGAAACGACGCGCTGCAGGCCGGCATGGCTGAGGGCTATATCGCCGCGGCCGGCGACGTATACGCGAAATTCTACACCCCTGCCGAATACCGTGATTTTGCCGCCAGCATGAATGCCAGCATTCGCTGCGGCATTGGCGTTGTCAGCACCGAGGACCCCGCCGGGGGTGCCATGCTCGTGCTGCACGTGCATACCGCCTCCCCCGCGAAGGAGGCTGGGCTGCTGGCCGGCGACAGGATCCTGGCCATTGACGGCCAGGCCGTTGCCGAGATCGGCTACGAGGCTGCCCGCGCGCTGGTGGCCGGCGAGCCGGATACCACCATTACCCTGACCGTTGCGCGTGGGGAAGAGACCCTCAGGCTGACGGCGGTGCGCCGCCAGGTGGATGCCGACAGCGTGATCTACCGCACCTATACCGAAAACGGCAAAAGGATCGGCTACCTGCGCCTGCTCTCCTTTAACGCCAAAACCGCCGAGCAGCTTGAGGCCGCGCTCCTTGCCCTGCAAAGGGAGGGCGTTGCCGGTCTGGTCTTTGACGTGCGCGATAATACCGGCGGCTATCTTTCCTCGATCGTTAGCGTGTTAGATCGCATCCTGCCCAAGGGCAAGCTGCTGATCAGCTTAGCCTACGGCAATGAAAACAACGGTCAAACGGCCTATTACAGCGAGGATGACGAGCAGCTGACCCTGCCCATCGTGGTGCTGCAGAACCGGCGCACCGCCTCAGCTGCCGAGCTGTTTGCCGGCGCCCTGCGCGACCACGGCTACGCCACCCTGATCGGCGAGACAACCTTTGGCAAATGCACCATGCAGACCGGCTATCGCCTGAATGACGGCTCCTATATCACCGTCACCGTAGCCGACTATCTGCCCCCCTCCGGCACGTCCTATGAGGGAACCGGCCTTGCGCCGGATATTTCCGCCCCGGTTGCCGAGGAATATGTGGAAACCACCATTTACCTGCTGCCGAAGGAGCAGGATGCACCCTTGCATACGGCGCTTGCGCTGCTGACCAACGAATAAAAATATTTTTTCATAGAGATGGAGAAGGATCATGGCTGAAATCAAGAACTATACCCCCGCAGAATTTGCCGAGCTGCAAAAGGAGTTAGAGCTTTACAAGGTAAAGCGCGAGGAAAACAAAAAGGATATCTCTACCGCCCGCAGCTACGGTGACCTTTCCGAGAACAGCGAGTATGACGAGGCAAAGCAGGAGCAGGGCAAGATCGCTGCCCGCATTGCCGAGCTGGAGCATATGATCGCCAACGCCCACGTTATGGACGAGAGCGAGATGGACGAGGGGGTTGCCAACGTTGGCTCTACCGTTGAGGTGCGCCGCTTAGAGACCGGCAAGGTCGTGACCTACACGCTGGTAGGCTCCTTCGGTGCCGACCCGCTCAACGGCAAGATCTCGGATGAATCGCCCATCGGCGCCGCCATCAAGGGCTCCCGCGCCGGCGAGACGGTAGAATTTACCGCCCCCAACGGCAACACCTTCCGCCTGGAAATTCTGAACGTTACCCGCTAAGAGAGAGGGAAAAAGCAATGCAAGACAATAGAGAAAATCAGCAGCAGGCCGCCCCCAGCTCTACCAGTGAGCTGGCCGTTCGCCGTGAAAAGCTGGCTGCCCTGGTAGCCGCCGGGCAGAACCCGTACGAGATCACCAAGTATGACGTTACCGCCGATAGCGAGAGCCTGAAGGCGAGCTACGTAGACGTAGAGGACCCCTCTGCCGGCGCACGCGTGCGCCTGGCGGGCCGCATGGTCTCTCGCCGCGTGATGGGTAAGGCATCCTTTGCCCACCTGCAGGATAGCACCGGCAGGATGCAGCTGTACGTCCGCCGTGAGGACGTAGGCGAGGAGGTCTACGCCGGCTTCAAGAAGTGGGATATCGGTGATATCATCGGTGTCGAGGGCTTTGTGTTCCGCACCCAGACGGGTGAGGTATCCCTCCACGCCTGCAAGATCACCCTGCTCTCCAAGTCGCTTTTGCCGCTGCCGGAGAAGTTTCACGGCCTGACCGATACCGACCTGCGCTACCGCCAGCGCTACGTGGATCTGATCGTTAATCCCGAGGTCAAGGAGACCTTTGTGCGCCGCTCGCAGATTTTGCGCGAGATCCGCGCCTATCTGGATGAAAAGGGCTTCTTAGAGGTCGATACGCCCATCCTCACCCCGTGTGAGATCGGCGCCGCCGCCCGCCCCTTTATCACCCACCACAACACGCTGGATATGGATATGTACCTGCGCATCGAGACCGAGCTGTACCTCAAGCGCCTGATCGTGGGCGGTATGGATCGTGTTTACGAGGTAGGCCGTATCTTCCGTAACGAGGGTATGGATACCAAGCACAACCCGGAATTTACCACGGTTGAGCTTTACCAGGCCTACACCGATTTTCAGGGCATGATGGACCTGGTCGAGGAGCTTTACAAGCGCCTGTGCGACCGCATTTGCGGCACGCGCCAGATCACCTATCAGGGCAAGGAGATCGATATGGGTAATTGGCAGCGCCTGACCATGGTCGAGGCCGTGAAGAAGTATGCCGGTGTGGATTATTACGAATGGCAGAGCGATGAAGAGGCCCGCGCCGCCGCCAAGGCTAAGCACGTAGAGGTGCCGGCCGATGCGACCAAGGGCGCCGTGCTGGTCGAGTTCTTTGATGCCTACGTAGAGGAAAATCTCATCCAGCCCACCTTCATTTACGATTACCCGGTAGAGAATAGCCCGCTTGCCAAGCGCAAGCCCACCGAGCCGGCCTTTACCGAGCGGTTTGAGTACTTCATCAACGCGACCGAGTTTGGTAACGCCTTCTCTGAGCTCAATGACCCCATTGACCAGCGCGAGCGCTTTGAGCGCCAGGTAGCCGCTAAGCTGGCCGCCGAGCCGACCTGCCACGCTGAGGTGGATTATGATTTCATCAACGCGCTTGAATACGGCATGCCGCCCACAGGTGGCCTTGGCTTCGGCGTTGACCGCCTGGTCATGCTCCTCACCGATAGCGCCTCTATCCGCGACGTGCTGCTTTTCCCGACAATGAAGTCCTTACCGAACGACAAGTAAGAAAAACCCAGTGTTTATGCGGGTTTCGGGACTTTCAAAATCAAATAAATTTACCTCTTTACACCAAATTTACACCAATCGGTGCTAAAAACGGTGCAGAGACTAAAAAATCGCATAATTTTAAGTTTCACACAGCTCCTGAGAAGTTACTGCTTCTCAGGAGCTTCTTTCATTTCTCATAGTTTTCGGACTACATCGCAAACTACACCAATCCTGTTTTTCTCAATATAATGAGGATAATCACAGAGGAAGGGGGGGTTATACTATGAGCAACAGTTTAGCAAGCGTTCACCCGGAGCTAATTCCTGAATGGTCAGAGAGGAATTTACCGCTGAC
>JAGASL010000024.1 GCA_017621755.1 Clostridia bacterium
CGGCTGACCACCGCCGTTTACGCAACCGCCGGGGCAACCCATGATCTCAACGAAGGTCCAGTCAGCCTCGCCGGAAGCGATCTTGTCCATGACCTCCTTGGCAGCCTTAGCGCCGCTGGCAACAGCAACCTTTACGTCCATACCGGCGATCTTGTAGGTCGCCTCCTTGATGGATGCGGTGCCGCGAACCTCGGTAAAGTCAACCTTATCGTTGTCCTTGCCGGTCAGCCAGTCGTTAGCAGTACGGAGAGCAGCCTCCATAACGCCACCGGTAGCGCCAAAGATAACGGCTGCGCCGGTATCCTCGCCCAGCGGGTTGTCGAACTCCTCGTTCGGCAGGGCCTCAAACTTCAGGCCGGCACGGGCGATCATACGAGCAAGCTCACGGGTGGTGATCGAAATATCTACGTCCGGTACGCCGGCAGCAGCCTGATCGTCACGGCCGATCTCGAACTTCTTAGCGGTACAGGGCATAACGGCTACTACCACGATGTCCTTGGCATCCCAGCCCATCTTCTCGGCATAGTAGGTCTTGATGATGGCGCCGGTCATCTGCATCGGGGACTTGCAGGAAGAAAGGTTCTTCAGCTGCTCCGGATAGTAGTACTCAGCAAACTTAACCCAACCGGGCGAGCAGGAGGTGATCATCGGCAGAACGCCACCGTTCTTTACACGCTCGATCAGCTCGTTTGCCTCTTCAACGATGGTCAGGTCAGCACCGAAGTCGGTGTCAAATACCTTCTCAAAGCCCAGGCGACGGAGAGCGGCAACCATCTTGCCCTCTACGTTGGTGCCGATCGGCATGCCAAAGGACTCACCAAGTGCGGCACGAACGGCGGGAGCAGTCTGCACGATCACGTGCTTAGACTTGTCACCCAGCGCTTCCCAAACGGCAGCGGTATCGTCCTTCTCAACCAGTGCGCCGGTCGGGCAGACAACGGTACACTGACCGCAGGAGATACAGGTGGTATCGTTCAGGTTGGCATTAAAGGGAGAGCCTACGCAGGTATCAATACCGCGGTTGTTTGCGCCGATAACGCCAACGTACTGCTCACGGCAGGCAGCGATACAGCGGCGGCAAAGAATACACTTGTTGTTATCACGAACAAGGTGGGGGGCAGAGGTATCCAGCGCATACTCAGGCTTGAAGCCGGTGTATGCGGTGCTGTCTACACCGTACTCCAGGCACAGCTTCTGCAGCTCGCAGTTGGTAGAGCGAACGCAGGAGAGGCAGTTCTTGTCGTGGGTGGAAAGGATCATTTCCAGCGTCGTCTTGCGGGCGGCGCGAACCTTGGGGGTGTTGGTCTGAATCTCCATGCCCTCGGTAACCGGGAATACGCAGGCGGTAACCAGACCGCGAGCGCCGGTAGCCTCAACCACGCAGATACGGCAAGCGCCGATCTCGTTGATCTCCTTCATGTAGCAAAGGGTAGGAATTTCCACACCTGCCGCACGGGCGGCTTCCAGAATGGTAGAGCCCTTCGGCACCGAAACGGCAATGCCGTTAACCTTTACATTTAACATATCCATGCTTCTTATCCTCCTTAACCCTTTGAAATGGCCTTGAACTTACAAGTGCTCATACAAGCGCCACACTTCACGCAGACAGAGGAATCGATCTTCATCGAAGCCAGCTTGTGGCCGGGGGCAACGTAATCGGTTCTGCTGATCGCGTTAACAGGGCAGGCCTTTGCACAAACACCACAGCCGATACACTTATCCTGATCGATGGTGTACTTCAGCAGGCTCTTACATACGCCGGCGGGGCACTTTTTGTCAACTACGTGAGCAATATACTCATCGCGGAAGAACTTCAGGGTAGACAGAACCGGGTTCGGAGCTGTCTGGCCCAGACCGCAGAGAGAGTTGGCCTTGATGTACTCGCAAAGCTCCTCCATCTTGTCCAGATCCTCCAGCGTGCCTTCGCCGCGGGTGATCTTATCCAGCATCTCAAGCAGACGCTTGGTGCCTACACGGCAGGGCGTGCACTTACCGCAGGATTCGTCAACCGTAAACTCGAGGAAGAACTTGGCCATGTCGACCATACAGGTGTCCTCGTCCATAACGATCAGACCGCCAGAGCCCATCATACAACCGATAGAAACCAGGTTGTCATAGTCTACCTCGGTGTTGATCAGGCTGGCCGGGATACAACCGCCGGAAGGACCACCGGTCTGTGCAGCCTTGAACTTCTTGCCGTTCGGCACACCGCCGCCGATCTCGTTAACGATCTCGTCCAGGGTAGTACCCATGGGGATCTCAACCAGACCGGTATGCTTGATCTTACCGCCCAGTGCGAATACCTTCGTACCCTTGGATCTCTCAGTGCCCATAGATGCGAACCACTCAGCACCGCGCAGAATGATCTGCGGAACGTTTGCAAAGGTCTCAACGTTGTTTTCAATGGTAGGAGCGTTGAACAGACCCTTCACAGCCGGATACGGCGGGCGGGGTCTCGGCTCACCGCGGTTGCCCTCGATCGAGGTCATCAGCGCGGTTTCCTCACCACATACGAATGCACCGGCACCCAGACGGATCTCCATATCGAAATCAAAGCCGGAGCCAAAGATGTTCTTGCCAAGCAGACCAGCCTCGCGTGCAGCCTCAATGGCAGCCTGCAGACGGTTAACGGCGATCGGGTACTCAGCACGAACGTATACGTAACCCTGGGTTGCGCCAATGGCGTAACCGGCGATAGCCATAGCCTCGATCAAGCAGTGCGGGTCACCCTCAAGAACCGAACGGTCCATGAACGCACCCGGGTCGCCCTCGTCGGCGTTACAAACAACGTATTTCTGGGGGGCCTGGTTGGGCGCGCAAAGAGCCCACTTGCGGCCGGTGGGGAAGCCACCGCCACCACGGCCACGAAGACCAGAGTCGGTGATCACCTTAATAACGTCCTCAGGCTTGTACTCGGTCAGCACCTTAGCCAGAGCCTGGTAACCGTCCATGGCGATGTACTCGTTGATGCACATCGGGTCGATAACGCCGCAGTTACGCAGGGCAACACGAACCTGCTTCTTGTAGAAGTCGGTCTCGTCCAGCGACTTGATCGAGCCATCCTCGGCTACGGTCTCGTTATAAAGCAGATCAAGGCAGGGCTTGCCCTCGATCAGATGCTCCTTTACTACGCGTGCTACGTTCGCGTCATCCATGCGGGAATAGAATGCACCCTCGGGATATACGATCATGATCGGGCCGAGCGCGCAAAGGCCGAAGCAGCCGGTCAAAACAACGTTAACGTTGTTTTCAATGCCGTTCTTCTTGATCTCCTCATTCAACGCATCAACGATCTTTTCGCTGTGCGAAGAGGTACAGCCGGTACCGCCGCAAACAAGCACGGTATACTTACCGTCAAACGATTCTGCGGGGGCAGCTGCCTTGGCAGCAGCAAGAGCCTCAGCGCCTTTACGAAGAACCACGTTCTTCAGATTGGCAGCACGAAGCTCGTTCAGTTCTGCAACTGTTTTCATGTATGCTTTCCTCCTGTTTTTGTTCATTCACCGCTCGCCCTCCCGAATGACGGCGACCGCTCCGCGTGGCGGATGATCCTCGCGCGTGGCGCAAAGATCGAGTGGACAGCGACAAGCGTTCCTTTGCCGGTAACGGAACAACGCCATCAGTCCGCTAAAACATCAGCGCCGGGGAAAAAACGGTGAAAAATCTTCATTTAATTATATTTAGCGAGAACAGATTCCATGTCCTTTGCCGTCAGACGACCGTATACCTCTTCATTCACGGTAAGAACGGGCGCCAGACCGCAAGCGCCGATGCAACGGCAGGCGGTGAGAGAGAACTTGCCATCAGGCGTGCACTCCTCGGCACCAATGCCAAGCAGCTCCTGCAGCTTGTCAAAAATTTCGCCCGCACCCTTAACATAGCAGGCGGTACCCAAGCATACAGAGATATTGTACTGCCCCTTCGGGGAAAGCGAGAACTGTGCGTAGAAGGTAGCGATGCCGTAAACCTTTTCGGTCGGAACATCCATGCCCTCTGCGATCATGGTCTGTACCTCAAGCGGAAGGTAGCCGTAAACATCCTGTGCCTGCTGCATAACCGCCATCAGGTGGCTCTTGTCATGCTTGTGGGCAGCAATGATCTTCTTAAGCTCTGCTTCCTGCTCTGCAGTGCCTTTGAACGGAAGGTTGCTGATTTTCTTCTGCATTTTCATTTACTCCTTACATTAGTTATCATCGTGCCGGCAAGGCCGCAAGGCCTTTCACGATACATACCGTTTTATTATAACATATATATCTTTAATAATCAAGAGGTTTTTGTGTTTTATTTAACAAAAATCCAGCATTTCGACGTTTTGGCCCGGCGTGTAGGCAAAATAGACAAAGAAGCGTTGAAAAAAGACGTTAAAAGAGAAAAAATGCCAAAAAAGAAAAAAATTCACAAAAACGCTTGACAAACGGAGTTGGATTTAGTATAATAGCAAAGCACCTCGCGGGAAGAGTGCTTCCGGCAAGGAGCAGCCACAGAAGAGAGGCCGGGGAGGCAATAAAAATTTTTGAAAAATCTTTCAAAAAGGTATTGACAAATGGCTAACGAAGTGGTATAATAAAAAAGTCGCAGGCGCGAAGGGAATTGCCCGGAGAGCGGCGGCGATCGGTCTTTGAAAATTGAACAACAGAATTTCTAAAGCACTGAAAAGTGCGATGGAATCTCGTTAAAACACATTGAGTAAACTCAAAAAGTAAGAGAAGCTTGGAAAAGCAGCTCTA